>JAQUAF010000004.1 GCA_028687435.1 Verrucomicrobiia bacterium | reverse complement strand
TCAAACGATTCAAAATGTTGACCCAAAAATGGATCGACCTCGCCCTGACGCTCTCCAGACTGGAAGTTGAGGAAGCTAAAAAATCACTGAAGGAGTAGTCCAGAATTCGGTACTCTCAAGTAAAATTGCCATTAAACTTGAAAATATATCCGTTCGATTTTCCCCCAAAGCCATCCTTATCTCTGATGGTATTTGATTACATTGACCAGCCCTACGCAAACAAAGCCATCAACGACACCAATGTCAATCTGGCAATCGAGGACATGGGCCGGCATTTGGTGAACATCCCCTGCGCCAGAAGTTCCAGTTGCCTGCCTGCGAAGGAAGCATTTGATAAAGAGGGAAATCTTATTGCCCCATTAAACACCGCGGCCCTTGATGAATGGATAAAAAGATGGGGCCATCATGCCCAATATTATTGGTTTTATCTGGAAAGGTCCAAAAAGGACATCTCCTTTTGTGGAGAAAATCCGGGGACCGGGAGGTTTGATAAAATGGTCAAACAATGGCTGGACGCTTTTGTTGCGCACGCCAAAAAACTGGGCATTCATCCGGATCAATTGATCTTTCATGTCCTCGATGAGCCGCGAAATGATGAATTATTCGATGCCATCGCCAAATGGAATATCGCCATGAAAAAGGCGAATTCCGGGATAAAATGCTGGTCCGATCCAACCTGGGAAAATGCCAGCAGTTCAAAAACCATTTCCCCTGCGTTTATGGAAATGCTTAAAACAACCGATATCATCTGCCCGCATCTGCCCGCCTGCAAAAAAATCCGGGAAAATATTTACCATATTCAAGGCAATAAAAAAACGGCGTTTTTTTATACCGCATCCGATCGCACCGCGTCTTTGTTGGATCCTTACTACGCCTACCGCCTGCAGGCCTGGCACTGTTGGGCCAATAAGTGTTCCGGCATGGGATACTGGGCTTACCTGAGTCATCATCAAAATGAAAGTGACAGCGATTGGGACGGCTTTGGCGACAGCACCTATCATTGGGGAATGGTGTACCTGGCGGAGGGGGCGATGGTGAGCAGCAAAAGATGGGAGGCGGTGCGCGAAGGTGTGGAGGATTATGAGTGCTTGAAAATGCTCGAAACCGAACTTGAAACGCTAAAAAAGAAGCGGGGCATAACCATGTCGCGCGCGGAAAGCCTGTTGGACTCGGCATCCCTTGTCGCGAAAGATTACGAATACCCCTTGATTTATGGAGAATATGACAAGGACAGAACACTGGCCGATAATATCAGGCTTCAAGTCCTGGATCTTTTGTCAAGGATGAAGACCGAAGCAGCCGTTGAAAACTAACCCCCCTGGCGGCATGCGCAAAAAAACATTCTGCCAAATATTCCAAGAACGTTGGAATTGAAATAAAGCGCACCCCATAATGCTGTTCACTGGAAAAATATGAATAAATTCGAAATTCTACCATCATGCAAGGAAGCGGTTTTTCATGATGAAATGGTGAGGATTGATGAAACCTGGGGAATAAAGGATCGTTCCGGCCTTGATCGCATCAAGTCAAAATTCCAGACCGTTCTGGGAGTGGCGGATGATGAGCGTTCGAAAAACCTCTCGCTTGCCAGGAAGGAAAATCTTGGCGAGGAGGAATACCGGATCGATATTGACGCCGCCGGGATGGCCATCGCGGCCTCAACACCGCAAGGTTTCCAGCGGGCATACGCCACCTTGATCCAGCTTCAGGATGGCCCCCATCTGCCGGCGTGCCACATCCACGACTGGCCGCGATTGCCCATCCGCGGCATGCACTTGATGTTCCGCTGTTTCCGGCAAATGGGTTTTGTCGAGGCGCAAAACCTCATTGCCACCGCCGCGCGGCTCAAGCTCAACACCCTTCTCATGGAATTCGGCGACCGCTTTCCGTTTGCGGGCCGGCACCGCATCGTGGCCTCGCCATCCGCCCTGACCCGCGCGGAAATAACGGCGCTGGTGACGCAGGCGCGGGAACAAGGCATGGAAATCATCCCGCTGCTGCAATCGCTGGGACATCTTGAATATCTGCTGAAACACGATGCATACGCGGAGGTTCGCGAGGAAGATCAACATCGCGCCCAAATGTGCCCCACCAACGAAAAATCCTTCCAAATCTTCACTGAACTTGCGGAGGACATGCTCCAAATGTTCGGCAATAGCCGTTTCATGCATATCGGGGCGGACGAAGCCCGGCAGCTTGGCCATTGCCCGCGCTGCAAAATGGAGATGCAAAAAACCAGCAAAGGAGTGCTCTATGCCACTCATACCAACCGCATCTGCGAGTGGCTCTGCCGAAAGGGCCTGACACCGATCCTCTGGGATGACATCCTTTGCGCCCATCCTGACGCGCTGGAACATTTGCATCCCGGCGCCTGGATCATGTATTGGGACTACTGGACCACCAGCCTTGACAACCCGCTGTTGGTGGCGCGCCATGACCGGGCGAACAAATCCCATATCGTGTATGACGCACGCTGGCAGACCGAATGGCGGAATGAACTTCCGACCGTCACCGCCCGGGTTTTGGAAGCCTATGGACAACCGGTGCGACTTGAAGAAGATCTTACCGCCAGCTTCATCAAAGTTTATGGTCCATATCTCGGCGGACAGTTTCCGAAATTTGTGCGTCCATTTCCCTATCTTGAATATTACCAGGCAAAAGGCCGGAAAGTGATCGGCGCGCCAACCTGTTCGGGAAACCGTTCGTCATGGCATAAATTGCCGGACTTTCCGCGCTACGGTGAAAATATCCACAGCTTTGCGGAACGCTGCATCGAAGCCAGGTCGGCCGGATTGATTGCCACAGCATGGTATAACCGGATGCCTGAAATTCTCCACCCGGGTCTGATCGAAACAGCGGAATTCACCTGGTAAAAAGCAAAAAACACCAAGGAAAAATCATGATTTCAAAAAATGACAAAGGAAAAGGCCCATGCGCGGCTAAAACTCTCCGCATTCCAAAAAAACATGTGCTGTTGGTTGAACAAACAATAAAAATCCTGGAATTAGTGATCGCGCTAATCATGGTTTTGAGATTGTCATCCGGTGTTTGCGCCGAAACGGCAACTGCCGAAACCAAAGCCGCCAACCCCATCATTGCCCGGGAAAAATCATCCGCCGCGGACGTCAACCTGGCGAAAGGAAAGCCTTATACGCTCGATCCCGCGCCCAATTACGGGTTATGTCTTGACGCCGATGATTTGCGCCAGCTCACGGATGGCGTGATTTACAATGGGGCGGAAATGTTTTGGGGTCAGAAAACAACCGTTGGCTGGAAAAATGTTTCGCAAGCGCTGATCACCGTGGATTTGGGGAAGGTCGAGCCCCTTGGCGAAGCAACTTTTCGAACGGCTTTTGACGGGCTCCGCAATGTGCGTTGGCCCCGGTCCATCAAGGTTTTTGTGAGCGAAGACGGGAAGGAATTTTTCCTTGCCGGCGAGATGATCAACCCCACGTGGCCCGAGGAATTGCCGCCGGAGCTGGCGCCTTTCGGGAACAAACAGCGCCAGGTTTGCCACCGCTATTCCGTCCGGCTGGACACCAGGGGCCGCTATGTTTGTTTTGCCGAACAAAGTCCCAAGTTTTTCTTTTGCGATGAAGTCGAGGTGTTTCGCGGACCTGATGCCTTGCTCGAAAAACCTGCTGCGGGCAAAAAAACGGGCGCGGTGAAGGAATATCTGAAAAATTCGACCGTTCGCGACAATGTGTCCGGTGTCCTGTTGAAAGACCTTGATCACCTTCGCCGTGCCGCCGCGGATTTGCCCGTGGAGGAAAAAACACGTCTGTCAGAAAAACTGGCGCAACTCAAGGCAAGGACGGATGCAATGGAATTCCAGTGCCTGACCGACGAAACCCGCGCCATCACGCCATTGAATGACATCCATCGGGACATCCTGCGGATTCATGCGGAAATTTTGCGGTTAAAAAAATATCCACCGCTTATGGTCTGGCATAAAAATCGCTGGGATCCGCTGGAGGCCATGGAAACACCGTCCGCGCCGCCCCCCGAACCGCCCTCCCTGGTCATGGAAATGATGGATTATGAATATCGCGCGGAAGCTGTCAATTTGACCAATGCCGGCGCGGAAGACCTCGATTTGGAAATTTCATTCGACGGCCTGCCTGGCGGAACCGCTCCGGACTATCTTACCGTTCAGCAGGTCGAATTTGTTGGCGCCCAGGAAGGCAAGATGATCGCCGACCCGTTGGTGGCGGCGGGCAAGAGCGGGAAAGGATACCGGGTCATCATCCCGTCCGGCATGACCCGGCAGCTATGGTTGACCTTCAACCCGCGGGGGATCAAGGCGGGCAGCCATCAAGGTTTCCTGCTGGCAAGCGGCAATCAGCGGCACTTATTAAAAATACCGCTGAATTTTGTTTTGCATCCCTTTCGTTTTCCCGACCAGCCACGGTTGTCGCTGACGATGTGGGATTATACCGACCGGCCTTTCAGTTTTAAAAGCGCCACGGAGCAAAATGTCCCCCTGGCCATCAAGGACATGCGGGAGCACTTTGTGGATACGGCGTATGGCCAACGGAAAAGCGCCTGCTGGCCGGAGAAAGGAGATTTTGACACGGAAGGGAATCTGGTCAAACCCCTGCGAACCGGGGGGTTTGATGATTGGGCCGCCAGATGGAAAGGCGTCCGGCGTTTTCATATTTACACCGGCAACATGTTGAAGGATTTTTGCGGGGAACCGATGGGCACGCCAAGATTCGAGCGCATGGTGGGGCAATGGGCGGCGGCCTTTGCGAAGCATGCCCAAACCCGCGGCGTCAAACCGGAACAGATCGCCATGCATCTTTACGATGAACCGTCAAAGGATGAGCATTGCAAAATAAACACTGTTTGGGGCAAGGCCATCAAGGCGGGCGCGCCCCAAATGCTGCTTTTCACCGACGCCTCCTCATTCAAAAATTCCACCGCGGCTTTCAAGGAAATGATCGGCGTTCATGACATTCTCTGTCCAAGCTTGCCGGACGTCGGCGGAATCACCGCGGTTGTCCGGGAGGCGGCGGCGGCGGAAAAAAACAAATCCAGGCGATTCTGGCTCTACAGCTCCTACGGGCCTTCGCGTTTGTTTGATCCTTATTACTATCATCGCCTGCAGGCATGGCATTGCTGGCGCGATGGCGCGGAAGGGATGGGATTTTGGAATTATTGGAACTATTATCGAACCGAAAACTGCGCCGCCTGGAACGAATTCGCCACACCGGAAGAAAGCTATGGCGTCAGTTACACCACGGCGGATACGGTGACCGCCGGCAAACATTGGGAGGCCATCCGGGAAGGGGTTGAGGACTACGAATATCTCCAGATGCTTTCGACCCGGGTCGAAGAACTGGGGAAGAAAGGAATTACCTCCGACGCCTTGCGGAAGGCGAAGCAATTGTTGCAGGTCCTGCCCACCGAGGTGGCGGGACAATTTGATTGGGATGTGGTGCGTTGGGCGTCTGACAAAAACCGGCTGGCGGCAGACCAGGCCAGGATCCGGATCCTCAAGGTTTTGGATCAACTTGCTTCCGGGGAAAACGCCACGGCCAAACGCGACCCGGCAAAAGAAAATATCCTGACGGTCAAAACCGACCGCCCCGAGGCTTTGTACCGTTGCGGGGAACGAGCCGGATTTCAAATTACCGCCAATGTCCCGGAAGAGCCGTTCAATGAATGCCCTGTGACAGTCCGGCTCTCTCTCGATGGCGGAAAAATCATTGAAACCCAATCGTTGAAGCTCGCTCAAAGCCCCCTCCGCGTCACGGGCGCCTTGACGGAACCCGGTTTTCTGCGTTGCGCTGTAAGTTATGTAAAAAATAAAAAAACTTACACGGTCTGCGCCTCGGCCGGTTTCGAACCCGACCGCATCAAAACCACGGCGGTCATGCCGGAGGATTTCGACGCCTTCTGGAATAACGGCAGAGCCGAACTGGCCAAAATCCCGCTGGACATGAAAATGTCGCCACTGTCCAAATTTTCCAACGAAAAACAGGATTGTTTTTTGATTAGTTTCGCCAATCTGGACAACACGCGTTTGCATGGATTTCTCAGCATTCCCAAACAGGCAAAACCACCCTACCCCGCTTATTTGACCGTGCAACCCGCCGGCCAGAATCCCAGCATTCCCAGCGGCTGCGAATGGGGCGCCAAGGGCGTTTTGGCCCTGCACTTGGGCATCCACAATTATGAGGTCGGACTGCCACCCGAGGAAAGCATCAGACTTTATGAGGAAATTAACCGGCTGGTTCCCTGCATGTACATGTACATTGGCGCGCCTGACCGCCACCGCGCCTACTTTCGCCGGGTCATTCTGGGAATCGACCGGGCGATCGAATATCTCACCTCACGCCCGGACTTTGACGGCAAACATCTGGCGGCCTGCGGCAGCAGCCAGGGGGGCGGGCTTTCGTTGATCATGGCGGGGTTGAACCGGCGAATTACCGCCGTGGCGGCAAACGTGCCAGCCTTGTGCGATCTGTCAGGCAGTCTGGCGGATCGCCAGGCGGGATGGCCGCCGCTGCTCATCCGCGGCGCCACCGCTGAAGAAAAAGCGCCTTATCTGAAAATGTCGGCTTATTTCGACACCGTCAATTTTGCGCGCAAAATCGAATGTCCGGCCATCGTTTCCGTGGGATTTGCCGACACCACCTGTCCCCCCAGCTCGGTTTATTCAGCCTATAACGAAATTCGCCCGCCCAAGGAAATATTCCAGGACCCGCTCGCCAAACATGACGCGATAAAACCATTTTACGCCTTCCTGACCAAATGGCTGGAGGGACAACTTGGCCTCGGCAATCCGGTCCACCCCATGAATCCATGAACTTGACATGGTGCAGGTGGCGGTTATAGTCCAAACAAGAAAACAACTTAACCCGAGTTTCTCAGATTTTACGTAAGTCATTGAAAATCAACAAAACGACTGCGGTCTCCACACAACCGATTTTAAAAAATCACCCATTGCGGCTCAACAACTTATAAAAATTTACTGCAAAAAATGAGGCTGATCTGAGAAAGTCGGGTTAACGGAGATTTGCATGATTTTTCCGAAACAATACGGTTTGACGACAGGAGGAACCTGGCAACGGAAACGGCCTGGCCTTTTCAAAAAATACGTTGCCTTCACGCTCATTGAATTATTAGTCGTCATGGCGATTTTGGGAATTCTCTTTTCACTGCTCACGCCCGGGCTCAGCGCCGCGCGTGACAAAGCCAAGCAGGCCGGTTGCGTCAACAACCTGCGGCAAATTCATCTGGCCGCCACAATGTACGCCAATGAAAACGACGGCTGGCTGCCCCATTCGGGAAATGCGCAGGCCGCTCATACCCCCAGCAATCACACCTGGAAAGGACTGATCGCGCCGCACCTCAATCTCCATTCAACCGCGGCATCCACACTCGAACGGGGTGTTTTCCATTGTCCAAGCCAAAAGAACACCAGTTGCGGTTACTCAAGCTTCGGCAACGATGGTTTTTACGGCGGTTATGGTTGGAACCTGCGCCTGGGCTGGAGAGACATCGTCAGCGGCGGATATCCCCCTTGGGTCAATCTCGCGGAAATTTCGGACTCCGCCGGCACCATCATGGCCGGGGACACCAACGACGCCTGGATTGGGGCCGGCGCAGGCGGCGCCGACTCTTATGCGGTTTTTTATATTTATCAGGCTGGCGATATTAGCCTTAAAGCCACCCGCCATACCAACGGTGGAAATTATCTTTGGGCCGACGGACATGTCAGTTGCCATTCCGCCGCGGAAGCCATGGAAAAAAGCGGCCTCTGGTTTCCCGTAAAATAATCCGCCATCACCATTGCCAAACAGCAGGCGCACCGTCCATGAAACCCATCCTCATCGTCATTTTTTCTCTTCTTTGCTGTTTTCGCGCCCAAGGCGATGAAGACCTGGCGGCCTATTGGCCGCTGGACGAAGGCGAAGGAAGTGTCGCCAGGGACCAAAGCGGCAATGGCCATGACGGACAAATCCGCGGTGAAATCAAATGGGTGGAGGGCAGGGAGGGAAAGGCCTTGTCTTTCGACGGCCGGAGCACCTTCATTGATTGCGGCAACCCTCCCTCCTTGGACATTGAGGACGAAATAACCATCGAATGCTGGGTCAAATTAAACTCCCATCGTGGCGGAGGCATTGTGAACAAGTATTTCCCGTCCAGCGGTTATTATCTGACCGCGTCCTGGCGCGACAACAGCCTCCCTTATTTCTTCGTCAGACAAAATAAAAACGCCAGCGTGGTTTTTGGGAAAATGATGGAGGTTGGCCAATGGCATCACCTGATGGGCATGGCCAAAAAAGACGGTCTGCTCAGGCTTTATCTTGACGGAAATCTGAAACAGGAAACCGAGCTGGGCCATGGCTTCGGCAATAAAACCAGCAACTTGTTAATCGGGGTTTATCAATCAGACTATTTCGATGGCGTCATGGATGAGATTAAAATCCACAAGCGGACGGTCCTCGACAATAAAATCATCGGCGAAAGCTTCCGCAAACACTTGCGTCCGTTCAATGAGTTAATGGAGCGGGCGAACTTTGAAAAAAAACTGGCCAAGCTGGGCGCGGGGAAGGATATCAACGCGCTTCGTTTCAGCCATCTTTTCGCGCCAAAACTATCCGCGCTCAAGGAAAAGTCCGCGCAACTTGCCGCGAATTTCCCCAACTTGATCGAATCCGAATGGCAGGATCAATTCCAAACCCTGGAACTGTCCCTGTTGCAATTCGATAAAATTTTAAGGGCTTTTGAAGCCCGTGAAATCAACATCCGGGATTTTCTCTGCACCGTGGTTCAGCCGGTTTCAGAAAGAAAAATACTGCCCATGGACACCTTCGTCCCCGGTTCACTGGACAATAAAATGGCCATCACCGCCTGCCCCGGCGAATACCAACCGGGGAGTTTCGTCATCAGCGCCTTTTCCGAATTATCCTCCCTGAGTCTGGAATCAGACGGCCTGCAAAGTTCCACCGCAAAAATAAGCGCCGCCAACGTGCGAATCAGAGTCGTCAAATGCTGGTATCAGGCCGGCACGGCATGGTTCGACATTCAACAAAGAAAAACCAGGAAAATCCTTGTTCCCGAACTCCTGCTTAACGACGATTCACTGGTCAGGGTGGACACGGAAAAACAGGAAAATTACTTGAAGATCATCCGGGCCGGAAAAGAGGAATATGTTTGGATCAGCAATCCCGATGAACAAAACAAACGCGGACATCCCACCATCGCGGAATTGCCGGTGCGGGATAGCCCGGCGCTCCTGCCGTTAGCCATCCCCGCCGGACAGAACAAACAGTTTTGGGTTACCATCAAAGTTCCGGACGATACCCCCGCGGGAACCTACCAAGGATCCATCAAACTAAAAAATCATGATACGGAAATTCATGAAATCAAAATAATCCTGGAGGTGCTTCCCTTTCAGCTGGCCCCCCCGGTTTTCACCTCCAGCATTTATTATGGCGCGAAATTGGACAAAACCGGCGTTGGCGCCATAACCGAAGACCTGAAAAATGAAAAACAGTTAAAGGCGGAATTTGAAAATCTATTTGCCCATGGGGTATCCAACATCGTCTGCTACCAGAACTTCGACGAGGAATTGCTCGATCAATATCTTGCGATCAAAGCGGCCTCCGGCATGAATAATACCCCCCTCTATTATCTTGAAATGGGGGTTTACAATTACTTCAGGAATTGCCCGAAGGACCAATTGCCGCTCCTGGCCAAAAGGGTTCAAACCATCGTTGAGTTTGCCCAAAAACGGCGAATCCCCGAGGTGTATTTTTATGCGCTGGACGAGGCCAAGGAGGCCAATCTGAAAAAACAAAGGGAGGCATGGGATGTCGTCCATCAGGCCGGCGGAAAAATTTTCGTGGCGGGCGGGCGGGGGCAAAACTTCAAACTCATGGGCGACATTCAGGACTTGCTTATCTGCGCCGGTCCCCTTTCAAAAGACGAAGCCGCCCAATGGCATTCCAAGGGACATCAAATATGGAGTTACGCCAATCCGCAAGCCGGGGTTGAAAACCCGGAGATTTACCGCAGGAATTATGGGCTCCTGCTGTGGCAAAATGGTTACGATGGCGCCTGTACCTTTGCCTACCAAACCAGCATGGGAAACATCTGGAATGATTTCGACCATAAAAACTACCGCGATCACAACTTCACCTATCCCACCGTCGATGGCGTGATTGATACCATCGCCTGGGAAGGTTATCGCGAAGGCATTGACGATGTCCGATATCTCTCCACGCTGCTCAAAGCCATTGAAGAAAACAAAAACTCCGCAAATGCCGGAAAGAAACAACAGGCGCTGGAAGCGCAAAAATATCTGAAATCTTTCGACGCGGAAAAAGGCGATTCTGACTCCATCCGCCGCGAAATAATCAGGCATATCCTTGAATTGCGAAAGTTGGGTTAATTTTCCAACAACCTATCCGCAAACAGTCAGGATGGCGTCGCGCATGCCGTGGATGACTTTTTTGTCGGCGGGGCAGAGGGTGGCGAGAGTTCCGCCAAGTTGGATATGCTGGCTGGCGGCAAAATAGTAGGGGCAAAGGCGGACGCGTCCCCGCATGGGGATCATTTCGTTTCGGTCGAAATCGTACCAGGAATGTTCGACGAGTTTGGTTTTGGCGCGGGGTTGAAGGATGTGGGGATGATGCGGAAAATCAGCCAGCGCCTGTTTGACGGCGGTTTCCCATTCCTGGCTGGGCATGTCGCTGCCGATAAAAACCCCGCGGCTGCCCCAGGCTTTTTCGGAGAACCCGGAAATTTTCAGGACCAGGTCGCGCTGTTTCTGGGAGAAGCGGGCGAGTTGGTTCCAGTCATGGATGTCGAGACGCGGGATGGAGGCATGGGGTGGAAGAGGGCTGGGGTCCAGCAGCCAGGTGAAGGGGATGATTTGTTGAAGATCCCGAAAATAGCGGCCGCCGAGTTCCCGGCGCCAGAAGTCCGCGAGTTGGGGGAACCAGAAGAGCGCCATCCAGAGTTTTTCCTCGAGCTGGGGTTTGCAGGGAGGGGTGATCCGGATTTTGCCGGCCGCCGCCGAAGCGATGAGCTTTTCGGCATGGGCAATGTTGGGGAGGTCGAAGAACTCAAAGAAACGGTAGAGCAGATGAACCGGACGCTGATTCAACAGCACGGTTCCATCCGGAGCAAAGGACAGATCTTCGGGACGGGCGATGGACCAGAGAAGGTTTTCTCCTTGTGCGGCGGCATAGCGGGCGGCCAGCCATTCCATTTCAGGACGATAATCGCGCGATTCTTCGGAAACGACGATTGCAATGTGACAGGGAGGCGCCGCGCACAGGGAGAGCAGGGCTTGGCGGAAGCCGTCCGCAACGCCGGGCGCCGGGGCGGGGTGGCCGATGATTTGATAGGCTTGTTGCAGCCAGGCGGTGAGGCCGATGCCTCCGGGGACGGAATCCAATTCGGTCAGAGCAAGTCCTTCCTCAGTCCAAAGCAAATCGGGGCGAATGACGATGGGCAGGTCGTTTTTCCATGCCTTTTCCCGTCCCATTGCGATGACCGCCGGCGGTTTGCCCGCGTCAAGGTATTGCACGATCCATGCGGGTTGTCTGCCTTCCACGCTTTGGCGATGGAGAAGATTGCACGCCTTGTAAAAGGCCAGCAACCGCGGTCCCAGCGATTTGATCTGGTTTTGCAGGGTGGCGGGAAGCGGGAGCGGATCAGCCGCCATGCGCCAGGATTTATCCTGGAACAGTCCGTTGTCCGGCAATGCGCCGCGCAGGGCGCGGGCTTTTTCCCCCGGCGTCAAGCCTGGCCCCAGGCGAACAGCCGCAACTCGTGTTTTTGGTTGAGGTTGCGATGGGTGGGCAGGACACGGACATTGAAACCGTAGGCGCCGCTTTCGGTGGCGTCGATGGTTCCGGTGTACCAATAGCTGCCGTCGCTGTCGCGGTTTTTCATTTCCAGGAAGTTGGTGGCGGGCTGGCTCAGTTCGCCGTCATTGGCCTCGCCGTAATAAACCTCCACCAGCACGTTGTCGGGGTTGATTTCGCCCAGGAAAACCTTGGCGCGGATGGAGATTTTTTCGCCCACGACGATGCCGAAGGGGTGGGGATGATCGCATGCGATCTCCCGCACGGCGACCTGCGGCCATGCGCGGCGGACATCCTTTTTCCATTCCGCCAGTTCGCGCGCTTCCTTGTAGTTGCTGGCCATGAGGCGGGTTTTGCCGGCCGCCGCGGGAATGTAGAAGGTTTCGGCGTACTCCTGCACCATGCGCCAGGTATTGAAGACTGGCGAGACGGAGCGGATGGATTCGCGCATGAGATTGAGCCAGGCCAAGGGCAGGCGTCCATCCGGCTTGGTGTAATAGAGGGGGACGGCCTGCTGTTCGAGAATGTTGTAAAGGGCGCTGGAGTCCACCTCATCCTGGTAATCGGCAGCCTTGTCCGGGATATCGGGGCCGATGGCCCATCCATTTTTGCCATTGTGGCATTCGATCCACCAGCCGTCGAGCACGCTGAGGTTGACGCCGCCGTTGGGCCCCACTTTCTGGCCGCTGGTGCCGCTGGCTTCCAAGGGGCGCAGGGGATTGTTCAACCAGATGTCCACGCCCTGCACCAGGTGACGGGCCACGTTGCTGTCGTAATCCTCCACGAAGACCACCCGGCCCTCGAAGTCGGGTTGGTGCATGAGGTTGAAGATTTGCTGGATGAAGCGTTTTCCGGCGTCGTCGCGCGGGTGGGCTTTGCCGGCCATGATGATCTGGATGGGGCGGTCCGCGTTGTGGATCAGCGCCTTGAAGCGTTGCATGTCCTTGAAGAGCAGGGTGGCGCGCTTGTAGGTGGCGAATCGCCGTGCGAAGCCGATGGTCAGCACATCGGGATCGAGCAGGTGGTCGGCGGCGCGGATCCGGTCGGGGGATTCGCCCTGGCGGATGCGCTGCGCCTTGACGCGGCGGCGCACGAATTCGACGAGTTTCTTTTTCAACCCCAGGTGGGTCTGCCAGAGTTCCTCGTCGGGGATGTCGCTGACCCGGCGCCAGAGGTCGGGGTTGCTGATGCGTTGCTGCCAGCCGGCGCCGAAATATTTTTCGTAGAGGTTTCGCATTTCGCTGGCCAGCCAGGTTTGCAGGTGGACACCGTTGGTGATGCTGATGATGGGGATTTCCTGGACGGGCGCGCCCGGCCAGACGTTCAACCACATTTTTCGGGAAACCTCGCCGTGGCGCGCGCTTACGCCATTGGAGCGGCGGGACATGCGCAGTCCGAGAATGGTCATGCTGAAGGGTTCATTGGGCTGGTGCAGCCAAGGGCGTCCGAATTTCATGAACTCGTCGATATCGATGCCGAGTTCGCGGATGTAGTGGCCGAAGTAGCGGTTCATCAGGTCCGGACTGAAGCTGTCGTTGCCGGCCGGCACAGGGGTGTGGGTGGTGAAGATATTGGAGACTGTGGCGGACTGCTGGGCGGTGTAAAACTCGACATGGTCCTCCGCCATGATATCCCGGATGCGCTCGATGCCGAGGAAAGCCGCGTGTCCCTCATTCATGTGGAAGACGGAGGGTTTGATGCCGAGGGCTTTCAGGGCGCGGACGCCGCCGATGCCGAGAACGATTTCCTGGCGGATGCGCATTTCGAGGTCGCCGCCGTAGAGTTCGCTGGTGATGGCCCGATCCTCCTCGCGATTTTCCGGCACATCGGTGTCCAGGGCGTACATGATGATCCGTCCCACCTTGACCTCCCAGATGCGGATGGTGACGGGGCGGTCAAGAATGGTGACCTGCGTGGTGATGGGGGTTCCATCGGCGCGCCGGGCTTCGGTAATGGGAAGCTCGTTGAAGCTGAGATTCATGGGGATGGCCTCCTGCCATCCTTCCTTGTTCAGGTGCTGGATGAAATAGCCGCAGCGGTAAAGAAGACCGATCGCAACAAAGGGAAGGCCGAGATCGCTGGCCGCCTTGCAATGGTCGCCCGCCAGGATGCCCAGACCGCCTGAATAGTCAGGGATGGATTCATGAAAGCCGAATTCCGCGGAAAAATAGGCGATTGGACCCGGCAGCGACCCCGGACGGTTTTTAGCGTACCAAGTGTCTTTGGCGCCCATGTATTGACGCAGCCGCTGGATGATCTGGCTGAGCCGCCGGAGGAAAGGATCGTCGGTGGCGAGTTCGGTCAGCCGCGCCTGACGAACCCGTTGGAGGAGTTTGACCGGGTTGTGATAACATTTTTCCCAGAGGTCGGGATCCACCGCCTTGAAAAGGGCCACAGCCTCGGGTTCCCAACTGAACCACAGGTTGAAGGCAAGTTCACGGAGGGGTTCCAACTGGGGGGGGAGCTGCGGGATGATGGAGAAACGTAGAAAATTAACCATAGCCTCCAGTTTTCCCGTTAGTCATTGTTCCGGCAAGCCAAAAAATTGGTTTGGGCCCGCCAATTGGATTGCGACCGGGCGGCGGGCTGTTTAGCGTTTGGACATGACCTTGAAATTTTTGATTTTTGGATTGGGAATGTTTTTCGCCTCCCTGGCGGGAGGGCAGGATGCCGCGCGGCAGGAAGAGAAAACGGAGATGACCTATGATAGTTTTGTCAACGCCCGTTATACCCAGTATCCTCCCCTGACGGGGTGGCTGACCACGGAAAAGGTTGTGAGAGAAACCCTGCGCGAATGGTACCCGGGTTTGAAGGTGGGACGGACATTGGAGGACGGAACGCCCGGGTCATTCGCTCAATTTTTAAAGGATATGTCCGGAGTCTGCGGCGCACAGGGTGGCATTCTCTATCTTGCATCCTACCAATCGCCGCAGGGTGGATGGGAGTTTGTCGATGGCCAGCGGGGCCGATGGAGTGATTGGCTTGGGAATTTGAGCGAAGGCATCGTCTCGAACCGGGCGGTATTGGTGGATTGTTGTTATGCCGCTTCCTTGGGGGGATTGCCCGGCTGGGGCGAAAAACTTGCGCCTTTGAGCCTGTTTGCCTGCAACGGACGAGAGGTGACCTACGAGATTCCACTCACCCGCCGGATGCCGGTGGATTTTCCGCGCCGGTATCCACGGGCCAGCGCATGGTTGGATCAACATGTTTCCAAGGATGAGGCCCGACAGATCAGTTTTTTGGGGTTGGCATGGCTTGTTGCTTATGTGGAGCGCTCCCAACCTCCCCGAACGCGGGATGAGTGGATGGGATTTTTTAAATCGTGCGAAGAAAAGGCGGAGGAATTCAGAAAGAAGCATGGCCGCCGATGGGCTTCGCAGGTGCAGGGATGGAGCGCAGATCTTTCGAAATAGTTTATCAAGCTTCGTTGTTTTGCGAGAGCCTCAGGAGAGAGATTGGGAGGTTTGAGCCCGAAGCGGGCGTAAAAATGGCGGATGGCCCGGTCGCGATTGGCGTCCTTGCCTTTCAACAGCACGGTCACCGCTTTGAATTGGTCTTTTTTACCGCCGAATCCGTTGAACCACGCCAGGCCGGTTGATGAGCCGGTTTTGCCATAGAGCAGGATGTCTTTTTCCCCGGAGGGCCAGACCATGCATTCGAGCAGTTGGGATTGGATTTTTTGGCTGGAGGCGAGTTGTCCTTTCATCACGCGCAAAATGAAGGCGTGTTGCTGGTTGGGGCTGACTTGAAGATTGCCCGCATGGACGACGGAATCCAGCCCCTCGGCGAGCCAGTTTTCCGGGGTGTCATGGCCGAGAAGTTCGCTGCGGTTTAAAAAACTGGCGACGGTATTGGCGCCCATTTTTTTTGTCAACCAGACAAAATACTGGTTGCTGGAGAAGAACAAGGCATTGGCCATGGTCAGGTCGCGCGGGGCGCCGGGGATGAACCGGTCCGTGCAACGATGCGTGGTGGCGGGGGTGGCGGTTCCGGTTTCAAGGGCGGCCCAGGCGATGATGATCTTGAAGGTGGACATGGGAGAGAACGTTTTGCCGGCGGCGGCCGGGTCTCCCTCCACCGCCTTGGCGCCGCCTTCCGGCTCTGTCTCCAACACGATGAAATCGCCGGCGGCGAGGGAATGGCAGGCGAGAAGGGCGAAAAGGCACAAGGCGGGACGAATGACATGGAAGACGGTTTTCAGGAAGGGATTTTTCATAAGGGGCGGGGGGAGGGTTGAGATTTGATTTTTGGGATGTCCGCGGGGGGGTGTCAAGGAGGGAACCGTCCGGTTGTTGCGCAAACTGTTTCATTGTTTTTGCGCAGAGGTTTTTCTTTACAAGTTGGTTTGCAGACCATAATGAAGTCGGTTCAACCTTAACCAGAGGAGACACACACATATGAAAGTAGGATTCTACGGACACGTCCGCCAGTATCAGAATATCAAGGCGGAGATTGATGCCAACATCCAGAAGGTTCTGATGAGCGGCGGATACGTTCAGGGACCGATGCTCAAACAGTTTGAGAAGGAATTGGCGGAGTTTTCCGGAACCAAGCACGCGATTGGCGTGGGCAATGGAACCGATGCGATCTGGCTGGTGTTGATGGCCCTCGGCATTGGAGCCGGCGATGAAGTCATCACCCATCCCAACACTTTCTTTGCGACTGCGGAAGCGATCTGGATCGCCGGCGCCACGGCGGTTTTTGTGGACTGCGATCCCAAGACCAAGTGCATTGATCCCGCCAAGATCGAGGCGGCCATCACGCCCAAGACCAAAGCCATCATTCCGGTGCACCTGTACGGCCAGTGCGCGGACATGAAGGCCATCCGCAAGATTGCCGACAAGCACAAGCTGATGATTGTCGAAGACAACGCCCAGGCGTTTGACGCCGCCGGCGACGGCTTCAAGATCGGCGAGTTGAGCGAAGCGGCCACGACCAGCTTCATCATTCAGAAGAATCTCGGCACCTTCGGCGACAGCGGCGCGATTGTGACGAACAATCCCGAGATCGACAAAAAGGTTCGCATGTTGCACAACCACGGTTCCAACGCGCGCAATGTGCACAGCTTCGGCTTCAACAGCCGTCTGGACGATCTGCACGCCGGAATCCTGAGCGCCAAGATGAAGCATATCCACGCCGGGAACGACCAGCGCCGCAAGTGGGCGGCCCGTTACACCGCCGGATTCAAGGGCGCCAAGAGCTTCACGCTTCCGTACGAGACTCCCGGCTACCGGCATGTGTTTCATCTTTATGTGATCGAAACCAAAAAGCCCGAGCAACGCGACCAGTTGGTCAAGTTCCTGGTGGACAACGGGGTGGATGCCAAGACGCACTACTCGATCGCCATCCACAAGCAGGCTGGTTATCCGTGGGGCAAAGGCGCCCGGATCGTCGGTTCGATGGAGAACGCCGAGCGCAACGCCGCGACCTGCGTGTCGTTGCCGATGTTCCCTGAATTGACGGCCGAGGAAGTGGACTACGTGATCGCCAAGGTCATGGAGTGGGACAAGAAGGCCTGATCGGTAGAACCCGAATCATTGTATCAACTTGGGGAACCGGTTGGGCTTCATCCCGCCGGTTCCCCTTTTTTTGGAGTTTTTATGGCGAATCGTTACAAAGTTGTCATTGTTGGCATGGGCAAGCGCGGCATGCATCATGGAACCACCTTTCACGCCAACGGCCGGTTTGAGGTCGCGGGGATTTGCGACATCGACAAGGCCCGGCTGGAAGCTGCGGCGCCCAAACTGGGCAATCCCAAGATCAGCACCAACGCCGCCGAGCTGGTCAAGGAGGTCAAGCCCGATGTCTTTTGTTTTTGCACCCTGCCCAGCCTGCGTCTCCCGATGATCAAGATCGGCGTCGAGGCGAAGGTCAAGATGCTTGCCTTTGAAAAGCCGGTGGCGCTGACCACGGCCGAAGGCATGCAGGTGCGCGACATGCTCAAGGGCACGGGCATCAAGACGGTGGTGAGCCATCAGCATCGCTATGGCGTTCATTACCGGAAAGTGGCGGAGATCATCGCCAGCGGCGCGCTGGGGCGGATTCATACGGTTTATGGCACGTCCACCGGATGGATGACCCACATGATGAGCCATCTTATTGATTATACCCGCTGGTACAACGGCTTTGCCGAGGCCCAATGGGCGATGGCCCAGGCGGCCGGCCGCGGCAAACTGGCGGACAATCATCCGTCGCCCGATTACATCTCGGCGGTGGTGCAGTACGCCAACGGCGTGCGCGGCTATTATGAGGCCGGAGCGGGCGCGCCCGACCAGCCCGAGGTGGCCAAGTGGTGGGGCAAATGCCGGATGGGAGCGCAGGGCACGGAGGGCTTTGCCGAGGTGTTGACCAATGGCGGCTGGCGCGCGGTGACCAAGAGCGGCGGATGCCAGAGCGGCGAAGGCGCCATGAATTACGACCAGGACATGCCTCCCTACATTCAGGACATGGCGGATTGGCTGGATGACAAGAAGATCCATCCCTGCAATTTCGACAGCGCCTACAAGGGCTTCGAAATCATGATGGCCTGCTGCCGTTCCGCGACCGAAGGAGGGCAGGCGGCGTTGCCCCTGACCGATCCCAAGGATGAACTGGCCCTGCTCAAAGCCAAGGTGCCTGATCGCAAGGCGATCGCCCTGCCGGTGAATGCCAAGGAATTCGGGCTGTGAGGGTTAGGTTGTCAGGTGATAGACTGTTAGACTGTTAGGTTATGACGGCGGCCCCCCAAAAAAAGGGGCCGCCGTTTTGCTTCTTTCGGGGAGGTTGACAACCCCCGGTTAATTTGTAGGATTCTGTCAGGCTATGAAACCATCCCTTGTCTTTTTGTCGGTTGTTTTTCTTGCGAGTGTTTTGACTGGTCCGGTTCAGGGAGAGGAACGGCAGGAACCCACCAAACTGCAGCTTCGTCTGAGGGCTGCCACCAAGAAATGGGACGATTTTCACGCGGCCCGGGCTGCCGGGAAAAAAGCCAGGGTTGAACTGAGCGCCCAGGAATTGAACGACATTTTCACCAACCTCATGGAATTTCGCATGTCCGGTGACAAACGGGTGTCCACGAAATTTGATTTTGAGGATGACAAGATCACGGTCAGAGTCAATCGTCCGCTGGATGACATTCCCGGTTTCAAAGGGGAGATCTTCAATGGCGTGGTTGTTTTCATTCCGCAGATTTCGGATGGGGAGCTTTCGTTGAAGATTGAGTCTGTCCGCATTTCCGACAAGGCCACGCCAAAGAGGATTGTCGATTACCTGAATCACCCGCAGTTTCTGGCTTTTTTGAAAAAGCATCCTGTCCTGAACTCCCTGATGAAAGGGGTGTCCCGCATGGAAGTGGCGAAGAAAAAACTCATCCTGGAATCCTGACGAGGCTTCGCCTCATCGTCGAAGCCTCGCGATTCAAGATCCTTGGAATCGATGGAGGATTGCTTTCAGGCCGCTTGGGTGCTAGAGGATGGCGATGAGACCATTTGCCCTGAATCTCTCGGTGTTGTTTTCGTGCGTGGTGTTTGTCTTCATTCTGGCCTGCGGCCCACCTACGGGACCTGATGTGGATGGCGTGGGCGAAGTTTATAAGACCGAGGACGGCTCCTATCGGAAGATCAATGATTCCAATGTGTCCCAGCCATGCACGGCGGCGGATATGGAAAAAGTTCGTGTGTATGAGAACGTTCATGGCCAAATCGAGGCGATGAGCAAGGGTGATCGGCAATCCAAGGAGAGCCATTGCAGCCGGGTGGAAGGGGGGCAGCAGGCCGCGCAGGATGCGGCAAAAGCCGCCGCCACGGACGTTTCCAAGAATGTGGTCAAGGATGCGGCCAAGCCTCCCACGGGCGGCGGTTGCCCTCCGCCGACTCCTCCTCCTGTTCCTCGTCCCGGTGGTTGTTGCGGGCATTGATCCGTATTGTGGGCAGCAGAGCCGGTCTTGGCCAATGCCACTAACTTTTCATCCGAAGATAAGCGGTGCAGGAGCCCCGCCCTCCATTGTCTGCACGGCAAAAAATGGAGGGCGGGGCTCCCGCACCGCCTCCATCAGAACGGAATGGTTCCGGATTGGGCAAATGTTGGCGGCGTTGACCGTCCCGGCCCTGGTTTGGAGGCCAGCGGCGGGACGCCACGGCCACTTTATCTCCGCCCTTTATTGAATGGATCATTATGTTCACAACTTGAGTCCGTACCTCATTCAATGGGGGCCGCATGCCGGTTTGCGGTATTACAGTCTGGCTTACATTGCGGGGATTTTTTTCAGCGCATGGCTCGGGGTTCGTTTTTACCGGTGGGGGTGGTCCGCCATGTCTCCAGAACGAATGGCCTGGTTCATGCCTTGGTGTGTCTTTGCGGTGGTGGTGAGCGGGCATTTGGGAGACAGCCTGTTTTATCAATGGAGAGAGGTCTGCCGTGATCCGTTTTCCATTGTTCGTCCGTCGGGCGGCGGTTTCTTTGGCATGGCCAGTCATGGGGTCATTTTGGGGTTGCCGGTCTTTTTCTGGATCTATTGTCGTGTGACGCGATTCCCTTTTTGGAATTTGATGGACAATGTTTTCACGGTCATGCCGGTCACCATCGGGTTGGTGCGTCTTGGCAATTTCATGAACGGCGAAAGCTGGGGGCGTCCATCCTCCCTGCCATGGGCGGTGATTTTTCCCGGGGCGGGGGATGGTGTTCCCCGGCATCCGTTTCAAATCCATGGTTTTTTGGGCGAGGGGGTGTTGATGTTTGTCCTCATGTGGTTGTTCCGCCGCCGCCATCCGCCTGACGGGAGCGCCACTGTTTTTTTTCTGGCGGTTTACAGCGGGGTCAGATTTTTTCTGGAATTTTTCCGTGCGCCTGATGACGGCCTGTTTTTTGGATGGCTGACCCGCGGCCAGTTGCTTTGCGCCGGATGCCTAGGGCTGGCTGTTGTTGTGGCATTGTGGCAAAGAAGAAGAAAACATTTTGCCGCATCGAACCTTGAAACCCGGTGAAACCATGATTCAACGATGGCGCGCATGGTTGGCGGGGGCTGTTTCCGGTGGTTTGCAGGTTGTGGCGCTTGCCCCTTGGGAGGGAATCCAGTCCCCCCATTGCTGGTCGGCGCTTGCGTGGATGGCGTGGATTCCGGTGGCGGCGCATCTGGTTCCCCTGGGCAACCGCGGCGGGTTTCCCTTTCAAACCGGCTGTGTCATGGGTTTGGTCTTTTGGCTGGGAACCATCTACTGGATTGCGCATGCGACTTTGTCGGGCATGCTGGCGCTGGCTGTTCCGCTGATCCTGATCCATGGCATGTGGGCCTGGCTGTTTGCCCGGCTGGCTGGGCGCTGGTCTTCTGGCAACGGGGTATGGCTCGCGTTGGTTGGCGCGGCCGCATGGGTGGCTTTGGAATGGTTCAAGGCTTGGCCGTTGGGCGGTTTTCAGTGGAATTACGCGGCCGTCAGTCAGTTTAAAAATCCGGCTCTCATCCAGGTTGCGGCGTGGACGGGTGTTTACGGGGTTTCATTCCTGGTTCTTTATGTGAACCTGTCGCTTTGGCTGGCGTGGCGGCGGTGGGGGAAATACGGAGTTTTTCATGGCGAGTTTTTTTCCGCCGCGCTTTTGGCGGTGTGGTGTCTTGTGGTTGGGAACCGGCATTTGAACGGGATGCAGCATTATGCCGGTGAAGGGATTGACCTGAAGATCGCCCTTGTCCAACCCAATATTCCCCAAGAGGTGAAATATCAGGTGATCAGCCGGAAGGAACAGCAGGAAAGATTGTGGCGTCTGACTCTTGGGACAGCGTCTTTTTCTCCGGATTTGGTGATCTGGCCTGAAACAGCCCTGGTCAGGGGACCAAGCATGGATCCAGACCAGCGAGCCAGGTTGCAGGATCTTGCGCGACGGATCCAGGCCCCCTTGTTTTTTGGCGCGGTTGATATGGTTGATTCTCCGGAGAAGACGGAGAATGGGGCAAGACCCGCGCCTTTGTGTTACAACGCGGCCATGTGGATGGATAAGGATGGCGTTCCGCAACCGGCCTATCACAAATTGCACTTGGTGCCTTTTGGGGAATATGTGCCGGGAGGACGCCGGTTGAGGTGGTTGCGCCGGATTGCGCCGATCCAAGGCCGGTTTTCGCCAGGCCGGGAGCCGGTGTTGTTCGAAGCCAGGGGGATAAAGTTTGGCCCCCTGATTTGTTTTGAGGATACGATTCCATGGTTGTCCCGCCAGCTTTGCCTGAGGGGGGCGGATGCGCTGGTGAACCTGACCAATGACGCATGGTTCAAGGAGTCGCCAGGCGCCGCCATGCATGCCGCCAACGCGGTGTTTCGAGCCATTGAAAACCGCCGTCCCATGATCCGCTGTTCCAATAGCGGATTGACTTGTGTTGTTGATGCCGATGGCAGGGTGCTCAGTTTCCACCAGCCATTTGTGGAGGGGGTTTTGAAGGTGACTCCTCAGATCGGCCGCCAACGGCCTGTTTCCTTTTATGCCACCCACGGCGATTGGTTCCCATTATTATGCGGTTTGGTTGTTGTTTTTGGCGCTTGGGGTTTCCGCAAAAGTCCCTCTTGAAAGGGCCTTCATCCCAAAAAGAGGCGCTTTTGTCCCAATGCAGTTGGCGTTCCGTGGGCGATCGACTATCCTCATGTCAAAAAGGAGCTTTGACGTCATGGGGATATCCATATCGTTTTTGGCTGTGGCGTGGATGTTGCGCTTATTTCCATTCCGGTGTTGATTTTCACCTGTTTTTACGGGGATGGACGATATTGACCCTGATGGCAGAAAGGAGATTTTTTGATGAAAACGGATCGAGGATTTTGTGGATTGACAGGTTTGGTTGGCGCACTGATGGCGGTTTTGATGTGCGCCGATGTTTGTGCGCAGGGACCGCGAGGGGGGCATGGTGGCGGACCGTGGGGGGGGCCGCATGGAGGACCCGGTCCCGGACCTGGCGGCGGTTTTGATGGTTTTTCCTGTTTGAGCGGTTTTTTTGCGGGAGTGGTGATTGGCACCTTGGTTGCCGATCCGCCTCCGCGATATGTCAAGGTGTATGTCGCGGGCGCTCCTTATTATTATTGTGATGGGGTTTATTATCGGACATGCCCGGGCGGTTATGTGGTGGTGAACGCGCCGCCAGGGATCGTGGTTCCCTCGATTCCCATCAATGCCACACCGGTGGTCATTGGGGGGGTCACCCATTATTATATCGGAGGCGTTTATTATCTGCCCCAACCGGCGGGGTATGTGGTGGTCAACTCGCCCCAGCAGACGGTGACAACGGTGGTGACTCCTGTGACGACCACGGCGGTGGTTCAGACTGCGCCTGTTGTCACTCAAACCCAGACGACGGCTTCCGCGTCCACGACAGGCGCCTCATCATCCGCAGCGTCCATAAAGTCCGGTTTTCAGCAATTGGGACATGACTGGGCCAAGGACTTGCGGGGAGAGGTGGCGACATGGCAGCAGTTTGTCGATTATTTGAAAGCCAATCTGGTCAGTGCGCCATCCGGCAACAGTGAAGAATTTCGAAAGGGGTTTGTTACCGCCTATGGGATCAATGGCGATGCCGCTTTTGAAAAGGCCTTTCGCCAGGCCAAGACGGGATGAGACCGTCTTTTTTTTATTTATTTTCACTAAAGAATTTTTTGAGGCTGCCGATGAGAGAAGGGTAGGCTTGTCGGGCAAGGATGCCTGGCCGGGCGTGTTTTTTGATAGGGAGTCAGAACGCTTTGCGCCGTGCAACAATCAAAATACAGGGATTATTATTCGGTTCTTGGGGTTGAACCCGATGCCTCTGTGGAGCACATGCGTGAGGCCTATCGATTTCTGAGCCGGGCCATTCATCCCGACCGGTTTGATCCCACCCGTCATGAGAAGGATTGGCGTCTGGCCAATTCAAGGATGTCGGCCATCAACGAGGCCTACAATGTTTTGCAGGATCCGGTGAAGCGCAAGAGTTACGATGAGGTCCTTTTCAAGCATGCCGCCGCGATCAACAAGGATGCCGCGGAAAACGCCAGGCAGACAAAGGAAAAGGCCGCCCGCTCAAAATCATCGGCATCAAAGTCCCATCGTTTGGAAAACCTGACCCCCGGCACGGCCATTTTTGGCGAGCTTCCCCGGAAGGTGCAGGACATTCTCCGCCGGCGTCAGGCGAACATCTGCCAGGATCAGATGCGGATTCCCCTGCATTCGATCGATTGGAACTATTTCTTTTTTGTCTTGTTCACCGGCTATTTTGTGGCCTCATTTTGCGGCGCATTCGGATGGCTGTGGCCTTCCAATCTGCTTTTTTTCACCGCAGGGGGGGCTTTGATGGCCGGAATCCTGCTGGGCCGGAATATTGTGACTCTTTTCAAGTGGCATAAATCCGTTCTTAAACCCTTTTTCTATCTGACTCCGATTTATCTCATCAAGACGGAATACAACAACATCGTTTTTCTTCCCCTCTGGAAGCTTCAAAATGAGGATGTCCGGCACCGGTATTTCCATGGCGTTTACTGCGGCACCAAGGTGAGGCTGCGGGTGGATGGCGCGGAGGAGAGCCTGACATTCCGTTCGTTTGCCGAATGGGAGCGTTTTTGCCAGCAATTGCTTGTTTACAAGGAAAGATTGCGCGCGGAGTTGCTGGACAACAATCACGAGTATTTGCAGGAACATGACGATTTCCGGGGAATGCAGCGACACCCGGGGTTGAGAAAAGTCCGGTTCAAGAGAAGCAAGAGTTGCGTTATTTATGTGATGGCAACCGCCCTGTCGGGCATCCTGTGGTCGGCTATTGCCTTGTTCAACATCATCTCCAACCAATAGCTGCATTCCGCGTTTGGAGCGGGGCGGTTTCCCGGGGGGGTGTCGTCCGGCGGGACGCCGGATTTCAGAGAGGGGGTGTTGTTTTCAGGAAAATCTGGGTGAAATAAAACCGGCCTTCCTTGTCCCGGGCGATGCCCACGCCGGTGAGGGTGAAATCGCCGAGCAGGTTGGCTCGGTGGCCGGGGCTTTTCAGCCATCCCTTGACCGCATGGGCAACGGGATCGTCGTGGCCGCGGTTGGAAGCCACGTTTTCGCCTGCCGATTGAAAGGATATGGCCAGGTTTTTGAGGCGTTCGTCAAAATCATCATGACCCAGCGGACGTTTGCCTTGCGCCGTTTGCCTGCTGTGTTGACGGCAGGCCAGCTGGATTTTTTCGTTCCAGATCAGCGGCGCCTTGCCGTGTTGCGTCCTGGCCTTGTTGATGACCTCAAACACGGCCTTTTCCATGGATGTGAAGCCGGAGGATTCTTCCGCCGCCACGGCGAACGGCGAAATCAGCGCGGTCAGAAGGAATGCGGACAAGGCGCGGAAGGTCATGGCTTCATTTTAATAATCATCCGGATTTTTGCGACAATAAATTCTCGTTCTCAGAATGGAATTTTTTCTGTACAGTGGAATGTCATGAACGACGCAACAGAGATGGTTTTGGGGGGCGGATTTGGACGGAAGGTCAACCTGCGGACACCGGAGGTTTTGGCGACCGTGCAGGCGCAGGTGGAAAAGCATTACCGCAGCGGATTGGTGGACCGGTTGCGCCGGCGCGACGGGGTGATGTCGGTGGCGGGCATGAGCATACGTCTTGCCGTGCAGTTTGGTTTTTGTTACGGGGTGGAACGGGCCATTGATCTGGCGTACGCCGCCCGAAAGGTTTACAAGGACCGGCATATCTACATTCTGGGTGAAATCATTCACAACCCGGAGGTGAATGACCAGATCCGGGCCATGGGGATCAAACTGTTGAGCGGACCCCAGCCGGAAGCCAGCATGGAGGACCTGACCGGCGAGGATGTGGTGATCATTCCCGCCTTTGGCACCGAACTGTCGGTGATGAATCTGCTGGTTGAAAAGGGCTGCCAACTGGTGGACACCACATGCGGGGACGTGATGAGCGTTTGGAAACGGATTCGGCAGTATGCCTCGGAGGGGGTGACATCCATTATTCATGGCAAGGCATGGCATGAGGAAACCACGGCCACAAGTTCCCGGGCTCTGGGCGCCAACGGGCATTATCTGGTGGTTTTCACTCTCGAGGAGACGGATTATGTATGCCAATACATCCGGAATGGAGGCGACAAACAGGAGTTTTTAAACCGTTTCAAGGGCGCTTTTTCCCCGGGGTTTGATCCGGAAAAACACCTGCAGACTGTCGGAGTGGCCAATCAGACGACCATGTTGCGCAACGAAACCGAGGAGGTGCAGCATCGCATCCGGCAGGCCATGATCGACCGGTATGGCGACGAGCATGTCGGGGAGCATTTCCGCGTCTTCGACACGATTTGCGGCGCCACGCAGGACCGGCAGGATGCCCTTGAAAAATTGCTGGCCGAACCCATCAACCTGCTGATTGTAATCGGGGGATACAATTCCTCCAACACTTCCCATCTGGCCGAGATGGGCGAGGCGCGGTTGCCGACCTTTTTCATCAAAAACGCGGGAAAGATTGTTTCAGACCGCCGCATCGTGCACTTCAGCATGCTCAAACACGCGGAAATCGAGACGGACAACTGGCTGCCCGCCGGGGCGGTGACCATCGGCATCACTGCCGGAGCTTCCTGTCCCAACAACCTGATCGAGGAAACCATTGTCCGGCTTTATGAGTTGAAGGGGGTTTCCCAGGAACAACTCATGCAGCAGTTGGAGACGGCTTCCCGATCGTGACATTTGCGGGCGGAAATCTTGCAAAAGCCTCATTCATCACCTTTTTCCGGGGATGCGGCGGTGCGGGAGCCCCGCTCTCCCATGGTCTCCATGCTGAAAAATGGAGGGCGGGGCTCCCGCACCGCCGCCGGGCCGGCAGGGAAAAAAACGTCAAAAGATGGGATTTTTGGAGGTCTTCTTCTAGATTGACTTGCATTCCCTTCCTCGGGGAAAATGACACCCATGCCCACCGAATCTGAAATGTCCAAAACACAGCGGGTGCTTGTGGCTGCGCACAAGGTCCCCCTGCTGTCGATGGTTTTCCGGAAGCTCAACTCCCGTCAGCGTGAGATTGTCGAAATGCTCAAGCAGACATCCCTTTTCAGTGATTTGACCGGGCGGGAGCTGGCCGAACTGCTGCATCTTCTGCATGAGCGGACATTTGCCGCAGGCGAGGTGATTTTCCACGAGGGCGACCCCGGTTTTGGCGTTTATGTGGTTTTCAAGGGCGAGGTGGAAATCAGCAAGGCGTTGAAGGATGGCCGCACGGCCATGGCCAATCTGGGGCCCGGCGAGATTTTTGGCGAGATCAGCCTTTTGGATGGAAGCGGACGGTCCGCCCAGGCCAGCGCTGCGGTCAAGACGGAACTGATCGGATTTTACCGCACCGAGCTGGGCAATTTGCTGGAGCGGAATCCCTCCCTGGCCTCCAAGATTCTTTTTGCCCTGGCCCGGCAGCTTGGCATGCGCCTTCGCGCGGCCAACGAGCAATTTGCAAGGTGAACCATGCCGCTCCCTCCCGAAAAGATTCATCACCCGCCTCCGGAGACCGCCTCTCGACGGCGGGGCAATATGTGGATCAGGTTGGGCCTGCCGGCCTTGGCGCTGTTTCTTCTTTGGGTCGCTTATCATGAGGTTCCGCTCATTTTCTCAGCCTTCATGTTTTCCTGGGTTTTGTTTTACATCCTTGGTCCGGTGGTGGACTGGCTGGAGTCCATTTCCATCCGGCGCGGCGTGGGTTCACTCCTGGCCCTGGCCGGGCTTTTGCTGGTGTCCTGTCTGTTCTGGGCGCGTTTCATGGTTGTGATGGTGGAACTCAAAAACAAGATCGACCTGGACTATTTCCAGGAGAGTATTGTCGAGCGCGTGTATCAACCGCTGGTTTGGGCCGGAGAACAGTGGCCTCTTGCCAGGAAATACCTGGAGCCTCCTCCCGAGCCGCCTGTCCCGGAGCCTCCCCCCAAGATGACTTCGGGCAAGACATCCAAAATTGCGCCGGCTGTTCCTCCCAAACCTCCGCCAAAACCCAAGACCCTTCGGGAACGGCTTTCCGACTATGTGGACAAGCATGTCGAGGCCAAGGCGCTGGAATTGGTGGTGGCTTTGATCAAAGTGGCGCCCAGGTTTTTTTTCACCGTTCTTTTGACCCTTTATTTCACCTTTTTCCTGCTGAAGGACGGACGAAAATTGAAAAAGGCGGTGATCGAGTGGATACCCAATCGCTATTTTGAACCAGCCCTGAAATTTTTTTACGAGATGGACCGCCGTTTGCGTTCCTACCTGCTCAGCATGATGGTCGATTGCACGCTGGTGGGAATTTTTGTCGGGATCACGACCTGGATTGCCGGAGCGCCTTATCCCATCGCTTTTGGCCTCATTTCGGGGGTTTTGAACACCATTCCCCTGCTTGGGCCGTTTTTTTACATTGTGATATGCCTGATTCTGACCGCCGGCGCCGCGGTTCCCAATGAAGTTTTGCTGGCTGTTCTTGTGATTGTCCTTGCCAGCCGCCTGTGCGACGATTTCATTTTCCAGCCCCTCATTTATGGCAAAAGCCATCATCTGCACCCCGGGTTGATCATCACGACGGTTCTTTTGGGGGAACATTTTGCCGGTATATGGGGGATGCTTCTGGCCGTGCCCATCACCTCCATCGTATTCCTGGCCATTTCCATCGGGCGCGAGATTTCCGAGGGGGAGGAAATCAAGCCCATGCCCAAATCCGTGTACTCGCCGCTGGCCTGAAGTCCGGGAGGGCGGTTTTTGCGGATTTTTCCGCTTTGCTTTGGTTTTGCTTGCGCTTTTGGGGAATGTGGCTTCATAATGAAGTTTCATTCCCTATATGAATCCAGACGATCTTCAAACCTATGTTGCATCCGGACGCCTAAGCCAGTCGCAAGCCAACAAACTGAAACAACTCGCTCCCGGAAGCTATTGCACCCACCGAAGTTGGGGATTCGGCAAGATTCGTTCCTATGACACCGTGTTGGACCAGGTGTTCATTGATTTTGAGAACAAACAGGGCCATCCCATGCAGCTGGCCTATGCCGCCGATTCCCTGACAGCGATTCCCCAGGATCACATTCTGACCATGAAAGCGGCCGATCCCGAGGCTTTCAAGGCCAGGGTCAAGGCGGAACATGCGGAAATCGTTCGCGTCTTTGCAAAGAGTCTGGGAGAGGAGGCCTTTCCCGAACGTTTGCAGGCCATTCTCTGCCCTTTTGCGTTGACGGAAGCCGAGTGGAAGAAGTGGCTTTCGACCGCGAAACGGACCAGCAAGAAAGAGGGCCTGATTTCATGGCCTGTCCGCAAAAACCAGCCCATCCGCGTGCTGGACCGCCCGGAAACTCCCATGGATGCGATTGTGGCGCGGCTCAACAAGGCCCGCAGCCTTCCCGATCTGCTGGAGGTGGCCGAGGATGTCCTGAAGAAAATCGGCAAATCCGAGGAACTCAAACTCCTTGTTCCCGAGCTGGTGAAATCCCTTGATGAACAGATCGCGCTGAATCGCGAGCGCAATCCCTCCATTGTGGTGGAGGCCATCTGGATTCGCGACGACCTGTTGAGTCTCGACCAGCAACAGTCCAGCGGCGCCAGTCTTCAGTCCATGATCCAGGAGGTCCATGATCTGCGCCATGTGCTTTGCGACCTGTCAAGCCACCGCCAGAAAAACACCCTCCAGGTCATCAAACAGACCTTTCCGGATTGGGAGGCGCGCATCAAGCAGCTGATTTCCAGCGCCGACGCAAAATTGCTCACCGCCATTGTGAATTTTCTCATGGCCGAGAACAAGACCACCGACCTGCCCGAAGTCATGCACCGCTCCCTGCGCGAGCAGCGGGTCAGCGTCAGCCTCATGTTGTGGATGTGCAAGAATCGCGAGGATTCCGCTTATGCGAGCTGGCTGCCGCCGCTGGTCAACGGACGGCTGCTCTCCGTCATGCTGCACGAAATCGAGGAGGCCATGCTGGAGAGCGGGTCCCGGCGCAAGAATCCCCTTACCGAAATTCTGCTCGACGATCTCTCCCTGGTCGTGGACATGGTTCGCGCCTGCGATGTCGAGGAGGCCCGCGACCTCGGCAAGTCCATCCTCCTGAATCCCGCCATCGACGAGATCGACAAGCGTTCCCTCATGGGCCGCCTGATCAAGGTTTGTCCCACCATCCAGTCGCTCCTGGTCAACAACCAGGAAAAGAAGGAGGAAAGCCTTGTTGTCTCGTGGGAAAGTTTGGAGCGGCGCAGGAAGGAGTACGAGGAACTGATCAACAAGAAGATACCCGAGAATTCACGTGAAATCGCCGTGGCGCGCAGCTATGGCGACCTCCGCGAAAATCACGAATACAAGGCCGCCAAGGAAACGCAGACCGTTCTCATGCGTCTCAAGGCCGATCTTGAACAGATGCTCGCCCGCGCCCAAGGCACTGATTTTTACAAGCCCGATGTTTCCTGCGTGAATATCGGGACCCAGGTCACCATCCAGCCTCTTTCAGGCGGAGAACCGGAAACCTATTCCATTCTTGGCGCATGGGATGGAGACCCGTCCAAAAACATCCTTTCCTACCAGGCGGCCATGGCCAGGGCGTTGCTGGGCAAAAAGGTCGGGGAGGAAGTCGATTTGACGGCGGACGACAAGATCCGCCGCGTGCGTATTGCGGCCATCGAGCCTTGTGTTCATGAAATGGCGCCAGTGGGCGCCGCCTGATCCGTCCAACCCAAACCATCCTTCATCATGACCAGAATCCAATCCATCCGGGCGAGGGAGATTCTCGATTCCCGCGGGAATCCCACTGTCGAAGTTGAGATCGCGCTGCACGGCGGCGCGATGGGGCGGGCCGCCGTTCCCTCCGGCGCCAGCACCGGAGAGCATGAGGCTTGGGAGTTGCGCGACAAGGATCCCAAACGCTACGGCGGCAAGGGGGTTTCCAAGGCGGTTGAGAATGTGAACAAGAAGATCGCCGTGGCCCTGCGCGACCTGGATGCGCTCAACCAGACCCATGTCGACGCCGTTTTGCGGCAGATCGATGGCACTCCGAACAAGTCCAGGCTTGGCGCCAACGCCCTGCTTGGGGTTTCGCTGGCCACCGCCCATGCCGCCGCCAATGCCCTCGGACGGCCCCTGTTCAAGTATCTGGGCGGCCCCAACGCCAAGGTTTTGCCGGTTCCCATGATGAACATCCTCAACGGCGGCGCCCATTCCGACGCGCCGGTTGATCTGCAGGAGTTCATGATCATGCCCACCGGCGCCAGATGTTTCAGCGAAGCCCTGCGTTTGGGCGCTGAGGTTTTTCATTCATTGAAGGGTGTGCTCAAGGATCGCGGCCTCTCCACGGCTGTTGGCGACGAGGGCGGCTTTGCCCCCAATCTCAAATCCAACGAGGATGCCTTGGAAGTCATTGCCATGGCGGTCAAAAAGGCCGGCTATAAACTGGGGCAGGACATCATGATCGCCCTCGACCCCGCCTCCAGCGAATTTTACGACCCCAAAAAGGATCGCTACATCTTCAAGAAATCCGATGGCTCCGTCCGCACGGCATCGGACATGGTTTCCTTTTACAAGGGGTTGCAGAAAAAGTATCCCATTGTTTCCATCGAGGACGGCCTGGCCGAAAACGATTGGAAAGGCTGGAAGAAACTCACCGAATCCATGGGCGCCAACACCCAGTTGGTGGGCGACGATCTGTTTGTCACCAACACGAAATTCCTCGAGAAAGGCATTCGGGAGGGCGTCGGCAACTCGATTCTGATCAAGGTCAACCAGATCGGCACCCTCACCGAGACGCTCGACGCCATCGAGATGGCGCATCGCGCCGGTTACACCGCCGTCATCAGCCATCGCTCCGGCGAAACCGAGGACACCACCATCGCCGACATCGCCGTGGCCACCAACGCGGGCCAGATCAAGACCGGCTCGCTCTGCCGCACGGATCGCGTGGCCAAGTACAACCAGCTCCTCCGCATCGAGGAACTGCTGGGCGAGGATGCGGTCTTCGGCAAGATCCGGTAGACTGCGGACTTGCCGGCTTGTTTTCAATGGAGGGCGGACTTCCAGGCCGCCGGAGCATGTCGAATGAGTGGATGATTCCGATGGGAATGACGCTCAGGTTTTTGGAACCATCCATCCCCAGGGTAATGCCACAGCGCCGGCATCGAGAGGACGCGCCTTGCCGGCGTTCAGTACAACCCCCCGAATGAGCGATGTTTTGCTCTTTAAGGAATCCTGAAACGCCCGGATCCCGGAAACGTCATTCCCGGTCACCTGACTGGTTGACTTGATCTCCATCGCGACAAGCCTGCCATCCTGTTCCAAAACGAAATCCACCTCGTGTCCCGCGCGATCGCGCCAAAAATGCAATTTGCGGCGGTGCGGTTCCAGCGAACGCCATGTTTGCAGGGATTGAAAAAGGGTTTGTTCCAGCCAGAAACCGGTGTCCAGGCGATGAGCAAGATCCGTTTCAGCTTTGATTCCCGCAAGCGATGCCGCCAGACCACAGTCTGTCCAAAGCAGTTTGGGGGTTTTGACGAGTGCCAGCGACGGATTGGTCATGAGCGGCCTGATGAGGCTGACCAGACAGCCTGTCTCAAGCAGATTAAGGTAGCGATGAGTTGTCGGATGGCTGAGCGCGGCGTCGCGGGCCAAATCCGCCTGGTTAAGCAGTTTCCCCGTCCGTTGCGCAGCCAAAGCCATGACGCGTTGAAAATCGGGCAGGCTGGAAATTGCGCTCAACTGACGCAAATCGCGTTCCAAATAGGTCTGGATATAAGCGGCAAACCACAGGCATCGGTCGGCTGTGGAGTCAATTTGCAATGCCGGCGGGTATCCTCCCCGCAGCAGCCAGCCTTGCCAGTTGCCCGGTTCATCGGGCCATTCCCGCCAATCGAAATCCGCGGCAAATAACCGATCCAGCGGCGTCAAGGCGCCCTTCCGTTCCCGCCATTCGGTGGGGCAAAACGGCGGCAACTCCAGATAAATCGCCCGGCCTGCCAGAGTGTCCGCCACACGGCCCATGAGAAGCAGATTGGCCGAGCCGGTTAGAATGAAATCGCCAGGCTGGCGGCGTTCGTCCACTGCGCGCTTGACGGCCAGCAGGAGTTGCGGCGTCCGCTGAACCTCATCAAGGATGACTGGCCGGGATTCGAGCAGCGAATCCGGATTGCGTTCGGACTGATTGAGCGTCTCCATTTCATCAAGGGTAAAATAGGCGCGCGCCGGTTCGATGGATTTGGCCAAGGTGGTCTTGCCCGTCTGCCGGGCGCCTGTCAGAACACTGACCGGGAGAATCCGGATGGTGGATTGCAGATTCCGGAGAAACCAACGTGGCTTAATATTGTTCATATTATGAAATAAATCATTTCACGCCATGAAATACAATAAAAATCAGGGGTTGCGAAGGTTTTTATTTTGAGGCACCTTCTGGATTCCCGCTTTCGCGGGAATGACGGGAAGGGGCTCCCGCACCACCTTGCCGGTTTTCTGAATCGAGCGTCATTTTCCCTCCTTGCGCCCCTGTCCCGCCGCAGCTTCCGGGCAAAGGTGGATGGGTTGATGGGGGATGCCCCTGTGGCGAAGAACCGACGCGATCAGGAAACCCAGCAGCATTCCGCTGGCATGCGCAATCAGGCTGACTTGGGGTGTTGCAAGATCGAAAATAATTTGGAATCCGACCAGAAAGGCGATTTCCAGGAGCCGGCGGTGGGCCGCAGTTGCCCTCTCCCGCCGCCATCCGCGAACCAGCACGGCAGCTGTCGCCCGGTTCTTTACGAGCGGGTCACGGCTTTGGCCACTGTGGGGTGGACGATTTCTCCGTTGCAGACATTGAGTCCCGATTTCAGTTCGGGGATTTGTTCGCAGGCGGCTTGGGGTGATTTTTTCGCTGGCGCGCCCGCCGGGTTTTGGTCGAGAAGCAAAACGGGGGCATGTTTGAGTCTTGCGCCAGGCGGAATGGTGTGACAGATTTCCATTTTCGAAAAACCTGTCCGACCCGATGACAGGCTTGCAACCGTTGAGCCGCGGAAAAGGCATCGGGAGACGCAAAAGTTTTTTTGACTGGAGATGATATGAAGATTGTCGCTTTGCTTGGAAGCCCGCGCGCGCAGGGAAACAGCGCCTTTATCATGGAACACTTTCTCAAGGCCGCCGCCCGGTTGGGGGCGGAAACCCGCACTTTTGCCCTGAACGCCCTTCGGTACCGCGGGTGCCAGGCCTGCTACGCGTGCAAGAAGACTGCCGATCAATGTGTTTTGCGCGACGACTTGGCGGAAGTTCTGGATGCCGTGCGCGAAGCCGATGTTCTTGCGCTGGCCTCTCCTGTTTATTACGGGGATGTCACCAGCCAGATGAAGGCCTTTATCGATCGCACCTACGCTTATTTCACGCCGGAGTACATCACCAATCCGGCCAACCGGAGCCGCCTCAAGCCCGGGAAAAAATTTGTCATGGTTCTGACCCAGGGCCATCCTGACGAGAAAACCTTTGCCGATATTTTTCCGCGCTACACTTTCTTCATGCAAATGTACGGCATGGGCGAGTTTTACCTGATTCGCGCCTGCGGCCTGGCCCAGCCGGACGCGGTCCGCTCGCGAAAGGATGTTCTGGACAAAGCCGGGGAAGTCGCAGCCCGGGTTTGCAATCTCAACTAGAACAGGACATTGACCGGGCGGTCATCCTTCAATTCATTGTCCTCAAAGAGCCGGATGACTCCATACTCTCCATCGTAACCCGAATCGCGTTTCACTCGGGCGGCGCGCATGCGGGAAACCGCTTCGTCCAGCAGGGGAAATCCCGCGGCGCGGATTTCCCCGATGGGCGTTTGCTCCAACAGGTGGAGCTCCGGCCCAAGACGGTTGATCAACCGGTCGTAGGCGTCCGACACCTTCCGGCTGGCGGCGCCGACTTGCAGGATTTCCGACAGGACTTCCACCAGCGGGATCAAACTGCGGAAAGGCTTGGCGCCCGGGGGTTGCGTCCCTGCCGCGCGGTCCGCCAATTCAATCACTCGGTGCATCACTCCAACCGTCAATTCCCCGCCGCAAACCGGGCAGCGTCCCCCGTGTTTGCGTGTTTCCCCGGGTTCGAAGACCACCTGGCATTTGCGATGGCCGTCCAGGTGATATTTCCCTTCTTCGGGGAAAAACTCCACGGTGCCGTCATAACCCTGGCCGGTGGACAGGGCCTGGCGCATGGAAAAATAATCCAGCGCGGTGTCGAAAACACAGGCTTCGCGTCCGATTTTGCCGGGCGAATGGGCGTCGGAATTGGAAACCAGTTGGAACCGGTCGAGATGCGACACCCGCCAGTTCATGGCCGGGTCTGAGGAGAGGCCGGTTTCCAGGGCGAAAATCTGCGGCGCCAGGTCGGCGTAACATTCCTCGATGGAATCAAAGCCCGATTTGGATCCCAGCGCGGCAAACCAGGGAGTCCAGATATGGGCCGGGATCAGAAACGATCCTTTGCCGGATTCCAGCGTGATTTCCAGCAAATGCCGCGAATCCAGGCCCAAGATGGGGCGGCCGTCCGAATGGAGATTGCCGATGCGCCCGAGTTTCTGGATCAGGCGTTCCGCCGAGGCCAGATCCGGCATGTAGAGGCAGTGGTGAACTTTTCTTGTCCGGTCGCCCTTTTTATAGATCGTGGCGATCTCGACCTGGAGCAGGAAACGGACCGGCGAACGGGCGGCGGACGGCCATTGATCGGCCACCCATTTTTCCAAGTCGGGCCGCAGACGGAACAAACCCGGCTCCGCGGGGACCAGCCGTTCGCGGATTTCGGACAACCATTTGGGATGGGTGAAGTCGCCGGTCCCCACCACCGTCACGCCCTTGCGGGCCGCCCACAACGCCATGTGCTCGAGGTCGGAATCCCGGCTTGTCGCCCTGGCGTATTTCGAATGCAAATGAAGATCCGCGTAAAATCGCACGCGAAATTTGTAGCGCCGCGCAGGCGTCTGTCCAACGAAAATCCCAACGCTGCGCTTGGAGCGGGAAAAATGGTTCGGAAGTGATTCGGAAAAGTATTTATCAGTTGGGAGAAGGAATTTTGCGCTGGATTTCATCCAGACGATATCCGAAGCCTGGGCCGCGAATCGTGGAGAGATCAAGGATGCCGTTGCGGCGCTGGTAGAGGCCGGGATGAACCGCCGCCTCGGGTTTTGATTCGTCGGGCCAGAATTGCATGGCAGATTGCCCTGAACGAAAAGTGCCGCAGTTCGATAAAAAATTTTTGATCGCCTTGACTTTTTTAATCTGATCCCTTATATTGTAACAAATGGTACAGAAAGGTACAGATTTTGATATCAAACTTGAGCCTACTGCTTTTCCCCACGTTCAGATCGAAAAGCGTTTCAAGCAGCTCATTCAGACGGGCGCTTTATCCAAAGGGCAGAAAATTCCCTCCTTGCGGAAATTGGCTGATCAATGGGGAGTCAATTTCAAAACAGTTCAGAGGGCCATGCGGCATTTGAAGGAGGAAGGCATTGTTGGCGGCGGACCCCGGTTTGGGATGTTTGTCAAAAACGAAATAGACCAGGCCATCATAGGGGTTTTATTCATCTTCAGCCCGCGTCTGACGGACGAAGTGGCGCGTTTTCAACGGGCAATTTTTGAATCTCTCATGACTGAGGCGGAATTCTTTGATCTCCAAAAAAACTGGACTTGCCGCGCTTACGATGGATTGGGCAACCGGCAGATCAATGATTCGTTGAAACAGTCACCCTCTTACCGCCATTTTCTCGACGATCTGAAGAATTATCCCTTCAAAGGATTTGTCCAGATCCATGGCAGTTTTGGCGAGGACGAATACTCCAGATTGTGCACGGGATTGCCCACGGTGAGGTTTGGCTCCCCGCATGATTCCCGGGCGGATGTCATCCTGGACTACGAAAGTTTTGGGCATGACGCCATCCGGTTCATGGCCGGGAAAGGGTGTCGGAGAATTTTTTATTTCCGCACCATGGATGACACCACCTGCGACGCGCTTGACCTCCAGGGAATCCGGCGGGCGGAAAGGGAGGCGGGACTGCCGCCGGTGGAAATCCACCAATTTGTTTATCCCGCCGACTTGAACGATTTGCCATTGGTTGCCTACGAAAGCATGATCCGCCTGCTTGACCAATGGGAAAAGAGCGGTCAATGGCCCGACGCGCTACTGGTGTCGGACGATATTGTGATGAGCGGAATGGCGCCCGCCCTGATTCGCCGAAGGATACCCTGGCAGCGTTCCCTTCGGACGCTGACCATGGCTAACGAGGGGATTTTCCATGATTACGGCATCCCGATCGATCGTTACGAATTTTCGCCGTGCGACATTGCCCGAAACCTGACGCGGATTTTAAAAAGCCGCTTGAACAATGAAACCGCGGATAAATGGCCGGTAAAGGTAAGGGGAAAGGCGGTTGAATGCGCCGGATAAAGAACAACATGGGGTTTACAATGGTTGAGCTTTTGGTTTGCATTTCTATCTTGTCGATCATGATGGCCTTTTTTTGTGCAGCAATAAAAAATGCCAGAGGAATGGCGAGAAGCATTGCGTGCGTCAACAATTTGAAACAAATCGGATTGGCGACGATGCTTTATTCCAACGATAATGAGGGCTGGCTTCCCGAATCGTCTGGCGACGGCGCCTATTGGTACAATGGGAACCGGCCCAATGCGATAGGGCGCTATTTAAAATACGAGACTTACTGGCCTCCATATCCCGGAATTGCCTATTGTCCCGCAGAAATGACCAGACCGGAAGGACAAAGCCAAAAAGCCATCAGCTATGCCATGAATTATATTACTCTTGGCAGCTATGACCGAGTGGACAGTTTAAGCCAACCGTCAAAAGTCGTTTTTTTGATCGATTCGCTTCCAAATCAAACCACCATCCGCGGAGTCGTGGACAATTTGGAGAGGCTCAGTTATCGCCACAACGGAAAGGCGAATGCTTGGTTTTTGGACGGACATGTTGAATCGTTGGAAAGTATTGCCATTGAGTTGTTGCAAAAAAAATAGGTTTATTGCAGTCAGGCTGAATTTTGACATGAATCCTGCGAGGCAATGGCGCAAACCCGTTCCGAACGCTTATAAGAACAACTATAAAATGGAAAAGTTATGAAAACATTAACAAAGGAGAAGCCGAAAATCTTTGAGATCGATTCCAGCAGGACTGGTTTTCACCTAATGGCGTGGGATGTAAAAGGCTCAAGAAAAATATCGCCGATTAAACTGGTCATGTGGTTTGCAGCCGCCAGCCTTGTTTTTGCGGTTCATGCCGAGGCTGCGGCGCAACCGATAAAAGAAATGGCAGGCTGTGTTTTTGAGGATGCCAACCGGAATGGTAAAAGGGACGAAGGAGAGAAGGGGTTGGGGGAAATCTTGGTTTCAAATGGATTTGACACCATAAAAACCGACGAAAAAGGGCAATATAAAATTTTTTGCGGGGGGCACGGTGTTTTGTTTATTAGCCGCCCCTCTGGTTACCTGCCGACAAGTCCCTGGTATTATGCTTTGGAACAGACCGGGGAACATGCGTCCCAAACGGCTGATTTCGGTCTTGCGCCCATCGGCAAGGACGAGAACGAATTTAGCTTTGGTCACTTGGGGGATATTCATTTGGGACCAGGGGTGGCGTCTAACAAGGCGACCAAGTGGTTTTTTGAACAGGCCATGCCCAAAATTAAAAATGAAAGCGCCGCTTTCTTCATTCAGACGGGTGATGTTTCCTTTGATGCGCTTGGGAAAATGCCCTTGGGGGAGAAAATCGAAAAAATATCCCTGTTTAAGCGGGAAATGGAAGGCATGTGCCGCGCGCCGGTTTATTTTGTTTTTGGCAACCACGACCGGTCGCCGCGCGAATATCCGGAGATGGAGTTGTTTAAAAGTTTGGCGCCGCCGTGGTACTCGTTTGATTGGGGAAAATGTCATTGTCTGGTGATCAAAAATACGGATTACCACCTCGAGGAAAAACAACTCCAATGGATTGCCAACGATCTTTCCGCCCAGAAAAAGGATGTGCCACTGTTGGTTTTTACCCACGAACCCATCCGGGACGACCTGACAAAAACGAATAAACAGTTATGGAATCTGGTTTCATCCCGAAACCTTGTCGCGGTTTTTAACGGGCATGACCATAAGTTGATGGTGAAAAAAAGAGGGAATACGCTTTGTGTGGAAAACGGATCAATTTGCGGTGATTATTTATGGACAACCCGGGGCAATACCTTCCAGCCAAGCGGTTATGGATTGGTGAAGATCGCCGGAGAAAAAATCGCGGAATTGAAATTTAAGTCGCTGGAAAGTGATGATCCTGTCGCCATCCTTTTTCCACAAGATTGGCAAGCGCTCAAAAATGCGGGCGGACTTGTTTATGGTTTGTGGGATGGCAGGATTCGGGCGTGTTTTTTGGATTTTCTGGGTGGGGAGAAAGTCAAGAAAATGGCCTACAGATTTGATGCCGGTCCTTGGGAGCCCATGGCAAGAAATAACGGGTTGAAGTGGCTTTCCGGGTATCCGATGGGTGATGCGGAGGCGGATATTCCGAACTTGTGGATATCCGGGCAGGATGTTCGGTTGACGACGCAATACCAGTCATTGAAAGAAGGACTCCATCAGTTGATGGTGCAAGCTGAAATTGAAAATGCCACTTGGTCAAAGACCTTGAACTTTTATACCGGCAACTCTGCCATCCCGTCTGGCAATTTGCTGGAAGATTCCTCTTTTGAGATCGCCACCAAGAAAAATGATGTTCCCGACGCTTGGTGGATCAATCCCCAGCAAACCAAGTGGTCGGTTGGCGCGGCCAGTTCGGGGTTCCATTCCTTTGAGCTTTTATACCCGGCAAAACCCGGATATTTCTGTTTTTTCCGTTCGTCAAGGGTCAAAATTGATCCGTCCAAACGGTATAATTTATCCGCGCGGGTCAAGGGGCAAAATATACCCCCCCGAACCCAGTTTGTTTTTACAACCGGCGGGTCGTTTAACATGTCCATTCCTCCCGGCACATATGATTGGATGGAAATTAATGGACAGGCTTTTTTTCTTCCTGGAACGGATGCGGTCAGCATTGGACTTTACTGCCAAAATGTAAGCCGCCAGGATCTCGAAGCGGGAAAAAACGCGAAAATATGGGTTGATGATGTGGAGTTGAAATGTTTGGGCGAAAAGGCGGTCGCTCCGTGGAGTCAGCCGGGATATTCTTCCGCCAAAGGCGGTTCGGGTGTCGTCTCCGATGTTTTTCCATTGCAAGGTGTATCCTTTCCGGCGGAATATGCCCGGCATGGAAAGTTTTCCATTGTCCAAGGGGAAATCGGCCACCTGATGTTTTATTTTTGTGGCGATAAAAACAAGATTCAAAGTCCTGAAATGTTCATTGAATTTCCTCCTTCAATTAAATTATTAAGCGCCTTTAATCGGGGTTCCGCATGCAAATTTAGTCCGATCAATGGCGCGCCCATGGGAACAAATCAATATATTGTGTCCATGAATGAAAATTGTTTGAAAAACAATCTTTCTCCAAAAATTGTTGGAGGATATGGCGGACCGGCCTCTTTATTCATGCTGGTGGAACATCAAGCGCGGTCCGGCGGGAAAGAAGAGAAGTCATTGATTCGCTGGTTTCTTCGCAATAGTGGACGCAATGGTGCGGAAAAAAAATTGCCAGTCAATGTTGTTCCGCCACTTTCTTCGGCCATTCCGAAACGGACAAAGTTTTACTTGTATGATGGATGGCTGCTCAAGTGTCCTGCCTCGGAACAACTAAACAAACTGTTGAACTTTTATGAAAAATTGAACATGAGAGGTGCTCTGACCAGTCGTTTTATTCGCAAGGGATGGGAATGCTATCGTGAGCCGGTCGGGGGAAGCTGGGGCCACTGGGGGAATGGTTATTGGGGAATCTCCGACGCCAAGGAGCTTTCAAATGATCCACAGGATATTTTGATTGTCTTGCGAAATGGAAAAAAGGGAATGGCCATTTGCCAGACTTATCTAATTGAAAATTCGATGCCGGGGATGGTGTATTATGAAAAAGTCCGGAAGAAATTTGCCGACGCCTATTTTGAAGGCCTGAGTGGTTTTATGCATAATTATGAGATGAACTGGAAAAGCGATATTTCACCAACGAACAGTTGTTTTTGTAAACGGTGCAAGGATGCTTTTGCTCATTTCTCGGATATTTCAATTGGAGAAATAAATTCCATGACTAATGATGAAATTTTTGAAAAATATAAATCGAAATGGTATGACTTTCGCTTTTGGCAAAACGCCCAGATGCAGGGAATATTTTACCGTGCGGCCAAGTCCGTCAATCCGCAGATAAAGGTGATTTTGGCGAGCGCCTACCTCACAGAAAAAGGGCGCGACGAATATCCTCTTGATATTCGCATGTGTGATGAGTTTGTTGACGAACATCAACCCCAATTTTATTGGGATGGAACTTTTTGTTATAAAGTTACGGATCTCACCCGGAGGCAATTAAAGAAGCCGGTGGTTGCGCTCCTGTGCACCTGCTGCTGTCCGACGGAAAAATATGCCTTGGGATCTCGAAATGTCCGGATGAGCGCCTTGGCTGCGGCGTCATCCGGCTGCCAGGGAATAAGTTATTTCACCGGCAGTTCTTCCATGGATGGGGAATATTTCAAGGCGATAGACGAGGCGCAGGATGTCATTGCCAAGCTTGAGGATTATTTCCTCGATGGGAAAAGGGAGGATTCCAAGGGGAAGCTTGATGAGGAAAGTTTGAAAAATCAGAAAATATTTTTGAAGATTTTCAACTTAAACGATCATTACTTGGCGGTCTTTTTCAATTATAACGCCACGGAAAGAAAGGTAAAATGCCGGTTTTCGTTGCCTGATGGGATTTATGACGTATCCGATGCCATGTCGGGTGAGATTTTTGGCAAAAAGGCGGATGTCAAGGCTGAAATAACATTTTCCATTCCCCCTTGGAATGTAAGATGCGTCAAATTGGAATATTTAAAAAATTAAAACAAAAAATTCATGCGCTTGCGTTGATGCCCGGCTGTTTAATGGGAAATTCATGCTAAAATCCGATTAAGGATGCAAATTTCAGTTTTTGGATTCGAGTCCCATTGGTGTGGTTTTTGCCTTGTTGACTTTTTTTATTCCTAACTGTCTAAAAATGAAAACCCTTTCCCTCAAATCCCGCATCCACGGCTGTTGGCTCGGAAAATCCATTGGTGGAACGCTTGGCCTGCCATTGGAAGGCCGAAAGGAACGGTCTTTTCTTCGCTTTTACGATCCCGTGCCCGTCTCCGCCCCGCCCAACGACGATCTTGAATTGCAACTCGTCTGGCTGCATTTGTTGGAAACTCGTGGGTTGGACCTAAAGCAACAGGATTTTGCCGACGCTTGGCTGGCTCACATTCATTACATGTGGGATGAATATGGACGGTGTCGTTGGAATCTGCGGCGGAACGTTCCCCTGGCCGAAGTGGGAACCTTCGAAAACCCATTCCACGCTGCGATGGGGGCGCCGATTCGTTCCGAGATATGGGCCTGTCTTTGCCCGGACAACCCGGGACTGGCCGCCCGGTATGCCGCATTGGACGCCTCGATGGATCACGGTTCGGAAGGCATTGCCGGGGAGGTTTTTCTGTCAGTGTTGCAAAGTTTGGTGATCAAAGGACTGGCGGTTCGTGAAGCGCTCTCCCAAGCTCTGACCTTCATCGGTTCCGAAACAGAAACCGAACGGGCCATTTCCATGATTATTCGCCTTCATGCGCAAGGGATGGAAACTTGGAAATGCCGCGAACAACTGCTGGAACAACATGGCAACGAGAACTTCACGCATGCGCCCCTGAACCTGGCCCTGACCGTCTGGGCGCTTCTTTATGGTGAATGCCGTTTCGAGGAAAGCATCCTGCTGGCGGTCAATGGCGGATACGATACGGATTGCACCGCCGCCACCGCTGGCGCGACGCTGGGATTTGCGCTGGGAAGGGAAGGTATTCCGGAACGATGGCTGTCGCCGATCGGCGAGGAGGTATTTCTGGGCAACGGCATCCTTGGCATTCGCGCACCGCGCACCCTGACCGAACTGACCGAACGCACCTTGTGTCAGGCGAAACTCCTCGCCTCAACGCCGGAACCGGCACTGACGCTTCCACCGGCCAAAGGAAATGTCGATTTGCAAAACTTGCCTGGCACGATTTCCATTCAACCCAACGGACGCCAGGACACTGTCTGCTGGGCCAACGGCGAGTTGCCTGCGGCAGTCAAAAGCGCCGGAGGTGGAACCTGGGCGTGGCAACCCGGAAAGGCGCTGGAACAACCTCATTTCCTGATTGGTCTGGCCCGGCAGGGCATGCGGCTGTGGGTGGATGAGAAACTGGTGGTGGATTGTCCGTCCGGAGAACCTTACGTGCCAGCCACTCACCGCTGCCCTGCTTCCGCCCGCGCTGCATTCATCCCCACCCATTCAAACCATCGAATACGGGTCGAACTGAACTCGTGTGAGGAATTGCAGGAGGCCAGTGTACTGCTGGCTGCAGCCAATCTGCATCTGGCAATGTGGCTGCCGGACGACCTCCCATACGCTCCGCGTTTGCCTGTCTCATAAAGAGTGGACCACGCATTTTTTTGGCATGGTACATTCACAATGGTACGAAAAATAACGGTAGCCTCCTGTACACATATACCCGTTGCGGTCATAAAATGCACTTTTGCGAAGGTGTACCTTTTTACCCCTGGGTGTTCCTTTGTCCCATGGACTTCGGCGAGACAGGTCAGGAGGCCAGCCCTCCATCTACTTCCAACTGGAAGAAAATGGAGGGAGGGGATTCCGCGCCGCCTGTTGTTGCGAGGATCAAGTTGAAGCGGGGAGTTGGCGGCGAATTTCGTTCATGCGATATCCGAAGCCTGGGCCGCGAATCGTGGCGAGATCAAGGATGCCGTTGCGGCGCTGGTAGAGGCCGGGATGAACCGCCGCCTCGGGTTTCGATTCGTCGGGCCAGAATTGCATGGCGTTGGATTCAACCCCCATGATGGTGCCGACATGGGCGGCGAGAAGAACGTGCGGAATCTGGGCCAGCATGGGATTGGTCAGATCCTGCACCATGAGCGTCATGCCATGGGCTTTGGCCCAGCAAAGGCTGAGAAGGGCGCCCGTCTGGGTTTTGCAGGTCTTGAGCGCCACGCCGGTCCAGCCCAGTTGTCGTCCAAGTTTGATCAACCGCCAGTCGTGGGCGCTCTCATCCATGAAAAGGGGTTTGCGCGCGGAAACGCTGTGTACGTCAATTTGATGTTCCTCCAACTCGTAGGGAAAGGGTTGCTCGACATAGAGAATCATTCCGTAAATCCGCGGATGTTCCAGCAGGAGCCGGTCCAGGATGCGGTTGACATAGGCGGGGTCGGTGACCATGCAGTTGAAATCCGTGCTCAGCCAATGAACGCCTTGTTCAATGCCGATCCGGCCCACTTTGGCCAAGCGGTCGTAATCCCAAGCCTCGTCGTTGCCCCGCAATTTGATCTTGAGACACTTCAACCCGTCGCGCTGAATCCATTCCACCAGATGGGAGGGATAGCCGTCCTTTGGCTCCGAACCGTCCAGTTCGGACGGATCAAGGGGATCCTTGCCGCCGACCAGATGCCAGACCGTGAGCTTTTGGGGAGCGGGAAGCTGGAAAAAATCCCGCGGATATTTTCTGGCAAAAGACACCCGGGTATCGGACGCGGGTTCAAGATAGGAAGCCAGATCCCGGTTCATGAAACCGGCGTGATAAGTGTCGTAAACCAGTGTTTGATGAAGCGCTCCATAGGCGTCGTGCAACGCCAGGTCAAAGAGGGAGCAACAGACCAGGGCGCCAAGCCATGGCATGGGTTCGGCGGCGCGTTGACGGTTGAATTCCTGATGCAGCCGCGGCAGTTGTTTTTCCATGAAATCGTGGCCGACTTCCATGGGGTGTCCGCTGGAATCGAAAGCGCTCCATGCCTTGGCCAGTTGCCGGCAGAAATCCATCATGGCTTTTTCCCGCTCGTCGTAACTGAGTTTGCTTGGCCACACCCATGCCGCGCTCAGAGGGGTTTCCCCCCAGCCGTCCGCCTCCCTGCCTTTGGCGTCGCGAACCCGGATGCGGACCCGTCCGCAATGGCATTTCTGAATGGTTTCCGCGCCAAACTTGAGCGGCACGCGCATGTGAACGGGCAGGAAATACAATTCCGCGCCTATGGGACGAATATCGGTTGGTTTGGACATGATTCGGGATTTTAGAGTCTCTTGTTTGGGATGGGTAAACCCCTCGCCTTTAGGCGAGGGTCGGTCAGGAATTTCAATGTTTGTTGGAAAAAGCGGTGCAGGAGCCCCGCCCTCCATTTGCTGCGAAATGATGGAGGGCCGGCCTCCCGGCCTGTCTCGCCGTAGTCCGATGAGAGACGAAGGCGGAACGGCTCTGGGCGGTTGTATCCCGCCTTTGAGTGATCGTTTTTGCGTCGTGCGCTTGTCTCGCCGAAGCGCTTGGGCGAAGGCGGATCGAGCAGTTGCCGGGCCTTGGGCCCGGCCTAATTTAAATTTTTTCTTTTGAATTGCGAGGTTTCGCTTCAGTTGGGTTGAGGCTGATTCTCGTCAGAGTTCAGGAATATGCCAGTCTTCCGGGGTGATGGCTACTGGCAGACCGAGCCGGACAGATTCCAGCAATTTCATGGCCACCCGGTTAACCGCCACCGCGCCATCCACCGGACAGGGGTTTTCTCCCCCGCCTTCCAGATGGGTGAGGAAGCGGTCCAATTGTTCGTAGTGGCCCTTGTTCACATTGAGCCAGCGGGCTTGTTTTCCTGTTTTCTCAGATTGCCGGACTTCGGCTTCCAGTTCCTGGAGATAACCGGCCATGCCTTGTTTGACGGCCCAATCACAACCATGGGCGTAGGGGAAAAATTTTTGCGCGGGTTCGTCTTTCATTCCCCATTGACGGACTTCCAGATGCTGATCCATGCCCACGGTGATGAAGCCGGCGGTGGCTTCAAACAGTTCCTTGGGATAATCGAAGTGTCCCACCATGGTATGCTGGATGGTGGTGATGGAACCATCGTTGAACCGGAGCAATAGGCTGAAATTGCCGCGGGGGGATCCTTCGGCAAAAGCGCGGACAGGATGTCCCGGGTTGAGCCAGAGAGCCAGATCAATGAAGTGAACCATTTCAGCGAAGAGAATGCCTTCCGCATCCCAAAAAATCCACGGTTTCCAACTGCGGCTGTCATCGTTGATCCGCATCAGGATTTGCAACTGTTTTTCCTCCGGCAAAAGCTTTCGCTGTTCCATGCGATTTACGGTGGGGGGCCGGGAGGAGGCGCCGTGGAGCGCTTTGTCCGCCAATCGTTTGAATTCCAGCACGGCCGGACTGGACCGGCGGTTGTGTCCGACGCAGACCGGGCGGCCGGTGCGGCGGGTGGCTTTGACAATATCGGTCATTTCGCGGAAATTGGGCGCCAGTGGTTTTTCGGTGTAAACCGCCTTGCCGGATTCCAAGGCGGGGATGATGAATTCGCCGCGCAAATTGGTGTGGGTGCAGAGGATGCAAAGATCGATGTCCCGGGCTTCCACCACGCGCCGCCAATCGCTTTCAGCGCGTTGGGCGCCGAATTTCTTCCGGCATGCCTCGGCGTTGACGGCGTCGATGTCGCAGGTTGCCACCAGTTCCACGCGCGGATTTCTCTGGCAGTGGGGCAGATGCGCCCCCTGCGCCAGGGCGCCGCAGCCAACCACCGCCACCCGATGCGTTTTTTTATTCATCATCTTCACAATTAAAAATTCAAAAATGCGGAGATCAAGCCGAAGGGCCCTCCCCAAATTTCAGCCTTTGGAGGCTCTTGCAAAACTACGATGCTTGGCGCGATGAACCGCTATGGCCAAATCCAAGGCGATGAGGCGGGAAAATCCCCAAAGTGGGCTTTGATCCGCCTTCGCTCAGAAGCTACGGCGAGACAGGTCCGCCTTCGCCCGAGCGCTTCGGCGAGACAAGCTGCCGACTTGTTCCGAGCGAAGTCGAGGAGGTCAACGCCGGAGTTGGCCAAAGCGGTTGTCGCCCAGAGGGTTGCGCGTCTTTGTTTTCGCTGGCGGTCCCGCTGTGGCGGGATCGCTTGTGCCGCACAAGCGGCACCGTTGCAGGGATTGCCCAAGCTCCACGCCTTCCCAGCGAAAAAAATCCGCTGCAACGCCAAGTATCGTAGTTTTGCAAGAGCCTCTTTGGACTTTGGCTTTCTCCGACTCTATCCCCGACGGGGGAAAATGTCTTTGGCAGGGTTCCATCTGATTTTACCCGAATTCATCATTTCTTTTCTTTCTTCGTCATTCTTTCTTCTTCGTCATTCCCGCGAAAGCGGTCATTGCCACGGTCTCAATTTTTCATTTCAAGAAGAAGATGGCCAAAACGGCGGGGATGACCGTGGCCCCGTTGGCGAGCAGAATCACCGCCGCAAGACGGCGTGTCCATGGCATGAGAAAAACGAGCCAGAGGACGAATGTTTCGATGAGGGTGCTTATTGCGATGGCAATCAAGCAGGTGGCAATCCAGGAAATGGGATGGAATGTTCCGTGTCCCAGCCACGCAAGACAGGGAAAGCTTGCGAGCGTTTCCCACCAGATTCCGGCCATGGGCAGAAGCAGGGCGCCGAAAAATGCGGAAACGGTGTTCATTGCGACGGATGCCGCGAATGCCTTGACGGGACGGATTCCCATGAAATGCCAGAGCGCCATCGCTTCAAGAACGAGACTCGCGGCGATGCACCACCATGCCAGGAGGCGGACGGAAAGAATGAGGGCCGGCCACACGACATCGGCAAGAAAGGGAGTCATGGGTTGTTCCCCCACCAGAAAATGCGGGCCTGAAATTCTCTCAATAGGAACCGTTGCATTTGTATGCGGAAGTCATCCGTTTTGCGACGAGGGTCTTTTTCCAGTTCATGACTGAGGCTGCTGGCTGCCTTTAAAAGTTTCCTGGACTTGACCTCCGTTTTGAGCGTCTCAAATTTCTCCGATAAAGAGAGATATTCCGGGTTTTTTGCCAAAAGGACAGTTTCCGTGCCTGAATGGGCCGTATAGAATCCCCAGACGATGTCGGATCGTTGTTCGCGGACGTATTTCGGATGGTTCAACCAATCGTGGACGAGCGAAATCCGTTCCATGCGGGCGCGGAGGGAATTCATCTCTTCAATTTTCCGGACGTCAGCCGCCTTTGCCGGGTCAATTTTATTGAACAATTCCATGTCGCGCTTGGTGAGGATGTTTGCGTCCCGGACAGCGGCATCAAAGAATTCAACCGGGGTTTTTGGACTGACCCAAACAGACCACGACAATCCAAGGATCACAAAGAACCATGCAATGCGGCGTGATGTCGGTTTTTTTGATTGAATGTCTGGGGAATTCAAAGTTTTTGGGTGAAAGAAAAGTTGCGATTGAATTTTTTGACAGGATTTTTTGGCGGCGTCATGAACGATGGGGGGAGACATGCCGCGGATTTGAGTTTTCTGAACATCAGGAAAATATAACTGATATGGGAGGCCAATACAATTCCGCGCAAGCCGGGCAATGAGCGGGCGCAGGGGGGGGCAAATTGAGCTTGTCTGCAATCGCGTTTTGAGTCCGATAAATCGTCGCTTTTGCATCTTGAGGGGCCGACATCGGAGGAATCCTGCGGAGGCACGGGATTGGGGGTTTATCTGGACGGCGATCGGATTTGTCATCTCGATTGGTCGATTGAGACCAGCAGGCAATTCATCCGGCGCGAATATTTTTTCGAGAATGCCATTCCCAAACTTGCCGTTGAAACCATTCATGCCAAGCTGGATGCGGATGCCGAACGGCTTGCGGAACCACGTCTGTTGTCTGTCGAACGTTACCGGGTCGATGTTGAGTGTCTGACAAAGCGCCAAAAGGAGCTCATGGATCACATCCGATTTTTGATCAAGGATTTTCAAAAAAATCGAAAAAAATTTCGTTGCGTCGCGAATTGAAGGTACCTGGGAATGCGCTGCCGGCGGTTCATGATTGAATTCCGCCCTGGATGGCGCTATGAAGGGAAACAAAGCGGCGAAAAACTCTGATGGGCGTCCCTTCCATGAAAAAAACATTCCTGGTGTTGCTTGTCGTTGGTTTGCTGGAGGCGCTGGTTTGTGTCTGGAAGCCTGTTTCAAAAGAAACATTTTAAACAGTGGGAAAAACACTTTTATCTCTGCGAAGGCTAGGGGCATTTTGAACAAAAGGCTGTTTGCGCTTTATTCGCTGATTTTTATCGATGCGCTGGGGGTGGCTATCATTTATCCCCTCATGCCCAAGCTGTTTCTTGACCCCGTCCAAGGGCTTATCCAAGCCGATGAGATTTTCTTGTCCCGGGATATTCTTTACGGGATGGCCTTTGCAGCCTTCCCTCTTTTGAGTTTTTTCGGCATGCCGATTCTTGGCGGGCTGTCGGACTTTTACGGACGGCGAAAATTGATTTTGGCCGGTTTGGCCGGCATTGTCGCCGGCTATTTCCTGGGAGCATGGAGCATCGTCATCGGCAGTTATTTGCTTTTTTTGTCGGCCCGGGCTGTCAGCGGTTTTTGTTGCGGCACCCTGGTCATTGCCAATGCGGTTATTTCCGATATCAGCGCGGACACGCGGAGCAAGCTCAGCAATTTCAAATGGCCCGTGATCGCCAATATTGCCGGGTTTATCCTGGGGCCGGCCATTTCCTCCGGGATTCATTTGATACCGTTTCCTTTTCCCCTGGCTCTTCCCTTTTTTCTGGCCGCGTTTTTGTCGCTGGTGAATGGGGTCATGCTGTTTTTTGTTTTTGCCGAGACTGCGCCCTGTGTCTTGAATGATCAAACGGCTTCGCCATGGCGGAACATTTTTGCGTCCATCACCTATTTGCTGCGGTCAACCGCGCTGAAAAAGTTGAACCTGGGCTATTCTTTTTTTTATTTCGGCTTCGGGCTTTTTCTCCAATCCATTTCCCTTTATCTGGCCCATGTCTTCGGATATTCCCCGTCTGACATCGGGGTGTTTTTTATTTTTGTGGCCCTGTCCCTGGGGGTAAGCGTTTTTTTTCTTCAGCCCGGCGCCCTGAAACACTTCGATTACCGCAAGTTGATTTTGTTCAGCCTTCTGGCCCAAGGCCTGCTGTTCCTCTTCCTGTTTGTCTCCGATTTAAGAAGAGGCTCGCTTCTGCCCTTTGAACTCTGGACTGTGGCTCTGTTGTTTTTTCTCGCCCTGCCGTTTGTCCAATTGGGACTTACCACGCTTTACTCCAATATTGCCAAACCGGGCGAACAGGGGGTTGTGATGGGCGGGTTGGGACAGATCTACTCCCTCATGTGGTTTGCGAGCGCATTGATTCTCGGCCAACTGATGGCCGCCAGCCGGGGTTTGATCTTTCTGGTTGCCGGGTTAACCATTTTATCCGGCTATGCCGTGATCCGATCGGCGATGAAAAATTTGGCGTCTATCCCCAACCCGGACAAGCCGGAACCATAAAATCAGGCTTCAGACTACCTGAAGCCAAACCGTGCAGGAGTCCCGCTCTCCATTCTCCTCCAATTGGAAATCAATGGAGGGTCGGCCTCTGGACGACTTGTTCCCGCGCTACGGAACGGTCGTCACATATTTCGACATGCCGCTGATTTGCAGTATTTTAGCCACCAGTTCCTTGGCCCCTTTGATTTCAATTTTTACATTTTCACCCAAATTCTTTTGGGCATAAAAAATAACCCGCAGCCCGGAACTGGCCATGTAGGTCAGATTGGACATTTCGAACAAGACTTTCTCGTAGTTTTTTCCCTTATAAAGCTCAATCTCTTTTTGGATCGGTTGTGCCGCAAGGGTATCCAGTTCGCCTGCCATGACAATGACAAGCGTTTTTTCCGGGCCTTCTTGAAAATGATAGTTAAACATGGTTCTGGCAAGGCAATGCGGCCTCGCGGTTTAAGATTCAAGGGTCAAGGGGCAATGCGCCAAGTTCAAGATTAAAGTTTGGATTTTTTTGAAGACTGTGCGGTGAGAAAAAGACTGTTGGGAAAATCAGCATTGCGAATGGCGCGATCCTTTTCGCGCATCTTCTAAAAAACGCTTGAGGACTCTTTCCATTGGGAGACAAGATTGACAACTTTCTCGATGAGTTCCTGCTTGATAATGCAACTCAAGTGGTCTCCCTCAATATAATGGAGTTGAAACTTGCCGGCGTAGCGCTCATGGCATGAGCGCAGGATCATCTCCTGGATTTTTTTATCCGAATCCAGAGTGATGAACGCCAGGGGCTTGCCGGCGAATTTCCGGGAGGGCTCGTTGTATTTGATGATGTCGTCAATTTGCTGATGCCAGATATTGCGGTATCCCAGGGCAACCCTTAAGGCGTAATCCCGGCTCACCTCCGGCGATGGGAACAAAATCGAGGCGATTTCCCGCACCGGATCCTGCGGCGCCAGGGCGGATTCCTTTGCCGGGTTTTCCTTGAAGAATCTTTTTATCGCCGCCACCAGGGCCGCATCCAAATTGAGGGTTCTGAACGATTGCATGAGACTTTCCATCTTGTGCAAGTAACCGTCGATATTGATCAGGCCCACCTTCCGGTATCCCATTTCCTCCAGTTTGATCGCCAGATCCAATGAATGAACCGAACCCACCGAGTGGCCGGCCAGGAAAACGGGAGAATCGATCTTATTTCTTTGGGTGATCTCGCTTGCATAAACGGCGAGCGCTTCGGCCGGGGAGGCAAAAGGCGTCATATCGCCATACATTCCCTTGGGTTCCATGAAGATGACATTGAAAAGCCTGGACAAGCCGGAGCAGATTCGACTGTAGGAACCCACCGATCCGATAAAACCGGGGAGGAAATACAGATTGGCGGCATCCGGATTCCGGCTTTTGAACACCACAGGTTCCCAGACGGGATCGCTTTTTCGGACAACCTCGTTCTTGGCGATCAAGGCGGCCAGGCCGTCGATGGTAAAGTTTCGGATGATGTCAGGCAGAGACATGGACAGCCGGAATCGATCATTGACCATGGCCAGGATCGACAACGTCTGGATGGAAGCGCACCCCTGGTGGAAAAGGTTTTCTGCGCCGGCCAATTCTTTTTCCGGCCTCATAATCTTTGACAGGATTTCCCTTACCGCGAGTTCAATCCGTTGGATGTCGCCGCCTCTGCCTGTGGTCTGTCTTGCGCTTTCATCCTTAATGACCCAACCGCTGTTCGCCGTCGTTTGGAAAGTTTTTATAAAGTCGGGATTGTTGAGGATGCCGGTATGGTGGCACTTTATTTCATATTCCCGCAGGTTTTGGGCGATGGATCGCAGGGAATAATTTTCTTTGTCCGTGAAATGCTCGGCATAACCCGGAATGGACGGATCGGGAACCGTGCAATGGAAATGGATCACGGGCGTTTCCGTCGGCGCCGGAAGATATTCCTCGTACCATGAGAAGCAATTCAGCCGTCGTTTGGTTTTCAGCAAGGACGGCAGCAGGGGGTCGACCATGTAGAGGTCGTTAACGGCGATGGCATGGCCCTTGAGGATGCGGTGCATTTCCCATGCGATCGGACAGCCAAAGCTGTAACCCAGCAGTGAACAGGCGGATTGTTCCAACAGCTCCCTTTCTTTGGCAAACAGGAGTTTGATGTAATAATCCGCCAAATCCTTGAAGCCGTTGAGATCGCTTTTGGCCAACGTGACGCCGTTTTGCAGATAAACTTTTTTGTAGTAGTTATCGATAAGAATGACCTTGATGTCACTGGAGAGCGCAGGATACAGCGAAGCCATATAGGCCTCATAACCGGAATCCGGATGAACCATGATCATCAATTTATTCGAGCGGGCTTCCTGGTTCAATAAAAGGCAGGGCACATACTCGAATTCCGCCGTTTGTTGGACGGCCGGGGCGCCGGTTCGCCGCGCGGCAAGACAATGCTCAACCACCGTTTTGAGCGTCCGCTCAAAGTTTTGGGCGCATTGGGCGGTTGCCTGTTCTCCCAGGTTGGTCATGAACTGGAAACGGAGTTCTCCCTCCGCGACAAACCCATTCATGGCAATCAGGCTGGTGTCGCTATTTTCCGCCGCGGTGCTTTGTCCCGCTGGTTCGGCCGCAAAGGGCCAGGTATTGACGTCGTCGGCGCCGTCGAGTTGACCGAGATAATTAAAGGTTATCGGCGGCAGCCTTTGCTTTTTGTTGCCGGACAAGCAGGCCCCGAAACCGATTCCCTTGTTCGGAATGCGGGTCAGGTTTTCTTTTATCCCCATGATCGTTGCAGACATATCCCGGCCGACCTCCAGTTTTACGGGATAAGTATTCGTGAACCAGCCCACGGTATGGCTGTGGTCGATGGCAGGATTGATATTTTCCCGTCCGTGTCCTTCCAAGGTGATCCCCTGAAGGCCGCCGCCCAGCCAGTCTTTAAGCATATAGGCCGCGGCAGTCAGCAGCAGGTCATTGATGGAGGTGGCATAAGCGGCATGGGCTTCTTTAAGCAGTTGGGCGGTGAATTCCTTTTCAAAGCGGACTTCCCGAAATGACGGTGTGCGCTGAATGCTTTTGTGTTGGTCATTGGCGATGGGGTGGGCGGGAAGCGAGCCCAGGACATTTTCCCAATAGGCGGCTTCTTCCCTGTGTGTTTGCCGGTAATGCCCCATTTCATGGACCCATTGCCGGTAACTGCTTCCCTTTTCATTCAAAGGCTCGCCGTCATAAACTCTTCTGAAATCATCGCTGATGATTCTCCAACTGACCGCATCGATGATCAGATGATGAAAAGCGAAAAACAACCTGGCGCCGCCGTCGGGATAGCCGGTGATGTAGCCGATCTGCCAAAGAGGCCCATTCTCAATGTCAAAACCGCTCTGCCATTCGGTGAGGATGGCAAAAAGTTTTTCGTCCGCCAATCCGCTTCGATCGAGAAGCTTTAATTTAGGAACGGCAATCGCCGGGTTGTATTTCTGGGTCCTCCCTTTAAAAGTGGCCCGGAGCATATCGTGATGGCCGGTCAGAGCGCTGATGGCCCTTTTTATCGCCTCCGGATCAAGCGGCGGAACCTTCAACATAAAGCTTTGGTTCCAGTGGTTGGGGCGTCCGAAGCTTCCGCTTTCCACTTTGTCAAAAAACCATTTTTGGATGGGCAGCAGTTCAAATTCCCCTTCCAACACGCCGGTTTCGCGGATGATCGGAATAGCCGGCCCTTGGGGGGAGGAAAGATGATTGGCGAGCTTTTTGACCGTTGGATTTTTGAAGAGATCCTTGACGGCGCAGGAAATCCCCGCCTTTTTCAGGGCTGAACAAAGCTGAATGCTCAAAATCGAATCGCCGCCATTTTTGAAGAAATCATCATTCACCCCGATTTTATCCACGTGAAGCAACTTCTGGAAAGTCTCACAAAGCGTTTTTTCCAGAGGGGCGCCAGGGGCGGTATAAGCGGCCCTTTCGAGGCTGAGATCCGGGGACGGCAAGGCTTTCCGGTCAATCTTGCCGGAAGTGTTCAGGGGAAACGACTCGAGCTCGACATAATAGGCCGGCGTCATGTAATCGGGCAATACGGCGGCCAGCTGATTCCTGATTTGGTTTTCCGATATTTTTGAGATTCGCGAATAATAGGCGCATAGGCACTTGGAGTTTTCCCTTTCAAACACTTTTACCGCGCAGAGGGAGATTCCCTCGATGGCCGAGAGCCGTTGTTCGATTTCCCCGAGTTCGATCCGGTAGCCGTGAATTTTCACCTGGTCGTCGTTTCGTCCCAAGAATTCCAGCTCGCCGTTGTCCAGCCAGCGCACCAGATCCCCGGTCTTGTAAATCCTCGCCTCACGCGGCGTGGGTCCGCCTTCCTTTAGAAAGGGATTTGCCATAAAACGCTCCCGCGTGATCTCCGGCCGGTTCAGATAACCCCGCGCCAGTCCGTCCCCGCCAAGGTACAACTCCCCGGGCGCCCCCACCGGCAGGGGGGTGAGGTCGCTGTTCAAAACATAAACTTTCTTGTTTCCAATCGGTTTGCCGATGTTCTTGTTGCTTTTCCCTTTCGCATGGATCGAAAAGGTCGCGCAGACGGCGCCTTCCGTTGGCCCGTAGGCGTTGATCAACCTCACTTTGCCGCTCCAGTAGTCCATGGTCTTTTGGTCGCAGACCTCCCCGGCCGTGATGATGCAACGCAAATGCGACAGGTCGAGATCCCGGGGGAAAACCTCCAGCAACCTGGCTGGAATATCGATCAGGGTCACCCGGTTCTGGACGATCAGTTCACCCAATTTTTGCGTGTCTTTCCTCGTCTCTTCCGGGCAAAGGCAAAGCGTGCCGCCGTTGAGCAGCGTGGTGAACAGCGTCGAGACCGAGGCGTCGAAACTCACCGGCGCAAATTGCAAAATCGTCGATTGTTCCCCGATGTTGAAACTTTGGCGGTGGGACGCCGCCAGGTTGATCACTCCGTAGTGCTCCAGCATCACCCCTTTGGGTTGGCCGGTCGAACCCGAGGTATAGATGACATAGGCCAGATCCGTGGCGCGATTGATGCGGTTCGGATTGGAATCCGGCTGGGCGGCGATTTCCGTCGTATGCCGGTCGATCTCCCAGCGTGCCGGACGTCCGGGCGGCAAAAAGGCCAGATCCGCCGCGCATGCCGAGGAGGTCAGCATCATCTTGCAGGCGCAATCCTCGATTTTGTATTGCAGCCGCCCGGCGGGATCGGCGCGGTCAAAAGGAACGTAGGCGGCGCCGGCTTTGAGAATGCCGAGAATGGCGGCGATCATCTGGACGGAGCGATCCAGGTAAAGCCCGACAAGGGCGCCGGGTTTGATGGCTTCCCCGAAGTTCTGGAGATAATCTTTTTTGAGCGCGGCCGCGATTTGGTTGGCCTGTTGGTTGAGTTGCCGATAGGTCAATTTTTCCCCGCCAAAGACCAGGGCGGTCTGCCCGGGGGTTTTCATCGCCTGGGCTTCGAAGGCTTCGGCAATCGTTTGATCCCTCCCATAGTCCAAGGCGGTCTTGTTCCAATTCCGGATGATCGTCTCGAATTCGTCACCGGTTAAGAGATTGATGTCTTTGATCCGCCGATTTTCTCCCGATAAAAAGGCCCGCAAAACGGCATTGTAATGGCTGGCCATCCTTTCAATGGCGGCCCGCGTGAACAAGCTGGTGGCGTAGTTAAAGCCGCAGGAAAACCTTTCCTGGGAATCGTCGATGAAGAGGCTTAAATCGTATTTGGCGATTTTATACGACTCCGTGGTGTCGATATTCTTGAAAAGGCCCGGCCCATTTTTTTGATCGAGGGATCCAAAGCTCTGCACGCTGAACATCACCTGGATCAACGGGTGTCGCGACGGGTCTTTGGGCACGCCCAGGAGGTCAACCAGTTTTTCGAATGGCAAATCCTGGTGGGACTGCATGTCGGCCAGGGATGCCGCGGTGTTCTCCATCAGGCTTTTAATGTCCGGCGTCTGAGCCAGCCGGAACCGCATGGGCGTGGAATTCACGAAAAAGCCGATGAGGTTTTCCAGTTGGGCATAATGCCGGTTGGCTGTGGGGGCGCCGACGACGATATCGCTCTGGCCGCTGTATTTGTGAAGCAGGATGTAAAAAGCGCTTAAAAAAACTGTGTAAGGGGTTGTCCCATATTTTTTTGCGCATTGCCGCGCTTGACGGGAAATATCCTCATCGAGATTGAATGCGAAATAATCGCCGTGGTAATCGACTTCGGGGGGGCGTGGTTTGTCAACGGGAAGCTCCAGCGTTTCGCAATCTTGCAGATTGTTTTTCCAGTAAGCCAGTTCCCGCTCCAGATTTTCCCCGGAAAGACAATCCCGTTGCCAGAGGGCAAAATCCTTGTATTGGATTTCCAGGGGGGGAAGCCCGTGGGGAACGCCCTCGCGATGATGCCGGTAAAAGGCGTTCAGTTCCCGCAAGAAAATATCCGCCGACCAACCGTCAAACGCGATGTGATGGATATTGACCAGCAAACACCTTCGCCGATCGGTGGAAAGCAGCGTTGCCCGTATTGGATACTCGAGGTGCAGGTCAAAGGCGATATTGATGCGTTCGCTTGCCTGCCGAGGGAAATCCGCCTCCGCCACGTTGATCTCCGCTATTTCCAGCGGGCCGGTTTTGACTTTCTGATAAACGATTCCCTGCTCGTTTTTCGCAAAAACGGTTCTCAAAACTTCATGCCGATCGACGATGCTCCGCAGCGATTCCCTCAATGCGCGCAGATCGACGCTTGGGTCGAGCTCCAGCAGGATCGGAATATTGTAAGCCTTGCTGCCCCGTTCATACTCCTCGATAAAGTAAAGGCGTTCCTGGGCAAAGGAGAGGATGGCTTCGGTTTCGGCATAATGCTTGATCGCAACCAGACGCTTGAACAGCGGGAGGGCGGAGGAGATTCCCTTGATGGTTTTTTTCTCAAACAGCGCGGCAATTGGAATTTCCCGCTGCAGTTCCTTGGTCATCCTATGGCAGAGTTTGATGGCCAGGATGGAATGACCGCCTAGTTTGAAAAAATCGTCGTTGATGCCGACTTTGTCGATTCCCAAAATTTCTTTCCACAGCCGGCACAGGAGGGCCTCGGCATCATTGCGCGGAGGTTGGAAGTCGTTGGCGTCGCCCCTGAAATCAGGCGAGGGGAGGGCCTTATGGTTGACTTTCCCGTTCACGGTCAGCGGCATTTCCGGCAGGGCGATAAAACAGGACGGGATCATATGCTCCGGAAGGATCCGGCTGAGGTCATCTTGCAGAGTGTCGGAGGTCAACTCCCGGGAAGCGACATAATAGGCGATCAGATACTTGTTGGCGTTCACTTCTTTGCATACGACCGCGCAATGTTCGATCGATGGATGTTCGGACAACCTTTGCTCAATTTCCCCCAGTTCGATCCGGAAACCGCGGATTTTCACCTGGTCGTCATTGCGTCCGAGATACTCGATGTTGCCATCCGGCAGCCAGCGAACGATATCGCCGGTTTTATAGATCCTCGCGTTTAATCCCTTTTGTTTTTCCCCGGCCGTGGCAAACGGATTGGCAATAAAGCGTTCTTGAGTGAGTTCCGGCCGGTTAAAATAGCCCCTGGCCAGACAGGCGCCGCCGATGAAAAGCTCGCCTTTGACGCCGATGGGAACCGGTTTCAAGCCGGCGTCCAGAATATAGACCTTGTAATGATGGTAAGGTTTGCCAATGCCGTTTTGATTGAGCGGAAAAACATTGGCGAGAGTCGTCCCCACGGTGGCTTCGGTGGGGCCATACTCGTCATAAATCGTGAGTCCTTCGCGATGGGCCAACAACTCCCTTTTGAGCTTTTCTCCACCAACGAATATTTCGGCAAGGGAGGCCGGTTTTTCGCGTTGCAGCAGCAGGTACAACAGGCTGGGAACGGTTTTGACAAAGGTCACGCCGCAGGCTGCCAGGTGCTTCATGTAGCCGTCGATGTCCTGCAAGTTTCCCGGGTAGATGGCGATCGTGCTTCCGGTTGCCAGCGGGACAAGCGTGGTTGTCACCGTAAGGTCAAAGCTGAGACTGCTCGACAGATCGACGATTTTTTTTCCGGGGGCGGTGGCATTTTTGAAATTTTCAATGTAATTGATGACGCTGCGATGTTCGAGCATGACCCCCTTTGGCCTTCCCGTGGAACCCGAGGTATAGATGATGTAGGCCAGATTTTCCGGGCCATTGACCCGGCCCGGGTTGCTGGTTGGCGCTTTCCGGATTTCATCCATGTACCCGTCGACCGAGAAGGGGATGGTGTCCGTTTCGGCAAGAAACACCAGGTCTTCCAGGTTGTTCGCGGTGGTCAGCACCATTTTGCAACCGCAGTCATTGACTTTGAATTTAAGCCGGTCCTGCGGGTCCGCCGAATCAAATGGGACATAGGCGGCCCCGGCCTTTAAGATGCCGAGAATGGCCAGCGCCATTTCAACCGAACGGTCGATATAGATTCCAATGAGCGTATCGCCGGCAATGGGCGTCCCGTTAAATTCATGAAAGACTTTGCGGATGGTATGGGCCAGTTGGTTCGTCTTTTCATTCAGTTCCCGATAGGTTAAGCATTCCCCCTGGCAAAGAATGGCTGGCTGATCGGGGTTTTCTTTTGCTTGCTCCTCAAAAAGTTCGATGATGGTCCTGCTCTGCGGATAAGCTGCGTCGGTTTTGTTCCACTCGTAAATCAGCGTTTCGTATTCACGGTTGGAAAGAAAGCTGATCTCCTTGATCGGGACGGCGCTGTTTTTGGCGATCTGGCCAAGGATGTTGACAAAATGATCCTTCAACCGGCGGATGGTTTCCTCCTTAAAAAGCGCCACCCGATAATTGAAGGTTCCCTTTAGCGCAGAATCGCGCTCATCGATAAAGAGGCTCAAATCGAATTTGGCGGGCTTATAATGGCTGTCCAGCGGGACTTCCCTGAACAATCTTTGCTTGTTTTCACCAAAACCCATTCCGCCAAACATAATCTGGAAAATCGGGTGACGGGATGGGTCGTGTTCCAATTTCAGAAGCTCAACGAGTTTCTCAAAAGGAAGCTCTTGAAACGTTTGCCCATCCACCAGGAGGCTTTTGACCTGGTCGATCAGGCGGTCAAAGGTTGATTCCCGATCGATCTGTATGTTCAGGACAAGGCTGTTGACAAAAAAACCGATCAGATTTTCGAGTTGTTTATGGTTTCGGTTCGCGGCCACCGTTCCCACGACCAGGGAACTCTGAGCGGTGTATTTATGCAGCAGCAGGTAAAAAGCGGACAACAAAACGACGTAAAGAGTCGTTCCTTTTTGGGCGGCCAGCTTCTTCAGCGACACGGAAAGTTTCTCGTCGAGTTCAAAGGGAACGTATTCACCGGCGTAATCCACACGGGAGGGGCGTGGAAAATCCGTCGGAAAATCCAACGGTTCATATCCCTCCAGACGCTTTTTCCAGAACGCAAGGTTGCGGGCGAGTTCTTCGCCCGAGAGACAATCCTTTTGCCACAAGGAAAAATCCTTGTATTGAATGTCGAGTCCCGCCAGTTTCGGCTCCCTGTTTTCCATGCCGGCCTGGTAAAAATTTTCCAGTTCGGCGGTCAGGATCCCCATGGACCAACCGTCAACGGCGAGATGATGCAGATTGATCAAGGCATACACCGTGCGCTCGGTGCGCAAGAGCCAGACTTTCAAGGGGCCTTCATGGACCAGATCAAAAACGGAGTTGATGTTTTGTTTCAACCGGGCGGGGAGATCTTTTTCCAAAAGACGTTCTTCATGGATCGCCGGCGTCCCGGGAAGGATGCATTGATAGTCGTTGCCGGCGCTGTCTTTCCTGAAAACCGTCCGCAGGACTTCGTGACGTGCAGCCACACGCTCAACGCTCTGCTTAAAAGCCGGAAGATCAACGCCGGCGCCAAGATCGAGCAGGAGCGGGACGTTGTAGGCCGAGCTTCCTCCTTCATACTGCTCCAGAAACCATAACCGTTCCTGGGCATAGGACAGCCCCCAGTTGCCCTTGGCAAGGACATTCCGGTAAATCTCGCGGCCGGGAAAATCCTCCTTTGCCTGGATTCCGTTCTCCTGCAAGATCCGGAGAATTTCCGGTTTGTTCTCATCGATAAAACCCTTTTCCCCGGCGGCAAGGGATCCGCCTTTGGGGAGAAAAGCCTTCAGCTTGCCAGCCTCGCACCACAGGGAGATGTTCCGCTTTTTCAGGTCCCGAAAAAGTCCAAGGATATTCATAGTTCGATTTCTTCGCCTTCGATTTTATTTTGGGCCGGTTGTTCGGCAAAATTAAAATTTGCGATGGTTCGTTTTTGGTAGAGCTCGGCGATGGAGATCTCCGCGCCCAAAAGGCCGGTCATCTTGTTGACCAGTTTGATGGCGGCAATCGAATTGCCGCCCAAATTGAAAAAGTCATCGTGAATGCCGAGGCGTTCCAGCCCCAGAATCTGCCGCCACAATTCGCAGAGCCGCGCTTCCAGTTCGTTGCGGGGTGGGATGCATGGGGCATCAACCGTTTTTAACTCGGGGACCGGCAGTGCGTGCCGGTCGATTTTTCCCGAAACGGTCAACGGGAGGCTTGGCAACTCCATCCAATGCGAAGGGATCATGTAATCCGGCAACGCAGCGGAAAGATGTTTTTTCAGTTCTTCCGGCAAAACTTTTTTAGACACTGAATAGTAGGCGCAGAGACAGGGGGCGCCTTTCCAGTCCTGAATTTTTGCCGCGCCGCCCGAGATCCCGGGATACGACAGCAGCCGTTGTTCGATTTCCCCGAGTTCAATCCGGTAGCCGTGAATTTTCACCTGGTCGTCGTTTCGTCCCAAGAATTCCAGCTCGCCGTTGTCCAGCCAGCGCACCAGATCCCCGGTCTTGTAAATCCTCGCCTCACGCAGCGTGGGTCCGCCTTCCTTTAGAAAGGGATTTGCCATAAAACGCTCCCGCGTGATCTCCGGCCGGTTCAGATAACCCCGCGCCAGTCCGTCCCCGCCAAGGTACAACTCCCCGGGCGCCCCCACCGGCAGGGGGGTGAGGTCGCTGTTCAAAACATAAACTTTCTTGTTTCCAATCGGTTTGCCGATGTTCTTGTTGCTTTTCCCTTTCGCATGGATCGAAAAGGTCGCGCAGACGGCGCCTTCCGTTGGCCCGTAGGCGTTGATCAACCTCACTTTGCCGCTCCAGTAGTCCATGGTCTTTTGGTCGCAGACCTCCCCGGCCGTGATGATGCAACGCAAATGCGACAGGTCGAGATCCCGGGGGAAAACCTCCAGCAACCTGGCTGGAATATCGATCAGGGTCACCCGGTTCTGGACGATCAGTTCACCCAATTTTTGCGTGTCTTTCCTCGTCTCTTCCGGGCAAAGGCAAAGCGTGCCGCCGTTGAGCAGCGTGGTGAACAGCGTCGAGACCGAGGCGTCGAAACTCACCGGCGCAAATTGCAAAATCGTCGATTGTTCCCCGATGTTGAAACTTTGGCGGTGGGACGCCGCCAGGTTGATCACTCCGTAGTGCTCCAGCATCACCCCTTTGGGTTGGCCGGTCGAACCCGAGGTATAGATGACATAGGCCAGATCCGTGGCGCGATTGATGCGGTTCGGATTGGAATCCGGCTGGGCGGCGATTTCCGTCGTATGCCGGTCGATCTCCCAGCGTGCCGGACGTCCGGGCGGCAAAAAGGCCAGATCCGCCGCGCATGCCGAGGAGGTCAGCATCATCTTGCAGGCGCAATCCTCGATTTTGTATTGCAGCCGCCCGGCGGGATCGGCGCGGTCAAAAGGAACGTAGGCGGCGCCGGCTTTGAGAATGCCGAGAATGGCGGCGATCATCTGGACGGAGCGATCCAGGTAAAGCCCGACAAGGGCGCCGGGTTTGATGGCTTCCCCGAAGTTCTGGAGATAATCTTTTTTGAGCGCGGCCGCGATTTGGTTGGCCTGTTGGTTGAGTTGCCGATAGGTCAATTTTTCCCCGCCAAAGACCAGGGCGGTCTGCCCGGGGGTTTTCATCGCCTGGGCTTCGAAGGCTTCGGCAATCGTTTGATCCCTCCCATAGTCCAAGGCGGTCTTGTTCCAGAGATGAATCGTTTTTTCGTAATCCAGGGGGGAAAGAGCGGAGATTGCGTGGTGGGAAACCCCGAGTTTGTCCGGGATTTCGTTGATGATCAGCTCCATTTGGGACATCAGCTTTCTGGCATCTTCCGGGAATAAACAAGCGCCATCGTAGTTCAGTTGGAGAAGAAGCGAATGATCCTTTTCAAAGACCGCCAAACAAAGGGGGAAATCGAGTTTGCCGGCTGCTTTTCTCAGCGTAAATTCAAGGGCTTCCGGCCCCGGGGTTTCTTCCTCGGGCAGGGGGTAGTTTTCAAATACGAAGAGGCTGTGAAAAAGCCGATGCCCCCCCCGATGGAGTTGGCCGATGTTCATGGAACTATGTTCGTCCATCTCCATCATGGCGGAATGAATTTGATTCAATTGCTCCTGCACGGTTTTTTCCCGCCAGTCAACGATCAGCGGCAGCGTATTGACATAAAGACCCACGCTGTTTTCGATGCCTTTGATGGGAAGGGCTCTTCCCGATACAACCGTTCCCGCCACGGTCGGGCTGTTGCCGCCATAGAGGGAGAGAAGTTTGTGCCAGGCGAACTGAATGAGGACATTCAGGGTTGCCCCGGCCTTGAGTCCCGCTTTTTTAATGAGATCATAGGGGGCGCCGTCTATCCGCAGGGAATATTCCCGGGGTTCCCTGATTTTCTTCATGGCATCGGGATTTTGGTTTGCCGAAAAGAGCGGGCGGATATCATGGGCCGGAGCGGCTTTTTTGATCCGGTCGTTCCAATAAGCCTGCGCTTTATCCTGGTTGACAAAGAGGTGTTTTTGCGCGGCGCAGTAGGCTTCGTCGGGTTCGTTTGGGGGAGACTGATTTTTCAGGAGTTGCTTGTAAACCGCATGGACATAATTCAACTGCAGGGAATTGCTCCAGCCGTCGGTGATGCTGTGATGTTCGCTTTTTAACAGCGTGTAATGGCTCTCGCCCTGTTTGACAAGATAAATCCTAAAAAGCCCCGGTTGGGCGAGATCGAAACCCTTTTTCCGATCGGCATGGCGGATTTCATCAATGGCCGCCTCTTTATTTTCGTGGTTGGAAACATCGGAAAAGTTGAGCTTGAAATCGATATCCCGGCAGATGATTTGGACGATTTCTTCCTTCCAATTGAAGCAAGTCCGCATGGGGGGATATTTTTTTACGGCGTATTTCCAGGCCTGTTCGTATTTCGTGACGTCAATCCCTTGCCGATAGTCCGCCAGCATTTGGATGTGATAGGCGTCGTCACCCGGATGGCTCAATAGGTGATACAAAAACCCCTGCTGCAGGCTGTTTGCGGGAAGGATTTCCTCAACGGCATAACGGCGATGGATTTCCGCCAAAAGCCCGGCGGGAAGAAAATCCCGGCATGTTTGCGAAAAGTCCTCCTGATCATCCGGAGCCGCCCCTTTTCCCTTGTTCTCCTGGATCAAGCGGGAAAGATTTTCCGCCGTGCGTTTTTCGAAGATATCCCTGGGGCTCAGGGCGTGCCCCTTGTCGCGGCACTTCGCGCTCAGCCGCAGGCAGGCAATCGAATCCCCGCCGTTGGCGAAGAAGTCGTCCCTTATTCCGATTTTATCCAATCCCAGCACCTCCTTCATGGTTTGACACAATTGCCGTTGGATTGCGTTTTCCGGCGGCGCATAGGTTTCCTTGGCTGGTTCGAAATGGGGATCGGGAAGCGCTTTTTTGTCGATTTTGCCGTTGGGAGTCAGGGGAAGCCTGGGCAGTTCGAGGAAACAACCCGGCACCATGTAATTCGGCAGCAAACCGGCAAGGTGCTTTTTCAAGGCGTCGGGTTCAATTTTGTCGCGGGTTGTATAATAGGCGGCCAGATATTTTCTTCCCGCCCGTTCCCTGCAGACCACGACATTGCGGGAGAGGGCGGGGCATTGCGCAAGCTTGTTTTCAATTTCACCCAGTTCCACCCGGAAGCCGTTGATCTTGATCTGGTCGTCGTTTCTTTCCTGAAACTCGATGCTGCCATCTTCCAGCCAGCGGACCATGTCACCCGTTTTATACATTTTCGATCCCGCGGCAGGGGCGAAGGGATCATCCATGAACCGTTCCCGGGTCAATTCCGGCCGATTCCAATAGCCCCTGGCCAGGCCTTCTCCCCCGATATACAACTCACCCCACAGCCCCTTGGGAACCGGGTTAAGCCTGGCATCAAGGATATAAGCTTTTTTGTTCTGCAACGGCTTTCCGATATTCCGGTTGGATTTGCTCCGGCGATGCGCGGAATAGGTGGCGCAGATCGTTGCTTCCGTCGGGCCGTAGGCGTTGTAAAATTTGACCCGGTCGCTCCAGTCATCCATGATTGATTTCTCGCAGACCTCGCCCCCGCAAATGATGATCTCCAGGCTGGCGCTGTCTTTTTTGGACAGGTTTTCCACCATCGCGGGAGTCGAGATGAAAACATTGATTTCATGGTCCTTGAGAAATTGGAGCATCCGCTTTTCGGTCATTTCCGCCATCGACTTGACGATATGCAGAGTTGAGCCGGTAAAAAGCCCGAGGGCCAATTCGGTCCATGAGGCGTCGAAACTCAGGGAAATGCTTTGCAGGACATGATGATGCTTTTTGAGGGGGACGAAGTTCTTCCGGTGATAGTCGATGAAGTTCACCACGCCGCAGTGCTCGGTCATCACGCCTTTGGGGCGGCCGGTCGATCCCGACGTATAGATCAGGCAGGCCAGGTTTCTGGAATGATTCACCGGCGCCGGGTTGGAGGCCGGTCTTTTTTCTATTTCGCGCGCCTCGGCGTCGATGCTGATCGTTGGAATTTTTGCGCCGGTCAGCGGCTGCAATTTTTCAAGGGTTTCCGCGCTGGCAACGATCATTTTGCAATTGCTGTCGTCAAGCTTGAATTTCAACCTTTCTTCAGGATCGGCGAGATCAAATGGCACGTAGGCGCCCCCGGCCTTCAGGATCGCCAGGATGCCGGCAATCATTTCCATGCCGCGTTCCATATAAAACCCGATCAGCGTATCGCCTTGGATCTCTTTCCCATGGAATTCCCGGTATTTCCCCCGAATGGCATGGGCCAGTTGATTGGCCTGTTGATTGAGAGCCCGGTAGCTCAGGCTTTTTCCTTCATAGACCACGGCAAGGTTGTCCGGTGTTTGTTCCACCTGCTCTTCAAAAAGCGCGGAAATGGTTTTTTCCTTGGAAAAGGGAACGTCTGTTTTGTTCCAGTCGCAAAGGATTTGTTGCCGGTCGCCCTCGGCAAGAAGGGACACCGCGTCAACCTCTTGATGGGGATCGGCCAGCAACCTTTCCGCCAAACGCGTAAAATCCTTTTCTGCCGACGCGTAAACAAAATCTTCAAACAAAGCCTGGTTGTAACAGATCTGGCAATGAAGGGTCTGAGGTTCTTTGCGATAGATCAATCCCATTTCCGCATGGAACAGGGTTGAGGAGGGGATGGCTTTGACCTGCACCCCTTTCAAGTCCATCGGCGAGTCCAGCAACTCGTTGGATTGGCTGATGACCGCGTTCAGATAGTTATTGTATTGTTGGCCGTATTTGGAAGGCGCCGTTTTATTATATCGGTTGACGATCTCGTCAAAAGGGGCGAATTGATGGCGTTTGGCGAGTTTCCGCTGTTCCTTGATTTGGCCGACCAAAGAAACGAATGTCGTATTTTCGCGATAATCCGTGACCATCGGCAGCGAGTTCACGGCATAACCGTCCATGTCCATCATGTTTCCGGGGCGCATTCCGACAGGATAAACAAAGGCAATGCTTTCCTGGCCGGAATATTTTTTCAGGAAAACGCTCCAGAGCGCCGCCATGACATGGAAAACCGTGGCGGAATTTTCCCGGGCCAAATTGGAAATCAGATTCGTCAGTTTCTGGTCCAAATCGAAATTGAAGATTTTGACTGAAAAATCAGGATTCTTGGGGGCGCTTTCTTTTTTCGACAAATTGACATACAAGCTCCGGCCGCCAAGCAATTGTTCCCAATAATCCAGAGCTTCCGGCAGGGATGACTTCTTAAAAAGCGCCTCTTCATATTCCAAATAAGCGCCCAGTTGGGGCGGTTCGCCGACGACTTCTCCGGGGAGCAATGGATCGGTGGCGTTATACAATGCGGCAATCGACAGGGGGATTTTTTCGAGTGAGGTCCCGTCAACGATGATGTGGTGAAAACGCAACGCCAAGTAGTGCCGGTGGTCATCGGCTTTAAGGATGGAAAACTTAAACAGCGGCGCATGGGAGAGATCAAAGCTTTGCCCGCAGAGCTTTTGGATCAGACCGTCGAGTTCCTCTTGTCCTTGGCCCGAGCAATCCTGGCAAACGATGGGATCCTTGATTTGGCTTTGGAAGGTTTGATACAGGGTTTCCTGTTTTTCACTGAAAGAGGAACGGATCTGCGGGTTCCGGTTGATATAGCATTGCAGGGCGGTTTTCAGACGCTCCACATCCAGTTTCCCTGTGATTTCATAGACAAAGCCGATATTGTAGCAGTCATCGTCCGGCTGCATCATCCATTCGTTCCACAAGAGCCGCGCATAACGGCTTGCCTTGAAAGGGGTATCGTTTTTCATAACGGTTTAGAGCTTATCCGGCATTTCTCCCTGTTTTGGGAGAGGATTTCCCGAAAAATGTTTCAGATCGAGTTAAAAATGACATTGACGTTTGCAAGGGACGGACAACTGTCAATCCGCCGCCGCCGAGGCTTTGGCGTGACAGGTTGGGAAAAGGGGTCCCGTCCCGACGACTCTAACTCCCCCTTGAACAAGGGGGAGCCATTTCAACACCTCCCCTTGACAAGGGGAGGATTAAGGTGGGGTGCGTCGAGCGCTTGTCTCGCCGAAGCGCTTGGGCGAAGGCGGATCGAGCAGTTGCCGGGCCTTGGGCCCGGCCTAATTTAATTCATTGGCACGGTTTGAGTTCCACGTCGTCGATCCACAGGGTTCCTGTGCCGGCCTCGCCCCAGTTGGAAAAGAGGAATCCGACATGGGTGACACCCGGCTTGATCAGGACCTGGGCGTTGATTTCCTTCCAATCGTAGGTGCCGGTTGGAAATGAGAGAAAAGTTGAGTCGCCGAATCCGGTGAACAGCAGGTAGCCGCCGGTGACCTTTTCGGCTTTGACCCACATGGACAGGTTGTAGAGTTTTGAGGAGTCCACCTCCATGGGGTTTGAAAGCATTTCGACAATTTTTCCGTGTGGAAAATTTACGAATTTCATGGAATGGGTTCCGGTCTTGGCTGTCCGGTCGTCCCAAAGGATGGAGTCCGTGTAATTTTCCCGCGTCCAGCCTTCGGGCATCCGGCTGCCGGCGCCGGAAATTTCGAATGACGGGTTGGGGAACATGTTTTTGCCTGGGAGGAATTCCCGGCGCGTGTAAAACTGGATGGAGTTGGAGAAGGTTTTGCCTGTCCTGGTTGAAGCCCGGGCCTCCAGTGTGTGTTTTCCCGGGGAAAGATTTGCGGCGCAATTCTGGGCGCCGGCCCAGCGTTGATAGAATTCGGCGTCTTCGTGCTGCATTTTTTGCCATTCCTTTCCGTCGAGACGGTATTCCATCGCAGTCACATTTTCATGATCCATGTCCAGGAATGCGGTCCTGATTTTTCCATCCCATTCCTTGCCGTCATTGCCGGAGAAATAGGGATATTTCAGCCCTTCCGTGACCATGCCGTCCTTGGGGCAGAGGAAGGCGATGGGGTTGTCGCTTTCAAGCGATTTGTAAACCGTGCGGGCGATTTCCCCGCCTTCGATAAACACCTGGCGATAACCCGATGGGTATCCCACCCGGTTGCAGCGGCTGCCCAGATAAACGGCGGATGACAGGATATGCGGGATGCCGTGGCTTTGGCGTTGAATGATCGCGTGTTGATGTCCGAAGAAGACCGCCTTGACCTGATGTCCGGAAAGAATGGAATAAAACTCCTCCTGTTCCGCGGGTTTTGCGTCCCAAAAGGGATAATGGACAAAAACAATGATGGAGATGTCCCGGGGTTGGAGAGCGAGATCGTTTTTCAACCACGAAAATTGTTTTTTTAGATGAGTTTCATTCAAACCCGGGTAGGTGTATTTGAGGCAGACAAAGTGAAATTTTCCCCAATTGAACGCATAATAGGGGGGCATGATTTTTTCAGTTTCCCTTTTATCGTGGTTTCCGGGGACAAAAAACACCAGCTTGGACGCCGCATCGAGCTTTTGCCGGTAGAGGACAGCCTCTTTTTCCGGTTCGCGGGATATTTCCGCAAGCCCAATATCGCCGGTGTCCATCATGAAGGCTGGCTCGGGTTTTTGAGAAGCCATTTTGGACAAATATTTGCCAAAGAACACATCCCAAGTCCTGCTGCCCTGGCAGTATTTATAAATGGCATGGAATTTGTCGGTGGCGCCTGGATTGGAGGCTTGCATGTGGGTGTCGCTGAAATGGATGAAGGAAAAGGAATCTTGATTTTCGGCGCTTTTGACAAAGGCGAAGGAAACGGGCTTTTTTTCAGTCTCGGCAGGGTTGATTTCCTTGAACCATGAGGTGTAAGCGACCGGCGCATATCCGGAGGGAATGGAGGCAAAGACATGAAAGGCGGCCATATCCTCCGCTGGCCGGGCGATCCGAAATTTTCCGGATGAATCCGTGACCGCGATGGCCAGACCGTCGGACACCTGGACATTGGCGATGCCTTTTTCATCGGGGTCGGGAATTCCATTGTGGTTGGAATCCTCAAAAACAATGCCCGAAACCTCCGGTTTGGCCAGGGCGTTTGCGTCGATTTCGCGCACCCCGATTTTTTTGAAGACAGCCTCGCCGGAGGATTCGCTGAGGTTCAGCCGGACGATCATGGAGACGGTTCCGGCCGGCGCGAGGGTCTGGAAGGCCATGGTTTTTTCATCTTCCGCCGAAGCAATGAAAGGGCCGAAGACTTCCTTGATGTTTTCCTTTTCGCTCCGGAAGGAAACATACCAGCGGACGCCTTTCCCCTGGATGTTTTTCAGTTTTACCGTGGTTGAGAAGCAATAGCCGGCGCCTTCCTTTGCCGGAAGGCGGACATACCATGAACCGCTGTCCCCGTTTGCCATTCCTGTGATTTGCAGGGTTTCGCCATCCTTTGAAAAAGCCGGTTTGCCTTTATAAGTGGTATGACTCCATGAAAGCCCGTCCTGTCCATGCGCGGCGAAGCTGAATAACAGGATGATTCCCGCAACAAGATGAGGGAGGAGGTGTTGTTTTGTGATTTTCATGGGGATGTCGTTTATTTGATGGGTGTAATAATTCAGTGTTAAGGAACTTCAATATTTGTGGGAAAGCGGTGCGGGAGCCCCGCCCTCCATCATTTTCCGACAAGTGGAGGGCGGGGCTCCCGCACCGCCTTGCCAGGGGTTTGCGGGCGTCGTGCATCGCTCATCGAGCGTTGACCGTCGAAAGGTTCCTCAGCTCCAGGATAAGGGAAATGACGGTTTCCCGGAACGCGCTCACCCTGGCGTTGTCAACGTCCTTGGGCATGCGGATGGATTCCCATGGCAATTCTTCGATGAGCGTTTTGAGTTTTTTTTCCGTGGCGATTCCCATTTCAACCAGCTCCTTTTTGCCGGAGCGCTTTGCCGCGGCGATCAAATCCTCCAGTGTGGAAAGATACTTGTAATCCACAATGCCCTCGTGGATGCCTTCCCATTGGAGCGTGGAAACGGGTCCGTCGGCTGAGGGATAGGCGATGAAGAGATCCTTGGGTTCCGAATGGCTGGCGCCGTCGAAATCGTCGTAGGGATCGCCGGTTTCTCCGGGGCGGCTGTAAATGAAGCTGACCTGTCCCCTGGCGCCGGTTTTGTAAAATTCAACGCCGCACAGGTAACGGTTGGGCATGAGACCGCCTTCCTGGCCGGTGTAAACGCCGCTGCCATACCACCAATATTCCTTGTCCGGAATTTGCCTGCCCTCATTTTTTTCCCGCGAAGCGGCGCCTGACGACCAGCACATGCCGGCGACATGGGGAGCGACTTTTTGAACAAACTCGCTGGGGCTGATGGTGATGAGGGTCTTGATGTTTGCGTCGTGAGCCAGTTGATGTTCCAGGAACGACCGGGCTTGACGCTGCGGATGACAGCCGGGCTCATCCATGCCCAGATAATACCAATCTCCATATTCAGCGCCGCCGGTTTCCCTGATGAAACGGTCGAGGGCTTGGAAGGCGTCCTTGACCGTTTTTTGATAGGCGGGAGTTTTTGCCGCCGCGGGAACCCGGTTGTCGGAGACGTCCTTTACGCCGATGAGATTCCCGGCCATCCGTTCGAGTTCAGCGCCCCAGTAAAGCAGCAGCGGGCTGTTTAGCCCCAGTTCCTTGCGAAGCTCCTGAAATTCGCCGAGTTTTGGCGAGGTGAAAGTGAGATTTCCCTGATCGTTCTTTTGCAGTTTGCAATCCTTGAATCCCATGGGGGAGACGAGGATGCTGTTGATGCCGTGTTCCTTCATGTCGGCCAGTTCCCGTCGGATTTCATCTTTGCCCATTTTGTCGTACCCCTTGCCAGAGGTCCACATGACCCAATGTCTGTCCTTGGGATTTTTTAGTTTGAACGGCAGAACCCGCAGTTTCAGGTTCAGTTCGCCTTTCTTTTGACCGTCCAATTCCAGGGCGATTTTGGTTTCATATTCCCCTGGTTTTGTTTCCCCGGATGTTTTGACGGCGATCCAGAAGGTTTGGGATGATCCCTTGGGGACTTTTGCGGTGTCCTTTTTTTCCAGAAGCTCCGGAATAATATAATAAGTTGTGGCCGCATAGCCTGTTCTCTGGGACCAGCATCTGACCGTCCGCAATTCGATGTTTTTGGCGGGAATGGTTTCGGCTGCGGATTGCAAATCGCCGGCGATTTGGATTTTTGCCTGTTCCACCGGCTGCAGGGCGTACAATGAAAACCAAGCTGTTCCATATTCGCCCGGCGTGACGGTGATCTTCAGCTCCGAGGTGATTTCCTCGCGTTTGGGGATGCTTTGAGGATAGACATCGCGGGGATCGCCGCGCACATAGGTTATCCAGCCGCGGGAGGTTTCCGCCGGGGTGATGTCGCCGAGAGGGACGTCGTCTTTTTCCTGGCGCGGTTTGCAGGTGAAGAGCGTGCCGTTGGTCAGGATGAGGTTTGATTGGGCGGCGGGATCGGAAATCCCGGTCAATTGCAGGTCGTCGAACCATATTTTTCCCCTGCCGACGAACACCAGCGACAGGTTGAAGACGTCCGCCTGCGCGACGAAATAATGGGTGAAGGGTTTCCAGTCAAAAGTGCCGGAAGACAATTCATAAGGAGCGTGGGTTCCGTGTTTGGGCCAGCGGATGTGAACCTGCTGCGTCTTTTGGACGTTTTCCATTTTGACATGGAGCGACAACTTGTAACATTTGCCTTTTTTGACTTTGACGGTTTGTTGAAACCAGCAATAAGAGTCATCCGGGCCGGAAAGGTACTCAATGGAAACCGATTTTCCTCCGGAGTGGCGGATGGATTCGTCCACCTCCACCTTGAAGTTCTGGCTTTTGGAGTCACCCGGTCCGGCGATGTCGTCCTTTTTCACCCCGCTCCATCCGCGAAAGCCGTCCTCGAAGCCGGGATTGTCAATGTCGCACAGGGCGGGGCTGGCGATGAGGGATGTCAAAAGAAGGATGTGAAGAATGACGAATCGATATTTCATGGTTTGCTCCGGTTGGCGGGTTGAATAAATTTTTTGTGCGGGTGAAATTCACATCGATAGGCAGGATGGAAAGGATAAAATTCAAATCGTCCCTTCAGAATTAAAACATCCCATTCATCCTGTTCATCAATGTTCAATGGGTTTGACCGGGCGCCTTCGCTTGCCGCGCATGCGCATTCGCGGGAATGGCGGCGAAAGAGGATGGGGATGCATTTTCATTCTCCCAGCCAGAACGCCTTTCCCTCCGCCTCGGACGGAAACCATGTTTCTCCGGATTTATAATAAGGGATGTCTTTGGCCATCCAGCAAACATGGCCATCCAGAAAGAGGACGTTCATGCCGCCGGTGTGAAAATAGTCCCAGTAGGCGAAATCGCCATAGCTGCCTCTTCTGGTGTAATTGGATTCAACCGCCCATGCCGTGGCCGATGGATTTGAAAATTCCGAGAGTTTTTTATAACGCCCGACCCAGGACGATCCGGCGTTGTAATTGGCGCAATAACTGACCAGAACTGCGCCGCTGTAATAGGATTGAGGGGTCTTGTCCGAGGGACAACGCAGGGCGGTCTTGTTTTTTGCAATATCGTTGACGCCGATGTTGCGCATCAGGGGGATGCAGTAGATCCAACTGGAACTGGCGGCGTCAGGCAGCGGACTGCTCCCGCCATTGTCCACCAGAGGCAGCCAGTCATCGTATTCCGTGGCGTACGCCGCGATGGATGCGCCCAGTTGCCGCAGGTTGTTCATGCAGGTGATCTGCCTTGCCTTTTCCCGGGCTTGCGACAGGGCGGGCATCAGCAGGGCGGACATGATGGATAAAATCGTTATGACGACCAATAATTCGGTCAGCGTGAAGGCGGAATGTTTTGGATGTCGGAATTTCATGCGGGTTTTCTATGTTTCCTGGCGGTTGATCAATCCGACGGTTTTCCGCTGAGGAGGAACACCCTGGCGTTTTTGACGGTGTCGAGATTCAAATGGATCTTTTGATTTTCCATCTTGAAGGCGATTTTTTGAGGATGATCAGAACTGATCTCGCGAAGTTCCCGGGGATCAAACCAGTTGGGAACACTGAGGTCAATCTGAACATCTTTCAGGGCGTGGGATTGGAAGCTCTTTTTATCGTAAGCGAAGTCATTGTTCAGAAGGACCAGGACAATGGCTTCCCTGCCGCACAACAGGGAGGACACTTCGAGTTTTGGAGTTTTGGTTTCCGCGAGCGGGACCACGGCGCCGTTCAGAAGATAGGGGGCAAGTTCGGTGAGTTCGCGGTTGATGTTCCGGATTTCATTCCACAGGTTTCCGGAATCCGGGTGCCGCAGTCCGTTGCATTTGTCGGCGGTGTCGGCGGAATAGCAGAAATACAGGACGCCCTTGGCGCCTTCCGCGATGGCTTGATAGATCATGAGGCGCTCCTCCTCATCCGTGGGAAAACGATGGTACGACGGCAACTGGCGGAAGGCCTGGACAGCGAACCAGATGGGTTTGGGGAGGCTGGCCTGCCGCGCTTCCTGAAAACTCCGCTTGATGCGGGAGAGCAAGGGCGCGTCAGCGATCGGATAGTCATCCAGCATGATGACATCCGTGAGGTTGTATTCCGAGGGCGACCCGGGCCACGGGCAATGGACCAGGCAGGTGGGGAACCGGGGGCCGAACTTGCGGAATTCCTGGGTCCTTTTCAGGGTGCTCATGGGATTCAGTCCTTTTTCCCAATACATTTCCGGCTCATCGGCGACCATCCAGGCCAGGAGGGGCAGTTGATCCCTGAATTTTTCGATGGCAGGCCGCAGTTCCTTTCCCCATCCGGGATCGAAGATGGGTTTCATTTTATATTGTTGGGTGAAAAGTTCCGCGTTTTTCGCGCCATTCTGGACCCATATGAAATCCAGGTGAAAACTGTTGATGGAATGTTCGGCGCAATCCTTGAACCAGTCGGGGACGAGGATGGGTTCCTGTCCGGAAATCTTGGGCCAGTGATTTTCAAGCGCGTACATGGAGATGGGGAAGAAGGGCTTCATGGTTTTGATCAGGCAGGCGCGCGGGCCGTTTTTGCCCTCGATCTTCACCACCAGGTATTTGCCTTCCTCCACCGCGGAGGAAAGCCGGATTTCCATGGAGAAATGTTCTCCGTCCTTTGCCTGGGTTCTTGTCACCAGGGTTTTGGCGGTGTGATCCTGGTTGTTGATGAAAATTTTTTCAGGGCCCGGTTCGTTGCATCCCTTCATTTGGATGAAAAGCCGGTTTAATTCCGGATTAAAGCAGTAAGAGTCAAACTGCATGGGGACATCGGTGATGACCGGGAGTTCCTTTTCATAAGTCCCGCCGTTTTCCGCGATCAACTTGACGCAGACCTTGTCCTTGATCCCGCCCTTGTCTCCAATGCGCACTTTCACAACGCCCGAGTCTCCGGGCGGCAGGGGATTGGGACAGACATCGTGCCAGATCACCACTCCGCTTTTTTCCTTTTTGATGGGAACCTTGCATCCCGCCTTGTTTAAAAGCGCGACATTGTTGCCGTTGATGAACACTTCCTTGATTTGGATGGGATTGGAAGTGGAGTTGTGAAGATAAACGCACAGGTTGTCCCGGTAATCGCTTTTGACGGTTGCCAGGTCAAAGATATCCCTGTCCGGGGTCGTTTGCTGCGCCATTCCCGTGAAGGGGCGAGGCAGGAGCAAAAGGGCGAAAAGGAAACAAACGATTTTGAGGACGATGGGATTGGTTTTTTTCATGGTGTTCCTTGTTTTTCAGCGGCGGCGAGAAGCGATTTGAATATTTCCCGGGCTTGGGCAATCAGTTCCGGGGTGCGTTGGGGGATTTTTGCCGGGTTGCCCATTTTTTTCTGCAATTTTTCCCATTCCGGCAAAACCTTTTCGAAGTTGTCCAGCCAGGTGATGAAATATTCGGCATCCTCTTTTTTCGGTTTTATTTTTTCATTGCCGAACTGGACATAGATCGGACTGGTGTGGGCGAAACCGCCGCCGCTGGCCGATGCCGCCAGCCATCCGGACTCCTTGATTTCCAGATCAAGGGATTCATCCATTTTGCCGCCGCTTGAATGAAGGGTTTTGGCAACCGCGCCGTTCCAGATGACATCGACTTTTTTTAGCCCTCCGCGGGCCAACCATGCCTTGACGGAGCAGGAAAGCCGTTCGGGTTTTGTTCCGGAAAAGGCCAGCGTGTCGCCGGCGTCCTTTCCGTTGACGGTGAAAAGGATGAGAGGCCCGTTGGTGAAGAAGGTTTTTCCCGCCCTCAAGGCGTTGATGATTTCCGGGAAGGACAGTTGGGGGAGTTTGACATAGGTTCTTGCGCCGCCCGCCAGTTTTCCCGAGCAGGCCACGTCCCAGTCGGGACTTCCGGTTGCGCCAACCTTGAATCCCAGATTCAGAAAGCGATACCAGTCGCGGATACGTTCTTTCATGTCGCCATCGCCGCAATACAAGTCATAGACCGGGGTCATGTTCAGGGCGATGCCGATGGGCAGGGCGCGGGAGTAGGTTGATTGGGCGGGATCACGGACGGCTTCAAGCATTTTGGTGCGGTAGGGGTGGGTGGGAATGGAGATGCCGCCCTGCCGTTTGGCGTCTTCCATTTGTTCCCAATAGTCGCCTTGCAGCGAGTTCACATACAGGTTGACCAGCGAGCCATGAAGGGAATGATCGCCGCCTTCGATTCCCTGGTGGGCGATAAATCGGCCGGTGGACATGGAATCCAATGCCGCCTGCGCGCCAAAGGAGTCCATCCAGTTCACATAATTCAATCCATCGGCGCGGGCAACGAGGCAGGCGTTGGAGGGGCCCATGCGATCGATGTATTTTCCCCCATGCTGGGAGTAGTGAAGATGATGCATCCCCGAGTACCAGCCCAGCGCCGCCATGTCGACAAGAGGCGCCAGTTCAATGGCGAGGTTTTGCGTTTCCCCGTCCCTGGTCGCAAGGTTGATTTTTTTAACCTCATAGTCAACCCCCCGCGAAACAGTGATGAGCGTCTCGCCGGGGGCGGTCATCAGGTCAAATCCGCCAAAGGCGCAGAAAATCGCTTCGCCGAAGCTGTTTTCGGGGTGGCGCGATTTGCCGTCGCTTCCCATGACGGAGACCATGGCTTCGATTGGTTGTTTGGTTTTTGCGTCGATGATTTTCGCCTGGATTTTGCAGGTGGAAACTTCCGCCAGCCTTTGGGCGTAATGTTTGACCTGCAGCGCGTTGAATTGAGCCTGGGATCCCAGGCATTCCTCTTCGACTTGACGGGGAGAGAGGGCGGTTTGGAAGATTTTCACTTCCCTGATGAATCCCTTGAATTGCCACCAGCCTGGGAGCCAGCCCATGCAGCCCAGTCTCAATGGCATCGAAGCGATATCTTCATGACGATAGGCGACCGGCTGGGTGGCGGGTGATTCATGGACGATTTTTCCGTTGCAATAAAGGCGCAGTTTTTTTTCCGACAGGCTGTAAGTGCAGGCCGCATGCGACCATTCGCGCGGTTTCAAAACCGGTTCGTCCGTCAGGATTTTCAATCCATGTCCGCCGGTTGCCCGGGTGTTCGCGGTGGAAAGATAGATGCCGAGCCGGTTTTTGCAGCAAACAAGATGATAGCCTGCGTTGCGCGCATAGCCGCCCTTGGCCATGATGGACATGAAATCCGGGCTTTCCCCGGCCGGGTTGATCCAGGCCATGAGGGTGAATTCGGAGGTGAAATTGAGGTTTGTTGAAGCGGGGATGTCGATGCGGCTTCCTTCCATGATTTCCAGAGCCGATTGCCCCCCGTTTTTAAACCAGAAAAAGTTGTTTCCCTGGATGGCGCCATTTCTCCTGTTTGGGGAGAGGTCCTCGATGTTTTTTCCGTTTCCCTCGTTGAGAGGCCAGCAGCCGGCCGGATTTGCGTTGGTTTCCATTGTTTTTTGAGGGGATTTTTTTTCGGCGGATTGCATTGGCCATCCCACCGCGAATTCGCCGCCGCGGTTGATGACCGCCCAGACGGAGTGATGCGCTTTGTCGATCCCGTAAGTTCCCAATGCGCAGCCGGATTTGGATTCGTATTCCCCCTGCGCCTGACGGAGGGGGATTCCGTCATTCCATGCGGCGGCATTGATCCATTGGCCATTTTCATTTCGGGCAAGCAAAACCGGATCTCCATCCTGACGGGGCTGGCTGGGGGAGAGGGGAGGGAAGTTCATGGACAGGACACAGGGGGTCGATTGACTGGAGGTGTTCCAGACGGTCAACACGTCGCTGCATAGAAAATTTTCATCGGATTTTTTTTGCGCCCATCCCACACTGACCAAAGTGGAACAGGGACGTTTGTCCGAAGTGCGTGCGCTATCAGGGGCAACGCCACCCAGAAACCGGCATTGGGTTCCCGCAAAACCTTCACCGGGAGGGATGGCATGAGCCAGGCCTTGCAAACTTTGTCCGGGCGACACAAGCCAATCCCCGCCGTTCAGGCTGTAACCGAAAGTTTTTGCCGATTTCCAGGGGATGACGGCCGATGACGCTTCCGCGCCACGGCATGCCGCGTTGAATTGAGCCAGGGGGACGGTGTATAAGCGGCCTGAAACCCGGGGGCCGTCCACGGTGTAAATATAATAACCGAGACATTGTCCGCCTTCCTGGGAAAGGGGAATCTCACGGGGTGAGAATGGAGGCTTGGAGCCGTAGGAGCAGTAAGAGCCGAACAGACTGGCCGAGGCGCCAATGATTTGTTGAACCCGGCTTTTGCCGTCGGGACTTGAAACCATGGCATGATGGTGCTTGTGGTCGTGGCCGCAGAGATAATAACGGACTTTGTGGTTTGCCAGACTGGCAAAGAATGCGTTTTGCATTTCCGGGTGGATATCGCCGGCGTCATTGGGATTGGCGGGGTTGCCGAAGAGATTGTCCTTGTGCGCCTGTCCCAAGAGCGGCTTGTGGGAAAGAACAAAGGCGTGGAGATGATCGTTTGCCGAAAGTTCGGCGTCGATCCACGGCTGGTAGCCGGCCATGGTATGGGTGACGGAGCCGCCTTTGCCGTCGTCCAATTCAAACTGGTCCAATAGAATGAACTTTGTTGCTTTGTGGACAAAGGAATAGGTGTGTCCGCTTGCCCCGGACAGTTGAGGGCTTGACCCGCCATTGCCGGGTGTTCCGGGCAGGCCAGGGAAGGCTTGGAGGAAATGTCTGGCTGAAATCAACCGGCCGTCATGATTGCCGCGGACAGGGTAAAACGGGATGGAGGCGGCTTTTAGCGCGGCCTGATGGGCGGCGCGGACATCCAGGGCCGCTGTTGTGCCGTAATCCGCCAGATCGCCAACTTGAATGACCAGGTCCACTTTTGCCTCGATGAATTGCCGGTTGATGGCGTCAATGATGTCAACCGCGACCGAGCCATTGCGGTTGTTGAAAGGGCTTTGCTGGGTGTCGGCGATCACTCCAAAACTCCACTTTTCCGCGAACAGCGGCGGAATGGAAAGAATCCAAACCAGCGCCAGTAACAAGACTAAACAATGGTGTTTCACAGGATGGATCATTGGGGGACTCCATCGACATAGCCGATGCCGTTGAGGATGTATTTTGTCTTGTTGGTCAGGCCGGCGGACGACAGGTCGGCCACGCCGAGAACGCGCACGCTTCCGTCGGCAAAACAGCCGGACATGGTTCCCGAATGCCTCAGGTTGGCAAACCGGGCTGAGGGATATGAGGTTGCCAGGCTGGGACAGCCGAGAAACTGGGTGGTTTCCCCGCTGTCGCCCAGTAAAATCCTGGCGGCGGGATCCTGCAGGTTCCATAAATTGTATTGGTAACTGTCGTAGGCGCCGCTGAGAAGCCCGTAGCTGTTATAAGAGTATCCTTTTGGCAATTTTGACGAGGGGCATTTGGTGGCTTCGTAGTCGTTGAGATAGCCTTTCATCACCAAAAACTGGTGCCAATAGGGATAGGCGGCGGTGGCGTCCTTGGCGCTGGGGATCCAGCCTTCATTGTCCTTGGTGTAGAGCATCAAGCCCAGACCGCATTGTTTCAGATTGTTTATGCAGACGATCTGCCTTGCCTTTTCCCGGGCTTGCGCCAAGGCGGGCGCCAGCAGGGCGCACAACATGGACAAAATCGTTATGACGACCAATAATTCGGTCAGCGTGAAGGCGGAATGTTTTTGCATTTTGAATTTCATGCGGTATCCCTGATGACCAGACGCGGCTGCAGGATTGTGGAGGTTTCAGGGCGGTTGTAAAGGATGTTGATGAGTTTGCGGGCGGCAAGACGGCCTTTTTCCCTCATGGGTTGGTGAAGGGTGGTGAGGGCGGGCGTCATGAGGGAGGTCAGTTCCAGGTCATCGTATCCGATGAGAAGAATTTCGCGTCCGATCCTCAGGGGGGTGGCGGCAAATTCCCGGATCACCCGCAGGGCAAGGTCGTCGGTGACGGCGAAGACGCCCGCCGGTTGGGATTCCGTGGCGCCCCGGCAAAATTCCACCACCTCGGCCAGACCTTCGGGACCTTCCTCGAAGGGATCTTTGGGAATGGCTTTTGCCGTTTTGCCCCGGGCCTCCAGGGTTTCCAAAAAACTGGTATTGCGGGTTTCGTATTCACCCAGGACGGCAAACCGTTCGCAGGATCGTTCCAACAACCGTTCGGCTGCCAGGCGTCCGCCGAGGCTTTCATCCATGGACACGACAGGCACCCCTTCCATGTGCAGCGTGGAGTTTAGAAGGACCACCTTGCCGCCGCCATGCCGGTAGGCTTTCATTTCTTCCCTCACCTGGTCGTTGGAGATCAGCAGCGGGTAGGTGATGATTCCGGCGTGGGAAAGGGCGGTGTTGCGGCTGATGAAATGATGAAAATCGTCCTTGGATTGAAAAGATCCGATCTGGACGGGGAAATCCTCCTCGGTCAGGACTTCGGAGATGCCCAGAATCAGGTCGGCGGTGAGGCTGGAGGAGACGGTGGGGACGAACACTCCGATGGTGGGCTGGCTGCCGCGCCGCATGAATTCCGCCGCGCGGTTGCGCCGGAAACCGGTTTTGCGCGCCGACTCGACGATTTTTTGGCGGGTTTTTTCCGAGATGTGCGAGTTCTTGTCGGGATATGAATTGAGGGCGCGGGAGACGGACGAAATGGAAAAACCGGTTTTGCGCGCGATCTCCTTGAGATGAAGCGCCGCATTGGTTTCGGATGGCGAAAAATCATTCATGGCGAGGCAGGTTGATTTACCGTCCCAAATATTTGAGCAACTCCAGGGCGATAAGACGATTTCCCGCGTTGGACAGGTGCACGCCGTCATTCGGATTGAAGAGGCTTGGCTTGCCGGGATAAGCGCGGAAAGGCTCGTAGATGTTCACATAGTCCGCCCCCGTTTCTTTCGCCGCTTTTTGGGCGATGGCGTTGAACTTTTCCAGCATGTCCGGTTTTCCGAAGAGCATGTGTTCCCTGCCTGCCGCCCGGGCTTTGTCGGCGTTGGCCTTGCATGTCTCGAACAGGGACGAAGTGGTCGAAATCACCGTCACCCTGGCTCCGGTTTCCTGTTGAATCTTCCGGATGGCTTGGCGGTAGATGTTTCCGAAGGTTCCAAGAGGCACAAGAGGCTGCGCATAGTTCGAAGCGCTGCTGACTTTGCTGTCGTTGTGGCCAAGGCAGAAAAAGACATGGCTGGGTTTGGGATCGAACAGATGGTCATACATCTCAGGCCGGTATGACTTGGGATCCTTGTTCATTCTTTGCCAGACGCGGGAGGTGAAATCGCCGCCAACACCCGCGTTGTGAGTCGAAACCTTTTTGCCTGATGTTCTCAACCATGTTTGCAGTTCATCCACGTAATTGTATCCGCGTTGAAAATCGGTCAGGCTGTCTCCAATGAACAGCAGATGGGCTGGTTGAGGCAAGAGCTTGGCCTTTTGGGCCGCTGCCGCAAACGTTTCACAGGTTGCCTTGTCGGCAAGTTCGACATATGTCGTGCAAGCCAGGCCCGAATCCGGTTGGGCGATCACGATGCGGTAAACCGCAGATGTTGTTTGAGCCGGCCAATCGCAGACAATTTCCGCGATGCCTGAAGGATTGGTTTGGATGTTTGTCCAACCTTCCGGTTCCGTCCTGCTTGAGGTTCCAGCTTCCAAATGGATGAGAGTCCTGATGTTCACGCCCGCCGCGGGTTGGCCTCCCTTGGACACGGCAACACGGATGGCGACTTTTTCATCCGGTGTTGTCATGGTATGCGCGGGCGTGGCCGTCATGCTGACTTCCGTCGGGCTCACCGTTGCGAGGGAAGCCTTGTCGAAGCAGGCTTCGGCATTGTTGCCACGCACCTCGGACATGACATGGAGCTTTGTGAGTTGTGGATCCATGACTTGGAATTCAAATGCAACCTCCTGCCAGTCCTCTGTCAGCGCAATGGGATTCTTTTGCCAGTTCAGACGAATGTCGGGTGTGCCGGATTTGTCTTTGGTCACATGTTCGGCGCATCCCAGGGATAATTCGCCTTTGCCTTTGGCTTGGACCGTAAAGCGGAAACGATGGCCTAAAAAGTCCTTGGGACTGATGGCCGGACACACGACACCCCGCCATATGCCCTCTTTTTGAGAGGGAAGTGACGAGGTCAGTCTGGCGTGGAACAAGTCGCTGCGGGTGTCGCCTTTTTCGTTGACGGGGCGCAGAATGGATGACCAGTAGGGTGGAGATTTCCATCCCTCCAACTGGGCAACCTTCACCTTTTCAGAGCCGGGGTTGGCCGGTTGATTTTTGGACGGTGCGGCAGGGCTCAAGATTGTAAAAACCCCGAGAAAGAGAGAGAGCCAGCCGATGAGGAAAAGGATGAAAAAGCCGTTTTTCTTCGGATGCATGAAATTTTGGCAGCGTGACCTGGCAAAAGGATTTTTCATGAGGCCTTTTTTATGATTGAAGAAGTGTGGTTGTGGGCGGCAAACGTTTGCCATAATATAGGGGATAAACGAATTTTTGCAAATTTTTTGAGAAAATTGTCTTGGTTCATGTTCAGAAATTTCAATATTTGGCGAAAAAGGCGGTGCGGGAGCCCCGCCCTCCATTTGTCGCGAAATGAATGGAGGGCGGGGCTCCCGCACCGCCTTGCCGGTTTTTTGCTTCGGCGCTTGTCTCGCCAGCTTGTGACGCCGAAGCTTTGGCGAAGGCGCAAGTTCGCAGAGCGAAGGCGGATCGAGCATTGGGCGTCGAGCCGTCGCGCTCCGGCGCGGCTTTTTTCTTGTTCATGGCCGGGGGCGTGGGCATGATTTGCGCGCTTATGGGCGTCGAACGTCAATCCAACCGGTGTTTTCCCCTTTCGGGCAGGCGCGTTTTTGTGGCCGGTCATTCGGGGCTTGTGGGTTCCGCCTTGACAAGGCGGTTGTCGGACGAAAACGGGGCAAAGATTTTGACGGTTTCCCGGGGGGAATTGGATTTGCGCAATGGTCCGGCGGTGACGACGTTTTTGGAAAAGGAACGTCCCGATGCGGTGATTGTGGCGGCCGGCCGGGTTGGGGGGATTGGCGCGAACCGGAAGCAGCCGGCGGATTTTATTTATGACAATCTCATGATTGAGGCCAATGTCATCCATGCCGCGTGGAAGGCGGGGGTGCGGCGTCTGGTTAACTTTGGATCGGGATGTGTTTATCCTCGCGAATGTTCGCAGCCGATGCGGCCGGAGCAGATCGGGACCGGGCCCATGGAACCGACCAGCGAACCCTATTCAACGGCCAAACTGGCCGGGATGATCATGTGCGACGCCTACCGGCGGCAGCACGGGGTTGCCTATATCAATGTCATTCCCGCCGGGGTCTATGGCCCCGGGGATTGCCTGGACCCGGAGCGCGCCCATGTGGTGACCGCCTTGATGCGCCGGTTTCATGAGGCGAAACAGACCGGGGCTTCGGAGGTGGTCTTGTGGGGTAGTGGACGGCCTCAGAGAGAGTTGCTTTATGTGGACGATCTGGCGGAGGCGGTTTTGCTTTTGCTGGAGCGTTACGATGGGGAGGCGCCGGTCAATGCGGGGTCGGGACAGGTTTGTTCCATTGCCGAGTTGGCGGCTTGCCTGGTTGAAGTGACAGGTTTCAAGGGGCGGATTGCGTGGGATACCTCCAAGCCGGATGGCGCGGCGGCGAAGACGCTCGACTGGACGCCGCTCCGGCAAATGGGATGGAATCCCCGCACCGGTCTTGCCGCCGGCTTGCGCCGGACTTACGAGTGGTTTGCAAGCCGGGTTTCGGAATAATTGCGGATTTTTTTTAAAATCGCTTGTCGATGGATGCCTGACAACCCATAGGAGGGTATGAGATGGCCATTTTTCTCCTTTCTCAACCGCTTTCCGCGGATATGGAAGCTGGCGATTGCGGGATGGGTGGTTTGTCTTGGGGTGGGGCATCTGCGCGCGGAAGAGGAACAAATCCGCGTCAAACGGGTGGGAAGGGATTTGGTTGAAGTATCGCGCCAGAATGCAGCGCGCCCGGCGGATGTGGACGCGGAGCCGGAACTGGGCATCCGGGTGGTTTCCCGCAATGAGCCGGCAATGCCGGCCCGCGAGGGGGGCGGTTCGCTCGAGATTGAGGCGGAGGATTTTTCCGGAAAATCCCCCCTTCAATCCACAACCAGAAGTTCCCGGCAGAATCGGAATGAAGAGGCGGATGGCTATGCGCCATCTCCAAGGGTGGATGTGATGTCCAGGGAACCGGGCGCTTCCAGATGGAAACCCTCGCTCAATGGGGGGGAGATGCAAAGCGCCGCCCTGCCGGCGGTTGCGGGGCGGCGGGTGGAGATGGTTTTGCGCGAATTGCAGCTTTTGCGAAAGGCGGCCCGGCAGGCAGGCGGGGATTTATCGGTCAGCATCAAGCCCGAGGGCATAGTCACCGAGGATTTGCTGGCGCCCCTGCTGAGGATGGGGTGTTTCCGGTTGAGCGCCCAGCCCGATGGCGCGGTGCGGGTCGAGAGTTTGCGGACGAATCTTTCCGCCGGTGAATTGGGCGACGAAGTCCAAAGGCTCGAACGCCGGCGGCGGATGTTGCTGGAACAGATTTTGATGCTGGAAAAAAACGCGGCGGGCAGAAGGCCCGGCGAAACCCGTTCGATATTCGACTCAAAACCCCTTCCATGAAAAGGGAAGGTCAATCTTGAATCTTAAATTTTGAATCATCATGTCTTCTCCCGCTTCTCCAATCAATCCGGTGATGTTGAGACGTTACCTCAATGACCGGAGCCTCACCCCTTTCATCAGCGACTTGCGCCTGCAGAACGGCAGCCCGCCTTTTGTGAACATGAACCGCCAGTGGATGCCGCATCCTTCCTTGCGCGATTCCTTGACCGAGGCGGAGATGTCCCGTTTTTTGGCGGAGGCCATGCAGGTGGATTCCGAGGGCGACTTGCGCAAGGCCCGTCCGGACAGCCTTGATTTTTCCTTTGACGCCACGGTGGGGGAGCAACTGTACCGGTTTCGCGGGCATGAGAGCGAGAATTACATGGGGTTTGCCGTGGATGTGCGGGTTTTGCGGGCGCAGATCGATCCGTTGGACGGGTTGGGTTTTCCGAAGGGGCTTGCCGCCGCGCTGCTTGAAAAACGCGAGGGAATCATCGTGGTTGGAGGTCCCACGGGAAGCGGCAAATCCACCACCATGGCGTCGCTGGTGAGGGAGTTCTGCCAGATTTATCCGGGATCGCATGTGGTCAGCCTGGAGGATCCCGTGGAGTACGTTTTTCGTTTCAGGGACTGCATGTTCTCGCAGAAACATGTGGGGACCCATGTCCAGACATGGGAGGAGGGAATTTTCCGGGCCAAAAGGGAAAAACCCGATTTGATTGTGATTGGTGAGATGCGCACACCCGAAACCATCCGGCTGGCGGTGGAAGCCGCGGGCAGCGGGCATCTGGTCATCACCACCACCTTTGCCGACCGGGTGTCGCGTGTTTTCGATGCCGTGATGGATGCCCATTCCTTTCAGAATTCCGAGGGGTGCCGCGTATTGCGTCATAAACTGGGCGGGTTGGTGAGGGGGGTGATCTGCCAGATGTTGGTCAGGCGGGAGGCGCAGGATGGGGAGTATGTGCTGCCGGAATTGATGTACGAGGCGCTGGTCAACGACCAGCAGGCGATCCGGTCCGCGATTGTCAATGGATCGTGGGCGCGGCTGGATGCGGAATGTCTGGCGGGCAGCCGGTCGGTTTCCTGGCAAAAGCGCCTGGGACAGCTTTTGGAGGGCAGCCTGATTTCCCCCTCCACCGCCGAGATGTTGCGATGCAAGTTTGACGACGATAGCGCTGTCCGGATGGTTTGAGTTTTTGGGTGTTTGTTTTGAGTTGAATGACCGCCGGTTTATGCTTTAGTCTGTTTTGTTATGAAATCGATCCGCTTGACCAGTATTTTCGCTTTGGCGGCTGCCCTTGTATTTTCCGGGTGCGCCACAACGCAGTCCGCCAAGAAGACGGAACCCCAGCAACCCACGCCGGGGAGCGAAGTGCCGGCTGATCCCCCTTCTGAACCGGCGCCATCCCAGCCTTCCCAACCTCCTCCCCCTCCTCCCACCGCAGCGGATTCCAATCAGATCATTCCTCTGGACAAGCTGCCCAAGAAGAGCGGATATCCATTCGGCATCAAGACCAAATGGCCCGGCTTGGTGAAAAGCCCCTATGCCCAGGATAAAACCCTTGTGGATGTGGGCGCCATGGCTTCGGGAACGCCAGTCCGCTGTCCGCATACCGGCAAGATATTCATTGTTCCCTGACGGGACGCGGCCACGCCGGTTTTCTTGCGGTCATGACCAGCCATCATCTTTGCCGTTCGGCCCAGGAGACCATGAATTTGGCGGCTGACGCCGCGCATCTGGCGCAGGGCGGCGAGGTGTTTGCCCTTTATGGCGAACTGGGCGCCGGCAAAACCACCTTTGTCAAGGGGCTTGCAGCCGGGCTTGGCTTTCAGCAGCCTGTCACCAGCCCCACATTCAACCTCGTCCATTACTATCGTGGCGGACGGTTGGATCTGGTTCATTACGACTTGTATCGACTGAAGCGTTTGGAGGAGGTTGAGGCCCTGGATTTGGAACAGGAGTTGAGTCAGGAAAATGTGCTGGCCATTGAATGGCCGAAATTGGTTGAACCCCTTCTGCCCGATTCCCGCACCTATCGGGTGGTGTTTGCCGAAACGCAAGATGGTGCCTGGCGGGTATCCATGACGAATCCCTGATGAAAACCTCCCGCCGTTGGTTTGCCATTGAAAGTTCTTCGTCCCAATTGAGTCTCGCCTTGGGCGAGGGGGAGACTGTCTTGCGCGAAGTGTCCGAAAGCGGCAACGCTTCCCGCCTGATCGAGCCGCTTTACCGGCGGCTTGGCGTCCGGTTGGAGGACGTCGATTTTTGTGTCATCGGCCAGGGTCCCGGATCGTACAATGGCCTCCGGGTTGGCTATGCATTCTTGAAGGGGTTGCTTTGCGCGGATGAGATGCCGGTGTGCGAGATTCCGACGCCGCTTGCCCTTGCCGCGCAGGCCGCCAGTCAACTCAAGCTTTCCGATGGTGATTTTCTGGCGCTCAACGATGCCCGGCGGGAGGAAATCTTTGGCGCCAAGGTCGAATTGCGGGGAGGTGCGCTGAGGCAGGCGGAAACCCGTGTTGCGCCTCCCTCCGGATTGGAACAAATTTTCGGACGGTCTTTTGCGGCGGTGATCAGTTACGAACTGAAGGTTGAAGATTTTCCGTTTTTGGCCGGGACGCCTTGGTTGTGCCTTTTCCCCACAGCATCAGCCACCGGCGCGCTGGCCTGCCGTCAGGATTTTTCCCGCGCGCCCGCGCTTTCCAGTCTCGGTCCCCATTATGTCCGCGTGGCCGTGCCCGGGCGAAGTTCAGCTTGATGTTTGGGAAATTCAAAGTTTCAGTATCATCGGCACGATTGAATGGCCACAAAAGGCACAAGCAGCGGCAATCGCGATTGCCGCTTTCACAAGATTTAATTTCAGAATGGATGGTTGACATTTGATAAAACATATTTTGTGACATCGTCAACGTTGTCCTGTTGACGATGCTTGTGCCTTTTGTGGCTATTCAAGTTGCCGCGCCTGGCGCGGCTTAATTTAATCTGAAATTTTCGCAGGCCTCTTTCATGGCCATCAGGTTTTCCCACGGCACTTCCGGTTCCACCATGTGGGTGGGGCCGATCACGATTCCGCCTTGATTGCCGCAGATGCGCAGATTCCGCCATACCGTCTCGCGCACCTCATCGGGTTTTCCAAAAGGCAGGGTTGTTTGCGTCCCGATGGTGCTCCAGAACGACAGCCGTGTTCCGACCCTGGCATGGACTTCCTCGAATTGCATGCATTCGGGTTGGACGGGATTCAGGATATCCACCCCCGCCTCAATCAAACCGTCCAAAAACGGCAGGACATAACCGCAGGAATGATAAAAAATCAGGATGTCCGGCCGGACGGACCGCGCCGCATCGATCACTTTTTTGAGCCGGGGTTGCAGCCATTGACGCCACAGGTCCAGGCTCATCATGGGGGATGATTGCATGCCGATGTCGTCTCCGAGTTGAAGCAAGTCCGCGCCCGCCTCCACCGCGCACCGCGCCCGTTCGCAGGCAAGATCGCTCACGCGATCCAGCAACAATGCGGCGGTTTCCTCCCCGGTCAGCATGTCGGCCATCAGGTCTTCCATCGAGCGAATGTACCAGGAACATTCCCAAACCGTGCAGCCCAGGCAGCCCATGACCGCCAAGCCATCCTGATGCAACTGGTCGCATTTTTCACGCAAATGGGAACGGGCGTTTTCGGCCAGCTTGGGCAGGGGATAGCGGAGCACGTCGTCCGCGGTCAACCCTTCCCCTTTCAACGGGTGATGCATCCGGGTCATGTGAAAACAGCCCGGTCGATGCGAATGCCCCACCCCGAAGGCGTCAAATTCCGTGTCCGCCGGAAGTTCCTCGTGGCGGTAGTATTTTTCTTTCCATCCATTGAAGGATTGGACGGTGGGGATTCCCGCGTGGCGCATGGGCGCTTGAAAAAAGGCGTAGTGATCCTCGTGGCCGAAGCGTTTTTTAAACGCCTCGGTTTGGGAGGGGCAAAAACATCCCGGATCGACCGGGACTTGCTCGAATCCCTGACGGCGCAGGGTTCTCAGAAGATTTTCGCGGGGGGAAAGTTTCATGGGGGAAGGGTGGTTTTGATTGATATACTAAAAATATCATCAAAATCTCGACATTCCATGGAAGAATCGGACATAATCATACACTTTTCAAACCATGCATGATCAGCTTTATTCCCCGAGCGGCAGGGCGGCGGCGGGCAGCCTTCGCATTCATCGCGCATGGGAAGTCCGCGCCGATTCCAGTTATCAGGTCCGGTGGAAACCCGGTTATCCCCACAAGGGGTTGATTGTGGTGCGGACTCTTGGGGGGGAGGGGCGGCTGAGATTGAAGACGCGCGAGTTGTCTTGCGCTGCGGAAACCCTGGCGCTGATCGATCCCTCGGCGGTGATGGGATACGGGTGTGTGGCGCCGCTGTGGAGTTTCTGGTGGTTGGAATGCAGCGGTCATTTTCCGCCCGGCCTGGCTTGCAACACCCTGTTTTCCATCCGCCGGATGCCGCGCGAGGCGGAAACGCTGGTTGAAATCATGCGGTTGCTGGAGCGGGATGGGAGCGGCGCCCAACTGGCGGCTGCATCGTTTTTGCATCTGCTTTATCGCTGGCAGGATGCATGGGTTGGACGACGGACGGTTGAGACACCGGGCCGGCGGCGGATGCGCGATGTTTTAACCCTCATGCAGGCCACTTGCGAAAAGCCGCTTTCCATCGCGGAACTGGCGGCGCGGGCGCATCTTTGCGAGGGACGTTTTCGCAAGGTGTTTGCCAGGCAGACCGGCCTGCCGCCCAAGGCGTGGTATGAGGAACTGCGTCTGGCCCGCGCGGCGGCCTGGCTGCGGGATTCCGACCGGAAACTTTCCGAGATCGCGGAAAGCCTTCATTATTCCAGCCCCTTCCATTTCAGCCGCGCTTTCCGCAAGCGTTACGGACTCCCCCCTTCCCGCTTCCGTCCATCGGGCTGATTCCGATCCTCTCATCATTCCTGTGAGTACGGGAAAAATGCCATCAAAAAATGGCGAGGCGGCAATCCGCCAGTCCGCTTCGAGCCACCTCGGTGCGGATGACGGACACGATTTCGTCCTGAAGAGAGCCGCAACGCCGGCTCCAGTGGCGTCTGCCCAACAGATATTTGACGCAATGACGCAGACCGGTGATGCGCATGTGGGGGGGCGAGGTTCGGGAGCGCAGATGCTGTTGCAGAAAACCGCGAAGCTCGGTGAAGAATTCGAGTTCGAATCCGCATCCCGGACGGCGGGCGGTTTCGAGCAGATCCAATTGCAGGGAACGGAGTTGCGGGGCAAAGCCTTTTTCCTCGGCAAAACCAACCAGCAATTCGCGGGCCTTTTCGATGAAATTCGCAAGGGTGACCGGCTCGGTTTCGGGGGTTTGACGATAAAAACTGACCAGGCAGTCAACCACCATTTCAACCAGCCGGGGATCGCCGGTCAGACCCTCCAACTCGGGATCCTTGGTCAGGCGCACGACCAGTTCCCGGACATCGTGGGATTCGGTGTGGCCGTCCTCGAAATAGATGACGAAGGTGGGATGGTAAAGAGGCGTCATGATGCGACGGGGTGGAGGTTTTGCACTTCGCGCACAAAATCCGTTGCGACATTGAACTGCCGGTACACCGAAGCGTAGCGCACGTAGGCCACTTCATCCTCTTCCCGCAGTTTGTTCATGATGGTTTCCCCGATTTGCCTGGATGTCACCTCGCGTTCGTCGAGTTCGTGGAGACTTCGGGAGATTTCCTTGACCAGCCGGTCAAGTTGTTCATGGCTTACCGGACGCTTTTCGCATGCCTTCTCAAGGGCGGCGTGGATGAGGGAAGGATCAAAGTCCTCAACGCGGCCATCCTTTTTGCTAACCCGCAGTTTTTGAGGATGGAGTTCTTCGTAGGTTGTAAACCGGTGATGGCAGCCAAGGCATTCCCGGCGGCGACGGATGACTTTTCCTTCCTCGATGAGGCGGGAATCAATGACTTGGTCGCGCAGGGATTGGCACTTGGGACAAACCATCGAAAGACTAATAGATCAACTTATGGTGTTTGGTCAATAGCAAGACCACATCTAATAGTGTTTTTTTGATATTAAAACAGAGGAATGAATTTTTTGTCAAGTTTTTATTCTTGTTTTCAGTGTTAAATTTGAATTTCTTTCCTTTTTCCACACGTGACAATCGGCTGTCAGTCCTGTCTAAACGGATGTGGAATCCTCTATGACCCTTGGGTTTGCGAAGATGGAGAAGACTGCGGCTGCTGAAGCCTCCCGTTTTGAGACGATTTACGCGGAGCACGCGCACCCCATTTATTATCTGGCCCTGCGCATGCTGGGAAATCAGGCCCGGGCGGAGGATGCCACCCACGATGTTTTCCTGAAGGCGTTTCGGAAGCTGGATTCATTCAGGGGCCAATCCGGCGTCCGCACCTGGCTTTACCGGATTGCCGTCAACCATTGTCAAAACCTGCTGCAAAGCTGGCATCACCGCAAAATCTTTGCCTGCGGCAATGAACATCTGTACGAGCAGACTCCTGACGGCGCCGATCATCCCTTGCGCGCATTGGAAAACGAGGAATTGGGCGAACGGATCCAAAGGACGCTGGACGCATTGCCGGAAGATTATCGTCTGCTGCTTCTGTTGATCGCCGACAAGGATTTGAGTTACGATGAAGCGGCCTCCCTCACCGGGCAGTCCGCCGATTCAGTGAGAGGCAAATTGTATCGCGCGCGCAAGGCTTTTGCGGCCGCTTTCAACCAAACCGCTTGAGGAAAACCATGAAACCGCATTTTCAACGTCATCAGCAGCAGGAGCAAACCGGGGAAACCCGCCACAAAATCGAGGAGGGAGTGAGGGAATTTGAGACGCCCGAGGAATTGTTGAGATACGATGCCTCGCAAGCGCCCCTCCCTCCCGCCATCCAGTCGCGCCTCAAGGAAAGCCTGGCCCGGGAACCGGCTAAAAAACGTCCGTGGTGGAGGAGGTTGTTTTAGTGAAAATTTTTCGAATCGAAAACGTGAGGTTTTGGATGGGGCTTTGTCCAATTGTATATGGATATTGACAAGACCTTCCTTTTTGCGGCTTTGATTTTTTCACTTCCCCTGGCCATTTATATTTCCATCAAGTTTGGGACTTGGTTTGGGGAACACATTGGAAATTTCTTCTGGTTTCCCTCGGACAGCAGCTTTATTTATCAGCCGGACTATAGTCTGGCCGAAGCCCAGGTCAAGCGGGGGGATTATCCCAAGGCCATCGAGGTTTATCGTTCTTATGCGGAACAATTTCCAAGGGAAACCGCCCCTTATCTTCGCATTGCGGATATCAAGTTGACGCAACTTAAGGATCCCTTGGGGGCTGTGGCGGAATTGAAAAGCGCCTTGGGCAAAACAACGGGGGAAGATGCGGTGTCGCTTCTTTATCAGCGCATGGCGGATATTTTCTGGAATGCCCTGGATGACCAGCCGGCCGCCATGGAATGTCTGAAGGAAATCCAACGGCGGTTTCCCAACAGCAAACATGCCTCGGCGGCGCTGATGCGGGAAAATATCCTTCTTGCAGGACGCGAACCGGTCATGTCCGGCAAAGTAATTGTGAAAAAATAATCCGCATGTTTGCCAGGGGGGTAGGACTGGGCAGAGGCGCTCCGAACCGTTGAACCGCTGAACCAATAAACCGTGAACCCCTTGCCCTACAGTTCTTTCCCCATCTCACGGCGGCCGAAGCGTTTTTCGAGTTCGGCGGGAGTGAAGCGCAACAGGGTGGGGCGTCCGTGGGGGCAGGTGTGCGGATTTTCGCAGGTTTGAAGCTCGTCCAGGATATGCTGGAGTTCGTCCGTCTTGAGCGTGTCGCTGGCTTTGACGGCGTGGCGGCAGACGGTGCGGGCAATCAGCTCTTCGGCAAACCGTTCACGGCTGATGCCGTGTCCGGCCCGCTCCACTTCGTCGATCACGTCGCGGATGAGTTCCTGGATGTTGCGGGAGGTCATCCATGGGGGGAGGGCGTCGATGATGAAGCTTCGGTCGCCAAAATCCGCGATGCCAATGCCGATCTTTTCCAGCACGGCCAGTTGCTGCCGGATGGCCGAGGCGTCCCGCGGCGAAAGCTCCACGGTCTGGGGAAGCAGCAGCCGTTGGGACAGGGGGGCGCCTTGGGACATGCGTTTCATGACCTGTTCGAAAAGCACCCGTTCGTGCGCGGCATGCTGGTCCACGATGACGAGACCCTCCGTGTCGATGGCGATGATGTAAAGATTGTCGAGCACGCCCAAGACCTGGATGCCGGCGGGTTTTTCAGATCCCAAGGGTTGGGAGACTGGCGCCGCCGGGGGACTTGGCCTGGCGGAGTCCGGATGGGAGAATGGCGCGGGGGAGGATGGGGTGGCGGCGGCAGGGGAAGGTTGATTTCCCGGAGCGAGAAAGGGTTGGGAATAAGCTGGAGAAGGGGATGCCGCCGCGGGTTTGCGCGAGGATGAGGCATCCGGCGTTGGGAGAGGGGATGCGGATGGGAGTTCCACCAGCCGGTCGGAGGATTTGGTTGCCAGCGCCTGGCGGGCGGCTTCGATGACCACCCCCTGCACCAGCGCATCCTCCCGGAAACGCACCTCGCGCTTGGCCGGATGAATGTTCACGTCCACCCGGGCGGCGTCGATTTCCAGAAAGAGAAAGCAGACCGGATAACGCCCGCGCATGAGGGCGGTGTGATATCCCTCGATGAGACCATAGTAAATGGCCCGGCTGTCCACGGGACGCCCGTTGACGAAGCTGTACATCTCGCTGCGATTGGAACGGCTCAGGCCGGCCTTGCCGATCAGTCCATGCAGACGGACGCCATCGCGCTGGAAATCCACGGGCACGAGTTGTTCGACGAGTTGATTTCCGTAAAGCGAACGGATCCGGCGGCGGAGGGCGTCGGGATGTTTTTCGGGAGCGGAGGCCTCCGGCATGGCCGGCAGGTCGTGGATGACCCGTTCCTCTTGGATCAGGGTCCAGCCGATGGCCGGACGGGCCAGGGTGTGGAGGAGGAAGACATGATGAACGTGTCCCAGTTCCGTGGCGTCGGAGCGGAGGAATTTCCGCCGGGCGGGAAGATTGTAGAAGAGGTTTCGGATTTCCACCTGCGTGCCGGCGGCGCAGCCGGCTTCCTTGACGGAGATCAATTTGCCGCCGTGGATGTCGAGTTCCACTCCCACGGGGGCGTTTGATTCGCGGGAGAGCAGACGAAAACGCGAGACAGAAGCGATGCTGGGAATGGCTTCGCCCCGGAAGCCGAGCGTGGAGATGGACGTGATGTCGGCGGAATCGTGGATTTTGCTGGTGGCATGGCGCTCGATGCAGAGAAGGGCGTCGTCGCGGCTCATGCCGTGGCCGTTGTCCGTCACACGGATCAGGCTTTTGCCTCCGCCCTTGATTTCCACGCGGATCTGGGAGGCCTGCCCGTCGACGGAATTCTCCACGAGTTCCTTCACTGCTGAGGCGGGACGTTCCACCACCTCGCCGGCGGCGATTTGGTTGGCCACAGTGTCAGGCAGAATGCGGATCCGGTTCACGGCGGAAACTTGCAGACAAAACCGCCAAAAGAAAAGCTTCTTATTTCGAGGGAATAAGGCGAAAAAAAATATGGCGGGGGATACGATGTTTGTTGCGCCGGTTCCACCAAAAGATCACGGACCTTTATGCGCTGGCGGTGGATTATGATCCCAACGCGCCTTTGACAAAGGAGTTTTTTGCCACGGCGCAAAACAAATTGCACTGGGCCATTACCGGCCAGACCGCAGCGGAAATCATTTATTCCCGCGCGGATGCCATGAAACTTTGCATGGGCTTGACGACGTGGAAGCATGCGCCGGAGGGGGAAATTTTAAAATCCGATGTTACGGTCGCGGGAATGATCTCTGAAAATGATGGGATGCCGTGATTTTTTGCGGATCAATACGTGCTGTTGGCCACGAGGTCTTTCACGCTGGCCGGCACGATGTCGGGGTGGCGGTCGATGAAGTGGAGGGCGCGGGGTTCGGCCACCAGCCCAACCAGGCAATGGCTGTCGGTCATTTCATCGTAGGCCAGTTCCTTCATCAGACGGAAATTGCGGATTTCCGAGGAATTGCGGACATGGATCCGGGGACCGGTGCAGGCGTAGGCTTCCTTGCCGATCATGATGTGTCCCTCATCCAGATAACTGATGTCCACCCCTTGTTGAATGATGGCTTTGACCCGTTCCTCAAGGCGGCCAAGGTCCAGGCATGAGGGTTTCTTGGCGAACTGCAGGACAAATCCCCGCGGCACATCGCCATGTCTTTCGGGTTTTGAAATGCCGTATTCCTTTTCCAAAATCATGGTGACGATGTCTTCCGCCGAATGGGCCATTTTGCGGAAAATGGCCGTGTGGTTGATCACTTTGCCGATGTCTTCCGGAAAGGGGCCGAAAAGATTGGGGCGCACAACAAGGATATCCTCCCCGGCTCCCATGAGAAACTGGGCGTTGATTTTCAACAGGGGATGGATTTCCTCGAAATGTTCCACCACCACCCGTTTGCCCTGCTTGAGCGCCGCGCGGATGGCTTCGGCCATTTCACCCGGCTGTGTAAACGCCATCTCAAACCGAATATCAATATGCAGGGTATGCGCCGTGAAATGTTCCTCCCGGTGCATGCGGATCAGGGGAAGGGGGCGGACATTCACCCCCTCGTCGTCATTGGTCAACTCAAGTCCCGGAAACATGCCGCGAATGATGGAGGATTTGCCTGTGCCGCTTTCGCCCATGATCCCGATCAACTGGTCGCGGGCCGAGAGATAGCGTTGGGCGATGCTTTCGCCCAGCCATTGCAGACGGTCGCGTCCCCTGGGCGCGTAGTAGGCGGCAAATCGCAAATTGTCATGTCTGACATCTTTTGTCATAAAATTAGGTGTTTAGACTGTTAGGCTGTTAGACTATCAGGTTGTCAGGCGCTAATTCAAAATTTCACGACAACAAATTGTCCGGGCCTGACAGTCTAAATGCCTGAAAACCTGCTTCAAAAATTGATGATGGCGTCCACCAGCGGCATGTGTTGTTGCGCCCCGTAAACATCCGTGTCCTCCACCGCTCCCGAGGGGATGGGGCGGGCGATGGTGGCCTTGACCGCCCTCACGGGATCGAAATAGATGATGTCTAGGATGCGATTTTCCTCCACCCGGTAAAGCCGCTTGATCAGCGTCTTGTTGATCAGGTTCCTTTTTTTGACTGTTTGGTAAATCTTCTCCGTTTTGAAAAAGACATCCAGGGTCAGTTCGTAAGGGCCGGAATTTTTGCTCCGGATGATATGGGCCAGATCCATCAATCGGGTTTTTTTCATGTTTTTTTATCAGGGGTTAATTTAATGTTAAGGAATTTCAAAGTTTGGCGAAAAAGGCGGTGCGGGAGCCCCGCCCTCCATTTGGCGTAAAAAGATGGAGGGCCGGCCACGTGAAACGTGGTGAACCTCCCGGCCTGTCCCGCCGTAGTCCGATGAGAGACGAAGGCGGAACGGCTCCGGGCGGTCGTATCCCGCCTTTGAGTGATCGTTTCTGCGTCGAGCATCGAGCATCGGGTGTCAAGCTGCCGCGCTCCGGCCCGGCTTAATTCAAAATCATTGATTTTACCGGAAACAGGTTTGAGGGGCCGGCAATGTCCATCAAATGGTAGATGCTGAATTCATACACGGCGCCCATGGGGGTGTCGGAGGGGCTGAATGGAAAGGCCAGGTTGCCTGCCGTGGCAATCCGGCCCGGATAGCCATAGTGGAGGGCCGTGCTGCGGGTGAAACCGCAAATGGTGTTGGCTTCCTCCTGCGTGGCCGCCACCACATCGATGATCACTCCCGCTTCATGCCCGATTTCTTGAGGCGCCGGTTCCAGCGGCCCCATGACTCCGTCCCGTCCGTAAACCCGGAAATTCAACCGGTAGTCCCGGACGCCGAAATTGTTTTTCACCGCCTCCCGCACCGCCGCAAAAATGTCGTCCAACTGCCGGATCATGATGCGGTCGCGAATGCCACAGATGGATATCGTCCGGTATCCCACGCAAACCGCGCCCTCGATCTTGACGGTGCAAGGGGTGTCCGGCACGAATTGGCTTCCGGAAACCTCCACGGAGTTCGGAGTTTTTTGCCGGAAACGGCATTGGGAAAGATCCAGATGTCCGCCAGGTCCCGGCAAAATAAAGGGGTGGGATTTTTCGTACAGGGTATGCGCCGCCACTGAATTCACCGTGAAACGGCGGTTGGGGCTGAGGGTTTGCAGGATGAACGAATTTTTTTTCAGGATGCCCAGCACGCAATCCCGTCCGCTTCCTGGGGAGGCGGCGATGGCGGCGCACTCGAGGATTTTTCCCAAATGCAGCGCCAGTCCCAGATCGAATCCTTCCTTCACCGGCAAGGCCGCAAAGACCGCCGGATCGTAGCAGCGGCCCGCCACCACCAGATCGACCGGTTTGGACAGCGCCTTGATCAAGGGATCGACTCCGATTTGGGCCACCACGCGAGTGGTGTTTCGGACGATCTTGGGCGTCAGGGATGGCGCAAAGGGAAGGGGGCGGATTTTTTTCTTTTGCAGGTTTTGGATGACTGTTTTCTTTTCGACATCGGAATAAACCAGGGCTGTTCGCAGCCGCAGCCGGTGGGCGCGGACAATCTCCCGGATGATTTCCATGCACCAGTCCACATGGACTTTGGCGCCGCTTCCCCCCGCCGTGCCGATGATCACGGGGATGCCGTGTTTTTTCCCCTGGGTGATCATGATTTCCAAGTCCCGTTTGACGGCATTCCGGTCCACGAATGATTTGCCATGTCCAAGGTAGAACGGTCCCGGGTCGGAACTGCCGGCGTCCACGGCGATCACGTGGGGCGATGCCTTCATGCCCCGCAGAAAAGATTCCCTGGGGAAACCGTAGCCAAGAATGGCTGTGGGAGAGAGAATCCGGATTTCATCCATTTTTGGGGAGTTCGATGTTTTCATGAAAATGAGATGTGGATGGTTTTCAGACAGGTTTTTTTTCCAGCGTCGGACAGGCCCGGTTCAGCCGGGACTTAAATTTGCGTTTTTTTGCGGCCAGCAGGGCCAGGGTCCGGCGCATTTCATTGTAAACAATCATGTAACCTTCATCCACCCCCATGCCGGGTTTGGACAACATCTGGTCCGGCTGGGTGGCCAGCGCAATGTGAACGCACATTTGCGCGGAGCGGTCGGTTTCGTTGCATGTTCCTCCCAGATAAGCCCCCACACCCTTTTGTTTGCAGTAGAGAACCGCCTCGATGCTGTTCTGAATCCCTCCAAGGTCCGGAGTTTTGATCTGGATCATGTCCCCCGCTTTTCGATCGGCAAACAGGCGTGTGTCTTCGAGCGTGTTGCACCATTCGTCGGCCACAATTCCCACGTGGATTTTGTTCTGGCGCAAAAATTTTCGCAGGGCGGCCAGCGCTTCGCACTGGGCGATTTGTTCCCCCATGTCCATGGGCCCCTCGATCCGAAGTTTTAGAGGAAACGCGGCTTTTCCCAGGCGGGCCAGATAACGGCCCATTTTCTCCGTGTCGTTTCCGCAAAGCTGGCCGATGGTTCCGTAAACATCCAAATGTAAATCGGGTTGATATCGCGCGTCCGCCCGTTTGGCCAGGATGCGTTTTCGGAGCCATTTCACATAGGCCGGCAGTTTTTCCCCTTTGCGGCCGAGTTTGTCAGGAACATGGTTGATCAGGCCATGCGGCAGGACATCGGCCTGCTTGATGATCATCTTGTCCGCATTGACATACCGGTCATCTCCCGACTGGGTAAAAATCCGGATCGGTTTATTGGCCAAAGACGTGCCATATTCATCGGCGATCACCTCGCAAGGTAGCCGGCGGGTGGCTTTGGCAACAGCGTCGAGAATGGCCTGTGTGAGACCATAGCGGATGGCCGTGTGAATTTGCCGCCCTTTGTTTTCCAAGGAGTCCGCTTCCGCCGCCAGGGGACGGAATTCCTTCAATGGCCGGTTTTTCAGCAAAGGCGCCGCTTTTTTCAGGATCAAGGGGATGAATTCATTGGCCAGGAAGACCGGATCGCGTCCGCCGGCGCCGGAATACTGGACTGCCGCGCAATCGCCATAAGCCACCTGCCCGTCTTCCAGCAAAAGCATCACTGAAATGCTTTCTCCCGCCTGCCGGACGGAATGAAAACCGGACGTGAGCGGTTTGCCTCCACAAAAGAAACCGTCGTGGGGGACGCCGGTTTTGATGGCCTTTTGATCGTCGAAATAAAACCCGGTTTTGCCGGCCGAACAAATGATGTCTGTTATGTGCAACATGGTTGGTGGCTCCGTTTGAGTGGTTGGAAAAATTGAAGGTTGTCGGAAAAAGCGGTGCGGGAGCCCCGCCCTCCATTTATTGGAAAATGACGGAGGGCGGGGCTCCCGCACCGCCTTGCCAAGTTTGGCGTCGTGCATTGTGTATCACTTGGGCGCCCCCACCAGCCGGCCTTTGCTGACGGCATAGATATCGTCCGTCACCATTTGGAAGGACACGGCCCGCCGTTCGGTTTTGGCCCGTTCGGCGATCACTTCCCGGTGAAACGTCTTGATTTCCTCATCGAAAGGAAGTGCGCCAAAATCCAGAAAACGAACCGCCCCGTGCAGATCGCGCACCGGCACCACCGATCCATGAGCGGCCCGGCTGGGGGCAAAAGGGATGTCCAGCACTCCGGCTTGGAAGGCTCTCACCGTTCCCTGCGCCAGATCGCCATCCCCAAGACGAAGAGTTCCTTCCAGCAAAGCCGTTGTTTCACGGGTGATCAGCCCAGCCTCCCGTTCAATGAGCGCCGAATCCAGGGATTGTTGCGATTTAAGCATGTTCAGGATTTGACGGGTGGCCCGCAAGCCGTTGACATTGGCTTCCGCGGTTGGAATTCCCATTGCTTCGTGGGGCGATTTGGTGATCACCTTGGTTGAGCGGGAAAAAGCCGCCGCCGTGGTTCCCCAGGCGATCACCGCGAATGCCTTGGCTTCCTCGATGGGAAACCCGCCCATCCACTGGTGGAAGACGGTTGAAAGGCAGACGTCCCCATATCCAAAACGCTCCAGATACTGCCGGCACAACTGCCGCAGCGAGACAATGGCCGCGGCATCCTGGTAGATGTTTCCGCATTGGCCATAACCCACCGTGATATCCCGCACTCCCTGTTCCGCCGCCAGCAATCCCTCGATGATTGCCACCGCATTGGAGATGCAGGGAGGCACCAGGGTGCCGGTCAACGGGCCAAAGGGCTCCCGGTTGATGATCACCCCGTTTTCGGCATAAAATCCGACGAGACGATCCACGTATTGCCAATCCGCAATGCTTTTTTCCAGCGGCACATTTTTGGAGTAGGGGATGTTGTAGGAAATTCCGCCTCCCTCCAGCGAGGTGAAACCGCCCGCCAGCGTGATTTCGCTGAGCAAGCGGGCGTCCGGTGTTCCGTGGCGCACTTCCACGGGTTTTTCCAAGGCTTCGATGATGGCCCGGCAGGCTTTTACCCCGTGATTGACTGCCGGGAATCCATTCAACAACGACCGTCCGTTTTTGCGGCTTTCCTCGATTCCTTTCTGGGCTTCGTCGTAACGGTTCTGCCGCGTGTAACTGTCGATCGTGGTGGGCAGAAGATCGGCCTCTCCTTCGTTTTGCAAATAATTCAGCAACCGGATGTGTTCATCCACCAGGCAAACGCCGGCCCGGGGTTGGGCCAGGGTGGTTTGCGTTTTTTCCGCTTTTTGCAGGGACAGGTGGAACCGCTTGCGTTCGGGAATGTTCTGATGATAGGCAAAGGCCTCTTCCAGACGCGATGCCTCCCTGCCTGCCGGCCAGACGTCCAGAACCGCCGGACGCATGGTCAGGAAATCATTCAGCGGGATTTTTTTATTTTGAAGTTCCACGGTTGCCTTGCTGTTTTGGGATGGGGTTTTGTTGCCTTTCACGCTCTCGAAAAATACGAAACTGCGGGAATCCAGTTCAAATGTTCAGGAATTTCAATGTTTGCCGGGCAAAGCGGTGCATGAGCCCCGCTTGCGTGGCCAAAGCAAATTGCTGCGCGCGGTTCGGTTTATTTCGTCAATGGCAAAATGTTTTTTTTCATGATTTCCAAGGCTGCCGCGCGATCCACTTCCGCCAGCAATCCCATGGCCCAAAGAAGATATTGAGTGTCGAGATAATAGTTGGGATCCCGGGGTTTCAACGCCGGTTCCCCGTCTTTCTTTTTCGCTCCTGCCAGGATCGCCCGGGGTGTCTTGCTGTTGACAATCGGACCTCCGCTCCCGATCACCCGGCGGACATTGGAAAGATCCTTCCCATCCTGAAAATAAAAACGGCCGTCGGGACAGAACGCCTCTTCCCATCGTCCGCAATGACGGCCAACCGCAACCTCGCAGGCAGCACTTGCCAAAGCGGTGTCCATGGCTTGTTCTTTTTCGCTCTGCGGCAGGCGCCCGGGATTGCCGGTCAGCGTTTGCGTCCAGGTTTGCATCTCCTCCCATTCCGCGCCGTTTTCCCGGATGATTTCCTTGAGAGCCGGTTCTTCCAGAAGATGAGACGCGGTGTGACGCATGCCGATGTCCGCTTCCACTGTTCTTTTTTCGCAAGGTTCCCTCAATCCCCGCTGGCGGACCGTGGCCAGGGCGGGGGCACCCTCGGCGCAGGAATAAACATCGGTTGTCGCCCCGCCAATATCCACGATCAATAATTCCCCCATCCCTTTTTCCGAGTTTGGAATCCCCTTGGACAACAACACCGCCGCTTTGAAAACCGCTTCCGGAGTCGGCATCAGAATCCTGGCCCGGTCGCACAATCGCGTCAATCCCTTGGCCTCGACGATCCGTTCCAGAAAAACCCGGCGGATGGCTTCCCGGGCCGGTTCCAGCCGGAGTTGCTTGAAATCCGGCATGACATTTTCGACAAACCAGACTTCCCGCCGTCCGTCCAGGATTCGGCGTATTTCATCATGGGCGGAACGGTTGCCTGCCACAATCAGCGGCACATCGGGCAGATGGTTTTGGATTTGCCGGGCATTGTGAAGGATGTGTTTGACGTCTCCGCCGTCCGTTCCGCCGGAAAGCAAAAGGATGTCCGGTCGCAAGGCCCGTATCCTTCCCAAATCCGCCTCTGTCAGCAAAAAGGAAAAGGTTTCCACCACCTTTCCTCCAGCGCCGAGCGCCGCCAGTCTGGCCGCCTCGGCGGTGAGATTGGGGATCAATCCCACAGCCACCATCCGCAATCCTCCGGCGGCGCTGCTGCAAGCCAGGGTCGCTTCGACATCCTCCGCTTTTTTCCCGAGCTTTTGCCTGGCTGCTTCCACCCCTTGGTTGACATCCGTTTTCACGGTTGTTGGCGCGATGGTTGTCCCCAGCACGGTTCGCTGTTCGACATCCGCCAGGCATAGCTTGGTAAAAGTGCTGCCGATGTCTGCCAGGAGATATTTCATGATCGGGATGTCAGTTGCCGGCCTTTGCGACGATGCGCCGCGCCAAATCCTCTTTCAAAGCTGCGATTCCCTCCTCGGGCGCGGCGCCTGGAGGGAAAACCTGGTCAAAACCCATTTTCAGGAATTTTTCCCGCACCAGTGAAAAATCCGTCTTTCCCACCACCAGGTTGCCGCCAATATAAAGCAAAATTTCGTCCAAACCCGCTTCGGAGCATTTTTCTCGAAACCCCTGGCAATCCATTTCGCCATGACCGTAAAGCGACGAAACCAAGATGGCCCGGGCGCCGGTTTCAATGGCGGCCGAAATGAATTCCTCCTGTGAAACCATCACGCCCAGATTGACCACCTTGAATCCGCCGTCTTTGAACAGGCGTTCCAGGATGCGATTGCCCACCGCATGACAGTCCGCTCCAATGACTCCCAGGACAATGGTTGGCGGGGGCGTTGATGAATCGTTTGGAGTCTCAGTTTTCATTTGAGATCTTGGCGTTGAGAAGCGAGTTGATGCGTTCCTGGATGTGAAGCAGCGATCCTTTTTCGACCTGATAATCAAAGCAGATCAAACGCCCCCCTTTTTCGGTGAAATCACGGATGATGCCGGCGCGTTTGGGGGAGAAGTCCGGGTCAAATCCTGGTGGAACAATCAATGACTTCCTGTTCCTCAGAAAATCCGCCAGATTTTTTTCTTCCGCGAACAGCAAGGCGGGGTGGGGGGCGCCGGCCACCTGCAGTTCGGCCAGGGCGCGGCAGACGATTTCCTGAAATCTCCGGCTTTGGCAGAAAACGCCCGCGTTCTGTCCGGCCGAAAGCGAGGCCAGTTCCACAATCGTCCGGGGCGTCGGGGCCAGTGCCACCTGGCATAATCGGTCGGCCAATTCCGGGATGATTCGTTGCAAATCATGATGGTGGGTGGCGGTCGTGATCACCAAATCAACGTCCCCCAGCGCCGCGCAAGGTTTTGACGCGCCTTTCAGGTCTTCCAGCAGGTGATGTTTGAGCCGGATGCAGGAGGGAAGATTCAACTGCCGTCCATATGCCGCCAGGGATTCCGGATTGCAATCCACCACCGCGATTTCCAGCCGTTTCATCACTTGTTCGCGTTCATGGAGCTTTGATTCCAGCAGTTGACGGATTTCCTCGTGTGAAAACCGCAGCATTTCGAGTTTGGATATCATGTCTTCCACCAGAACATCCGCCTGTTCGTCCTTGCCCGGATGCCGTGACGACACAGGGTGCCGGACAAAACTTCCCCGTCCCTGGGTCATCTCAATCAACTGTTCCCGTTGCAATTGTTCGTAAGCGCGCCGGATGGTGCCGCGCGCCATGTCCAGTTTTCCGGCCAACTCCCGGTCCGTCGGCAACCGGTCTCCGGGCCGAAGGTCACCCTCGCGAATCATGGTCCGGATCCGTCCCGCAATTTGTTCCCAGGCCGGTGAAAGTGCCTTTCTGTCGATGTTGATATCCAAAGGAAAAAGCGGTTTCATTGGTATAGTCCAATTGACAAAACATTCACATATTAGACTAGTCCAAGTGAATTGTCAAATTGAATCAGTTGGATTCCGAAGGCTGCACAACAAGCGGTGCGGGAGCCCCGCCCTCCTTTTTCCATCATATCGACAATGGAGGGCGGGGCTCCCGCACCGCTTCCATCAGAACGGAATGGTTCGAATTGGGCAAATGTTGGCAGCGTTGGGCGAAAATGAATCTGCTGGTTGGATGCGGTTCCAGGGCTTGAATAAAAAAATTGTCCTGATTTTGGAATACCCCTAGGGTATTCCGGTATTGTCATAAAACCATTCAACCGGAAAATTCCCCATGAACAGCCTTACTCATGAACAAGCGTCCTCAAAACAATGTCATCTTACCCCCAGCGGAGTGCTGGACGGACTGGATTCCGGCCAGATCGCCGACCTGGAATCCATGGGGATTTACATGGAGTACCACCGCGAACTGGTGGTGGCCGACGCGGGCGCGATCGATTATTTCTTCTACATCATCAAAGGCAATTTCGAGGTGTCGAAAGTCAATCCCGAGACGAAAAAGAAATGCGTGCTGGCGACCATTGGGGAGGGGCAGTGTTTTGGGGAGATGAGTTTTCTCACCGCCGCCATGGCCTCGGCGAACGTGATGGCCAACGACGAAGTTGTGGCGTGGGCCATTCCGCATGATTCGTTGCGGCGGTTCATGGAAACCCGTCCGGGCGGGGTGCGTCTCGGCCTGAATGTGGCCACTTTGCTGGCCAGGCGCATTCAGGAGGGCAATACGCGGCTCATGGGAATGAGTTCCACCCTCAGCGCTTATTTCGGCGCCAAGGCGCGCGAATCGGATGCCAAAGCCATGGAGTCTCCGCAGTCCGCCGACCACGCCGAGATGGAAATACCGGACGAGGTTTTTGACCGTTTTGTGCGCGAAGCCCTTGGATTGGGGCCTGACGCCACGCTTACCGAGGAACATCGCGAGTTGATCCGCGCAAAGATCGAGTCCAACCAGGTGGATATTGTTCCATGGCTGGAGCAGGGAGGGAGCGGGCGGCGGTTGAAGGTAAGGTTGAAATTTGTGGATGAGCAGGCCGCGCCGATGGCGGTTGCGGCGGCTGCCGCGGCAAAGGCGGTTGTGGCGGCGCCCAGGGTGGTTCGAGTGCCCCAGGTTCGCGCCCGCATCTCGCCCGCGATCGCCTATGCGATGCGTCCCCCGAGCCTGATGAGCAAACTGCTGCCTGTGGCCGTGTTTTTGACGCTTCCTGTGTTGACGATTCTGGCCCTGTTTTACTGCCTGTCGCTGGACACGCGCGAATCGATCGCTTCCTCGCCCGGCTACCGGTCATTGCCCTTCCAAGGGTTGTGCGACTGGTTTGTTTTCAGCAACAGCGCCCAGACCGAAAAGGTCATGATCAAGCGCGGCGCCGTGTATTCCCTGCGCATTCATGTTCCCAAGGCGGTGCGTTTGATCAGCCGTCTGGACTTTCCAAAGAAGGCTGGTTCATCCATGCGGATGACGGTCAATGTGGTGGGGCATCCCGATATCGCTCCATGGAAGGTGGATGTCACGCCGGACATGGATTTGATCGAGCTTTGTTCAACCCGGCTGGGCAAAGGCTCCTACACCTTTGAACTCATCTGCGACGAGGTTCCGGCCGGCGTCCAATCCCAGGCGGTTTTGACGGTGACGACCAGACGATAAGGAACCGCGGGAAGGCGCTGCTGGATGGAAGCCTTCCCGCGATTTTCACCTTGCTTTACACCCTGCCCGACGTAATCTCTCACGCCGTGGCTACCAAATACAAAACCATTCTTCTTTTCGGCCCTCCCGGTTGCGGGAAGGGGACTCAAGGCAAAGTGCTTGGACAACTTCCCAATTTTCTGCATTGTTCATCCGGCGATCTTTTCCGGGGGCTCGACAAACAGAGCGAACTGGGAAAGGTTTTTGCCGAGTATTCCTCCAAGGGACTGTTGGTGCCCGACGATTTCACGGTGCGCCTGTGGCAGGATCACATGGAACGGCTGGTACAAGCCAAAAAATTCGATCCCCAAGCCGGCCGTTTGATTCTCGACGGCATTCCTCGCAACGTGGCCCAGGCAAAAATGATGGAGGACAAGATTGAACCTGTGCAGCTTTTCAACCTGGTCACTCCCGATCCCCAACTCCTGATCCAACGCCTCAAGAGGCGCGCGTTGATCGAGGGACGCAAGGATGACGCCAATGAGGATACCATCCGCCGCCGTTTGGAGGTTTACGAGAAGGAAACCAGACCCATGCTCGACTTTTATCAAAAAGTCCGGGTTGACATTGACGGCACCACCACTCCCATTCAGGTGTTGAAGGACGTTCTCAAGTATTTTTGATGTTTTTTTGCCCAAACACTGGACGGGCAATGCAAACATCCCATAGGAGACTTAAGGAAAAGTTGTTTAAGATGCCTGCCCCGCTGCGGTCCCGCTGTGTCGGGACGAAGGCGGGAAGACTGAAGGCTGAAGGGAAACTTTCAGCTTTCTGTTGGTGCGGCTGCGCGGCAGCGAAGTTTGCCGGGCAAACAGCCTGACCTGAGCCACTATAATTTTGCCGCATATTTCACTGGTGAAAAATGCGGCGCAACCAGGAGAAGACCATGGCCAAAGCCACTGCCGAAAAAACAACCGACGAGAACAGCAAGGCCCAGACAGCCCGCCAGCGCGAGCTTGATCAGGCGTTGCAATCCATCACCAAACAATTTGGAGACGGCGCCATCATGCGTCTTGGCGACGAACATTCCAAGGTGCCCATCCAGGTGATTTCCACCGGGTCGCTGGCTCTGGACACGGCTCTTGGCGTCAACGGCGTGCCGCGGGGCCGGATCGTCGAGATTTTCGGGCCGGAATCCTCCGGTAAAACCACGCTGATGCTGCACATTATCAAGAATGCCCAGTTGGGCGGCGGTCTGGCCGCTTTTATTGATGCCGAGCATGCCCTTGACGTGGCTTATGCCCGCCGGATCGGGGTGAACATGAAGGATCTGCTCTTTTCCCAGCCTGGATCCGGGGAAGAGGCGCTGACCATTGCCGAGACGCTGATTCGTTCCAATGCGCTTGATGTCATTGTGGTGGATTCGGTGGCCGCATTGACTCCGCGTGCGGAGCTTGAGGGACAGATGGGCGATGCCACGGTGGGCGCCCAGGCCCGGTTGATGTCCCAAGCCATGCGCAAGCTGACCGGCGCGTTGCACAAGGCCAAGACCTGTCTGCTTTTCACCAACCAGATTCGTGAAAAAATCGGCGTCATGTTTGGCAGTCCCGAAACCCAGCCGGGCGGACGGGCCCTTAAATTTTATGCTTCCGTGAGATTGGATATCCGCCGCAAGGATCAGATCAAGGATGCCATGGGGACCGTTATTGGCAATCATGTGAAGGTGAAAGTGGTCAAAAACAAGGTGGCGCCTCCTTTTACCGAGGCGGAATTTGACATTCTTTACAACGAGGGAATTTCCGCGGAAGGATCCATCCTTGACGTCGCAACCGAGCTTGAAGTGGTGTCCAAAAAAGGCGCATGGCTGGCCTTTGGCAGCGACATGATTGGCCAGGGCCGCGAAGCCGCACGGGTGTTTCTCAAGGAAAACCCGGCTGTGGCGAACAAGATCGTGGCCGCAATCAAGGCCAAACGCGAGGCGCAGCCCGAAGCCGAGGCCGCCCAAGCCGCCTCCAAGGCGAAATAGAGCGGAATCGGCGTCCGCCCAATGCCGTTAACTTTTCATCTGAAGATAAGCGGTGCAGGAGCCCCGCCCTCCTTTTGTCGCAAAATGAATGGAGGGCGGGCCGTCGCCGCGCCGTAGTGGCTTTGGCCACGCAGGCGGGGCTCCTGCACCGCCTTTCCGGTTTTCTGCGTCGAGCGCTTGTCTCGCCGAAGCGCTTGGGCGAAGGCGGATCGAGCAGTTTTCCCTCCATGGCGCGGCTTAATTTGTCGTTGTTGTTTGCCGCGATTTTGGGCAGCATCCGGACATGTCACAGAACATTGATTCTGAGAGGTCCAGGTCTTTCTGGAAGAACCCCCAGTTTTTTTTGGTGACGGTTTCCCTTGTTCTGAGCGTGGTCATCGGGCTGGCGGTCAGCGGACGGCATGGGGATGGAGGCGGCAGGGCGTTTGGAACCGTCGACAAGGTGGTGGTGGGGTTGTCGATGGACACCCTCAAGGAGGCCCGATGGCAGAGCGATCGCGATTTGTTTGTGGCGCGTGCGGAGGCATTGGGCGCCAAGGTGCTGGTGCAATCGGCCAACAGCGACGACACCCGCCAGATTCAGGATGTGAAGTCGTTGCTTGCGAACAAGGTGGATGTGCTGGTGATCGTTCCGCACGATGGCACCGCCATGGCCGAGGGGGTTCGTCTTGCGGTGGAAGCGGGCATTCCCGTCATTGCTTATGACCGGTTGATCCTGAATTGCGATCTGGATCTCTATCTGAGTTTTGACAACATCAAAGTGGGCGAGTTGCAGGCGAAATATCTGGCGGATCATCTGCCGAAGGGGAAAAAGCGGATCGTGCGGCTTTACGGGGCGCCCACGGACAACAACGCCAAGCTTTTCAAACAGGGGCAGGACAATATTTTGAAACCCCTGATCCAGCGCGGCGAGATCCAGGTGGCGCATGAGGATTGGGTTGCCGATTGGGATCCGGCCAATGCCAAGAAAATCATGAATGCGGCGATCACCCGGGTTGGAAATGGTTTTGAGGGAGTGCTGGTTTCCAACGATGGCAGCGCGGGCGGGGCGATTCAGGCGCTCAAGGAAGCCAAGCTCGATGGCAAAGTGCTGGTGACCGGACAGGATGCCGATCTGGTGGCCTGTCAGCGGATTGCCCGCGGTTCCCAGACCATGACGATTTACAAACCCGTGAAACGGCTGGCCACCCGGGCCGCCGAACTGGCCGTGGCCATGGGAGCGCGCAAACCCGTTGTGGCCAATGGCGAAACGCCCAATGGACGGCGGAATGTGCCTTCGGTTTTGCTCGAGGTGCTGGCCGTGGACCGGGACAATCTGCGTTCCACAGTGGTGGCGGATGGATTTCACAAGGAAGAAGAGGTTTTTTCCAAAGATTAAACCGCCGCCATTTTCATGGAAAATTCTCCCGCACTGTTGCGTGTGAAACGCCTGATCAAGCGATTTGGCGAGATGACGGTTTTGAAGGATGTGAGTTTCGATTTGAGAGCCGGCGAGGTCCATGCCTTGTGCGGAGAGAATGGCGCGGGCAAGTCCACCCTGATCAAATGCCTGTCGGGAGTCTGGCCTCATGGAAGTTATGAGGGGCGGATTGAGGTGGGGGGGGAGGAAGTTCGCTTTGGCGGCATTCACGAGGCGGAGGAAGCCGGGGTGGCGGTCATCCATCAGGAACTGGCCCTGGCGCCGGAGATGACGGTGGCCGAGAATATTTATCTGGGTTCCGAACCCACCCGGCGCGGATTGATCGATTGGGGAGTGGTCTATGCCGGAACCGAGGCCATGTTGCGTGAGTACGGACTTGATCTGGATCCCGCGGCCACCGTTTCCAGTCTGGGGGTGGGGCGGCAGCAACTGGTGGAGATTCTGAAGGCTCTGTCCAAGAAAGCGCGCATCCTGTTGCTCGACGAGCCGACGGCCGCCCTTACCGATACGGAGGTTGAGGTTCTCATCCGCATTGTGCGCGATTTGCGCGCGCGGGGCGTGGGATGCGTTTACATATCCCATCGTCTGGACGAGGTGTTTGCGCTGTCCGACCGGATCACCGTGTTGCGCGATGGTGAAACGACCGGCACCCTCACGACCTCCTCCACGGACCGCAACGAGGTGATTCGCCGCATGGTGGGCCGTGAAATCAAGGATTATTATCCGCGGCATCCCTCGCGCAAAGGGGATGTTTTGCTCAAGGTGGAGCGCCTTACCGTGGGAGGGGAGGAAAAGGGGCGGCAGGTCGCGAAAGAGGTGGATTTTGAGGTGCGCGCCGGCGAGGTGCTTGGCATCGGCGGGTTGATGGGCGCCGGGCGGACGGAATTGTTGATGCACCTTTTTGCCGGGGTGGGCAAGCGGCTGGGGGGAAACGTCTTTTTGCGAGGCAATGCCCATTTGCCGTCGCCGCCGGCGGTTTCCATCGGCAAAGGATTGATGATGGTGACCGAGGATCGCAAACGCGAGGGGTTGGTGCTGGATCAATCAATCGGGTTCAATCTTTCCCTGGCGTCGCTGGCGCAATTCACCTGCCGCGGTTTGCTGGATGAAGGCGCGGAATTCCGGAGGAATCAGCGTTTTTTTGACAGTTTGGGAGTGAAAGCCCCCAATCAGGAGATGGCGGTGGGAAGGCTTTCCGGCGGCAACCAGCAAAAGGTGGTGCTGGGCAAGGCGTTGATGACTGAGCCTTGGGTCATTCTGCTGGATGAACCAACCCGGGGCGTGGATGTGGGCGCCAAGGTGGATGTGTACGAATTGATCAACCGGCTGACGTACGACGGCAAGGCGGTGGTGATGGTTTCCAGCGAGCTGCCGGAATTGATGGGCATGAGTGATCGAATACTTATTTTGAGCGAAGGCCGGTCCGGCGGGTTGTTTGACCGGGACGAGGCGACACCCGAAAAATTGATGAAAGCCGCCATGGCGCATCACGCGCGACGGATCACGGAAAAACAGACATGAAATCTTCCCTGCAACGCAATATTTCGATGGGGCTGGCCTTGTTTCTGATCAGCGCCTTTTTTACCCTTCATCCCAAGGGCGCCCAGTTCCTGAGCCCGCAAAATCTTTCGAATCTTTCCATCGAACTGGCCATCACGGCGATTCTGGCGTTGGGCATGCTGGTGGTGCTGCTGCCGGGGATGATTGATTTGTCGGTTGGAAGCGGGGCGGGCATGCTGGGGGGGATCGCCTGTGTTTTGGTGGTGTCGCCCCAATATCTGGGGTTGCCGGGGCATGGATGGCCGGCGTTCCTGGCGCTTGCGGCCGCCACGCTTCTGGCGCTGGGCTTGTGGGCCATGATGGGGGCGCTCATTATCCGTTACCGGGTGCCGGCGTTCATCATCACTTTGGGCGGTTTGTTGGTTTTCAAGGGCGCCCATTGGGCGGTGATCCGCAATTCCACCATTCCGGTGGCGCCTGGCGGAACCGAGAACTTTTTTTCGTTGCTGACCACCTACTACATTCCTTCGTGGGGCGGATATCTCCTGCTGATTTTGGTGAGCGCGGGGTTGTTTTTTGCCAGACGCCGGCGGCGGTGGTTGCGATTGAGGCATGGATTGCCGGTGGATGATCCCAAGGTGGATTTCCTCAAGTTTTTTGTGATGTTTCAATGCCTGCTGCTCCTGGTGGTCGTCATGAATCATTACAAGGGAACGCCCCTGCCGCTGGTCATCCTGGGAGCGGTGATTCTGGCGATCCAGACCATCACCCGGAACACCCGGTTTGGCCGTTATCTTTATGCGATTGGCGGCAACGAGGAGGCTGCGGTTTTATCCGGCATCAATGTCCAGCGGGTGATCATCGGCGCCTATCTGTTGCTGGGAGGAGTGGTGGCGCTGACTGGATTCATGCAGACGGCCTATGGCGGCTACACCACCACCACGGTTGGCAACCTGATGGAATTGGACGCCATCGCCGCGTGCGTGATCGGAGGCACCAGCCTCAAGGGCGGCCGCGGCACGGTTTCGGGCGTGTTGTTCGGCGCGTTGATCATGGCCACCCTCCTCAACGGCATGACCCTCCTGGCCGTGACTCCCGAGGTCAAGCTCATCGCCCGCGGCGTCGTGCTGGTGCTGGCCGTGTGGATGGATGTCCGCTTCTCCCAGACCGGGAAGTGATTGATCAGCAGCCGGCCAAAACCCAAGTCCGCAGGGGTGCGGCGGTCCAAAAAAACTTTCAAAAACCGTTTGACACCCTATGCGTACTAGTGTATATAGTACACATATGACACTTGGATTGCCATTCACCGTGCAGTTAAAAACCGGGTTGCCGGTTTACGAGCAGGTGGTTTATGCCGTCACCAAGGCGGTGGTGAGCGGCCAATTGCAGCCTGGCGACCGTTTTCCTTCGGTTCGCGTGCTCAGCCAGGAATTGCGCATCAATCCCAATACCGCCCACAAGGTTGTGGCCACGTTGATCAACAACCGCTTGCTTGAGGTGGAGCCCGGCAAAGGCACCCTGGTGGCGCAACGTTCCGCGCCCAACCGGGAACAACTGGCGGAATTGCTGGATACGGATGCGGAACGGTTGGTGGTACAGGCCAAGAACCTTTCCCTCGAACTCGAGGACGTCCAAAACTCCATCCGCAAACACTGGAACCGTCTTGTAAAGGAAATTCCATGAACTCCATCATTGAAACGGAAAACCTGACCTGCCGCTTTGGCAAAAAAGAAGTCATTCGCGGCCTGACCATGAAGGTGCCCGAAGGATCCATTTTTGCCTTTCTTGGACCGAACGGCGCGGGAAAAACCACCACTATCAAGATGCTTATGAACATTCTCTCTCCCTCTGCGGGATGGGCAACGGTCCTGGGAGCGGACTCCCGGCGTCTGAGTCCAACGGAACTGGCCCGGATCGGCTATGTCTCGGAAAACCAGCAGTTGCCTGAGTGGATGACCATTGAACAACTGGTGAACTTCTGTCGCCCTATGTATCCTGGATGGGACGCGGAATTTGCCGGGCGATTGTCGCAACAGTTCAACCTGCCCTTGCGGGAGAAAATCGCAAATCTATCCCGCGGCATGAAAATCAAAACCGCGCTCCTTGTGTCGCTGGCGTATCGTCCCACGCTGCTCATCCTGGATGAACCGTTCAGCGGGTTGGATGCGCTGGTGCGGGACGAATTCATTCGCGGGGTGCTGGAGCTGACCGCGCAGGAAAACTGGACCGTGTTCATTTCCTCGCACGATCTCGACGAAGTGGAACGGTTGGCGGATTGGGTTGGCATGATCCACGAGGGCCAATTGAAACGATGCGAATCCATGGCCTCGCTCCAGGAACGGTTCCGTCAAATACAGGTGGCCATTGCGGAGAATCAGACGGTCCCGGCATCCTGTCCCGCGAATTGGCTGAATCTCGAAAAAACGGGCCGCAGCTTGCGATTTGTGGACACCGCCTATTTCGCAGCAACAACGGAAAAAGCCGTTCGCCAAGTCCTGCCGCAAGCGGGCGTCGTGACCGCCACCCCCATGTCGCTCAAGGAAATCTTTCTCGTGCTGACCCGCCACTATCAATTCAATCTGTCGTAACTTGATCATAAGGAAACCGTATGAATCTGGCTTTTCATCTCTTCAAAAAAGATTGCCGCCGTTTGCGCTGGTTTGTCGCCATCTGGTTTGCGCTGCTTCTGGCGCAACTTGGCTTGGCGTGCGCGGGCATGAACAACGATTATGACTGGGTCTCCGTCGCTTTTAACATGTTTTCACAAGGCGTGTCGCTTTTTCGCCCCCTCCTTTGGCTGGTGATGATCCCCATGCTGATTCATGAGGACAATCTGGTTGGAACCACGGCATTTTGGCTGACACGTCCCATTGGCGGCCGAGTCCTGCTTGCCGGAAAAAGTTTATTTGTCATTCTGATTTTGATATTGCCGTCCTTGATTGTCCAACTGCTGGAAATTCTGGGCGGCGGGTTTTCCCCCGTTTGCGTTTGGTACGCCATTCCTGAAATCCTGTTGCGGGAAATTTCCTTTGCCACCCTGGCAATGGTTATTGCCGCGCTCACCAAAGAACTGGCAAGTTTTATCATGACGGAGATTGCCGTTGCCATTTCCATTGGGATTTTTTCAGGCATTTTATTTATAGGAAAGATTCTCGTTTTATTCGGGTGGCGGGAAGGTCCCGCATCTTTTATTGAGCATTATCTTCAAGACTGGATCGTTTATTCTCAGGAAAGAATGATTGTCTGCGACGTTTTCTGCGTTTTGTTTGGCATATTCTTGCTGTTTTACCAGTATAAAACACGGCATGCAACCCGATCCTGGCAATCGCTCATTCTTGCCATCTTTTTCGTCAGCGGAGTTATCTCGCTTGTTCCCGGGGACTCGTGGGGCTTTTTCAGACCGCCGCCAATCAACCGGGTATTCCGTGGCGCGGCACCAACAGTTACTCTGAGCAATGATCGATATGGAAAAATAACATCTCATGCGAGTTTTACATCTCATGGGCAAAAGATGATCGATGTGCCAAACCCGAACGTTGGCGTTGGCCGCGGCCTGAATATCACGGGGCTCCCGCAGGACTGTGGGGGACGATTGTGGCGCACCAGCCATAATCGGATAACCTTTCGCGATGGAGTGGCAATCAGCCTGGGGCAGTTGGTTAATACGCAGTTCTGCCTGCAAAATGACGGCCCCGCCATCCAGTCGGCAATTGGGAAGCAGAACCGCATCATTAATCCATCATCAATTCCATCCGAAACGGCCCCATTGTTCGTGATCGGGAAAAAATTGTATGAAAAATATTCCACGACCCCGGCCCGATTGGATCTGACGATGGATCTGGTTGTTGAAAAATATAATGCCACAACCATCGGGCCGCTGGAGCAGAACATCTTTTGGCGCGGAAAATTTTCGCAACTCAAGTTGAAAAAAATCAACAAAAATAAAACTGAAATAAACATTGATTTGCTTGAAAAAAAGATCGCCCTGCTTTTCTGCCCGGCAGTTCGCCTCAACCCGCTTCGCGATATGATCCAGGACAGGCCATGCCTGTTTGCCTTGCGAAACCCCAAGCAACAGGAATTGCTTATCGAGCAACGATCACCCGACCGGCATCTGCGTCTGTCATTAACTGATTTTCATTCCTCATCTTTGCGCTTTGAACGCCAGACAACAAGCGCCAACGGTGAAAAAAATGTAATCACCGACGATTGGCTGGCGGATGCCGAACTGGTCCGGATCGAAGCGGTGGATGTGGGGCAATTCCGCGCGTCCCTCCAAGTGGACGATTTCGTGATGGATCCGGGCAAAAAATAAAGGAACCCCAAAAACCTGATCGTTGCGCGGATGAACGCAACCCCTTAGTGCCCTGTTTCATAAATACGATAACGTATGGCTGAGAGGATGTTGGCGATTGGGCAAGGCAGGCGTGGAGTGGCAATCCCCGCGGGCTTGCCCTCCCACGCCTAACGCTGGCCATCGCCAAAAGCCTCCAGCCCGCTGCGGGTGGGGCGGCACAAGCTCCACGCTTTGTTGCGGCTGGGAGCCAAGCCCCATGAAGGGGATTGGCATCCCAGCCGCGCCGCGCGCAGACTCTTGTGGCGCTCCCACCATACATTATCGTATTTATGAAACAGGGTACTTAGCAGCCTGCGATATGAATTTTGCGGTTTTTTGACCCGGCTTCACGCCAGAAAATTTTTTCATCCCAGGAGCGTTCCGGACGCCGGTCGAAAAGCACCAGCCAGCCTTCCGGGCAATTGACGCGCTCCAGATAATTTCCCAATTGGGCCAGCCCCTCTTCCTCCGTCTTTTCGCCCCGCCATAGCTTGATTTCCAGCGGATAACGCCCCTTTTCCCATTCGATCAACAGATCCATCCGCCGCCGTCCCACCGCAAACTCGCGATGAATCCGGCCTCCGCCGTTGAGGATTCTTTGCAAAAAAGCCTGCAGAACCAGATGCGGCACCGCCTCGCGGTAATCGGAGGCGTCGCCCATCATCTCCGCGTTCTCGCGCCAGAAAGCCTGAAAATCCTTGAGCAGTTTTTTCATGTCCAATCCGCCGCCCTGGCTGTAGCGGGCAAGGGGGGTGGATAATTGCATATCCGCCATCCGTTCCTGGGCCAGCAAACTCAACATCCGGATCATGACCTCCGCGTAAATGGGATTGGCCGGACACAAACCTTCCCGGTCGTTTTTCAGCAGCCCAAGATCCAGTGCGTACCGGCAATCGTCATCCGCCGAATTGAACTCGCGCTTGTCGCCTGTCAAGACCGGCTCGACAATTTTGCGCACCCGCTCCTCTTTCAGCTTTTCAATCAGGCTGTCAATGTGGGTGTCGCGCCGCAGGATGATGTTTTGAATGGCCTGCTCAACCAGTTCCCCGGTTACCGGCTTGGAGAAATCACGCTGGAGAATTTTTTCGATGCATTCACGGGCCACGGCGTTGACCAGCCAGGGTTGGCCGTCGGTTTGCCGGAAAACGAAGTCCACCGCATCCGGCTCGAAAACCTGGCCGGTGTCGGCGGTGTGCTGTCCGTAGAGTTCGGCTGTTTCCTCCCGGGAGAAATTGCGCAAGGTCAGGGATTCGGTGACGATATTGAAGGGACTCCCGCCGCCGAGGCGTTTCCGGCCCTCGCGCACACTGGCCTTGTAATCCCGCAGATCGCGCATTCCGACCAGGGCGATGGATTGGGGAAAAGCGGCCGTGTCCCGGCCGATGTATCCCCCCCGCAATTGGGTGAGAAAACAAATCAGCAAATCCTCCCGCAGCGAGTCGGCTTCGTCAAAGAAGATGACCGTGGGTTTTCCCGCCTTGCGCGCCAGTTGATGCAACGCCTTGCGCAGGGCGGTATGGGGATCGGCCAAGTCGATGCCTTCGAGAAAATCGAAGGTTTCCATTCCCGGGAGGCACTGGAGGTCATCCTTTAAAACATGGAGCAGGCTGGGAATGCCGGTCTGGGGCTGGGGCGCGGCCCGCAATTGTTCCACCGAGGAATAGATCGCCAGATAACGCCCGCCCCGGTTCAGCGTGGAAACGATGGATTTCAACAGGGTGGTTTTGCCCGTCTGACGCGCCGCGTGAATGACGAAGTATTGATTCTGTTCGATCAGCGGCAGCAAATCCGCGCACCGCCGCTCGGATGGCAGCAGGTAATGTTCGCCCGGGATGCATGGCCCGGCCACATTGAAGAATCGCCCCATGCCCCTCATCATGCCGCTGCCATCCCGGTTTGGCAAGACGCGACATGGCCCGGCATGCCCCATGCCCCGCGCCGATTTTTTTAAATCGGATATTTCCATTTTCCCTGGGCCAGGCGCATCAAATGCCGGAGGGAACTGCCGAAGATCATGGAAATTTCGCGTTCCACACTCGCGGGGCTGCAAGTCTTTTGAAGCAAGGCCGCATATCATTGATTTTCAAAAAGCAATTCAAGCCCCGCCTCGGCTTCTAAATCCAGATATTGGCGCAGGATGTCTTCCGTTCGATAATAGACGTTTCCGGCTTGCATGTCGTAAAGCTTGTTCAATTTTCCGAATCGATCCGACCACTTGGCTTCTTCATGCGGATGCGCTTTAAACCAATTTGTCAATTCCTCTTTTTTAGCTTTGCACAAGGAATTGACCGCATGGATTTTTTTCAGGTTGCCGGCGATATTGGCAAATTTGGCTTTGCGCGCTTCGTTATCTTCAATTTCCGCCGCAGAGCCGGCATGAGAGGGGGGGGGATTCTCGGAGTTCAACGCCGATAACCGATAAATTGGGTCGCCATGCGCAATGGCGTGATTGGCGTTTGCGCTGGAATCCAGCGCTGGCTGGTTTTCGTCTGCGCGGGTTCCCGGCGGGCTCTCATTCAATTTGAACTGCCACAGCAATCCGTTGGTGATTTGGTCGGAGCCCGACATCGCATAAATGGCGAGGATTTCGCTGTTGGACAGGGCTCGCGCGTAAAAACGGGCGTCTTCCAACAGGCCTTGATGGAATTGAATGCCTTCGTTGAACTTGCGGCCAATCAGCAGGGAACGCAGCGATGCCAGTTGTTTGTCTTTTCCTCCCGTGAAGGACAAATCCTTTTTTTGTTTTTTCCCATTGATATACAACCGCATTTTGCCGTCGCCGATGACGGGATTGCTCCATGTTGCGGCCAGATGCTGCCATTCCTGGTTGCAGGTTACATCCGTGTCCCATTTTAAATAACCGCTGTTGGAACCGTCGGAAGCCATGAGGTAAAACGCATATGGACAATCGAAATGCAACAGGAAGGCCTCGCTCCTGAACAGGTTTGCATTATGATGAAGGCCTTTGATCCAGACGCAAATCGTCATGCTTTCCAGGCCGGCGGGGATTTTTCCCTTGGCGGACAGATAATCATCCACGCCGTCAAACAGCATGGCGGCGGTGGCGGGATGAATGGAAAACAAACCCATTGAGAACATCAGCATCAGCTGGAATTTTCGATGCAATTTCATCATCCATTCCTTACTTTCCAACGTTTGCAAAAAGTTTTTCCAGCGCCAATTGTTTTTTTATTTCCTGGGTCTGACGCAATAAATTTGTGTTCCGCATTAAAAAAATCGCTTGATCATCAAGTGTCGATCCCTCCCTGGTTGACAACCGCGCATATTCATCCCAACACGCTTTCAACGCTTCGGCTCCGGATTTCAACGCCGGAGCTTGCAGGCATTCCTTGATGGTCAGCAGACTGGCCGGATATTCCTTGGTCCAGCGGCCAAACTGTTCTTTAAGAAAAATGACATAAGCGGCGTTGAGATCGGCCGCTATTTTTCCGGCTTCAAGAGCTGACGGGGCTTCTGTTTTAAAAACAAACTCGCCAAAGTTGGCAGTGTCATGAAAGCCGGTCTTCAATGGCGGCCAACAGGTGTGGGTTTCCGCCGGAACTCCCGTGAAAGAATTCCGGGCCACATTGGCCGGCCAGCGTTCTCCGTTCGCAGGCGTTTGGCCCAACATTTTGAATGGGATGATGACATTGATCGACCAACCGTCATTATTGACAACCGATTTGGCTTGCCATGACGGATTGCCGATGGACCCCGCTTCCCCCATGCCGGTGTATCCCGTTCCCGCGCTGTTAACAACCATTTGAAAATAGTTTTTCGCTTTTGGCGGCTTGAAAAAAATCTCCACGCTGTCATCCAGCCAGACACTTCCCTGTTCAGACGCCCTGGCTCGCAATCGCCGGGACTCGCCATCGTAACATTTGATGGCCAAACATAAGTTGATCCCGGTCCATCCCGCCTTGAAAAATGTCGGCTTTTTAGCGGCCAATTGATTTGATTCGCAAATCAAAAAGCCGCCCTTGGCGGGAATGGCCCTCCAAATGGCGCCGTCAAAATCGGCAGTCAAACCGGGTTCTTGTGACAGTCGATAACAAGGATATTCAACACGGTTCCGCTCCGAGGCATTCACCCCTTGAATCAGACAAAAAAACGGGATTAAAATGGCTTTTATTTTCATTCCGTTTCCTCTGTTTTTCATGATCGTCATCATGTGCTTTGGCGTAACACTGATTCATTTTGCTTCACATATTTGAAAATATTCCGCGGCAACCATGCCCGAGGCAATGTCATTTACAATCAGTTGCCATTTTCCGGTTTTCTCATTCAAGGCCAGCGGAATAACGCCTTTCAACCGTCCATTTTTGAAAAGAAGATTCGCCTCATAATATCGCGGTTTATCGCCGGCGGGTGAAAGCAGGGCGGCATGAAAAACGCATTGTTGGCTCTCCGCCGCATGGAGCGGCCAATCCGCCTGATATTCAAGAGGTTGTCCCTGCCGGACCTGGGGGGGCAGTTTTAATTTGATTTCCCGTTTCCGATCGGGAAGAAAGCTGAACAACTGCGCTTGCGCGGGCTCGATGGTGATGGCCAGTCGATCGACATAACCCAGATATTGTTTGAGGCGCATATCGTAGACATGGCGCGGTTTTTGAAGCTTTATTTTTATGGCGGTCCGGTCCAAAGGCCTGGCCTTGCCTGAGGCATAATTCATGGTGTTTTCCGGCAAATCCTGCAGCAGCCCCAGATATTCATGGGAGCCGTTTGCAAAACGATACGTTTGCAGGCCTTTTATAACGGGGTCGATGGTTATTTTGGGTTTCCATCCCAAATCCGCCATTTGTCTGGCGATTAAACGTCGATATTTAGGAGAGTTGGCGTTCATGCTTGCGCTCGATCCGCTTTCCAAGCTATGGACCGCCAAAATGTAATCGGCCAATGACAAATTCAGCAATACGGCTCTGCCCTTGCCGTAATGATGGTTGATTACGAGCGGCGTTTCGTCCGATTTCGCCATTGCCCGGCCGTCCGTCAGTTTCAGGGAGGCGTCGTTCAGCGCATCTTTTATTGGATTGTCAGCTTCGTCTGACTCAATGGCGAGGGTTCCTTTTTTTGGACAAGGAGAAGAAGTGTTTTGTTTGACGCCGAAAACTTCGTCCAGAGGGCTGGTGTCATAGGGTCTGCCATGCTGATCGCGCACCCCGGGTCGGAGATCGGCGAGAACGGCACCGCCGTTTTTGACAAAGTCCTTGATCCTTGAGATTTCTTGCGGCGACAACGCCTGGGCATAGGGCAGGATCAATGTTTTAAAATTCTCTTTTTGCAGGATTCCATCAGCCAACTGCTGGCAGGCAATGATTTGAAATTGGCAGCCGACGTCAGTCAACAAGGGAATCCAATTGTCCAGAACTTTCTGCATCGAAGGAAAATCCTGGGCAAGCGTTGACGCATGGACGCTGCTGGCCGAATACAATATGGCGATGCCGTCATTTTCCCGCTTTGATGACATCAATAATTTGCCAATGCCCTGTTGCAATTCATTCACTTCCTTGATGCCGGGCTTGAAATAATCGTAGAATGAAAAGTCGGGCGCCATGACCGATTCGCCAAAAGTGCCTGGACCGATAAGAAAAATCGCCTGGCTTCTGGCGCCGCGAAATAAATTCCGCCAAACAATGTATTTTTGATATTCCGGACTTCTTCCACCGTGATAACCGCCGTCCCATCCCAAACCCAGCAAGGTTTGCGGATCGCTAAAATCGGCTATGGCATAGACCATGAAATCGCTGTTGTACGGATTGTTGATCTGCATGGACCTCATCATTTTATAATAGTCCGCGCAAAAGCTGTTTATGTAGTGATCCGAAGCTTCGTAACCTGTTTTGGCTCCCGGTATTTCCGCTGTAATGACTTGCCGGACAAAATGAAAAAGATTGGCCCATGTCGTTTCCATGAACCGCCGATAATCGACCCACAAGGGCGCCAGTCGCGGCTCCTGGCGGGCCTGTTGCAGAGTAACGGGCGCGATTTGGTCGAAGGATGTGTAATTTGACTGATATTTCCGGTTGACTTCCTCCAATGATGAATATTCGACGGCCAAAGTCTGGCGAAAACCGGCCTGGCAATGGGGGCAAAAACAAACTTCTTTTTGGGCATAATCGGCGAAGTAAAGTTCGTCGCCCATACTGTATTCCATGGTGGAAAAGGCCTTTTCCTTTTCAACGGTTTTTAGCAACTCAGCCGCGACGCTTTTAAGCATTTTGGGGTCGTTGGGACAAGGGATGCGAAGATGGTTTGCTGCATCGAATTTGACATTATCGAACATTTTGGTTGAGTCGCTGCAGTAAGGCCGGTGCCAAAGATTGGCCAGAAAGGCGGCTTCCGTGAAAGCTCCCGGTTGATCGCCATAATGTGTGTCAAACCCAGCTTGGGCGGCCAATTCAAAAATCGGATACGACAAGTAACCTTCAAAGGGTCTGGCCCAAAAAATATACCGGTAGTCGTCTTTTGGCGGCAGATTTGAAATGCTGTAAACGTTTTTTTGTTTATCGATGACTGCCGCTCCCTTGCCCAACTCCACCTCCAAATGTTGAATGATGCTCAGTGGCGCCGAGGGGGGCAGTTTGAAGGGGATTTGGACGGTCGATTCTTTGGTTCCGTCCAATTCGATGCGGATTTTTCCGGTCAGTCGGCCGAAATTGTCTTTGCGCGAAACGGTCATCCAGGCCTGGTTCCAATCGCCGTCTGGATTGGCAATGGATACCAGTCCGCAGGGGGCGTCCTCTTTTCGCCATGCCTTCTGGAAATCAATGGAGGCGATCGTTGTTGAGGAACGCACTTCCATATAAGCGGAGCCAAAGTCAATCCCCCTGCCATCTTTCGAGACCCAGATGTCGGCAAAATAGCCGCCCGCAGGGATCGCGCCGGGGTCAAAGGCAATCTTGTTTTCACCGGGTTGCAGGACGAGATGGCTTTGCTGTTCGCGTATAATTTCATTGTCTTTGTTTCGCAGGACGGTTTTCAATGAGGCTTCGAAACTTTTTTGGCTGGCAATGATGAATTCGCAAGGCCGGGGATCGAGCCCATCGCGTTCGATGAAAGAGGGGCCTTTGATCGTCAGCGCCGGTTTCTTTCCCCCAGCGCAAAGGAGGAGGCGCCCGATATAGGCCAGATAATAATCATATTCCACTCTTTTGACATTGAGCGGGTTGCCTGTTGCGGCAGGAGTGAGAAGTTGCAATTGGCCGGCCTTATAACCTTTCAATGCGTAAATTTTTCCTTTTCCAAAGGAACTGACCTCAATGGTCGATTGGAGCAGTTCCCGGAGGCTGGCATATCGCTGAAAGGCCGGCAATCCTTTAAAAGGAAAAAGCATGGATAATTCCGCGGCGGATTTTGTCGTGGTTGCGCGTTTGAGATAATCGTCGGGTTTTTCGCGCATGCATACCAATGCGGTGCCTTCGGATATCTGTTTGAAGATGCGATACCGCGCCGCCATGGGCAGGGCGCTCCATTTGATGTTGCCCGCCGCAATGACATCATACTTGACGTTTAATTTTTCCAGCGCGTCGGCTTCCATTTCGTCTGCCGTGGGATGCAGCGGAAAATAATATGATTCGTTTTCAAGGAAAAATTCATCCGCAAGGTCCATCGCAAAAACAGAGGCTTGGAGATCGAACCGCTGCGATAATTCAATCGCTTCGCGCATCGCGCCCCGGTGGGTCAAAAAAAGAACCTTCAATGTTCCCTGGCTGTTGGGCTTGAGCCATGGAATATGGGGAGTGACATATTCGCCGGTTGGCGCCAGCCACTTTGGGCCATGATCAATGTCGTATCTTGCCTGCGCGGCGGCGGCCAGCAAACCGGCGAATGTCCACACCAACATGAGATATTTTGGCTGATTCATCAGAATGCTCCTCACTAATGCGGATGTTTTTATCGATGAAAATGCGCTAATTTTTTTGAAGCCTCGACCTGAAAACGGGAATCCGAAACCGCTAGATTCCTTGAAAACCAAAATATGATGTTGAAAAATCAAAATTTTGAACCGCCATGGCGCCAGATCATTTTAAATTTTTACTTTTGAATTGCGAGGCTTTGCCTTGCCTGCCTCGCCGCAGTCGGATGAAGGCGGGTTGGCCTGAGGCAAAGTCTCGCTAGGGTTTGAACCACTCGATTCGGTGTGCCCAGACTTCCTCCGCCGCATGCCAGCTGACATGGCCATCCACCCAGGCATAATTGCCCCCGCCGTTGTGTCTTCCCGCCTCGGTCAATGCGCCTTCGCCGGCGGCAGCCCAATTAAAAAGGTAGAATACCCGCCAGCTCCATGAGGCATTATTGACAAAATAATCGCTGGTGTCGCCGACCATGATGACATGAGTGGGGCTGTTAATTTGGGCGAGATTGACCCACGGCGCGCAGCCAGAATCAAATTCATCTCTCCAGCCAAGATAATAATCGTTCCAACCGTAACCTCCATAGAAGCCGATGCAACCCAATCCGGCATTTCCACAACTGGCGTTTTTCTGGCTTGGGCACTGAAAGATTCCATGTTCCAAGCTGTGCGTGCTTTGGGGCGTTCCCAGGTAGGGGGCGATCAAATACTTCCAAGTTTGATTGGGCGAGGCCATGGGGAGGTTGGCATCGCCGCCATGCGGCAGCCAGTCGTTGTGATCGCCGGCATACAAGAGAACCGCATGGCTTATTTGTTTGAGATTATTGATGCAGGCGATGCTTCTGGCCGAATTTCGAGCGCTTTTCAGCGCGGGCGAAAGCATGGCGCATAACAGGGCGATGATGGCTGTGACCACCAAAAGCTCAATGAGCGTGAAGCCCTGATGCGATTGACAATGCCTCAATGGACTTGGTGAATTCATGAAAAGAATAGGTTGGGGGGTGTTATGGGCTCAACATCAACGCTTATTCTTCCGGCGGAGGCAGCCAGGATTGCAGTCTTATCCGGCTTGCGAAAAAAATCAATTGTTATTCGTGTGTTTGATTGGGCAGTGCCCCTGCAAAGTATTGCAGTTTTAGGTGTCCTTTAAAGCGTTTCGAGAGAGAGTTGGCGAATTGTTCAACCCCGGGATTTTCGCTGAGGCGGTGGGAGGTGACGATGGCGCCGGCGCCGGCGCCGGCGTCCTTGAAATATTCCATGGCGTATTCGTCGGATTCGCCGCAGACGAGGACATCGCAGCCCATGGAGATGAATTCCTCGGCCCAGAAAACGTTGGTGAAAAGGCCGCCACCCCCGAAAATCATGCCGGCGCGGCGGACTTTTTTGTCCCGCGGGCCAACGGTCCACAATTGTTTCATGTTCAGGCGGGCCTTGATCTGTGAAGCCAGCTTATCGAGGGTTTGGGGGGGAAATTCCACAATGTAATGGAGCTTTTCCAAATCGCGATGGACCAGTTTCCCCAGTTTCAGCAGGTTGACCAGGGCGTCGCAGTTGCTGATGCGATCCATGTTGACATGGATCCGGTAAACGCCGATGTCGTGCTTCACCAGCAGGTTGAGGCGCTTGGCGTTGGCGCTCCATGAAAGGTAATCCTTGGGCACTTCGCCATAAACAACCTGGGGGGCGTCGTAGGGATAAAACAGGCTTTCATGGCAGATGATGGCGTCGGCGCCGATCTCGGCTGCGAATTCGATTGCGTCGCCGTTGGGCATCCAGCAGACCACGGCTTTCTTGATGGTTTCGTTGGTCAGTCCGAAGATGCGGCCTTCGTCGTGGTTGAGTTTTTTCCGGCCGGCGGCTTTAAGGATGAAGTTTTCGAGATCGGTGAGTTTGATCATGGGAGGGGAAAGGTTTAAGGGGTTGGAGTAGAGGCACTCTGGGCACTGGGGCGCTCAGGCACTGAGGTTGGTTTGATAGGCTGAAGATGGAAGGGAGATTTATGATTTTAGATTTTTGAGGGATGCAAATGAAATGTTTTTTCCCCTCAGTGCCCCAATGCCTGAGTGCCTCACGCCCAGTCCTCAAAACTGGGCGCTATTCAAAAAAATCGGTCGAGAATGATTTCATCGACGCCGGGTTTGAAGTGGTCCTTGCGGTAGCCGGCGGGGATGAAACCGTTGGAAAGGTAATAAATGAGGGCGCGGGAGTTATGGGCGCAAACACAGGTGTGGACTTTGCGCTGTTTTTTCTGGCGCCAGAAATCCTCCAGGGCTTTCATCAGGGCTTTGCCCACGCCTTTGTGAAGGGTGGCTGGATCCACTCCCACCACCTCCAGCGATCCCAGTCCGCATGCGCTGGCCGTGCCCCGGATATATCCGAGAACGGTTTTTCCCTCGACCGCGACAAAGGATGCGGCTTCGTCGAGTTCCGATTGGGTGTTGCTGGCGGCGGCCAGGGTTTTGGGTGAAAAATGTTTTTCATCGATCCAATTCCATTTGCGGCCAAGGAAGGTCTTGAATGCCGCGATCATGATCCGGGAAACCTCCGGCGCATCGCTTTTTTTGAATTTTCGGGTGGTCATTTTTTTGGAGAGGCGCCAAGGCACTGGGGCTCTTGGGCGCTGAGGTTGGGGTGATGGGGTGGAGAGAAATGGGTATTGGAGGTGTTCGACCGATTTTCCTGGTTTCTGGCATTTGTTGTTTTCTGCAATATCTCCCTTTAGTGCCTTAGTGCCCCAGTGCCTATGTGCCTGTTCATGCGTTTTCCAAGAATTTCGAGTAATTCCCTGGCCAGGGCATTTGGAGATAGTTCGTGCCGGGTGACCGGGAGGCCGTAGTGATGCTCGATGCCTTCGTTGGCCAGCGTGATGATTTTGGGGGGGTGAACGGCTTTTTGAATGAGGGCCAGGGTTGCGCCCCGGGTGGCGATGTCATCCGAGATCAGCAGGAGATCGGGATATTGCCCGGACTGCTGCCATTGATCGATCAAGGACAGGGTTTTTTCACAGGTCAGCCGTTCCAGCAGCGTTCCGTTGGGCCACCAATTTCCAATGCGATGAATTTCCGGCGCCGGAAGATTTTGTTCCTTTGCCGTGTCGATCAGTCCCTCAACATCACGCGCCTCATTTTCGGAAATATTCAAGGTCCTGAGATAAACGATTTTTTTCAGCCCCTGTTGGACGGCTGTTTTGACCGATTCGGATGTGAAACGGTGAAAATCCAGCTTCACATCGTCCCACATTTTAACGGTTGGGAGGTTGGGTTCTCCATTCAATTCCCTCAGTGCCTTAGTGCCCCAGTGTCTCAGTGCCTTGGAATCAACCTCAATATCAATGAATCCTTTAAACGAATAATTTTGGAGATCGTGGACAAGCCGGCGATAGACGGGAAAATCCTGTTTGTTGGTTTTTCCCTCCAATTCGTTGAGGCCATCGTATTCAAAGCAAGTCCATCGCACCTCTTTGAATTGCAGAATTTGGGCGTGGAGCGCTTTGACCAGGGCGCGATTGAAGTATTCGGATTCATCGTTGAGGCTGGGACCGATCAGGACACCGATGACGGCCCGGTCATCCCTGGCTTTGACAAAGGTTCCCCGCTTGGATTTGCGTTCGATCAGCCCTTCCAATGCCAATTGGGACATGGCCTGGCTGATGGAGGCGCGCTTGACCCGCCACAACCGGACCATTTCATCGGTGGAAGGCAACCGTGTGGATGGGGGGATTTGGCCGGTTTGGATCCGGCGGCGAAAGAACCGCTCGATTTGAACATGAACGGGATCAGCAGTTTGAATGTCTATTTGGAGATCAATCATGGCCCATTATGTTTTGAACAATATAATGGGCCATAATCAAAAAGTCAAATTTTTCCAGAAAAATTCGGAGAGAACGGGTTGTGAAGTCAAAATTGCTTTCTCAGCTGGTTGACGAAGCTGGCCAGCGATTAAGAGGGCCAGGGAGGAAAGCGTTTGACAGGAGGAGAAAGAGTGATACTTTTGTATCACTATGATTAAGACCGAATTGGTCACCACCCTCAAGAGGCATGCCACGGAGATCATTGCGGCGCTTCAGGCGGAGCATGATCCCGTGCTGATTACCCAGCACGGTCTGCCTGCGGCTTATTTGGTGGATGTGACGGCGTTTGAATCCATGAACCGGCGCATGGCGATCCTGGAGGGGATTGCCCGCGGCGAACAATCCATCAAACAAGGGCGGGTTTTGAGCCACGCACAGGCCGGGAAACGGATGAGCCGATGGTTGAAATAATCTGGACCGAACCCGCCCTGCAGGATCTTGACGCCATTGCGGATTATATTGCGCTGGACAAGCCTGATGCCGCGCGACGGCTGGTTCAACGGGTCTTTGCGCATGTGGGGCAGCTTGCAACCCATCCTGAAAGCGGTTCCAAACCGCCGGAATTGAAGGGATTGAACTATCGCCAGATCGTGGAACCGCCTTGCCGCATTTTTTACCGTTGCGATGGATCGCGAGTTTTCATCCTGCATGTCATGCGGGGAGAGAGGATTTTGCAAAAGAACAGGATTGTTGAGGGGAAATAGAGTAACTCCATATGCCACTGCTTCAATCAGGAAAAGTTCGGTTGTGTGTGTTGACCCTAGGCCATGCGTTTGTGGACTGCTATGGCGGATTTCTGGCGCCGTTGTTGCCGGCTCTGGCGCGGCATTTGAATGTTGATCTTGCCACGCTGGCCATTTTGAGCGGATTTGTCGGGCTTTTGGTCAACGGCATCCAGCCTCTGGCGGGTCATTTGATTGCCAGACAGAAATTCCCCATTTTTCTCATCGGCGGACCGTTGCTGGCCACCGTCATCACATTGATGGGGTTGACGCACTCATTTGCGATTTTTGCCGCGCTTTGTTTTGTTTCCTGCGTCGGCATTGGCATTTATCATCCCGAGGCGTTGCTGGTGGCCCATGATGTGAGCGGCGATCATGAGCATATCGGCGTGCCGTTTTTTCTTTCCGGCGGTTTTTTTGGATTTTCGGTGGCGGGAGTGGCGGCCACGCAGTGGGTGGCGCATTTTGGGTTTGAAGGCATCTGGTTGCTGGCCATTCCGGGGCTGCTCATCACGCTGTTCATTTACTTGAGCGGGCTGCCCAGGCTGGCATTGCATCCATCGGTTCATTCGGAGGAGGAAAACTCCGCCTCCAGATTCGGCTTTGGCCCCCTGCTGGTCATGAGTTGTCTGCTGACAAGCAGCGTTTCAATCCTTTTCACTTTTCTCAACGCGCACCTGGAGGCGCTTTATGGTGTGGCGGGTTTCAAGGCGGGAGGGATGGCCTTGTTCCTGATGGGGATGACCGGAGCCCTGAGTTCCTATGGTTGGGGCTGGCTCAGCCGCCGTTTTTCGCGTTTTGGATTGCTGGCCGCCGGCCAGGCCGCCGCCCTGCCGCTCTATCTGCTGTTGATCCGTTCGGCAAGCCCCCGTCAGGCGATTTTCTGGAGCATTCCGACGGGCGTGTTCATTGGCAGCGCCGTTTTTCCGCTGGTGGCCACCGCGGCCCGCCAGTCCCGCGGGTTGACTCCCGGGCTGCGGGCGGGTTTGGTGGTGGGAGGGGCTTGGGGATTTGGTGCGCTCATGACCATCTTTGCCGGATACGCCAACAAGTTTGGCGCCACCGTGCCGCAGATTTTGAATGCCGGGGCGGGATTCATTCCGCTGACGATCATCGTGAGCCTCGTCATGGCGCGACAGGAGGCAAGAAGTGTCCGTTCAATGCCTCCTCCGTAAGCTGCGGATTTCACTGTGCTGGAAAGGGGGGCGCTCCCGGTGGAAGGGGTCACCCATTAGCGCCCCGTGTCAACATTGCAGGGATTGAAAATGCGCAAAAATCATTGCGGGAGACTCGTTTGACTCGACAGCCGCCGGTTATCAGGGGCCGTTTTACATATATATGTATCGACCTGCGACACGCCATTCTGGTGGCGGGTGGTCAACGACAATTAAAAGTTTCTATCGCGACAATTATAATACGGGCGGTTTGGAATCTTCCCCGATCATTGTCGAAGCCAAATTTGCTTTTGCATTGCAAATTTGGAAGCTGTTGGAATTTACCGGCTGCCGGCCCCCCTCCCGACCTGTCCGCCGTATTCTGATGCGAGACGAAGGCGGAACGGCTCCGGGCGGTTGTATTCCGCTCTTTCTGTATCGAGCATCGGGCATGGAATACGAGGGATGGACGGAATGGAAGCGATAAAAATTTCTTGCGCCACCGCTTGATTTGACCCATTCATGGGGCAAGAAGGAGATGACATGAAATTTTCCCAAGCCAAAGCGGGGCGGGTTTTTGTGATCCGTCTGGAGGACGGCGAGATTGTGCACGAGGTTCTGGAGCGGTTTGCCAGGGAGGAGGGGATTCGCGCCGCGCATGTGATGGTGGTGGGCGGTGTGGATCGGGGCAGCCGGTTGGTTGTGGGACCCAGGGAGGGGCGCGCGGCCAAGATCGAGCCGATGGCTCATACGCTGGAGGATGTGTGCGAGGCGGCCGGAACCGGCACGATTTTTCCGGATGAGGATGGGAATCCCATGCTGCACTTGCACATGGCGTGCGGGCGGCAGGACAAGACCGTCACGGGTTGTTCCCGGGCCGGGGTCAAGGTCTGGCAGATCCTGGAGGCGGTGATTACGGAACTGGTGGGGTGCAATGCGGTGAGGCGGCTGGAGCCCTCGCTGGGTTTCAAACTGTTGCAGCCTTGAGCCGGCCTTTCAAACTGTCGGCGCCGTACAAGCCGCGCGGGGACCAGCCGGCGGCGATCGAGGGGCTGGAGCGGTCGTTGCGGGCGGGGGATTTTTGCCGCACTTTGCTGGGGGTGACGGGATCGGGAAAAACCTTCACCGTGGCCAATGTGATCGAGAGGGTCCAGCGGCCGGCGCTGGTGGTGACGCACAACAAGACGCTGGCGGCGCAGCTTTACGCGGAGTTCAAGGGGTTTTTCCCGGACAACGCGGTGGAGTATTTTGTCAGTTATTTCGATTACTACCAGCCGGAGGCCTACCTGCCGCAGACGGACACCTACATCGAGAAGGATTCCTCGATCAACGACGAGATCGAGCGGTTGCGTCTGGCGGCCACCAGTTCGCTGCTGACGCGGCGGGATGTGGTGATTGTGGCCAGTGTGTCCTGTCTCTACGGCCTCGGTTCGCCGGAGGATTACGAAAGCATGGTGATGGTCCTGCGCAAGGGGTTGGAGATGGACCGGCAGAGCCTGCTGCGCAAGATGGTGGACATGCAATACAACCGCAACGACATGGAGTTGACGCGGGGGCATTTCCGGGCGCGCGGGGACGTGGTGGAGGTTTGTCCCTCGAATTCGGAGAAGGGGGTTCGCGTGGAATTGTTCGGCGACGTGGTGGAGCGGTTGACGGTTTTCGATCCGCTGACGGGCGACGAGGAGGATTCGCTTGAGACGTTTACGCTTTTTCCGGCCAAGCATTTCGTCACCTCTCCCGACAAGCTGGCGCGCGCCATTGCGGGGATCAAGGCCGAGTTGGAGGAGCGGCTGCAGGTTTTCGAGAAGGATGGCAAGTTGCTCGAGGCGCAGCGGATCAAGATGCGGACCACCTACGACATCGAGATGATGCAGGAGATGGGGTATTGCAGCGGGATCGAGAATTATTCGCGCCACCTGACCGGCCGGGCCGCGGGGACGCCGCCCTATACGCTGCTGGATTTTTTTCCGGAGGATTTTCTCACGGTGATCGACGAGTCGCACGCCACGGTGCCGCAGCTCAACGGCATGTACGCGGGCGACCGGTCGCGGAAAACGACCCTGGTCGAGCATGGGTTCCGGCTGCCGTCGGCGCTGGACAACCGGCCGCTGACTTTTGAGGAGTTTTGCAAAAAGCAGAAGCAACTGATCTGTGTCTCGGCCACGCCGGGCGATTGGGAGGTGAAACAGAATCCCGAAGTCATCGAGTTGATCATCCGGCCCACCGGGTTGCTTGACCCGCCGGTGACGGTCAAGCCGTTGAAGGGGCAGATTGACGATTTGATCGCCCGGATCAGGGAGCGGACGGCGCGTCAAGAGCGGGCGCTGGTGATGACCCTGACCAAGCGGACGGCGGAGGATTTGACGGATTATCTGAGGGACCTGGATATCCGGGTCCGTTATTTGCATTCGGAGGTGGACACGATCGAGCGGGTGGAAATTTTGCGAAGCCTGCGCAAGGCGGAGTTCGATGTGCTGGTGGGGATCAATCTGCTGCGCGAGGGGCTGGATTTGCCGGAGGTTTCGATGGTGGCGATTCTCGACGCGGACAAGCAGGGTTTTTTGCGTTCGACCCGGTCATTGATCCAGATCGCCGGACGCGCCGCGCGGCATGTGAACGGCGGGGTGATTCTCTATGCGGATGTGATGACGGATGCCATCAAGACGTTGCAAGCGGTGACGGAATACCGGCGCGGCAAGCAGCAGGCTTACAACCAGGCGCACGGCGTTGTGCCGAAGAGCGTGTTTCGGGCCATCGAGGAGAGCCTGGCGGTTTATGAGGAGGCGCAACAGGTCGAGGTCGGCGTCATTGCCGAGGCGGGCGGCGATTTTGAGATGAGCGAGCTGATCTACGAACTGGAGGATCAGATGGAGGAGGCGTCGAAAAACCTCGAGTTTGAGCGGGCGGCGGTGTTGCGGGACCAGATTGCATCATTAAGGGACAAGGGGACGCTGAAGGTTCAGGATTCAAAATGCGGGATTCAAGATCCGGAGGCAAAGCCGCGGAAAACGAAATCCGGGAAGCGAGGGACACGGGGAAAGACCGAATCTGGCGCTGCCGGAAACCAAGACTCAGACTTCAGAAGCCAGAAGACGCAAAAGTCGAAAGGATAAAAGAAGGAGGCTCTTGCAAAACTACGATACTTGGCGTTGCTGCGGATTATTTTCGCTGGGAAGGCGTGGAGCTTGGGCAATCCCTGCAACGGGCTTGCCCAAGCGACACAACGCCGCCAGCGAAAATAAAGACGCGCAACCCTCTGGGCGACAACCGCTTTGGCCAACTCCGGCGTTGACTCGGCAGTCAAAGCCCGCTTTGGGGATTTTCCTGCCTCATCGCCTTGGATTTGGCCAAAGCGGTTCATCGCGCCAAGCATCGTAGTTTTGCAAGAGCCTCGAAGGATGGAATTTCGGAGGGGTGGCGGCGGGTTGGATCCGCCGCCACCCTCTGATGAGCCGGGAAAAATGTCAGTCTTTCTTTCCCTGGATTTTATCCACGATTTCCTTGAAGCGCTCGGCGCAATCCTTGACGGCCTGTTTTGCGGCGTCGATGCCCTTGAAGGACTTGGTGATATCGATGGCAAGAGGCCCGCGCTTGGTGAGGAAGGAGGCCACGAGTTCGCCGGTCTCGCCGTCATGCAATTCGCCGGCATAGGTGACGGTGCCCGTGAAGGAGCCGGTCATGCCGCTTGCGGAACGGCCCAGGTTCATGACGATGCCCACCGGCGCAAGGTGCGTGATGGTGGCCAGGGTGGTCTGGGTCATCTGGATTCCCGCGAGGGTGAATTTGATGCGCAGGACATTGGGCCCGGCCTGATTCACCACTTCATATCCATTTTTCAACTGCCGGACATGTTCGCTGTAGAGGAGATCGGCGATCATTTGCCGGTCAGACTCGGACACATTCTTGAACTGGGCGTCCTTGCCCTTGTAGATGGCGACCGGTTCGATCATGAATTTGGTGTATTTTTTGAAATCCACGCCGTTCTTCTTATAGACAAGGCTGTGGGGGTATTCGGCGTCCTGTTTCAGGGGAACCTGTGAAACGGGGCCTTCATCCGCTGTTTTCGGACGGGTGGCCGAACAACTGACGAAGAGCAGGGTTGCGCAAACAACTAACAGACATTTGAAGAAACGAATGAACATGAGAACTCCTTGGCTGTTTTGATTTTGATGGTTTACGGACTTCAATTGAGGGCGTGAATCTGACGGAAAAAGGGGCGGGTTTCAAGCCGCAATTATTCCAAGTTTGAGGGGTGGTGCGGGAGCCCCACCCTCCATGTATGGTCAAGCTGAAGTGCCGGGAGAAAGGACCGCCTCCGAGGCCAGGAAGCCGGACAACACGGCGATGGGCCAGGCCAGTCCCGGGACATAGAGGTTGAATTCGACGAGGGAATGGATGCCAAAGGCGAGGCAGGCGCACCAGAGGAGGGTTGAGGCGGTCCGTTGATCCGGGGGGATGCGGCGGCGGTGTTTCCACCACAGGAAAAGAGAGCCGGGGAACCAGAAGACAAAGGCGATGAGGCCGGACAGGCCGCTGTCGCACCACATTTGCAGCAGGCTGTTGTGGGCCAGCTTGGTGTCCTCGTCGGTGTCGCGCTTGTATTTGAAATAGGTTTTGCAAAAAGTGCCCGGACCGGTTCCGAGCAGGGGATGGTCCGCTCCGATGCGCAGGGCGGCATGCCAGTAACCGAGCCGGGCGGCAAAGGTTTTTTGGCCTTTTTCCACGGCTTTTTGTCCGTAACCCGCGCCAAAGGCGACGACGGCGGCCAGAAGGATCAGGCCGGTCCATTTCAGGAACTGGCCTGTTTTTTTGGCAAACAGGGCGGCGCAGCAGACCAGGGAAAAAAACAGGGAGAGAAAGGCGCCCTTGGATTGGGTTTTCCACAGGCAGTAGAGAAGCGTCAGGATGACCAGGAGGGCAAGGCTCAGTGTGCAGACTTTTCTCCAATCCAGTTGGGGAGGCGCCGGCGGCTGGCGGGAGGATTTTTTCCATGAAGGCTGGGCCGGGGCTTCAGGCGGACGCGCCAGCGCGAACCATGCGGCGGCGGCGAAGACGGTGGAAATGGCAAATCCGCCCAGGGCATTGGGATTGCCAAAGGTGGAAAAAATCCGGTCGCTATAGACTTTTTGGATGTAATCGGGGTGAACGAACCGGGGGTCCACGTTGCGTTCGAAAAATTCCCGGGTTTCCTGCAAGCCTCCGTTGGCTTGGGACACCCCTTCGAGAGCCACCCAAAGGCCTCCCAGGATCCAGGCGAGCAGCAGGGGTCTGAGCGCGGATGGTTCGCGAAAGAGGCGGGCGCCCAGCAGGAATCCCACTCCCATGGCCAGGAAAAAGGCAAAGGTGTTCCATGCGATTCCAGGATACGCCGTTCCCAGGCAGGCGAGAAACTGGCTGGCAACGAAAAGGGCGGGCGCCAGCCGGAGAAAACGCGCCGGTTTGTCCCGCGCGGTGAAAAACCATGCGAACAGCGCCACGGGAATCAGCAGCAGATGAAAAATGGAATTGGGCCAGGTGAAGAAAAACCATTCGGGAAGGTTTTGGGGAAGGGTGTCGAGATAATAAAGGATGACCGGTTCGGTGAATTTCAATGGCGCCAGGAAACAGAGCGCCGCCGTTCCCGCCACAGCCAGGAGATGGAGCGGGCGCCGCGGCTGCTTTTCCGGGTCGCGGTTCATGTTCGGAAATTCAAGGTTTTTGGATGAAAACGCAGTTGCGAAGAACTTTCATTTGCCGGCGGTTTCTGGATTCCCGCATCCGCTGATTCGTCGTAATCTAAGGCGTCTGGCCCAACCTATTGAACATCGATGAACAGGATGAATAGGATATGTTTAATTCTGAATGGAGGGTTTGGATTTTATCGTGTCCATCCTGTCTATCGATGTGAATTTCACTCATGACTCAATCCTTGTTTTGTTTTTTTTATCCAAATCATGAAAATGGGGTTGTGGCGCATGCGTATGCGAGGGAATCCAGCTGACTTTGCATTGGGCATCGGGCAGCCGGTTATTTGAGCGGCAGGATCGCGTAGAAGTACTGGTTTCCGCGGACGAGGTGGAGCAGAAGTTTTTCGCTGCCCGCCGCCTTGGCCAGGATTTCGGAGTAAGTGCGGGTGTTGGTGACTTTCTGTTTATTGATGCCGATGATCAGGTCTCCTTCCTGGAGGCCGATGGCGGCGGCCCGGCTGTTGGGCAGCAGGCGGGTGATCACGACGCCCGGGATGCCGGACTTATAGCCGAGTTGGGATGCAATTTGGGGGGTTATTTCGGACACTTCAATGCCCAGGCTTTCTGCGGCGGCCACCTGCGGGGTTTCAGCCGCCAGCTTGATTTTGGCGGTTTTCTCCTGGCCGTCCCGAATGAAGGTCAGATTGATTTCCTGTCCGATGGGCGAGGTTTTCACCAGGCTAAGAAGCCGCTGTCCGCTGTCCACCTGTTTGCCGTTGAAACGAATGATGAGGTCTTTTGCCTGCAAACCGGCGTTGGCCGCGGGCGATCCGGGTTCGACATGAACGACGATGACGCCATGGGTGCTTTTCAAGCCCAGCATTTCGGCGATTTCGGGGTTGACCTCCTGCATTTGGACGCCGAGGTAGGCGCGGCTGACCTTGCCGTCGCGGATGAGGCTTTCCATGATGGTCCTGGCCATGTTGATGGGGATGGCGAATCCCATGCCTTGGTAGCCGCCGGTTTGGGATGCGATGGCGGTGTTGATGCCGATAACCTTGCCTTCCATGTTGACCAGGGGGCCGCCGCTGTTGCCGGGGTTGATTGCGGCGTCGGTTTGGATGAAATCCTCATAGTTGGCGATGTGGACATTGGAGCGTCCTTTGGCGCTGATGATGCCGGAGGTGACGGTTTGTTCCAGGCCCAGGGGATTGCCGACCGCCAGAACCCATTCGCCGACGCGGGTGGCGTCCGAATCGCCCAGTTCTGCAGCCACAAGTTTCTCGGCGTTGATGATCTTGATCACGGCCACATCGGAATTGGGATCAGCGCCCACCACCCGGCCTTTGAGCAGCCGTCCGTCCGCCAGTTTCACATAAATGCTGTCGGCGCCCTGGATGACATGGTTGTTGGTGAGCACATAACCGTTGGCCAGGATGATTCCGGAACCCATGCCGAGGGGAACCTCCTGTGAATTGCCGCGCGGGTTTTGGTTGCCCCGCCGCCTTCCTCGGGGGCCGTAGAAGAATTCATAGGGATTGACCACCGTGACTTCGCTAGCGGTGCGGACGCTGACGACGGAAGGCTTGATTTTTTCCGCCGCCTTCGCGAACTCGTCGCTCAGTTGGTTCAGGATGGAGTTTTTATTGGCTTGCGCATGACCGGTTTCAATCATGGCGAAGGAAATGGCGAGCAACAAAAGCGAGCGGAAGGAGGGACGTGTTTTCATGGGAATGGAGGTTTTGAGGAAAGACTGAAGGCTGAAGGAGGTTGGAAAGATGCGGAATTCAGGGTGGGATGGCAGCGCTTGTTCATCCCCTCAGTCTAGTAGCCTGTGCCGCAACTTCTTGTCAACACCGTCCGGCTGCATGGATGAAGGGTTTCAATTCCCGCATCATGATTTCGAACTGGCGCGGGGTCATTTGCTGGGCGCCGTCGCTCATGGCTTGTTTGGGATCGGGGTGGACTTCGATGATCAGGCCGTCGGCGCCGGTGGCGATGGCGGCTTTGCAAAGGGTGCTGACCATGTCGGCGCGGCCCACGGCCTGGCTGGGATCCACGATCACGGGCAGATGGGTTTCGGTTTTGGCCAGGGCCACGGCGGAAAGATCGAGGGTGTTGCGGGTCATGGTTTCGAAGGTGCGGATGCCGCGTTCGCAGAGGATGACGTTGGGGTTGCCGCGGCTGAGGATGTATTCGGCGGAGAAGAACCATTCTTCCATGCGCATGCTCATGCCCCGCTTGAGGAGGATGGGTTTGCCGGATTCGGCGGCGGCGATCAGCAGCGCGAAGTTTTGGGAGTTGCGGGCGCCGATTTGCAGGATGTCGGCGTAGCGCGCCACCAGGTCCACATCCGCTTCGCTGAGGACTTCGGTGACGATCAGCAGTCCGGTTTCCTGTCTGGCCAGGGACAGCAGTTTCAGTCCGTCCTCCTTGAGTCCCTGGAAGTCGTAGGGGGAGGTGCGGGGCTTGAAAGCGCCGCCGCGCAGGAAGGCGGCGCCGGCTTTTTTCACCGCCCTGGCGGTGTCGACGATCTGCCGTTCGCTTTCCACGGAGCAGGGGCCGGCCATGATCTGGACGCGTTTGCCGCCGATTTCGCGTTTGCCCACACGGATGACGGAGGTCTTGGGATGCCCTTCGCGGCTGACCAGTTTGTAACGCCGCTGCACGGGCATGACCTGGTCCACCCAAGGCATGGCCAGCAGGGTTTCCAAGGTTTGGTGGGTGCGTTCGTCGCCGATGGCGGCCACGACGGTTCGCTCCACGCCGATGATGGGGTGGGGTTTGTAGCCGAGGTTTCGCACCTCGCGGATGACCGCCTCCACCTGGGTGCGGCTGGCCTTGGGTTTGAGAACAATGATCATAGGCATTCATACCTACCCGATCAAAAACCGGGTTTCAATGCCGTAATGGGAGAAGTTCATGGCTTGATGCCCCTTCGTTGTCCGGGCAGGCTGGTTCATGGCGCAGCGGGGCAGGCGGATGGGTTCCAAGACCGCATGAGAATTCGGATGCCGGAGAAATCCGGGCTGAAATCATCCGCCGGCTTCAGTGAGGAGGCGTACGATGTCGCGGTGTCCCTGGCGGGCGGCCTTGGCGCCGGCGGTTTCTCCGCGGGCGTCCTTGACGGCGGGGTCGGCGCCTTTTTCGAGGAGGAAACGGACGATTTTTTTGTGTCCGGCCCATGCGGCCAGGGCGAGGGGGGTCCATCCGTCGATGCGTTTGGCGTTGATGTCGGCGCCTTTTTCAAAAAGGAGTTTCACGGTTTTGAAGTGGCCGGAGACGACGGCGCTCATGAAGGGGGTTTGTTTTCCACGGTCCGGGGTGTTGGGGTTTGCGCCGCGGGAGAGGAGAATTTCCACGATGTCCGCTTTGCCCCTGGAGGCCGCCTCGTGGCAGGCGGTGGACCCCTGTTTGGCTGCGAAATTCACATCGGCGCCATGGTCCAGCAGGGTTTTGACGATATCCTCGCATCCCTCCTTCGAAGCCTCGATCAGGGCGGTTGATCCGCCCTTGGTTTCGTTGGGATTGTCGCCTCTTTCAAGCAATGCCTGGACAAGTTCCAAGTCCTTTTCACCCACGGCCGCCATGAGAGGGGTTTTGTTTTTGATGGCGTGGAGTTCCGTGAGCCGCCGCGGGATGCTGGTGATGCCGCCGGCCGCAGCGGCGGGAATGAACAGGACGGCGGATAACAGCGCGGCGCAAAGGGAAATTCGGAAATTCATCGGAATTTGTTGGCTTGTCGCATTGGTTGCGGGTTATTGAAGCGGCTCCAGCAGTTTTGGGGAAAGGAAAAACTGGAGGATGCCGGAGCGGCAATCTTCGGTTTCCACCCCGTAGAGACCGGTTTTGGGAAGTTTCAGGGATTCGGGCGAGGACATTCCCAGCAGATGCGCGATCCGTTCGGCCAGGGAGGGCATATGCCCGACCAGCAAGGCGCATTTCGCATGCCTGATTTCCTTGATCCATTCGTTGAAATGGGGCTGGCTGGTTCCGTTGGCCAGGGCCGGGGTGGCCGCCACGGCGACTTTTTTTTCTGTTTCGCAGTGGGATAATACGATTTCCGCCGTTTGCATGGTTCTCAACAGGGGGCTGCTGCAAACCGCATCGGGGATGTTGCCGGAGCGGCGCAAAAACTGGCCGATGATTTTTGCCTGTTTTTTGCCCTTGGGCGAAAGGGGGCGATTGAAATCGTCCGCGCTTTCGAGGGCGTCTGCGTGGCGGAGGAAAAGAAGGCGCATGTTTTTTATGGGTTGATAGACTGAAGGCTGAAGAGCGATGGAATTTCGAGGGTTCCTTTTTTGTTCAATTTGATGTCTGCTGAAAAAAACGGCGCAGGAGCTCCGCCCTCCATTGATTAAATTTTGGAAAATTTGATGCCAACAGTCTTCGGTCTTCAGCCTGAACAATCTAGCGAGGCTTTGCCTCAGACCAACAAGCGGCAAAGCCTCGCAATTCAAAAGTAAAAATTAAAAATTCAAAATGATCTGGCGCCCTGGCGGTTAAAAATTTTGATTTTTTAACATCATATTTTGGTTTTCAAGGAATCTAGTAATCAAACAGTTCGGCTTGTTTTTTCTTCGGGGTGGCGCCGAGTTTGCGGCAGGCGCGTTCCGTGACGATGCGGCCTTGGGGTGAGCGACGGAGGTAGCCTTCCTGGATGAGGAACGGTTCGTAAACCTCCTCGATGGTGTCGGATTCCTCGCCCACCGCCACGGCCAGGGAATGGATTCCAACGGGGCCGCCGTCAAATTTGTAAATCAGGGCTTCCAACAGGCGTTTGTCCATTTCGTCGAGGCCGTCCTCGTCGATTCCCCACATGGTGAGGGCGGCATGGCTGACATCCCTGGTGATCCGGTTGCCGGCCCTGACCTGGGCGTATTCGCGGACGATGCGCAGGAGGTTGTTGGCGACGCGGGGGGTGCCCCGGGAGCGGCGCGCGATCTCGAAAGCGCCTTCGGCGTCGGTTTCGACGTTTAAAATATGCGCCGAACGAACGATCACTTTTTGCAAATCCTCAGCGGTATAGTAATCCAGGCGGTAGGGCACCCCGAATCGCGAAAGGAGGGGGGAACTGATCAGGCCGCTGCGGGTGGTGGCGCCAAGAAGGGTGAAGGGAGGGAGATTCAAACGGACCGAGCGGGCGTTGGGGCCGGAGTCGATCATCACGTCCAGCTTGAAATCCTCCATGGCGGGATAAAGGTATTCCTCGATGGTTTTCTGGAGGCGGTGGATTTCGTCGATGAACAGCACGTCGCCTTTTTCCATGGAGGTTAGCAATCCCGCCAGATCCCCGGCCTTTTCGATCACCGGGCCGCTGGTGCATTTGAGGTTGGCGTTCATGGCCTTGGCCAGGATATGGGCGAGGGTGGTTTTGCCGAGGCCGGGGGGGCCGCTGAGGAGGAGGTGCTGCAGGGGTTCGCCGCGCTGGCGGGCCGCTTCCACCAGAATCAGGAGGCGTTCCTTGACGCGGGGCTGGCCGACGAAATCGTCGAAAAGGGTTGGGCGCAAGGAAACCTCAAAGGGCGTGTCCTTGCTTCCCATCTCCTCGCGTTTGGCGTTGGCGCCTTCGGGTTGCGGCATGGGGGAAAAATGCCAGAGGCAAGGAACGGAGTGAAGCTTAAACTGCGGCGCGGAGGATGGACAATCAACAAGCGGCGGAGTTTCAGCGCCTGCAGTTTCCTTCAGCCTTCTGTCCGGCAGTTTTGTCCAGCAGCCGGTCGAGGGCGGTTTGGGCTTCGGCGAGGGTGATGTTTTGCATGCAGGCGCGGGTCTGGGTCCAGTCGCAGTGGGGGTTGCGGTCGCGGGAGCAGGGGCAGTCGTGGACGAGAACCTCGTGTTCGACGCCCCATGGGCGCCAGTTGTTGAAACCGGTGGGACCGAAGAGGGCGAGGGATGGGATGTTTTGGGAGGCTGCAATGTGCATGGGGGCGGAATCCACGCCGACGAAGAGACGGGCGCGGCTGACGAGGGCCGCCCATTGGCGGAGGCTGAGTTCGCCGAGCAGCGCGCGGGGCCGGGTGGCGCAAAGGGAGAGCACATGGCGCGCCCGGGCCAGTTCGCGTTCGTCGGGGCCGCAGGTGAGGATCACGGGCAGGCTGCGGTCGCGTTGAAGCCAGTCGATGAGTTGGGCGAAGCGGTCGTCGCACCAGCATTTGAAAAGCCAGCGCGAGGTGGGATGGGCGGCGACGAAGGGCGAGCCGGGTTGGAAACCGAGCCGCCTCAGGGTTTCATCGGCGGCCCGGCGGTCGTCCGGGGAGGGGTGGAGTTCGAGTTTTGGGGAGGCGGCGGTGATGTTGAAGGCGCGGAGCACGCCGAGGTTTTTTTCGACTTCGTGGATGTTGGGATCGGCGGGATGGGGCGCCAGGTGGGTATAGAGATGTTTTTTGCCGAGGAATCCCTTGCCTTGCGGGTCATAGGCGAGACGGTAGCGGGCGCCGCTAAGCCAGGCGATCCATGCGGGGCGGTCGCTGGATGTGAAATCCACCACCATGTCGAAACGCCGTTGCCGGATGCCGGAGACAAACGCCAGTTCCCCCCGTATCCGGGCGGGCGAAAGGCCCCGCAGTTTGGAGCGGGGGAAGCCGATGATTTCCCCGAGCAGCGGATGGTTTTCGAGAACGGGGACGCACATATCGTTGACGAGGGCGGAAATTTGCGCCTGCGGGAAGGTTTCGTGAAGGGCGCGGATGCAGGGGGTCATCAACAGCGCATCACCGATGTGCTTGAGTTTCACCAGCAGTATCTTTTTAATGTCGCGAAACATGATGTGTCCCAAATCCGGGATACACTAACAGGAAAAACCAACTTGCCGCAACTCAATCGAAAACTGACCATTTTGCATACCGAGGCCTCGCTGGGCTGGGGGGGACAGGAAATCCGGGTCTTGGTGGAACTCAGGGAGATGGCCCGGCGCGGGCATCGCACGGTGATTGTCACCCCGCCGTCCAGCGATATTTTTCACAAGGCATTGGACGCGCAGATTGAGACCGTGCCCCTGTCCATGTGGCGGCGGGATTTTTTCCGGAATTTGCGGTGGCTGTCGGATTATTTGAAGCGGGAGAAGGTGGATGTGGTCAACACGCACAGTTCCCGCGACAGCTGGCTGGCGGGTCTGGCGGCCAAACGCGCCGGGGTGCCGCTGGTCATCAAGACCCGGCATATTTCCGCGCGCATTTCCCGCGGGTGGATGACCCGGTTTGCGTATCAGCGGTTGCATGATTACATCATCACCACCAGCAGCGGGATAGCCGGGGACATGGTGAGGTACAATGGTTTTGCGGCAGAAAGGATTTCCTCGATTCCCACCGGCATTGATTTGAGGAGGTACGACCCGGATATCGCGCCCCTGGATTTGCGCAAGGAGCTTGGATTGCCGGAGCGGTCACAACTGGTTGGGATGGTTTCGGTTTTGCGCAGTTGGAAAGGGCATCCGGATTTTTTGCAGGCGGCGGTGCGGGTGAGGAAGGAGCGTCCCGACACCTTTTTTGTGATTGTGGGGGAAGGGCCGCGGCGGGAGCACATCGAGCAGGAGGTGCTGGAGCGGGAGATGGAGGATTTTGTTTTTCTGATCGGATATCGCGATGAAATTCCCCAGATTTTGAAGGCGTTGGATGTGTTTGTGCTTCCCTCTTACGCCAACGAAGGGGTTCCGCAGGCGTTGTTGCAGGCCCTGGCCATGGCCAGACCCGTGGTGGCTACGGCGGTGGGCGGCATTCCGGAGGTGGTCAGGGATGGGGAGCAGGGAATGCTTTGCGAGGCGCAGAACTCGGAGGCGCTGGCGGGTTTGATCCTTAAAATGCTGGAGGATCCGGCCAGGGCCCGGGCGATGGGGATGGCGGGGCGCATGGTGGTGGAAAAAGAGTTTTCCCTCGACAGGATGGTTGGGAAATTGGAGGACATTTATGCGCAAATGCTTCCATAACGCAGGTTGCCGGGTTCAGCGGTTCGCGGTTCAATGGCTGGGAATCCGCGACCAACATCTTTTCCTGCATCGCTTTTCCATTCACAACCGTGAACCGATGAACCGTTGAACCCCCTAACCCATGCGGCTTTCATGAAAATCAGGCTTTTCAGGAGGCGATACACCGCGACGGGAGGAGCTGAAAGGTATGTCTGCCGTCTGGCTGCGTGGTTGAATGGGCAGGGACATGAGGTCGGCATCGCCGCCGAGGAATGGCCGGATTCAAAGGAGGGAGTTTACCGCGTTGAAAGGATTCCGGCGCGTGGCGCGGACGCTTATGTGCGGATGTGCCTGGAGCGGTTTGGCGGGGAGCGGGGAATTTTGAATTTCAGCCTGGAGCGGATGTTGAGGCAGGATATTTACCGCGCGGGGGATGGTGTGCATGCGGCATGGCTGGAGAGGCGGGCGCCTTATCAGTCCGCCGTGGCGCGATGGTGGTCCCGATGGGATCGCAAGCACCGTTGCATCCTCGAGTTGGAGAAAAAACTGTTTCAGCCCGCATCGACGCAGTGGGTGATGGCCAATTCATCGATGGTGAAGCGCGAAATCATCGAGAGGTTTGATTATCCGGAGGAACGCATCCGGGTGATTCACCCGGGAGTGAACCTTGATTTTTTCCGTCCGGCGGCGGATGCAAGCCGGCGGCGGGGGTTGCGCCGGGGTTTTGGTCTTCCGGAAGACGAGGTGGTCTGGTGTTTTGTGGGGTCGGGTTTTGAGAGAAAGGGGCTTGCCTGGGCCTTGCGTCTGGCGGCCGCGCTGCCTCAACCTGTATGGTTGCTGGTGTTGGGGAAGGGGAGGAGGAATCCCTATGTGCGTCTGGCGGACGATTTGGGATGCGGACGGCGGCTGTTTTTTGCGGAGGAAGGAACTTCCGCCCTGGATGTTTACCAGGCGGCGGACGCCTTCATTTTGCCGACCATTTACGATCCATGCGCCAATGCGGCGTTGGAGGCGGCCGCCTGCGGCCTGCCGGTGATCACGACGGAGGCCAACGGCGCGGCGGAGTGGGTGGATGGCGTGGCGCTGGCGGATCCGCGGCAGACCGGGCCGGCTGTGGAACGGTGCGCGCCGATGGTCAGGCCTTTGGAATTGGATCCTGTCCGGCTTGGAGCATTGAGGGCGCGGTTGGATGAAAGGGCCTGCTGGGATGCAACAGGAAAATTGATCGCGGAAGCTTTTGGGGGTTGAGGCGAAGGGAGGGAGATGGAGCGAGGTCAGACGGCGGACTTGTTTTTCATCCGTTGGGATGCGACGGCTGAAAGGTTGACCAGAGCCTGGGGGATTTCCAACAGGGGAAGGACGTGATCGGCGGCGCCCAGTTCGATGGCGGCGCGGGGCATTCCGAAGACGACGCAGGTCTCCTCGTTTTGGGCGATGGTTTGAGCGCCGGCCTGTTTCAGCTTGAGCATGCCTTCGGCGCCATCGCGTCCCATGCCGGTGAAAAGGGCCGCGACTGCGTGCTCTTTTGCGCAGTCGGAGGCGCTGTTGAACAGCACATCCACCGCAGGCCGCTGGTGCCAGACTGGAGGGCCTTGTTTGAGATGCACCCAGTACTGATCCACATGCCACTGGAGCAGCATGTGATAGTTGCCGGGCGCCACCAGGGCCAGGCCGGGCTTCACCCGGTCGCCGTCAACCGCTTCCCGGACTTCCATGGCGCAGATGTTGTTCAGGCGGTCGGCAAAGGCTTTTGAAAAATATGCGGGAATGTGTTGCACGATGCAAATGCCGGGAAGATTGTCGGGAAGCCGCGTCAAGACTTCCTTCAAGGCTTCGGTGCCGCCGGTGGATGCGCCAAGCAGGATGACCTGGCGGGGGTAATGAATTTGTTTGCTGATCACCCGGGAGGGGGGCGCTTCCGTCACGGCCGTTTCGGATGCCTCGGGCTTGGCCAGGCGGCTGATGCGGGCCACTGCGGCAGCTTTGACCTTTTCCGCCAGCACACTTCCCAGTTCGCCAATGGAGTAGGAACTGCTGGGTTTGCCCAGCACGTCCACGGCGCCGGATTGCATGGCTTCCAGGGCTCTCATGGATCCGCTTTGGGTCAGCGAACTCAGGATGATGATGGGCATGGGGTGATGTTTCATCAGGATTTTGAGAAACGTGATGCCGTCCATGCGGGGCATCTCGATGTCCAGTGTCAGCACATCGGGTTTGAGGGAGAGGATTTTATCCCGCGCCACATAGGGGTCGATGGCTGTGCCCACGACCTCGATTTGGGGATCGTGGCTGAGGGATTCAGTGACCAATTTGCGGACGATGGCGGAATCGTCCACGATGAGAACGCGGATTTTTTTGGTGGTGATCATACGATGGACATGAATTGTTTGATGCGGTTGGATTCGCTGTGGATGAAGATCATCGTCCGTTCGATGTCCTCCGGCTTCAAATTGAGGGTTTCCATTATTTCCGGGCGGATGCGGATTGCAAACGATTCCCACCCATAGGACGACCCCACAAAGTGCGCGCATCCGTTGGCCAGATGCACCACGCCTGCCAGTTGAGGGCCCTTGTCCACGGGCGGGGTGTGATGACGGGCAACGGCCTCGACAATGGCGCCGGAGAGTTTCCAGCGTTTAAGGAGGCAGGCGCCAATTTCAGCGTGATTGACGCCCAGAACGGCGGTTTCGGCTTCCAGCAGCGATGCGCCATTGGTGTGGATCATGACCCGGATGTTTTCAACCTCCGGCAGGGTGAGATGGTTGAGCACCACCTTGCCAATGTCGTGGAGGAGGCCGGCGGTGAAGGCGACGGAGGGGGTTGCGTCCAGGCCGCGGCTGGTTTCCATCAGTTTTTGGGAAGCCAGCGCGGCGGTGATGGAGTGGGACCACAGTTCATAGGAATCCACTCCATAGCCTGGCAGTCCCTTGGAAAGAACGCCGCCGACGGTCAGGGCCAGCACCACGCGAAGAATTTCATAGTATCCGAGCCTCAAAACGGCCTGGTCCACCGAGTCAACGCTTGCGTGTCCCGCCATGAAGGCCGAATTGCAGGCGCGCAACAGGCGGGCGGTGAGCGCGGGATCGTATTCGAGGGTTTCAACCACTTCATCAATGCTGTCCACCGTGGGGTTTTTGAGCAGGCTGAGCAGTTTGCTGGCCGCAATGGGCGCTGGCGGAAGATCCGCAATTTTGTTGAGGATTTCGTCGGCTGTCATAGATTGATATCCTCCTCGCCGGGGGTTTTGACCAGAACCTTGCCTGTTCCAACATCAAGACGGACGGTGCGGGAGACTTGTCCTCCGACCCGTTGGGATGTGATTTGGACATTGTTGCGTGTCAGGATTTGATAAAGACTCTCGATGTTGCGTTTGCCAATGTTGAACAGGTCGTGGCCGCTGATGACTTCAGCGCCGCCCGCCACCTTTAAAATGATGCGGGACTTGTCCGCCCCCAATTGATAGGCGGTTCGAAACAATAAAGGCACCCCGGTATCCACAAACATATAAGGTGCTTCCTCTGCCTTGACTTTGTCAATGCTGGAATCCGGGAGCATCAGGTGAAGCAAACCTCCAACATGGACGGTTGGATCGTAAACCGTGATGCCCAGGCATGATCCCAGCGAATAAGTAACCAGATCGGCGGTGGTATCATTTGTCACGGCCATGTCCGCCACGCCGACAACGATGGTTTTGCGAAAAACGGGGGGTGGCATGGGAGGAAGCGGAGGCGCGTGGATCAGGCGGGTTTGATGTAAATGCTTGGCTTGACGGGATGCAGATGGTGTTTTACGCCGGTCAGGCTTTCTGAGTGTCCGACCAGCAGATATCCGCCGGGAACCAGTTGGTTGGTCAGTTTGTTGATCAGCTGTTCCTGGGTGGGGCGGTCGAAATAGATCATGACGTTCCGGCAGAAGATGACTTGGAACATGTAGGCAAAGGGGTATTGGGGCTGGAGCAGGTTCAAATGATGAAATTGAACCTGATTGCGCAATTCGTTTTTTACCCGCACGTAGCCGGTCCAATTGCCGGTGCCCCGTTGAAAATAGCGGGGAACCCATTCGGGATTGGGGACGGTGTTGATGCGTTCCGCTTCATAAACGCCCTGCCGGGCCTTGTCCAGCATCCGGGTGGAGATGTCGGAGGCGTCAACCTGCCACCTCCAGTTGGAACGGGAGAGGAAGAAGTGGTGGAGGACGATTGAGATGGTGTAAGGTTCTTCTCCGGACGAACTGGCGGCGCTCCAGACGCGGAACGCTTTTTCGCGGGCCTGGCTGTTGGGCGAACACATTTGGGGAAGGATGGTTTCGGTCAGGAATTCGAAATGTTTGATTTCCCGGAAAAAGTTGGTGAAATTGGTTGAGATGACATTCACCAGGTTGATCAATTCCTCCTCGCCCTCGGGCCCCTTGAGGTAGTGGCAGTACTGTTCGTAGCTGTCGATGTGCAATTGACGCAGGCGTTTGGCGACCCTGGCTGCCACCAGTTCCTTTTTATCCGGGCCGAGATTGATCCGGCTGTGCTGGTAAACGAGATCGCAGATGAAGCGATATTGTTGCTCGCCAATGGCGCTCATAAAATTTTTGATGGATTGTTTGGAGTGTTCCCAGCATAGGATATAGTTTGTTTTCTTTCAAGCCTGCTGGTTTTGCCGTCAATCCGGCGCATTTTTGAAGAGGAGGCCGGAGGCTGCTTTTCGGTTTGTGTTTTTTCTCCCGACCGCGTAAAAAAGGACAAGCCTGAGGAAAAACCCGCGCGCTGAACGATAAAACCTATGGATTCTCAATTTTCGGAAAAAATGCAGGGGCTGTTGGGGAAATTGGCCACCGAGATTGTGATGGCCGAACCGGGATCTGATAATGGCATGCTGCCGATATTGGATTTTGTGAGCAAATTGCGCGACGAGTCCGCCGGCCATCCGGAGGCGGCCAATTTTCACCTTGCCGCCAAGGACATGGCGGATGGGATGATGGCTATTGTCGAGGCTTTGCGTCTTTTTACCGCCGAGGACCTGGATTATCTGGGCAAGACCCTGGCTCAACTGAATGAATTGGCGGCGAAGCCCGACGCGCCTTATGTTCCGATCAAGCAGGGAGGCACCCCTGCGGCGCCGCAAATCAAGCCTGCTGACGGGGACAAAACACCTCCGGCGGATGCGGAAGGGGAGCCCGCCCTGCTTCTCAACCTGGAGAGCGACGCCGAGTTGTTGCGGGAGTTTATCAATGAATCCCAGGAGCACCTCGACAATATTGAACAGGGGGTGCTTGTCCTGGAGGATAATCCGGCGGATGCGGACACCCTGAATTCCATTTTTCGCGCGTTTCATACCTTCAAGGGCGGGGCTGGTTTTCTGAATCTTGTGCCGATCAAGGAACTGGCGCATCAGTTGGAATCCCTTTTGGACATGGCCCGCCAGCACAAGCTGGAAATCACCTCTCCCATTATCGAGTTGATTTTGCAGGGTGGCGACACTCTCAAACGTTTCATTGGAGAGATCGAACCGCAGGTGAGCGGCAAAAAACCTGTTGAGGCCATTGTCATCCCCACCAGTGTTTTGAAAAACAAGGTCAAGGCGGTGATTGAGGGCGGGCCGGTTGCGGCGGAAAACGCCGTCCAGCCTGTTCAAAAAGGGGAGCCGGCGCCCGCCGCCGCCAAGGAGGAAGGAGCTGTCACAAAAACGGTGGTTAAACAGAGCGGAGGGGCGGTGGTCAAGGTGGACACCCAAAAGCTGGATGCCGTTGTGGATATGGTGGGTGAACTGGTGATTGCCGAATCGCTGGTGATGCAGGATCCTTCCATTCGCAATCTGGAGAGCCGGCAGTTGTTGCGCAATCTGGCGCAGTTGCGCCGCATCACCAATGAGTTGCAGCGTGTGGCCATGTCCATGCGAATGGTTCCGGTGCGCGCGACTTTCCAGAAAATGACGCGTATTGTGCGCGATCTGGCGGTCAAGCTGGGCAAGGAGGCCCAGCTGACCATGAGCGGGGAGGATACGGAGCTCGATCGAACCATTGTGGAGGAGATCAGCGATCCGTTGATGCACATGATTCGAAATGCGGTGGATCATGGCATCGAGATGCCGGATGCGCGGAAACAGGCCGGCAAGTCCGGACAGGGAACCATCCACCTGCAGGCGTTTCATGAGGGGGGCAACATCGTCATCCAGATCAAGGACGATGGCGCGGGGTTGAACAAGGAGAGGATCCGGGCCAGGGCGGTCGAGAAGGGGTTGGTTTCCTCGGAGGAGACATTGACCGATCAGGAGATTTATTTGCAGATTTTCGCCCCCGGTTTTTCCACCGCCACGGTGGTCACCGATGTGTCCGGGCGCGGCGTGGGCATGGATGTTGTGAGGCGCAATATTGAGAAGCTGAGGGGGAAGGTCGAAATCGAGTCGGAGCTCGGAAAAGGAAGCACCTTTTCCATTTACCTGCCGCTGACCCTGGCCATCATCGAGGGGTTGATTGTGAAAGTTGGGGAGGAGCGTTACATCATTCCAACCCTGACAATCCGCGAATCCTTCCGTCCGACAGCCGGAATGATCTCCACGGTTCACGAACGCGGGGAGATGGTCAATGTCCGGGGACGCCTGATTCCCCTGTTGCGGTTGCATGAATTTTTTGGTGTCACTCCCAAAACGACAGAGGCGACCGATTCCATTGTCGTGGTGGTTGAATCGGGGCGCGAGTGCCGTTGTGTATTGGTGGACCAGTTGGTTGGCAAGCAGGAGGTGGTGATCAAGAGTCTGGGAGAGACATTCAAAGCGAACCGCGCACTGGCCGGAGCCGCCATTTTGGGTGACGGACGGGTGGGCCTGATTCTCGATTCCAGCACGCTGGTCAAGTTGAAGGCGGACAAACATCTGACGGTTTAACAAGGAGGCAAAACATGAGCGAGCAACAATCAGCAACCGTTCCGGCTTCACCTCAGAAGGCGCTGGCTGGAAAGTATCTGACATTTTTGCTTGGAAAAGAGTCTTATGGCATCGGCGTTTTGCGGGTGAGGGAAATCATCCGGATGCAGGAAACCACATCCATTCCCCAGCTGCCCCCCTTTGTGAAGGGGGTGATCAATTTGCGGGGGAAGGTGATTCCGGTGATTGACCTGCGGGTCAAATTCAATCTGCCCCAGGTTGAGGTGACCGAAAGGACATGCATTGTGGTGGTGCAGGTTAACATGGGGGGTGGAAAGTCCGCCTGGATGGGGCTGGTTGTGGATGCGGTTGAGGAAGTGGCGCAGATCGGGCAGGGTGAAATCGAGGATACTCCCGATTTTGGCATGAAGCTGTCGACGAACTACATTTTAGGCATGGCCAAGATCAAGGGAGTGGTCAAAACGCTGCTTGATATCGATCAGGTTGTTGCCGCTGAGACCATTGAATTGATCAGCCAGGCTTTGCCGGCTTGAAAAGTTTTTTTCGTCATAAGGAAGGGGATGTCTCCGGCAGTGCGGCGGCAGTGCGGTTGTTTTCAGCGCTTTTCCCGCTGTTGCTGGCCGTGGTTTTTCTTCTGGTGTGGTTTGGACATGCATTGCCCGTGGATCGCGGGTTGGCGGTCGGGCTGGTCTTTCTGCCTTTGCTGGCGTTTGCTGTCTGGAAGGCCTGCCTTTTGCATGCGGTGCGATTGAGGGTGGCATCGGATCTGCATGACAGCGAACGATTGCACCGGCGTCTTTCGGAAAGTTCACCCGATGGGATCTTTGAGATCGACCGGAATTTGCAGGTCAGATATATGAATCCCTCCGCGATCCGGACGTTTGGCGGAGCCGCTCCGATTGGCGGAGCGCGCGCCTGCGAAGATGTTTTTCCGAAAAAACTGGCGCCCGTTCTTATTCAGCAAGTCAGGGAGGTTTTGATCATGGGCGAATCCATGAGGGTGGATTGGAGTGGCATCAGGGAGGATGAGGGAATCTGGTGGGATGTGGCGTTGATTCCCCTGAAAGACGATGATGGGTCCTGTTTCGGCGTCCTGGGGGTGGCGCGCGACATTTCCGACCGGCATCAGTTGGAGGATGATCTGAAACGATCCTTGCAGGAGAAGTCCGTTTTGCTGGCGGAAATCTCGGAGAGCGAGGAAAAATTCAGGCAGATTGCCCATGCGGCTTATGATGCCATCATTATGATGGATCATGACGGAAATATTTCCTTCTGGAATGCGGCAGCCGGGAGGATGTTTGGATACCAGGGAAAAGAGGTTTTGGGAATGCCGTTGCATGACACTCTTGCGCCGGGCCGGTTCCGTGACTCCTATCATCGGGGTTTTCCCGTTTTCAGGGAAAAAGGGGAGGGGCATGCCCTTAACAAACGGCTGGAATTGACCGGGTTGAAAAAAAATGGCGAGGAATTTCCCATGGAGTTGACCCTGGCGCCGGTCATGATCCACAACCAATGGGCCAGCATTGGCATTGTGAGGGACATTTCGGAACGCAAGGCGGCAGAACAGCGGTTGCAGGCTAATTTTCTTTTTGCCCGAACCATGTTCAATGCCATTCCCATTCCCATTTATTACAAGGACAAACAGGGGCGGTATCTGGGATGCAACCGGGAATTTGAGGATGTATTTGGCATGACGGAGACGGAGATGACCGGCAAGCGCTCAAGCGACCTCATGCCGCGGGAGTTTTCTGTTCTTTGTGAAGCGGCGGATCAGCGGCTTTTGAAGAGCGGGGAAAAGACGCAGATTTTCGATGCCGCCATCCCGACCGCCAAAAAGGGGATGAGGCGGCTGGTTTTTTGCAAGGCGGTTTTTCCCGATGAACATGGAAAAACCGGGGGCGTCATCGGAGCGGTTCTGGATATGACGGGGCAGAAGCAGGCGGAGGAAATGTTGCGCAAGGCCAAGGAGGCCGCGGAAGAAGCGGACCGCGCCAAAAGTGAATTTCTGGCGGTGATGAGCCACGAAATCAGGACTCCCTTGAACAGCATTGTGGGGTTCGGTTCGTTGCTGGCGGAGACCGCTCTTGACCGGGAGCAGCAGGAGTGCGTCGATTTGTTGCAGGCGGGCGCCAGGGATCTTTTGCTGCTGGTGAACGACATCCTTGATTTTTCGAGAATCGATGCCGGACACATGGAACTGGAGGAACACCCGTTCGATCCGCTCTCGTGCCTCGGGCCCGTGCTGGACATGGTGGCCATGAAAGCCGCCGCCAAGGAGCTGGATTTGATTGGGCGCCAGATCGGGATACTGCCGGTGATTGTGCATGGAGATTTAATGAGGGTGAGGCAGATTTTGTTGAACGTGGTGGGGAATGCCGTCAAGTTTACCGAACGGGGAAGTGTGGTGGTGACCTTGTCGGGGCGGAAAATTGCCGGCAGTGACCAGTTGTCAGGCCGGCAGGAGCTTTGGCGGCTGTTTTTTACCGTGAGGGATTCAGGCATTGGAGTGTTGCCGGAAAAAATGGCGTTGCTTTTCAAGCCGTTCAGTCAGATTGACGCCTCGACCACCCGCAAATATGGGGGCAGCGGGCTGGGGTTGGTCATAGCCCGTCGTTTGTGCAATCTCATGGGAGGGGATATTCAGGTGAGGAGCCGTGTGGGGAAAGGATCCATTTTCAATTTTTCGGTGACCGTTGGCGCTCCCGCGCGCAGAGAGGGGAGGGAATGGGATGTGGAATCCTTGCCGCAACGGCGGTTTTTGCTTGTGGATGGCAGCCGGATGAGGCGCCGTGCCGTTGGGAAGATGGTTGCAGCCTGGGGGTGGAAGCCTGAGGAGGCATTGACAGCAAAACAGGCATTGGAACTTCTGGCGAAGGGCGGAAAGTGCGTGGCATGGGTTGGACGGAACATGCCGGATATGAAAGGGGATGAATTATGCCGCACGATACGAAGGGAGTATTCGGTGGATGAGGCCGGTTTGGTCTGGCTGGCTTCGCCGGGCATGGGCAAACAGGCTGAAGAATGGGGGGTGCAGGCGTGTTTGAGTGGTTTGGTGGAACCGCTGCGTTTGTGGGAAGCCCTGCGTTGTGCGGCATCCTCAACCGGAGGCAGACGGGATTTTGGGACGATTGACAAAGGGGAACAACCCTCTTCTTCCGCCAGACACAATCGGAAAAACCCCCTGCGGGTTTTGTTGGCCGAAGACAATCTCTCCAATCAAAGGCTGGTTATCCGGGTTTTGGAACAGTTGCATTTCCCCTGCCAGGTGGTCGAAACCGGAACGCAGGTGTTGAAGTTGATGGAAAAGGAGGAATTCGATCTTTTGCTTCTGGATATTCATATGCCTGAAATGGATGGGATGGAGGTTGCCCGACGCATCCGTGCCGGCGAAGCGGGCGCCGCCGCATCCCATGTCCGGATCGTGGCCCTGACCGCTGACGCTTTGAAGGGGGATCGGGAGAAATGTCTGGCGGCAGGCATGGATGATTATATCAGCAAACCTGTGAATTTGACGGATCTGCGACGGGCTGTTCTTATGACATACGGAGGGCGTAAGACATGAGCAAAATGGCCGGAAAAGGAAGGGGACGGGTTTTGGTGGTGGATGACGATCCGATGGCAGTCAAATTGCTCAAGGTTGGATTGGAGCGGGAGGGATACACCGTGTTGGGCGCCATGGGGGGGGAGGAGGCAAAGGGAATTGTTCAAAAAGAGGGGGTGAGATCCCTGCAGTGTGCGGTGATCGATTACCGCATGCCGGTGATGTCAGGATTCGAATTTCTGGTTTGGCTGCAGACCCAGGACGCCAGCCTGGCGGCCATCATGGTGACGGCGGAGAGCGAGAAATCCCTTGTCGAGAAGTCGTTGCGCGGCGGGGCGCATGATTTTCTGGAAAAACCCATTGATTTCAGGCAGTTGCTGCCTTCGGTTGCCATGGCGGTTGAGAAAACAAGCCGCCGCCGTTATCTGGACGAAACCGCCAATTCGGCCGAACAACTGGGATACGTCCAGTATTCCATGGCCCAGGCTCAAACTCCCGATGACCGGCGGAGGGTGAAAATTTGTTTCCACCCCTGTCATCAGGCTGGCGGGGATTTTGTCAATGTGTTCCAATTGGATTTAAATCGAACCTTGGTCATGGTGGCGGATGTGTCGGGACATGATTTGAAAGCCGCCTTCATTGGAGCTTATTTTCAAGGGGTGGTGCGCGGCATGGTTCACAAAGAAACGCCAGTGGATGAAATCCTGACGTTTTTCAATGATTTGCTGTTGTCGGAATGGAATTCCCGCAGGAACGAAAAGGATGGTGTTGTGGAAGTGAACACCTCGGTCTCCGTATGTTCCGTGCTTTTTGACTGGCAGGCCCGCAGCCTGTCCTTGATCAATCATGGATTGCCGGGGCCTTTGATGATCGACAAACTGGGGCGGGGGCAGTTGGTTGGGGAACAGGGCTCGCCGCTGGGTTGGTTCGAATCCCGGTGGATGAGCGAATGCCGAATGAGCATTGGACAGGGGGGGGAATTTCTGGCATGGACCGATGGTCTGGAGGAACTGGCGATCAAACAAAATTTGAATCCCTGTTCTGTCGCCTACCGGTTGCTGAAGGCGGTGGGGCAGAAGGAAAGGCAGGTTCTCCTGGAAGGCGCGGAGGATGACATCCTGGTTGTCAGGGTTCAATTGAACGAAAAGGAAGGGGAGTATCAGACTGTTTTTTGGAACCGGTATCCGGGTGATCATGTCGTGAGGATTGACGAACTGCAGGCGATTTGGGAGCGGTGTCTGATTTATGCGCTTGAGGATCTGGATTTGCAACGGCTGGATGATGTGCTGCTTTGCATGCGCGAAGCGGCTTTGAATGCGATGGAGTATGGCTGCAAAGGCAGGGAAACGGAATTGTTCACCATGGAGATGGGGGTGTTGCCGGAACAGAACATCCTGCGGGTGCGGGTGAGCGACCCGGGTGCGGGGTTCAATCTTGAGCCCCCCACATCCAAACCTGGCGAGGATGATCAGCATCTGGGATTGATGCTGATTCGCAGTTTGAGCAGGGCCCGGGTGGAACCGGGCACATCATCAATTGTCATGGACTTTGTGTTGAAATAAACCTTTAAATATGCGAAGTTGACAATGCAGGCGGATAAACCCCCATCTGTGAACGTATTATGATTACCCACACGTTTCAAAGTGAAGCCAAGACTCTTTGTGTCACCGTTCCCGACAACGTGGTGAGCACCAATGTTGATCAGTTGCGGCAGGAATTGTTCGGGCTTTTTGACTTGGAGGAATTGAAGGAAACCGGGTGGAAGGTCTTGAGCCTGGATTTGTCCGCGGCACGAATGGTGGATTCTGTGGGGTTGAATCTGATCGTCACCCTGGTCAAGGAAGTTCAGAAGCGGGGCGGAAAAATGACCGTGACCATTGCTTCCGGCAATGTCCATCGCGCCTTTCTCTTCACCAGATTGGACCGGCAGGTGGAACTGACCGTGGTGTGACCTTCAGTTCAGGCTGAAGGAAGGGATGTTTGATTCGGGGAAATCTTTCCGCTTGAGGCTTCGCGGGTGGGTTTGGAACGCAGGAAGCTTTTCTTCGCTTTCTTGATCGGAAGGGCGCGTTTCAAGATCCGGACCCTCTGTTTTGCGAGTTCAAGATCTGCGGGGGCGATGGCTTCCGCGGTTCGTTCGCAGCTCTCCTTGGCAAAGTCATCCCCTTGTTCGGCGCTGAGACTGAACCACACAAACGCTTCCTGATAGTTTTGTTCGACCCCCTGTCCATAAATATACATCAGGGCAAGGTTGAATTGGGCGACCGCATGGCCTTGTTCCGCCGCCATCCGGTACCACCGGACGGCTTCCCCGTCGTTTTGTTCGACTCCCTGGCCGGTTGCATAGCGAACGCCCATGCAATTTTGGGCTCCGGCGTGGCCGCGTTCCGCCGCAAGGCGCGACCATTTGACCGATTCAACGTAATCCCTGGGAATACCCTGTCCGTGGGCATACCGGATGCCAAGGGCGGCCTGGGCTTCCAGATGTTTCTGTTCGGCTGCCATGCGATACCACTTGATGGCTTCGGTTGGATTGATGGAAACGTTCTTGCCTTGAAACAACCGTTCCGCCAGTTCAAATTGCGCGTCGGGACTGCCTCCGGTGGCTGCCTTGACAAGGTCGTCGTGCGATAGTTTGGCTGATTCCATGAAAGATGCCGCTTAAGGTTTGGATGATGATAAAACGGGGCTGCTAAACGGAAATATCATGATGTTGATAGTATAGCGGATTATTTTCAAAATGCACTAAAGAATCGAGGAAAACAGGAACTTGATTTTTGGGGCTGGGGGGAGAACGCGTTTTTTTGGGATTAAAGGCAGGGAGCGAGCCATTTTTCCATTTCCGGCAGCGGAAGGGCCTTGCGCCGCTGATAGTCGGCCAGTTGATCGCGGCCAATCCGGCCCACGGCAAAGTATCGCGCTTCGGGGTGGGCAAAATAAAGGCCGCTGATGGAACTGCCCGGATGCATGGCGCAATTTTCCGTCAATCGGATGCCGGTCTGCCGGGTGGCTTCCAACAGGTCAAAGATGATCCGCTTTTCGGTGTGATCGGGACATGCCGGATAACCGGCCGCCGGACGGATTCCCCGATACCGTTCGTGGATCAGGTCGTCGCAGCAGAGCTTTTCCTCCCGGCCATACCCCCATTCGTTCCGGACGCGCTGATGCAGATATTCCGCAAAGGCTTCCGCCAGCCGGTCGGCTAGGGCTTTGGCCAGAATCAGGCTGTAATCGTCGTGTTCCCTGGCAAAGCGGGCTTCGAGTTGTTCCATCCCCAAGCCGGCGGTCACGGCAAAGGCGCCAATGTGATCGGAACTGCCGGAAGCCTTGGGCGCCACGAAATCCGCCAGCGCAAGGCTGGGTTGGCCGTCCGGTTTTTCCACTTGTTGACGCAGGGTGTGCAGGGTGGCCCGCACGGCGTTCCGTGAAGGATCGGTGTAAAGTTCGATGTCATCTCCCACGCTGCCGGCGGGAAAAAATCCGTACACGCCCCGGGCTGTGAGCCACTGTTCCCGGACGATCTTTTCCAGCAGGGCTTTGGCGTCGTCATGGAGTTCCCGGGCCTGGGGCAACTCGAGAATTTTGGGGAACCGCCCGCGAATTTCCCATGCGTGGAAAAAGGGCGACCAGTCGATGAAGGGAACCAGATTGGCCAAGGGCTGGTTTTCGATCGCGCGAACGCCAAGAAACGAGGGGGTGGGGATGGAGATTTTTTTCCAATCGCTGACAAATTTTCTGGCACGCGCCTGTTCGAGGGAAAGAAGGGGAGCCCCGTGCTTGCGCTCGTATTCCCGCCGGGCTTCCTCCTGTTCTTCGCGGTTCTTCCGGATGAAGTCCACCCGCTTGCCGGGAAGCGTCAGGCTGCCCGCAACATTCACCGCCCGGGATGCGTCGGACACATGAACCACCGGCGATTCGCAGGCAGGGGCGATTTTCACCGCTGTATGGGCTTTGCTGGTGGTTGCGCCGCCGATGAGCAGGGGCTGGGTGATCCCCTCCCGTTGCATTTCACGAGCCACATGCGTCATCTCCTCCAGGGAGGGGGTGATCAGTCCGCTGAGGCCAATCAGGTCCGCCTTTTCCCTCCGAACGGTTTCCAGAATCTTGTCGCAGGGAGTCATCACCCCCAGATCGACAATCCGATAGTTGTTGCAACCCAGCACCACGCCCACGATGTTTTTGCCAATGTCGTGGACATCGCCCTTGACCGTGGCCAGCACGATGACCCCACGCGCGGACCGGCCTTCGAGGCTTTGTTTTTCTTTTTCCAGGAAAGGCTCGAGGATGGCCACGGCTTTTTTCATGACGCGGGCGCTTTTGACCACCTGCGGGAGAAACATTTTGCCGCTCCCGAAAAGATCCCCCACCGTGTTCATGCCGCCCATCAGCGGTCCTTCGATGACCGCCAGGGGTTTGCCATATTTGGCCAGGGCTTCCGGAACATCGGTTTCCAGATGATCAACGATGCCTTTCACCAGCGCATGGGACAGCCGTTCCTCGACCGTTCCCTTGCGCCAGGTTTCGTCCTTTGCGGTTTCCTTGGAGGTTTGCTTGATCGATTCCGCGTGCCGGGTCAGCCGTTCCGTGGCGTCGGGCCGCCGATTGAGCAGCACATCCTCCACCAATTCGCGCAGCTCCGGCTGGATTTCCTCGTAAACCGCGAGCTGTCCGGCGTTGACGATGCCCATGTCGAGTCCCGCCGCGATGGCGTGGTAGAGAAACGCGGAATGCATGGCCTCGCGCACGGCATTGTTGCCGCGAAAGGAAAAGGAAACGTTGCTGATGCCGCCGCTGATTTTGCAGAGGGGAAAATCCTTCTTCAATTGGCGGGCGGTTTCGATGAAGTCCGCCGCGTAACGGTTGTGTTCCTCGATGCCGGTGGCCACAGCCAGCACGTTCGGATCCAGAATGATGTCCTCCGGCGGAAAACAGGCCTGGTCAATCAACAGGCGGCAGGCCCGCCGCAGGATTTCCAGCCGCCGTTCCAGGTTGTCGGCCTGGCCTTTCTCGTCAAAAGCCATCACCACCACCGCCGCGCCATAACGCCGGATCAATCGGGCCTGCTGCAGGAAGTTTTTTTCGCCTTCCTTGAGACTGATGGAATTGACGACCGATTTGCCCTGCGCGCATTTGAGGCCCGCCTCGATGACCGGCCATTTGGAGCTGTCGATCATGATGGGGACGCGTGCCACCTCGGGTTCCGCAGCCAGCGAATGCAGAAAGTGGGTCATCTCCTTTTCCGAGTCCAGCAATCCCTCGTCGAGGTTCACGTCGATCAGGTTCGCCCCCGCCTCCACCTGCTGGCGGGCGACCGTCATGGCCTCCTCGTATTTCTTTTCCTTGATCAGCTTGAGGAATTTGGCGGAGCCGGCCACATTGGTGCGCTCGCCGATCACCACGAAATTGGCCTGCGGCTGGATGACCAGGGGTTCCAGCCCGCTGAAACGGGTCCGCGGAGGGATCTTGGGAAGCGTCCGGGGTTTCATTTCGCGCATGGCTTCGGCGATGGCCTTGATATGGGCGGGGGTGGTGCCGCAGCAACCGCCGACAATGTTGAGCCAGCCGTTGCTGGCAAAGTCCCTGAGCACTCCCGCCATGATATCGGGGGTTTCGTCGAATTCGCCAAAGGCATTGGGCAGTCCCGCGTTGGGATAGCAATGCACGTGGACCGGAGCGATCCCGGAAAGCTCCTCAATGTACGGCCTCATTTTTTCCGCGCCCAGGGCGCAGTTGAGCCCCACCGACAACAGGGGGAAATGGGAGATGGAAATCCAGAACGCCGCCACGGTCTGGCCGGAAAGGGTCCGGCCGCTGGCGTCCGTGACCGTCGCCGAGGCGATCACCGGCACGCGGACTTGATGATCCTCGAAATATTGTCCGATTGCGAAAAGGGCGGCCTTGAGATTGAGAGTGTCGAAAGTGGTTTCCGGCAAAAGCAGATCCACCCCGCCTTCCATCAGCGCCTGAACCTGTTCGTAATAGGCTTTGACCAACTGATCGAAGGTGATGGCGCGGAACGCCGGGTTGTTCACGTCCGGCGAAAGGGAGCACGTCCTGCTGGTGGGGCCGATCGAACCCGCGACAAAACGGGGACGCGAGGGATCGCGGCGCATGGCCTCATCCGCCGCCCGGCGGGCCACGGCGGCCGCCGCGCGGTTGATCGCTTGGACCTGGCCTTCCAGATGGTATTCCGCCATTGAAATGGATGTGGCGTTGAAACTGTTGGTTTCGATGATGTCCGCCCCCGCTTCCAGAAACTCCGCATGAATGGCCTGGATGATATCCGGACGAGTCAGGCAAAGCAGGTCATTGCACCCCTTGAGGTCCACCGGATGGGAGGCAAACGCCTGCCCGCGAAAATCGGCCTCGCCCAGCCCGTGTTTCTGGATCATGGTGCCCATCGCCCCGTCAAGGATCAGGATCCGTTCCTTCAGGAGCTTGGGAAGCAATTCGGAGGAATTCGTGTTTTTCACAGGTGGGACACTTTACACGCGAGTTCCCTTGAAATCCAAACCCAAAACCTCGAGAACCTTCATTGTTTTTGGTTTTGCAGCAGGGACTTCCGCATGTAAACCAGGGTGAGTTTGGGCGAGACAACCTCCTCGCGAATGCGGACATAGCCGCGTTTCCCGTAAAAATTGATGTTTTGAACGCTTTTCGAACCGGTAAACAGTTCGATGGACCGGGCATCGGGGAAAACCGTCTCGCCGGCGGAGAGCAGGACCGACCCAATGCCCTGTCCCTGCGCTGTTGGATCGACTATCAGCCGCCCCAGCAGGCAGACATCGCCGGACAGGACAACGCGGACCGACCCCAGCAGTTTTTGATCCACAACCGCTTTCAGAATTACTTTATCCCGGAATTCCGCGCGCAATTCGTCGAGCGTCTGGCGCAGCGGCGGAATCGTGAAATCGTCGTAGAGAACAGCCTCGGACCTGTAAGCCGCGCGCTGGATCTCCAGGATCCGTTCCAAATCGCATTCGTCTGCTCGAGTGATGTTCATTTTATGGGGAGGTTTTTCAACGTTTCCCATGATGGATTTCAAAATCATTTTGACAACCATTTTTTCCTCATTCCTTTTTTTCTTCGTCATTCCCGCGAAAGTGGGAATCCAGCCGCCTTTGCGCCTGTCTGATAAAATCCCGTCATGCGGAAACAAGGTCTGATTTTAATGCGTTTGCCCTGATTTTTTCCTGACAACCGGATGACAAACCGGTATTTTTCCGATATTCCATGAATCAGAAAACCATCATTGGAGGGCTTGAACTGCTTTTGGGGCCTGATCGTGAAAATGTCTCTTCTCCCAGTCCGAAGACGATGGGGGATTCGTTGTGTGCCGCGGAACGGAACGATGGCCGTTGGGTTACGCTTTCCTGGGGCATGTGCAATTATATCACCGCCACGCCTTGTGATGAGGAAGGATTCATGGTTGGGAGCCGCGCAAAAATTACTTCACATTCTGCTGGAGGGGATTTGGCCGGATGGCAAGGCGCGAGCGACGAGCATCCCCTTCATGGGGCTGTGAGTTGCGAGCAACGCAACCAGCCGGCCAAAGCCCCCCAGCCCGCAGGGGCGCGGCAGCGTGCAGGCATCTGCGGTCCCGCTGTGCGGGATCGGCCCCGCTCCTGCGGGGTCCACAAGGGATATTCTTCTTCCTCGCGCCTGGCATCTGCCTGCACGGTGCCTTTGCCAGAATGTGAATTAATTTTTGCGCGGCTCCCTGAAGTCCAGATGGGGTCTTTGGATTTTCACCATCGAATATCGGGCGTCCCGTTGCCTGTTCAGGAAGTCATTTTGATTTTTTCCGCCTTTGCCATGAAGGAAACACAGTGGATGGATCGATACGCGTGGGAAAAAGTGCCGCTCAAGGAGATTGATTTTAAAAAGGCCCCGGACAGCGCGCAATGGTTTTCCAGCCGGGCAGGCATTCTGGGCGATGCTTGACGGGGAATCGAAAGGAAATTTTTTGAAAAAATTTGCCAATTGATAAAAAGACTGTATTTTTGGAGACTCTTTAGAAAAATTTCAAATATTCGACACCACCATGCATTGGATTGACTGGGCCATTGTTGTTGCCGGGCTTGTGGCCCTGTTCTATGGCTTTATCAAGTCGCAGCGGTACGTCAAAGGAGTGGCGGATTTTCTGACGGGCGGGCGCGTGGCCGGGCGTTATGTGCTTTGTGTGTCAAGCGGCGAAGCGGCCATGGGCTTGATCAGCCTGGTGGCGGTTTACGAGAGCTACTACCAATCCGGTTTTGCCTATGGATTCTGGGGATCCATCGCGGCCCCCATCAGCATCCTCATGGGGCTGACCGGTTATTGCATCTACCGGTTCCGCGAAAGCCGCGCCATGACCATGGGGCAATTCCTGGAAATGCGATACAGCCGCAAATTCCGTCTCTTTGCCGGGGTCTTGCAGTCCATTTCGGGCATCGTCAACTATGGGTTGTTTCCGGCCGTCAGCGCGCGGTTCATTGTCTATTTCTGCGACCTGCCGTTGAATGTGGAGGTGTTTGGCATGGTTTTTCCCACCTTCGCGCTGGTGATGGCGGTTTTCCTGAGCGTGGCGGTTTTCATCGCGACGAGGGGAGGGCAGATCTCGATCATGGTCACGGACTGCATTCAGGGCCTTCTGAGTTATCCCATGTATATCGTGGTGGTGGTTTTTATTCTTTTGCATTTTTCCTGGTTCAAGGACATGGCTCCCTCCCTGTTGGACCGGCCTCAAGGAAGAAGTTTTCTCAATCCCTTCGACATCGGGCAATTGCGCGATTTCAACCTTTTTTATGTGTTGGTGGGCATCGTGGGCGGCGTTCTTGGCCGGATGGGCTGGTCGGGCGCCCAGGGGTACAACACGGCGGCAAAGAACGCCCATGAACAAAAGCTGGCGGGAGTTTTGGGCTCGTGGCGGTCGGGATTTTCCTCGATGATGTATCTTTTGCTGGCCGTCGTCGCCTATGCGTACCTGAACAGCGATAGATACCAGGGCGGCGCCCATGGCGCCGTGGCGGTCCGCACTGAATTGGCGGTCAAGGCGGTGAACGATGTGGTCGCCGGGGATCATCTCGCCCCGGTTCGCAAGGAAGTCCTTGATTATCTCCATACCGGCAACATCACGCCCGGACTGCAGGCCATGCTTGATAAAACCGCGGAGATCAAGGTCAAGACTGAATTTGACCGGGTCAACTCCCAATATCACAACAGCAAGGAATCCAATCCGGCGGCGGCGGCGCCCGGGAAGGAGAAGGCGGACGAATCCGCCGCTTCCGCAAAACAACCCAATCGTGAGACGCGGATGGAGACCGTGCGGGATGCGATTCAGTCCGTGGATCCCAGTGTTTCCCAAAGATTCCAGACCATCTACGGCCAGATGCGCGTTCCCCTCACGTTGCGATACATTTTGCCCATCGGAATTCTCGGGCTCTTTTTTGCGACCTGCATCTTTCATCTGATTTCGTGCGACACGACGTATTTGCATTCCTGGGGCAGCATTGTTGTCCAGGATATCATCCTTCCCCTTCGCGGAGGCCGCCCTTTTACGCCGAAACAACAGATCAACCTGCTGCGTCTTCTCATCGCGCTGGTCGCCACGTTTGCCTTTTTGTTCAGCTACTTTTTCGGACAGGTTGATTACGTGCTGATGTTCTTTACCATCACCGGGGCGATCTGGCTGGGGGGCAGCGGCCCTTGCATCGTCGGGGGGTTGTATTGGAAACGCGGGACAACGGCGGGGGCGTGGACGGCCCTGATTGCCGGATCGGGGCTGGCGCTGACGGGAATTTTTCTTCAGAAATGCTGGGTGGGTGGGATTTATCCATGGCTGTATGACCATGGGCTGGTCGAGGGGGTTGGCGTATGGCTGGAAAGGTTGTCCTATCCTCTTGAACCGCTGGTCAAGTGGCGCATGAGCGGCGAGAAGTTCCCCATCAATTCCATGGAGATCTATGCCATTACCATCCTGGTGTCGGTCAGCCTTTATGTGATTGTTTCCCTGCTCACCTGCCGCGAGGCCTTCAATATGGATCGCTTGCTGCATCGCGGCAAATACCATCGCGAAGGGAAGGTTCTTGAGGTTCCCCCTCTGACCATTCGCAATCTGTTTTCACGGTTGATCGGCATCGACAATCAGTACACCCGAGGCGACAAGATTCTGGCTTGGTCGGTTTTCATTTATTCGTTCGGGTACGGTTTCCTGTTCAGTTTTGTGACCATTGCCGTGTGGAACCTCATCAGTCCCTGGAGCAACGAAGGATGGTCCTTGTGGTTTTTCATTAATCATTTCATCGTGGCGGGGTTGATCGGCGTGGTTTCCAGCATCTGGTTCACCATCGGTGGAGCGGTGGATTTGCGCCGGCTTTTCAGGGATCTCAAGCAAAAGGAAGTCAATGTCCTGGATGACGGGAGGGTGATTGGCCACGTTTCCGCCACGGATGTGGCCATGGTCGAAAAGGTCGATCATGTTGACCTCAAGGAGGCCCATGTGGAGGAGAATATTCTGCAAAAGGAGCTGGAAGAGGAGCGCGACCAGGAGGACATTGACAATCTCAAGAAGCATTCAAAGGAGTAGTCCCCGCTCCCTGTCCCCGTCATTCCCGCGCGAACTGCGGGAATCCAGCCAAACTATTGAGACCGCCGCCTTTTGTGCGTCTGCGCGGATCTTTGCCTCCCATGTTTTTCAGCACGGTTGTCCCGGCGTCCTCCTTGACGCCGGCAAGTCTCATGTGCCCGAGCGTGTCTTCGTTGACCGCCATTACATGTCGTAATAATCGAAGTCGTTTTCCCGTTTGCGCCAGCGGCAGATGCGAAAGATGTGGGCGATTTCGTTGCGGGGGTCGAAGCGGACGTAGTTGCGGGAGCCGCGCCAGAGGTAACGGTGGCCGGTCAGGAGATCGTGGGCCTGGTAAGCCTCGTCGTCGCGGATGCCGTATTCGCCGATGGGCGCCCAGACGAATCCGTCGGTGATCTGATAGGGGTTGAGGCTGACCGCGACGAGGATGAGATTGCTTTTGTCGGGGGCGGCCTTGCCGTAAAAGAGGATGTTGTCGTGGTCGGCGCGGTAGAATCGCAGGTTGTCGTACTCTTGCAGGGCGGGATTTTCGCGCCGGATGTGGTTGAGGCGGGTGATGTAGTCCTTGATATGTCCGGCGCAGTTCCAGTCCCGGACCTTGATTTCGTATTTTTCCGAGTGCAGGTATTCCTCCGTGCCGGGGATGGCTTTGTTTTCGCAAAGTTCAAACCCGCTGTAGATGCCATAGACCGGGGAGAGGGTGGAGGCAAGAGTGGCGCGGATTTTAAAGGCCGGACGTCCGCCCTCCTGCAGGAAGGCGTGCAGAATATCGGGGGTGTTGGCGAAGAAATTGCCCCGGAAGTATTCCTTCATCGGGCCCTGGGTCAATTCGATGAGGTATTCGGTCAATTCGGGCTTGGAGTTTCGCCAGGTGAAGTAGGTGTAGGATTGGGTGAATCCGGCCTTGGCAAGGGCGCGCATCATTTTGGGGCGGGTGAATGCCTCGGCGAGGAAAAGGACTTCCGGATTTTTCTTCTGGATGTTGCCGATGAGCCATTCCCAAAAGGCGACGGGTTTGGTGTGGGGATTGTCCACGCGAAAAATTTTGACGCCATGGGAAATCCAGAATTCGATGATGCTTTGCATTTCCTTCCAGAGATCCATGTAATTTTCGCAATGGAAGTTCAGGGGGTAGATGTCCTGGTATTTCTTGGGCGGATTTTCGGCGTACTTGATGGTGCCGTCGGGGCGGTGGTTGAACCATTCGGGATGTTCGCGCACGTAGGGATGGTCGGGGGAGCAGTTGATGGCGAAATCGAGGGCGATTTCCATGTCCAGTTCGCGGCATTTTTTGACGAGCCGGTCAAAATCCCGGAGTGTCCCGAGAGAGGGTTCCACGGCTTTGTGTCCGCCCTCGCCGCTGCCGATGGCGTAGCAGGAGCCGGGATCGTTGGGGCCGGCCACGAGGGTGTTGTTGGGACCCTTGCGGTGGGTTTTGCCAATGGGGTGGATGGGGGGGAAATAGATCACGTCGAATCCCATGGCCTTGATGGCGGGCAGGTGTTCCTCGCAGTCCTTGAATGTGCCGCTTTTGCCGGCGGTTTTCCCCTGGGAACGGGGGAACATCTCGTACCAGGCGGCAAAACGGGCGCAGGTCCGGTCCACGACGACTTCCAGGATGCGCTCGTACTGGGTGGCCAGCGAACGGTCGGGAGCGCAATCCATCCGGTCGGTTGACTCGGGAGAAACCGCCAGTTCCACGGCGGCGGCCTGGTTCGGGGCGGCGCCGAGTTTTTTGGCCAGTTTTTCCAGAGCATCCCGGACGGCTTTGGCGGTGGCGCGTTGCGCGGCGGCTCGGATGAGATTGCGTCCTTCCAGAAGTTCGCTTTTCAGATCCTGTCCGGCCTGGTGTTTTTTCCGGATTTCATGCTGCCATGAGCGGAAGACGCAAGGGCAGGCTTCAACCGTGTATTCATAACGGGTGTTTTCCCCCACCTGAAATTCGCCTTTCCAGAGGTCGTTGTTGACGAGCGTCATTCGGGCGCGGTTCCACTTTTGCGAGCCTTTCTTGCGGAAAAGCAGAAAAACCATCAGGATGTCGTGGCCGTCCTTGAAGACGTCGGCGGAAACCCGGACGGTGTCGCCGGTTTCGCGTTTGATGGGGTGGCGTCCGTGATCGATCTCAGGCTGGACGTTTTCGATGATGACGGTGGGGAAGGGGGAGTTCATGGGGGGCAGGGTTTAAGGGTGGGCTGACAGTTTTTGGTAGAGTTCAAAGGTTTGTTTTGCGATGGATTGCCAACTGAAAATGGCCTCGACCCGTTCCCGGGAGGCCTTGCTCATTTTGCGGCGCAAGGCGTCGTCTCCCATGAGGCGGTTGATGCCATCGGCCAGATCGCGGGAGAATCGCGCGGGATCGCGGGGTTCAAAGGGGCTTTCCTGATACTGATCGAGAGGCGTCAGCAAGCCGGTTTTTTCGTGGAGCACAACTTCCTTGATGCCGCCGACCGCGCTGGCCACAACAGGGGTGCCACAGGACATGGCCTCGAGGTTGATGATGCCAAAGGGTTCGTAAATGGAGGGGCAGCAGAAAACGGCGGCATTGGAGTAGAGTTCGATCGCGGTGGGGCGGTCCACCATTTCCTGGATCCAGATCACGCCGGGACGTTGTTTTTGAATGGATTGAACGTGGTTTTGCATCTCGGCGGCGATTTCCCTGGTGTCGGGCGCGCCTGCGCAAAGGACCACCTGGAGAGCCGGGTGAAGATGTTGAATGGCCCTGACCAGATGGACGATGCCTTTCTGCCGCGTGATGCGTCCCACAAAAAGGACGTAGGGTTTTTGAGGGTCGATGCCGAACCGGGGGAAGCAATTTTGGGTGGAGACCTTCCGGTATTCGTCAATGTCGATGCCATTGTAAATGACCTCGATTTTGGACGGATCGACTTTGAACAATCGAAGAATGTCCTCTTTCATTCCCTGCGACACGGCAATGATTCGGTCGGCCATTTCCATTGCGGTTTTTTCGATCCAACAGGAAAGGTCGTATCCCGTGCCGAGTTGTTCCCGTTTCCAGGGACGCAGCGGTTCGAGGGAGTGGGTGGTGATGACCAGGGGGATGCCGTTGAGCATTTTGGCCAGCACTCCGCCAAAATGGGAATACCACGTGTGGCAATGAACGATCTGGGCGTCGATCGGTGTGGCGTTGAAGCGAAGGCAACGGCTGAGGGCCTGGATGGCGCCGGCCATTTTTTTATCCATCCTGGCGTCGAGGCATTCATCCAAGCCGTATCCTTTGATGGCAAGATGTGGCAGGAGATTTTCCTGTTTGCCGAAACATCGGACATCGACATCCATGAGCCGGGCCAGTTGGCGGGTCAGGTAGTCCACGTGGACGCCGGCTCCTCCATAAATGTTGGGTGGGTATTCATTGGTCAGGAAGAGGACTTTCATGGTGGGTTAATTTTGGATATGACAACCGGAGGGGTCAAGGATTCTTCTAAGGGGATTCAACATCACGATGTGTTTTTCAGCAAACATTGAAATTCATAAAACATAAATTTAACATTGACATTAAGAGATGGTTTTATTTGATTTCCCCTATTCTGCTTAAAAATCCATAACTCTTTTATTTCCAAGGGGTTGCAGATAAAGTTTGATGGAAAAAGTGAGGATTTTGGTTTTTTAGACCAAAATTTTTTTAGAGATGTCAAGATTCATCGGCAACTGGTTGATAATCAAGCCATTGTGAATATTGAAAAACAACAGAGGTAAAAGATGGCTTTATATGGCGTGATGACATCAGCTTAATGTCCACAATATCAAGGACTTAAAAAAATTAATTTTTTTCTTGCATTCATTTGATCAATTTGACTAATCTTGGATCAGCTTGAACTTTTACCTCTTTTACCTATTTCATAACCGATTGAAATGATCTTAGAAACGATGCTGCGGCCATGATGCTGATTGGCTGGAGCTTAACCGAAAGACGCTTATGACCCGAACAGTGAGTATTTCAGACGCAAAGAGTCACCTCTCGGAATTTGTGGGGCGGATGGTTTATGCGGGCGACCACATTATTGTGGAACGCCATGGCAAACCGGTTGTGGCGATGATTCCGATTGAGGAGTACATCGAGTACCAGAATTTGAGCAAGGAATCGAAGCAGGGCAAGCCGGGGGAGCAGCCGCAGGAGGCGCTGCCGGGGCTGGTTGCAACGGTTTAGCATCTTGATCCGGAACTCTTCTTTCACATGAAAGGTCTGCCTTCCAGTTTGATTGCAATCGACTTGGGGAACAGTGTTCTCAAGGCGGTTCGTTTGCAGAAGAAGGCCAATCGGTATAATCTGACCGGGGTGGTGTTGCAGCCGAACTCCCGGGCGCCGCAAGAGCAGGTTCCTCAAACGGAGGCTGAATTGTCCGCCCAGATCAAGGAGCTTGTTGGAAAGATCAGGGTGTCGGGCGCCGATTATCACTTCACGGTCAGTTCCACCAACAGCACGGTTCGTTATGTTGAATTGCCCAACATGCCATTGGATGAAGTGCGCATGGCCTTGAAGCTTAACAGCACCACCTATCTGAGGCAGAGTTTTGAGAATTACACTTTTGACGCCTGCCCGCTGGACGACGATGCGGCCAAGGCGCTTGGACCGAAGAAGACGGGCAAAAAGGATCTTGCCGCATCGACTGTGCACGGGAAAATCAAACTTTTGGTCAGCGGAATTGCCACGGAGGAAGTCGCCCGTCTGTTTCAAGCCTCGCGCCAGGCGGGATTGAGGCCGCGGTCGTTGCAACTGACGCCCATTTCCCTGATCAATGCCTTTGAGGGGGCCTGCCCGGAAATTCATAAAACACAGGCAGTGGCGGTCATGGACATGGGGTTTTCCAGTTCATCCCTGACCATCATGGATCAAGGCCGTCCCCTGCTGACCCGCATGGTTTCCATTGGAGGGCGGCATCTGACCGAGTACATGGCCCAGAATTCCGGGATGGACTTTGCGCGGGCCGAGGCCGCCAAATTGCAGGGGGATCCCGGATTGGCGGAGGCTGTGGCGCGTATTTGTGTGCCATTGATTCGCGAAGTCCGATCGTCCATCAACTTTTTCGAGAAGAACAGTGAGCAGGTGATTTCCAAGGTTTATCTTTCTGGTGGAACGGCTTGTTCGCCGATGATGGTGGAATCTTTGAGCAATGAGATGGGGCTGCCATGCGAAGTTTGGGATGGCGCCGGCGGTTTGCAGGTCGAGCTGCCGCCGGAACAGCAGGGGGTGCTGTCGAAAAACATTCCGATGTTCACCGCGGTTCTTGGATTGGCCAGAACGGTGATTGGAACGGCGGAGAGCGTTGCCGCCCCGCCCGCGCCGGCGGCGGTGGAGAAGGCTGCCTGATCCGTTTGAAAACGAAAAAAGATCATGTTTGAACTGAATCTCTTTTACGAACAGCAGGAAATCCAGCGGGAGAAGGATTTTGACCCGGTGCGTTTGACCGTGCTGGGGGGCAGTTTGATTCTGACCATTATTGTTGTCTGGTACGGCTTTTTGTATTTGAAAATGAGCGATCTTCGCAATGAACTGGCGGGTTCCCGGGCCCAATTGAAAAAGCTGGACAGCGAATTCAAGCAATTGGGGGCGCTGACGGACCTGCCCAAAATCCGGACGCAGGCACAGTCGATCAACAATCGCATCCACACCCGGGTGATGGTGGCAACCCATCTGGGGGTGGTCCGGGATTTGATTCCCACCAACTGCCAGGTGAGAAGTTTCAATTTGCGCCGCGGCATGGCGTCCAGCGAAGTGATCAAGCGCGGGCCGAAGGGGTCGCGAACGGTCAAAAAAGTGGTTCCCAGCGCGGAGATTACGCTGGAGATTGAGGCGCGGGGCAAGACCAAGGTGGAGGTGTTGCAGATTCGCGACCGTCTGTTGGATGTTTTTCAAAAGGAACCCCGTTTCAGGGATTGGCTGAAACAAAGCGAGGAGACTGGCGCAACCAATCGCAATGATGTGGTTTTGGCGCCGGGCATGACATCCGATCCGAAACTGGGGGAACAGGCTGTGGGGGTTTTTGAACTCCGCCTGCCGTTTGCTCCCAAGGATAAACCCAGGGAATTGTGATGTGATATGAAACTAAGTCCGGAAAAACAGAAGAAATGGATGCTGACCGCCTTGGTGATGGGGGTGGCGATTGCCGTTGTCTGGTATCTGGGCAATCAGTTTGTGGTGGTTTCGAAGGAAAAAAACACCAAGGAATTGGAGAAAACCCGCGCCGATGTGCAAAAACGCACCAGCGACATTCTCAAGGAAAAAGATGCGCGCGAACAAGCCAAGGTTTACCAGCAGTACACCGCCGACTGGGAGGAAAAAATGCCCAAGGGCAATCCGGAAACCTGGATGCTCAGGGAAATAAGCGACCTGGCGACCATTGAAAAAATCAATCTGGCCAACACTGCCATGCAACCGCTCAATGAATTGAGCGATTTCAAATTCAAGGATCAACCCTACCAGCTGATCGGTTTCCGTTTTGATTTTCTTGCGGAGTTGAATCAAATCGGAAAATTCATTTCAACCCTGGAAAACAACCAGCAACTGATGGAAGTGGACGAGATTTCCATCAGCGCCGGCAGCACAAAGGAAAAGCATGTTCATACGGTGAACGTGCGCATTTCCGAGGTGGCAAAACAATGACGGCGGGACTGAAAATGACAGTTGGACGCCCGGAATTGACAGGGGTGCGGCCTTGGGTTGCCCGGGGCGGAATGGCCGTTGTCTGTCTGGCCGGGATGGCTTGGGCCGCGTTTGCGCAACCGGGTCAACCCGCGTCCGCAAAGGATGACGAGAATTTTTCCCTGACCAACGCCGTGATCCGGTCGGTTTTTGTTGAGAGCCAGGGGCGCGATCCTTTTTGCCCGGTGGGTTACAAGAAACCCGTGCGCACCGATGGCAAGACGCCGGTGGCGCCAAAGGAATTGGATATCAAGCTGAAAATCACGGGCATCATGGGGGATGTGGCGGTGGTAGATGGCGGAGGGGAGTTGGAAACGGGGAAGGTTTACCAGTATCGCGAGGGCAAGGAATCCGTGGATTACACGGTGAAGCGGGTTACGGACAACTCCGTTGTCATTGTCTGCAACGGCAAGGAAAAAACATTCATGCTCAAGGGACATGACCTCGATCAATTTATTGAAAAGGATGGAAACAATGAAAATAAAAAACCCTGATCGAAACATCATTGTGAACGGAAAGAGGTTGTTGGCGGGAACCCCGGTGGTTTTAATGGCCGGGCTGGTTGCCGCTTTCTGTTTTGTTTTGCCGCGATTGGCGGTTGCCCAGGAGGCGCCCAAGGACGGAGCGGCTGCTGAGGCGCCCAAGACCGGGGTACCCGCCGTTTCCGCACCCGCAAAACCCAAGCGTCCGCCCCTGGCGTTTGAAAAGGCGGATTTGAGCATCATTCTGCCAGCCATGGCCAAACAGGCCGGAATAAGCCTGATTTTGCCGGAGGACGTGAAGGGAACCGTCACTGCGCGTCTGGTGGATTTGCCCATCAAGCAGGCCATGGAAGTCATTCTCGAATCAAAAGGCTATCAGTTGATCGAAAGGGATGGGGTTTTCCTGGTCAAGAGCAAGGAATCGATCAACCAGGAGCCGACCAAGACTGAGATTTACCAATTTGCCAACGCCAGCGCCAGGGAGTCCAAGCCCACCGTGGAAAAACTCCTGAGCCGCGCCGCAGGCGCCAATGTGCAGTTGGACGAACGCAGCAATACACTGGTCATCACCGACGTGCCTTCAAACCTTTCCAAGATCATTCCAATCCTGAAGACTTTGGACACGGTGACGCCCCAGGTGATGATTGAGACAAAGCTGTTGGAAATGACCCGAAACCCGAAAGAGGCGGTGGGCGTGAACTGGACGTCGCTGGCGTCCTATACCGTGAGCCTTGCCAGCCCGGTTTCGGCGGTTTCCGGCACCGGAACGGACAACTCCTCCAGCGGACATTTGATGATGGGCATCACCCGGTCCGGCGATCCCGGCGGCACGACAACGACGACCTATCGCCGCGGCGGCGTGTTGACGCCGATTGGCGGCGCGGCGAGCGGTTATCCGTTTGCGGCCGTATTGGACATGCCCGCCTTTTCCACCACCCTGAGTTTTCTGTTGCAGGACAACGACACCGAGTTGCTGGGCAGTCCCAAGGTGATCACTGCCGACAACAAGGAGGCGACCATCAAGGTTGCCGAGCAGCGCCCCATTCCGAACTTCACTTTCAACCAGCAGACGGCGTCGTTTGTGATTTCCGGTTTCGAGTACAAGGATATCGGCAACATCCTCAAGGTGACGCCGCGGGTCAATCGAGACAACTTCATCACCCTAGATGTGGAACCCAATGTCAGCAGTTCCAACAGGGACAGCACCTTCACGATTTCCGGCAGCACGGTGACCATTCCCATCATTGCCATGCGTACGCTGACTTCGCGGGTCATGGTGAAAAGCGGCAACACCCTTGCGATTGGCGGGTTGCTGTCCGCCGATTCCAACCGCACTTTTTCCAAGGTGCCGTTTTTCGGCGACATCCCGATGTTTGGCGATGTGTTCCGCTATCGCAGTTTTGAGAAAAACAAGCGCAATCTGCTGGTTTTCATCACGCCGACCATTGTCACCTCGGATGGTGGAACGGGGCTGGAGGATCAGTACGCGCAATTGAAGGAAGCGGATCAGAACGACCGGTTTGCCTACCGGAAGAGTTTCATCGGCAATGCCAAGCCCCGCGATCAGTTCAACAAGGGGAGGGAACCGAGCGCCGTGCCGATCACAGGCGGCCTGGGGGATATGAAGCAGGAGGAAAACGGCGCCACGGTGGAGGAGAAAAACAAGGCCTTGGAACAGGCGGCCAGCGAGATGGACCAGACGACGCTGGTGGATTCCGAACAACTGGCGCCGCGGCTGGCGCCCGGTTTGCGCGAGTAGCGTGGAAAGGGAGAGATTTGTTGGTGGACGGCAAGCTTTGGCCTGGGGGGGCCGGCTTGCCGTTCTCGTTTTTCTGACCTTGGCGGCGCGGGCCGCCGCCGCCTGCTGGTTTTTTGAACGGCATGGCGCATGGGCAAGCCATGGGGCGGACATCTGGTTTTTTGCCGGGGCGGCAAAAGGATGCCACAATTTGTTTTGGGGCGATCCTCTTCGGTGGCTTCTGCCGCTGGCTGGCGGTTTTTCCCCGGAAACGATTTACGCGATTTTGTGGGGATGTTCCAATGCCCTTAATCTGGCGGCGGTGATCATCCTTTATTTCGGTTGCCGCGAGGTTTATTCCTCCGCCAAGGCGGCTTTTTGGGCCTCCCTTGCTTTTGTCCTGGGTTCTTCCAGCCTGAACTACTGCACCGCCTCCTTTCATCATCAACAGGAGGTTTTCCCGGTTTTGATGTTGTCGGTGTGGATGGTCCTTCGATTGATGAAAAGCGGTGGTTGGGGTGCGGGTTGTTTGCTTGCGGGGTTGTTGTTGCTGGCGGCGGGCATGGGACCGGATGCGGGGGTGGTGGCCGCCTGGTTGTTGCCCTTGTTGCTGGAGCGGCGGTTGACCCGTTCAATCGCGGATGGGCCGCGAAAACGGTGGATCCAGGCCGGGATTCTTTTGGGATGGCTGGCGCTGGCCTGGTGCTTGAAACCGGGTCTTGTCGTACTGCACGATCAGATGGCCATGCATGTCCGGGGCATTGATCTGGCGCATCAACGGCAGTTGAATGCGGCCGATCTGCTGCCTTTTGGATGGTCTTGCTGGTGGAATACCTATGGGGTTTTCAGCGTCCTGGGGGCGGGGCTTCTGGTTTGGGGATGGTGGAGGGACCGGTTTGCCGAAGTGTCGCTGGTGGTGACGGCGGGCCTGTTTGCCGGCGCTGCGGCGCGATTCAGTCCATGGGTCGAGATGCCCATGGCCTGGCTGCTGGCGGCTTTTCTGGCAAATGAATTCCGGGAGGGAAGGCAACGCTGGATGAAATGGGCGGGCGCCATTGCCGTGACCGGAATGTTTCTCACGGCCTGTTGGCGGGGATTGCCGTGTTTTTATCCGGGCAACATCGTCGCGGTTCTCAAACAAATGCCGCCATCCGGAACGGAAAACGCGCGGGTCCTGTGTTCCCCAACCTATGGCTTTGTCATCCGCGGAGTGACCGGCGCGCCGTGCGTGACCGATTGGCATCATCTGGATGACCGATGGATCCGGCTGGCATCCAACCCCCTGGCCGTGGCTTTGCCCGAATTGAGAAAAGAGGGGATCACCCACCTGTTTTTCACCTCCGACGATTGCCGCGTGGGGGTGGGACGGACGCCCGACGGCATGGAGGCGCCGGTTCTGCTGGCTTCCGGCGGTTTTGAACGCGCCTTGCCGGACGATGTGGAGGACGTCAAAGCCTCCTTGGTCTGGCGCGCTTTGGCGGAGGAAACGCTGCCCGGCCTGCGCCGGCTGGCGGCGCAAACGGATCGCCGGGGCAGGGTGAAAGCCGTGTTGTGGGCCGTTCTCCCTTGACAAGCGCCCTGCCTCCCGGCAGGTTACAACGCTCGAATTATGAAAGCACCTGTTCACATTGCGGTTTTGGGCGCCACCGGAGCGGTTGGCGTGGAAGTTTTGAAAACTTTGGAGCGGCGGAATTTTCCGGTCCGGAAGCTCACGTTGCTTGCCTCCGAGCGTTCGGTGGGCAAAAAGATGAAATTCAAGGGGCAGGATGTGACGGTGGAACAGGTGAACCCCGAATCCTTCAAGGGTGTGGATGTGGCCATTTTCAGCGCCGGCGCCACCCGTTCCCGCGAGTTTGCCCCCCACGCCATCAAGGCCGGTTGCGTGGTGGTGGATAATTCCTCCGCTTTTCGCATGGACGCGGACATTCCCCTGGTGGTGCCCGAGGTGAATCCCGGCGATATCAAAAAGCACAAGGGCTTGATCGCCAATCCGAATTGTTCCGCCGCCATCCTGGCGGTGCCTCTGTGGCCCCTGCACCAGGCCGCCAAAATCAATCGCATCGTGGTGTCCACCTACCAGGCGGCCAGCGGCGCGGGCGCGCGCGCCATGGCGGAGTTGGAAAACCAAAGCCGCGACATTCTGGACGGCAAACCGGCTAAAAAAGAGATTTTACCCCACCAGATTGCCTTCAATGTTTTCTCCCACAACGCCAGGATCCAGGAAAACGGTTACAACGAGGAGGAGAACAAGATGGTCGAGGAAACCCGCAAGATGTTTCACGAGCCGAAACTGGCCATCTGCCCCACTTGCGTGCGCGTGCCGGTTTACCGGGCGCACACCGAGAGTGTGGTCATTGAGACCGAGCGCAAACTCACCGCCGCCGAAGCCCGCAAGGTTCTGCTCAAGGCGCCGGGCGTCAAGGTGGTGGATGATCGCGAGAAAAATTATTTTCCCATGCCCATCGACGCCACCAATCTTCTGGAAGTGCTCGTGGGCCGCATCCGCGAGGACGACACGGCGCAGAATGGCCTGGCTCTTTTCATCAGCGGCGACCAGTTGCTCAAGGGCGCCGCGTGGAACGCCGTGCAGATCGCCGAAATGCTTTTGGAAAAATGATTCCGCCGCCGCGCGCAAGGGTTTGACAATTCCCTCCGCCAAGCCTACCGTGGCGCGCATCGTTTTGGAGAATGGCTGGGTAGCTCAGTAGTAGAGCAGGGGCCTGAAAAGCCCTGTGTCGGGGGTGCGATTCCCTCCCCAGCCACCACTTCTTTTCAGAGGTAAAATTAGGGTCCTTCAATAACTTGAGAGTACCGAGTTTTCAGGGTGTGACAAGGCAGGATTTTGGCATGGCGATTGGGTCTCCAACGTCTGAAAATTTGTTGGGCAGACTATTTTGCACTGGGAATGAGTTCAGAATGCC
>JAQUAF010000125.1 GCA_028687435.1 Verrucomicrobiia bacterium | reverse complement strand
GGACCCCCTCCCAAACAAGACAACAACTGAACAAAAAATTTTACCGAACTTGGAACAACACGGACCAACAAAATAACAACATTTTCAAACCGGCGGTTTTAGGACATTTTCAGACCGGCGCTTACAAATTTCAATGTTTGGCGAAAAAGGCGGTGCGGGAGCCCCGCCCTCCATTCATTTCGCGACAAACGGAGGGCGGGGCTCCCGCACCGCCTTGCTGGTTTTCTGTGTCGAGCGCTTGTCTCGCCGAAGCGCTTGGGCGAAGGCGGATCGAGCATCGAACGTCAAGCTGCCGTCCCGCCGTGGCGGGAGCGCGGCTTAATTCAATGTTTGCAGAAAAATGAATTGGAGATGGATTTTTTGACAGGATTAACAGAATTGACAGGATTGTCCGGCCATGCGCCCGGACATTGTCTTGCATAAAAATCCTGTCAATCCCGTCAAAAAGTTGTCCGCCGCGGGCGGATTTAATTTCGGGCCGGACCGGCGGCAGAACCCGCAAAGAACAGGCCGAGTCCGGCGGTTGCTGCGCAAAGAAAAGCAAACCAGTCGCCGAAGCGGGTGTAAAAGGTGAGGGGTTGCCCGGCGGGCGCATTCACTGAGGCAAGCCGGAAACCCCGGGTGGCCGGATCTTCCACGCAATGGATTTCGCCCCGGGATCCAATGATGCAGGTATAACCGCTGTTGGTGCAGCGAATCAGCGGGCGTCTGTTTTCCACCGCCCGCAAGACCGCGTTGGCGGCGTGCAGGGAGGCGCCGGGTGAGTCAAGAAACCATGCGTCATTGGTCAGGTTGACGAGCAGATCCGCGCCGCCTTTCACCATGGTCCGGGAAAGACCGGGAAAGGTGTCTTCAAAACAAATCAGCGGACCGATTTTGATGCCTTTGATGGTGAACCACACTGGAACCTCGCCTGGGGTGAAACTGCCTTCGATCGGGGTCAGCCATCGCAACCAAGGCATCCACCGTTCAAATGGAACGTATTCGCCAAACGGCACCAGGTGCATTTTGTGGTAGCCCGGCGCCAGTTCCAAGTCGCGGGTGGCCAGCAGGGCTGTATTATAATAATTCTGCTGCGGCTTGCTGTCCGCGTCTCCGCCGGCATCGGCGTCCATTGCGCCGAAAAGAATGGGGGTTTGGACTCGTTTGACGAGGTCCAGCATCCATAATCCACGACGGGGATCGAGGTTTGGTCCGGTCACGAGCGCGGTTTCCGGCCACATGATCAGGTCCGGTTTCAGCAGCGCCGCATTCATGGTGAGTTGTTCGAGACAGCTTTCCTGTTCCGCCCGGCTGTAAACCTCATACTTGATGTCCTGGGGGATGTTGGGCTGGATCAAGGCCACTTTCAGGGGAATGCCTCCGCTTTGTTCCCGGGGCGCAGCCAGAAGCATTCGCATGCCGGCAACCAGGGTTCCGGTCACCAGCAGCACGGCCAGGGAAAATTCATAACGCCATGAACGGAGCGAAAAATTCTGATGCCGCAGACGGCGCCAGGTCAGCCAGAGGGACAGGTTGAAAAAAACAACCAGGAAACTGATCCAGAATTTGCCGGTCCATTGCGCGATTTGGATGAGAGCGAGATTGCGATACTGGGTCGTCCCGGCGTCATTCCAGGGGAAGCCGCCCAGAATCCACCCCTTGCCCCATTCCAAGGCCACCCATGAGGCCGCTCCCAGCGTGGCCAGAAGGATGTGTTGCCCGCCGGAGATTTTTTGCCAGCGCAGATGGAAGCGGGCCATGATCAATCCCCAAAGACCAAAGTACAGGGAAAGAAAGGCGGCCAGCATCAGCATGCCGGGAATCGTGGTGTGATGGATCCAGTAAATGGTTCCCAGCCAGAAAAAAAGACCGGCCAGATATCCCGACCGAAAAGGATTTCGGCAGCATGCATCGGGATTTTGCGGCAGCAGCAGGCTGCACCAGGGCACCCAGGCGAACCATGCGACAAAAGAGAATTGATGGGAGCCCTGAAAAGGTTCCCAGGGGGAAAACGAGAGGATCATCAACCAGCCGGAAAGAATGGGCAGGAGCCAATCCCGTTGGGTTTGCCGCCAGCCGGGTTGAATGGGGTGGGTCATACTCCGCGGTTCCGGTCCGGCCAGATCAGCTTGTGCAGTTGGAGTTGCAGGCGAAACGGCAGTTTTGAGTCGAGAATCCATTCCGCAAGGGCGGAGGGCGGAAGAGACCGGGGGCCGCTGTCATTCAGGGGCGAGAGCAGAAGGCAATGCGTTTTGTCCGCCAGTCCGTGTTGACGGGTCATTTGGCAGGCCCAGTCGAAATCCTCCCGGTCTTTCACGACAAATTTGATTTCATCCGCGGGACGCAGATGACGCAGATTTTCCAGCCGGTTGCGTTCGCTTTGTCCGCTGGAGGGACATTTCAGGTCCATGATCCGGATGACTCGCGGATCCACAGGCGAGATGTCGAGGGAACCGTTTGTTTCGAGCAGCACGGTGAAATGTTCATCGCAAAGTTTGCAAAGCAGATCCGGGGTGGTTGGTTGCAGCAGCGGTTCGCCTCCGGTCACTTCGGCAAGTTTGCAGCCGCTGGCGCGCGCCTGCCGGAGAATTTCTTCCGTATCCATCGGGCCGCCTTCCGTTCTGGCATAGCGGGTGTCGCAATAGGCGCAATCCAGATTGCAACCGGCAAGCCTGATGAAAAAACACGGACAACCTGCAAAGGACGATTCGCCCTGGATGCTGCGGAAGATTTCGGTCACTTGCGGCTTGTTTAGGTTGATAGACTGGAGGCTGAAGGCTGTTGGTCCTGAGTTTGTCGCTGGAAGGGGGCGGGGTTGCGCGATTGCGTTGTCATCCATGGCGTGGTGATCAAATTAGAGTATTTAAAATAAATTTTTGACAGGTGAGGCTCTTGCAAAACTACGATGCGCGGCGTTGCAGCGGGTATGGATTGGCTGGCAAGGCGTGGAGTCTGGTCAATCCCCCCAGCGGGCTTGGCCAGACGACACAACGCCGCCAGCAATCCATGGACGCGCAACCCCTTGGGCGACAATCACTTTGGCCAACTCCGGCGTTGACTCGGGCATCAAAGCCCGCTTCGGGGATTCTCAGCCCTCGTCGCCTTGGATTTGGCCAAAGTGATTTATCGCGCCGCATATCGTAGTTTTGCAAGAGCCTCAGGTTTTTATCTCAAATTCCTGGCAGCCTTCAGTCTTCAGCCTGACCACCTGTTGCTGAATCAGAAATAGGGTACCTCAACTTTGTAATCCTCGCTCAGTTGCCGCACGTCGTCCAAAATGCGTCCCTGGGAACCTGCGATGCGCGTCATGCATCCCAGCAAATGATAAATGCGCTGGCGCGCCCATGTGGACGGAATGTTGGCCGGGCCGGTGGGTTTGGGGGGCAGGGGCAATTGAACCAGCAATTCCCTGGTTCCCTCCACGTTTTCCCCGAGCACTTGCAGGCTGATGGGCGTCGTTTGTCCGGGGGAATGGCGTCCGAAAAGGAGCAGGGGGCTTTCCTGGTACAAATTGGGCAGATTTTGGGGATAGACCTGTTCGCCATCCACGCCGGCAAACCTGAAACGCAGATTCAGGAAAAGCGGGTTCCGCGTTTGTTGGATGAGCTGTCCGAACTTGTCCGGCGCCTCCTTGACTTGTGGCGTGGTTCGCAGCCATCCCTGGTTGCGGTAGGACAGCAGGTCGAGCAGAAAATTGTTCACATCCAGCCCGGCGCTCATGGCGAAAATCGAGGATTTGTTGTCGTTGGCCTCCGAAAGTTCATTGATGATCTGGGTGCTGTCCAGCACGCCTTTGGTGGGTACGCCGTCGCTCATCAGCAAAATCATGTTCATCCGGCCCGCTTCGCGCTTGTTGTCCGCGATCGGGCGAAGGCTGTCGTAAAGATCCGTCACGCCGGCGCTCCTCAATTTGCCGAGCCAGGAACGGATTTCATCCAAGGGGGGCTGTGAGGCATTCATCCAGTCGGCGCTAAAAGCGTTGAGACGATCGCGGAACACCAGGATTTTGAAACGATCCGCCGGATTGAGGTTGGTGATTGCATTCAGAACGCTGGCGCGGAAAGACTCCAGGCGGGTGGGGCCGATGCTGCTGGAGATGTCGAGAATGAAAAGGACATCTTTTGGGAAAACCTTGAGTTGTTTGTTGGGTTTGGCCGTGATTTTGATGAGGAAATAGCCCTCTTTTCGTCCCTGCGGCGGGGTTCGTTCCTCGGTGAACAATTCAACGTCGAGAAATGGATTGAGCGATTCAAATTGCTGGGTGCTTTTGGGTTTGTCGGCGGGGAGTCCTTGTGGAACCGCCTTGGCCGCTTCGGTTGCCGGTTTGGGCGGTTCAGGAGGAGGAAGGGGGGGCAGGCCTCCGCCAATCCCAAAAAAATCCTCCACGCGGTTGGATGGACCGAAACCGCTTGGCACGCCGATTTCCGTTCCCTGGCTGGGGCCGACGCGTGATTGGGTCGGCAGCCCCGCCTCGGGCGATCCTGCCTTGGGAACGACCGGCGCCCCGGGAGTGTTGAGAATGGGACGCCCGGCGCTGGCGCTTTTGCCGGTGTTGGACAGCTGCTCGCGCGTCGATTGGGATTCCTGTTCGAGTTTGGAACGGCCAAAGAGATCCGGTGGTGTGGTGCGTTCATCGCCCAAGGTCAACCGGGGTTTATCCTGGGGAATGGCCGGGGCGCCGGAAGGCAGGGTGGGCGACGAGGGGGTTTGCGACAGCATTTTTGAGAACGAACGGGTCTCGGGCGAGGGGATCAGCGCGGCCCGGTCGGTTCCGGGAGCCGGCGCCGGTTTTTCAGGGGGCGGCAGTTTGGGTTCCAGCCACTTGGGGTTGATCTGTACCCGCTCAACCCGGAATTTCCTGAGAACCAGTTTTTCGTAGGAAGGCAGGCCGGTTTGGGGGAGGTAAAGGCGTTGGAACCAGAACCAGATGGCCGTATGCACGACCAGCGACCCCAGAATCGCCACGATGATCCAGTAGCTTAAGCGGGAGGTCTTTCGTTTGGGTTCCATGTTCATGGCAGGGAGGGTTGTTGCTGGGTGATGCAGTGGATGGCGCCCCGGCCCCAGATCAACTGGCGGCAATCCACCGGGATCACTTTACGCTTCGGAAACAATTCCTGCAAGATGCGTTGCGCCTTTGCGTCGTTCGGATGTTGATAGGCAGGCATCAGCACAACGTTGTTGGCGATGTAAAAATTGGCATAGCTGGCCGGCAGCCGCCGCCCCTCCCGCACGAATACCCCGGGCATCGGCAGCGTCACAATCCGGAAAGGTTTCCCATCCTGATCCTTCATGCTTCGCAAGCGGCGGAGATTGTCTTGCAACACGGCATGGTTGATATCCGTGGGATCTTCCTCAACGATGGTCACGATGGTGTCCGGCGCCACGAAACGGCTGAGATCGTCCACATGGCCGTCGGTGTCATCCCCGGAAATGCCTTTGCCAAGCCACAGGATGTTGGTCGCGCCCAGATGATCGCAAAGGGCCTGTTCAATCTCCCGTTTGGAAAGATGGGGATTGCGGTTGCGGTTCAGAAGGCAGCTTTCCGTGGTGAGCAGCGAACCGCAGCCGTTGACGTCGATGGATCCTCCCTCGAGAATAAGGCCCGGCCTGATGAGGGGCAGATGCAGATGCCGGGCGCTCCGGGCGGGAACCTCGTCATCCAGATCAAAACTGGGATATTTTAAACCCCAGGCGTTGAAATCCCAATCCACCACCGCAAGGCCCGGCGGATGGGGCCGTTTTACGAAAATCGGGCCGTGATCGCGACACCAGGGTTCATAGGCGGGGAAAGGATGCAAATGAATCGTTGGATTGCCGGAAATCCCCCCCCGTTTTAAAACCCCCTCCAGTTCATGCCGGTGATCCTCGTCAAAATAGTTCAGGTGAACCTCTTCATGAGGAACAAGATGCTGGCAGATGGCCAGCCAGACGTCCGGGATGCCGTTGAATTGCGTCAAAAAACTGTGGCATTCCCTCCGGGGATACGAGAGCCAGGTTGCGGCATGGGGTTCCCATTCCGCGGGCATGCGGAAACCCTGCCGGGCAAGGGTCATACTCGGTGTTGTCGCCATAAGAGATAGCTGCCGATTGCTTGAAAAATCAGGTTTGGAATCCAGATGATGAATTCCGGGTAGAGTTGGGGGTGTTTTTTGAAGCTTTCGGCGAAGATGATAAGGAAATAGTAGAGAACGGCAAGCACAAGACTCATCAGGATCCCGATCGAAGTTTCGGTGCGATGGGTGCGGATCCCCAGCGGAATGGCCACGAGCAGGAATGCCAGACAGGCCAGGGAAAGGGCGATGCGCCTGTGCAGTTCCACCAGCATGGGGGTGGGATGTGTTCCTCTGGCTTTCAGTTCCTGGGCCTGGCGCCAGATTTCCATCGAGCTGTAATGGTGCATCTCCCGCACGGCGCGGCGCTGGTCGATCATCTTTTGCAGGTCCAGTTCAAGGGGGTATTCGGCCACGGTGGCGTTCCACTTCCTCTTGGTCATGTTGCTCGGATCCTGGGGATCCCGCTGGTCGTACTGCGCGTCGTAAAGCGTCAGTTTCATGATCATCCGCTCGGGATCGGTCGTGACCGTGGCCTTGTGCGCGTAGAAATCCTCCGTCAATTCATTGTTCTGGAGCCGCATGATGCGCACGCCCTTGAGGGTTTTGGTGCGCAAATCCCGCTTGTTGATGAAGATGACCATGTCCTGAAAATCCTTGATGAACTGTCCCTCCTCAAGAAGCGCGATCGGATTGTTGAGCGCGATATCCACGAAAGCCCGGTTGAAAAGGTACTTGGTCTTGGGGGCGACGTAACAATTGATGAACAGGCACACGAAACAAAGCGCCGCCGCCACCCCGCACAGGGGCAGCGACAGCTCAAAAAGGCTGATCCCGCAACTCCGGGAGGCGGTCAACTCATGGTCGGCGGAAAACCGCCCCACCACCAGCAAGGTTGCCGCCATCAGCGCCATGGGCATGGAAAAGGAAAGCACGAACGGCATCAGAAGCAGAAAAAACTGGACCAGCGTCAGGATGTCCACGTTGCGGTTGGCCAGCAGGGCGATGATGTCCTTCATGATGTTGCCCAGCAACAGCACAAAGGTGAAGACAGCCAGGGTCATGCCCAGGCTCGCCAGATGCGAGGAAAGGATGTATCGATGGAGGATTTTCACGGCGGAGGCGCGTCCCGCTGCTTCGTTTCCAGACGCGCGAACGCAAAACCATGGCACGAAATGAGCCGGTTGCCCATTGAAAAATCTTTTCCTTCGCGCTTGCCGGGCGGCTTCCGACCTGCTTCAATGCCCGCCCGGTTTTCATAACCGCAGGGGCGCGCTTAGCTCAGTGGTAGAGCACTTGCTTCACACGCAAGGGGTCACAGGTTCGAAACCTGTAGCGCGCACCATTTTGCGTTGTTTTAGATGAAAAATGTTTTTCGCCATGAGCTTTACAAAAAAATGGCTTGCGGACGATATTCGCGCCTTGGGGATCGGGCCTGGCGATGCCGTGGTGGTGCATTCTTCCTTCAAAAAGCTGGGAACGGTGGAAGGCGGTCCGGCGGCGTTCATTGAGGCTTTGGCCGAGATTTTGCTGCCGGATGGCGCTTTGCTGTTCCCAAACCTGTATATCCCCCACGAATTTACGGCCGGGAATCCTCCCCGTTTTGATTTGAAAAAGGATTCCATCAAAAAATTGGGAGTCATCCCGGAAACCTTCAAATTCCATTACGCCGAGCATTTCAGCGTGCATCCCACCCATTCCATGATGGGCATGGGACGCCGCTGCGGGGAGATCTTGAGCGGACATGAGAAGGCCGGCTGTCCTTGCGGCGCGGGAACGCCATGGCATAAAAATGCCTTGTCCGGAGGAAAAATCCTGCTGGCCGGCGTGGGCCAGCAATCCAATACCACCTATCATACCGCCGAGGAATTGATGGAAAACACGTTCAAGCTCTCCAAGGATGTCATTCGCGGGGAGGTTGTGTTTGACGGCCGCACCGTGGTTGTTCCCTCGCGTTTGCATCTGTGGAATGTCTACCACGCGGATTTCAATGTCTTGAATCCTGAGCTTGAGGAAGCCGGCTTGCTGAAAAAAGGATTGGTTGGCGAAGCCGAAACCTTGTGCCTGAACGCAAAGGGGTTTATTGATCTGGCCCTGAGCCGGTTGGATTCCACCGGACATTTGAAATGATCCTGTCCATCCTGTTTATCGATGTAAACTCGTGTTCAGGAATCTCAATGTTTGGCGAAAAAGCGGTGCAGGAGCCCCGCCCCATCAGTAATGGCCACAAAAGGCACAAGCAGCGGCAATCGCGATTGCCGCTGTCACAAGATTTAATTTCAGAATGGAGGGCGACGTTTCATAAAATACATTTTGTGACATCGTCAACGTTGTCCTGTTGACGATGCTTGTGCCTTTTGTGGCTATTCTCTTGTCGCCGCTTTTTTTCCGAAACGAGGTTTGATTGAAGAAAAATTTCACCTGATAATCGCCGGCGTTGTTCCATGCGCCGGGATGATTTTTGAAACCTTTTTTCAATGTGCAGCAACGATGATTGTGTTGGCCGGCCTGTATGACCCAGGTCCCGTCCGAGGCCAGTCGCTGTTCGTCCAGATCCGACGGCCGCACCAACGCGATATGGCCTGGTTTTTGGGGATCCGGATTCTGGAAAACCACCGCCACCGGATGCCCTTGGTTGGCCAGACGCTGGGCCTCAACCGGCGATTCAGCAGGTTTCCAGCCGTGTTCAGCCCCCTTTGTTTTTAACCATTCCGCTTGGGCATTGGCCAGCAGTTCCTGACCATGCGCCGGCGGACGCAGGATATAGATCCCCAGCCGCGAACACGCCGCCGCGACAAAGGCGCTGCAATGGGTTTTCCCTGGACGGTCGCCGGGCAGGGGTTCCCCGGTTTTCCAATGGACCTTTTTCCCGGCCAACCATAAATTTTCCACGTCCAAACTGTCATAAAATTCAGCCAGCCGCTGCCCGCCTTCTTCCACCGGCAGACTCCATCCCGCCAATTGGCCGAGGAACAGAAAGAAGAGTCCAAACCAACCAAACCGATTCATGCCTCTCCTTATCCCGCATCTCCTTCCAAGTCAATCTGCGCTCCGATTCTTTTTGAGCCTATGCAGAATGGCCGCAAAAGGAAAATGAAGACATGAACAAGTTGTTTTCATACGTTCATGTTTAGGAATTTCAATGTTTTGATGCGCCTGTCCAAGTTGCGCCGACCTCCCCAACCCCTCCTTGTCAAGCTGAGGATTGCCCGCAGATTATTCTGGACACCATTTTTCTGTTCACGTAATCTGGCCGCATGCATTCCATTAA
>JAQUAF010000124.1 GCA_028687435.1 Verrucomicrobiia bacterium | reverse complement strand
CGCCGAGACTTGCTCCCCTCGGCTTTGAGAGTCCGCCGCAAGCGGATTTCTTTGCATGGTGTTTGTATTCATCGTTGTTGGGTGTAGCTCTTTCCGGGCTCACCCAACAATCACCATGTCATCTCTGGTCATGGACTATCTTGTAAAAACCGAAGAGGATTGGTTGCGTCATGCGCCCTTGCTGAAATTCTCCCCGCAACGGATTAAAATCCACCGATGGGGTGAATACGAATGTGTCACCGAACACAATGTGGGATTGACCACCCATCCCGCTCCGGCGGCAACCCTTCTCGAGAAATACCGGCAGGCCAGGGCAAAAAATAAATTCATGTTTTTTGTCGCCAACGGACCTTTCGAAAACGCACGGAACCTGATCAACCCGGAGGATATTTATCTCCATCTGCTCGAAAAGCCGGATTGGATGGCCAATGTTTTCAACACCTTCGCTGATTTGGTCATTCAATCCCATGATCAACTCGAAAAAATGGGAATGGAAGTGGACGGAATTCATATTGCCGACGACATTGCCTATAAAAACGGCATGCTGTTTTCCCCCCAAACTTACCGCGACTTGCTGATGCCCTGCCACAAGCGGTTGTTCGCCCATTTTCGGGCAAAAAATTTGCCCATCATGTTTCATACCGACGGAAAACTGGACCAGGCTCTCCCGCTCCTGATGGAGGCGGGAATCACTGCCATCCAACCTCTTGAGGCAAGGGCCGGAAACGATGTGCGAACCCTCAAGCCGTCATACGGAAAAAATCTGGTCTTTGTCGGCAACATCGATGTCGAAAAAATAAGCGGCACAAAAAAGGATATCGAAGACGAAATCAGGGGAAAAATTGTGGCGGCCAAGGAAAATGGAGGCTATCTTTATCACTCGGACCATTCCGTGCCTCCAACCGTAAGCTTCAAAAATTACACCCATGCCCTTGAAACCGTCAGAAAATATGGATCGTACTGAAAAACAACACCGCCACGGCGCGGCCGTCACAGGGAGCGCCTTCACACTTGTAGAGTTATTGGTGGTGACAAGCATTCTGTCCATCATGACGTCTATTCTTTTCAGCGCCTTAAAAACCGCCCGCCAGACCGCGAAGACGGCTGCTTGCGTCAACAATTTGAGGCAAACGGGTTTGGCCCTGGCAACCTACGCCGGAGACAACAACGGCAACCTTACACACCAGCCAAGAACATGGAATACAAAAGACTATTGACCCCGTCCCCTCATGGAATCAGTTTTGTGATTGCCCTGCTGCTCGGAGTATGGGCGCCAGTCTGCCACGCCGAAAGCACACGGACGGATCCCATTGGATTCTGGCCTTTGAGTGAAGGATCCGGAACGGTCATCAAAGATCTCTCCTCTCCCTCAAATAGCGGACAAGCCATCGGCGCCATCTGGTCATCGCTGGAGGATCAAACGGCCCTGGAATTTCTGGGGTCCAAGAGTTTTGTGAAAATTTCGCACCGTCCCGAATTAAACCTGGCAGGCAACTTTACCATTGCGGCATGGGTGCGTCCGGAGAGAATAAGCGGATCGCGCGTCATCGTCAGCAAAGGCAGAAACTATTTTTCATCCGGCTACAATTTTCTGCTGCAAAACCAAAGCCTTTGCCTTCTCATGCGAACGGAACGACAGGAACAATTTTGGGCAAAGGCAAATATTCCCAATCTCAAGCCGGGCGAATGGCGTCATGTGGCCGCCACTTACGACACAAGCCGCAACAAAACCCGTTTATTCGCCGACGGGGAACCCCTTTTTGAAGGACAAACCGCGGGCCCGGTCCAGTATTTGCCCGCCGACCCCCTGTTTCCCTATCCCGCCATTCCGCTTCATATTGGCTGCCTGGCGGCGGATCAAAACTGGTCTTTCGAAGGCTTTATAAAAAATGTCAGGATTTATGCCCATGCGTTAAGCGCAGAGGAAATCAAGGGCATCCGCGAAAATGAAAAATCAACAGCCCGATGCAATGTGGAATCCCACGCGGAAAAACTGGCGCGAAAACTCACCGCTCGGGTGATCGGCAAAATAGTCGACGAAAAAGGAAATCCTGCCTGCTGCCAAATCATCCTGAAAGCCGCCGACGGAAACGGTTACGGTCCGACAAAATTGTGTTATACCCGGAATAATAACCGCTACTTTTACTGTCTGGATGGACATTTTGACCTCAAAGTCCCGCCGGGAAAAATCCAAATTACCTGCCTGCACGGCCCTGAATACTTTCCATTGGAGAAATGCCTTGCCGTCGAATCAAACCAGACAGCCTCCATCAACCTGAAACTCGACCGTTTTGTGGACATGCCATCCAAAGGCTGGTATGGCGGCGACCATCATATCCATTACCGGACCCATGGCCAATTCCTGGCAGACTGGACCCCCACCTTTCTGGAGGCCTGCGGAGCGGCCCGGGCGCAAGGGCTTCATTTCGCGAGTTTTACGGAAGCCATCAACGACGCGCCTCTTGAACTGGCTGATTTCATTGGGAAACAAGCCACGCCGGAAGGACGCAGCCATGGCAATCTCGGCGGACACGTCTGTTGGATCAACGCCAAAACACCGCCCAAACAGGATGCTTTTGCCTTTTTGGAAGCGGAACGTCTCAAAATACTCGGCATTTACACCCATCCAGAAGGCAGTTCTCAAAATGTCGCCAATCCCACGGAAATGGTCATGTCACGGGATGTGGCGCCCGGCGTCCTCCTAGGCTATGTGCCCATCTGGGATGTCATGTGGGGCGGCTCGGAAAAAGAATGGGGAATCTCCACTTGGTATCGCTTCCTGAATTTGGGCTTTCGTCTGGCTGGCTCAGGATGGAGCGATGCCGAACTCAACATGCCCGCCGATTGGAACATGCCTGGCGCTGGCCGGGTCTATGTCAAATTGGATCAGTTGTCATGGGATAAAATCGACCAAGCCTATCGCCACGGACGAACCGTCAGCACCAATGGCCCGCTGTTGATTTTAAAGGCCAATGGCGGTCTCCCCGGCACAATTCTGAGTCTCGGCCCTTCCACTCCTTCCATAAAGGTTGAAATCGAAGCGCATGCCTTGGGCGGACTGCAACGAATCGAGCTCGTCCTGAATGGAAAAACAGTCAAGGTCTTCACGCCCAACACCCAACATTTCAACGAATCATTCGATCTTCCGGTTTCCCACACTGGTTGGATCGCAGCGCGGTGCATCGCCAAACCGTTTCCCCACTATGGGCGCCATGCCCACACCAGCCCGGTCTATTTGCAATTCGAAAACCAACCCATGCAGCCGCAAAGCGCGGATATTGAATTTTTTCTGAAATGGATCGATGACTATCGCCAGGTGATCGCCACAACCAAGGATCCCCGGATGAAAAGCAATTTTCCCGAAATCCTGGAATATCTCGCCAAAGCCGAAGCTGTCTGCCGCAATCTCGCAAGCCAGCCAAGAACATGGAAAACTCAAGTGGTGATGCGAAAAATATCTGTTTTTTGAGATTAATTAAAAAAATGAGCCGCTCTAAAAAAACGAAATGGAATGGCGAGAAAATTCTGGCATCCAAAGAAAATAGAGGCTGCCTTTGTCATTCAAATCATTCCATATTGTAACTATATCTCGAAAACTGCATCCAATAGCATTGAAAACATCAGGAAATACGGATCGCATTGAAAAGAACATGCTATGAAAAATAAATCTGTTGGCAAAACTGAGAAACTTGATTATCGCATCTTTTTGAACAAGGACAAGCATGTCCGCGCGAGCACTCTGTTAGAGCTTCTTTTTGTCATTGTCATACTCTCGATGTTGGTGGCAATATTGAGTCCCGCCATTAAGGCCGCACGTGATATAAGTAAAAGGGCCGCATGTATATGCAATCTGAAACAGATTGGTCAAATGACCATTGAATATAGTCAGGAAAACGATGGATATCTTCCATTTGCCTATCATCTGACAGAGGCTTCGTGGGATGGATTCGCAACAGTAAACAACCCCGCATGGTATGTTCTCCTTGCGCCATATGCCAATATTAGAACATACAACTATTATGTGCTTGGAGGTCCAGCTTTTGGGAATTGGCTTAAGCAGCCATGCTTATTTACATGTCCATCGCAAAACTTTAATTATCCTAATTCCGTGCCAGTTTCATATGCCCCAGGAACACGAATCGCAACCGAAGCGCCTGAAAATGGCGGCCAATTAAGAGGAAAACTTAATATGATAAATAATCCTGCCGCTAAAATTTTGATATCAGATTCATACCACCCGTGTTTCTTCCATGCAACGCACATTTTTCCAGGAGGCGCAGCGTATAGCGCTTGGCATAGGCATGGAAATGGGGCAAATGGTGTTTTCTTCGATGGTCATGTGGAGTGGATCGATTATGAAAAAGCAAAATCACCTCATCCCTATCAAATAGAAACCGGAGGAATATTCGATCCATATAAGTAGGCAATCATTAACGCTTTACCCATTATTTGATTCCATTGGGTTGATGAGTTTTTCATAAGGTCAATTATGATAATTTTACACAGCCATCCCATAATTTTGCAAAACAGGCAAATTTTAGGTTTTGTTCAGAGGAGCATGAAGTGAAAAGCCAAAAGCTGAGATTAAGAATGCATGGATTAGCCACGGAGTCCCCACGGACATCCCCCGACCCTGCCCACTCGACTTCGCTCGTGGCAAGCCACCTCCCTCCTGCCCTTGCATTGCATTGGACTGCCAATGATCCGATGGGCGTTTTATCGGGAGGGCGCAGTCATCTGCGCCCTCCCGATAAAACGCCCTCTTGCGATGAGGATAGCCTTGGGAAGGAGGGCGAGGGGCACCGGGGTCTGAGGAATGTCCGTGGGGCTCCGTGGCTAAAAAGTTTTTGGTCAACTCTCAATTGCATTACGATGAAAAAATTATTTCTGAAAAATTATGGGATGGCTGTGATAATTTTACATAAGCAGGTTGAATGTTGCTGGGTTCCTTTGTTGATTTTGATGTCTATCCAGTCTTTAGTAGCCAAAGAGAAACAGATTCAACCATACGAAAAGGATGCGGATACAGTTCTTTTGTTGCATTTTGATGAAGGATGCGGTTTGCCTGAAGACTCCTCCGATTTCAAAAATAACGCCAAAAAAAATACCGCTGCATGGTCAAAAGAAGGGCGTTTTGGCGGATGTCTAATGTTTGATGGGATTGATGATTTTGTTTCGATACCGGACTCGGAATCGCTTAATATCGGGTCGGGGGAAATGACACTGGAGGCGTGGGTTAAACCATATGGATATCAGAAGCGCGGCCCGGCGATTATATCTAAATACGGTTCCTCAGGATATCTGCTTGCCCCTTGGTATTCAAGCGACTATAGAATGTCAATGTTGTTTAGGCATACCAGTGATCGGCTGGGGTTTCGGTCTGTCGTTGCGAATGAGCCGCTTTTGATGGGAGCATGGTCGCACGTGGCAGCCCAAATCGGGCAAGACCAGATTGCCAGAATGTTTGTTGATGGTGTTGAACAGAATTGTCAGGAAAGGATATTTTTTCCTTTCGAGTCAAAGGGAATTCCGCTTCAGATAGGACGGTATAAAAACGATTCATGGCGGGGGTTGATCGATGAGGTAAGAATTTCAAGGAAAGCCAGGATAGAGTTGTCGTATAATTCCGACAAAACTGGAAAAGTTAATTTGGATGAAAAACAAGCGTTTATCTCGGATTTTTCAAGAAAATTGGCGAAAATCGATTCCTCTGTCAAGACTCCGCATGTCAAATGGGCCAATCCATGGATGGAGGCTGATAGAACGGGTTTAGTCATTTATAACCAATATGGACAGCGAGATATTCTTGAATTTTTACAAAGATGCAATCTAAAAATGGACTCGGTGCCGGTTTTTTTATCGTCATTTAATCACGAAGCGGAACAGTGGTGGCAGATGACGCGGAGTGATGCCATCATGCTGGCCAAAGAAGGGCTCGAAAAAAATCCAAATTTCATTCTTATTGGCAATGTTTCCTGGCAGACGTTTCCCTCTGAGATTAAGCGGAATATCTTGCAGCAAGTCCACAACGGAACTCCATTGATTTATGTCGGGAAAAAGTCGCAAGATTTTATGAATATTATTTTACAGTGGACTCCCATTGATGAGAATATTTATAAGAATCTACCCATTAAGTTTTTTAAGAACGTTGAAAATTTAATAAAACAAAAGCGCATTTTGACCGGCAAAATGGGCAATGGCAGAATGGTTGCAATTGATGCGTCCATGAGCGGATGGAATAGCTTGATTCCTCATCTTGATGAAAATTCCTATTGGGAATATGAAATTAGGCAATGTCTTTTAATTAAAATTATTCGTGATTTGTTGACCGTTTCGAAGGGTGACTTATGGAAAATAAAAGATATGGTGATGGATTCCGAAGCTATAAATAATGACAAGTCGGAAACCGGGAAAATCAGCATAGAACTGATTCCGCCGACCGAAAAAAACGGACGGAATGCCGAGTGCAAGATTGAATTTTTAGTTTACGACTTGAATGGGAACGAAAAGATGAAAGTTGAAAGGCTGTTTAAGGATGCTCCATCTTGCGTTTTTTGCGTCCCAATATTGCCTGACGGCCTTTATTTTGCGGCAGCCATCATAAAACACGAACATTGTCCCTTTGATTTTGGCATGGTGGGATTTCGCGTGAGGTCGCCGTTGAGAATTTGCGAGTTGACAACAGGGAAGGAGGCGTGTGTTGACGGCGGATCTATCGTTGGAAAAGTTATTCTAAATGAGCCTCCTCCCGACGGAATAAAAGTTGAAATTGTCCTTGAAGATTATTATAAACGAATCCTTGATAAAATTGAAAAGCCCATAGAAAAAAAGGAAGTGAATTTTAAACTTGCATTAAACCATCCGCTTTCAATTCTCACTAGTATAAACGCAAGGCTGCTCTGCGAAAGTGGTGTGCTTTTCACAACCAATAAAGTGGTTTGCGCAAAAAGATCGTACGATCCTGATTTTACGATTTTCACATGGGGGGTTGATTTATCTGGGCGTCAATCGTATTTGTTGAATTCATTTTGGGGAGAGGTTTCAAAACAAAATATCGGCGGCGTCATTGGCGGATGCGGCTTCCAGTACGCGTTGGATGAAAAGGGCACGTCCCATTATGTAAACACGGCGCTTGGTTTGGCAAGGGCAAACCTTCGTATGGTTCCTTATATTACGCGCATTGTTGATGCTGGTGTGGATGATCGAAATGAAAATGTCAGGGTTCCTTGTTTGACAGATCCTGCCTATCGTAATAAACTCGCATCAATTTTAAGGGAAAGAGCGGCGGCAATTGCCAAGTATGATCCCATGGCATTCAGCTTGGGCGATGAGAACAGATTGGGAGCGGGTTTTACCGACTATTGCTTTTCTTCCACATGCCAAAATGAATTTAGAAAATATTTAAAAATTAGTTATGATTCCATGCGAAATTTGAATGATGAATGGAACACCAGTTTTGCTGAATGGGATGAAGTTTTCCCCATAACCATGGAAGAGGCGAAAAAGAAGAATCAACCTTCCCGGTGGATCGACCATCGATTGCATATGGATTCGGTCTTTGCAGAAATTCACGGTTTCGGACGTTCTGTTGTTCAAAACGTTATTCCGGGGGTTCCTGTGGGCGTTGATGGTTTGGGAGATTGTGGCAGTTCATGGGGGGTGGATTTGAAGAAAATGTCTTCCCAGTTGGACTACTTGCAGCCCTATGGGGAAGGGCGAGTGTTCGAACAGGTTCGTTCTTTTGTGAAGGATAAAAAATTGTCATGCAGCCTTTTTGGCGGTTATAAAAATTTGCTGGATGACAAGAATAAAAATGGTTTGAAAACTCATGTCTGGTGTAATTTGTTTCATGATTTTGGCAGTGTAACTTTGTATTGCGCATCTTTTTTTCAGTGTCCTCTTAACCGGTCTGATTTTTCCGCCATGCCAGGGTTGCGATGGATTAATGAGGAGTTGCAAGAAATTATGAATGGCGTGGGGATGTTATTAATGAACAGTGTCCGTTCGGATGATGGTATTGGTGTGTATTATTCGAAGCCATCTGAACATGCCTCTGCTTTTTATGATGATTTTGGTCCCACCACACAATCGATCGATCAATTTATTAAATTATTGGAGGACATGGGATTTCAATATAAATTCATTGCATCCGATGATCTTCTTGATGAAACTCGCCTGGCTAATTTTCGTTTGCTTGTTTTTCCTTGCGCTTTGGCCATTTCTAAAAGGGAATCCTTAATTTTAGCTGATTATGTGCGCCGAGGAGGGGCGGTGATCGCAGATATTGGAGCGGGATTTTGCAGTGAACATGGCAAGGTCTATAATGCATCTCCTTTGGATCCCATTTTTGGAATCAAACGAACGGCAAAACTATCCAGAATTTTTGGCTCCACCGGTATCTGGGAAAATGGTCAGATTGAGAAAGACCTTGTGTTAACCACCGGCAAGGCGCTTGGCAAATCCGATAATCCGACGCTTATACGGAATGTGTATGGAAAAGGCTTTGCCTTGTATTTTAATTTTAAACTGGATCGGTACGTCAGGGAAAGTAATGGATCAGTCGGCGGGTTGCTGCGTTTATTTGTAGAGGATTTTCTGAAAACAGATGTGCAGATTGAGTGCCAGACCAAGCTGGTTAATGCTTCATCGGTCAATCCTTTATTATGCGAAACAGTTCATTATCAGTCGGGGAGCAATCGTTATATTTGCCTCCTGCCTGGAAAAAATGACAGCGGTTTGGCAGGGGTGACGCTTCCCTTTGCTGGTAATATTTATGATTTGCGAAGGAAGATTTATCTTGGAAATAATAAAGAATTCCAGTATAAAATATATCCTGAAGTTCCAAGCATATTTGGTTTATTGCCCTATGAAGTAAAGGGTGTAAGCGCGCAAACGGATAAAAAATTTTATTGCGCCGGTGATATTACGCGCATTTTCTTCTCAATCAAGGTGTCCAATGGAAAACCGGGGTCCCATGTCGTGCACATGGATGTCAGTGATCCTGATGGAAATAATTGCTTGTTTTACAGCAAAAACGTTCTGCTGCAAAATGGCACCGGCATGGCAACCATTCCCTTCGCTGAAAATGACAAGTTGGGAGAATGGAAAGTGTGCGCGACGGAAGTCGTTAGTGGAAAAAAAACCGAGGTTCATTTTGAGCTGAATTCCCAGATTCCCATTCGCGCAAAGAAGGAACGTTCTCGATAAGGTAGGGATTTTTGCGCACTTTCCTTTAAGGGCAGGATCTGGTTGGAAGGGGCTAGAAGGAGACTCACTAGGTGGACCCCAAAAATCGGGCCAGTGGTTAAGCTATAAAAATGACGGTTTTGGGTGTAGAACCCTAAACCAAAATGAGAGCACAACGACGAAGACACGACAGTAGTTTCAAAGCCCGAGTGGCG
>JAQUAF010000123.1 GCA_028687435.1 Verrucomicrobiia bacterium | reverse complement strand
AAATGTCCTTCCAAAGGGTCACCAACCTTTATGATTTGGCTGATTCGGCCTATCCGCTCCCGCGAGACCTCGCCCCGGCAGGCGACGCCAAAGAAATCCATGCTTTCTCGCGCCAACTGGGTCATGTCCCCATCATCGATCTCAATCCTCGCCGGGGCGAAGCCATCCCCTTGGATCCTGCCTCCCGCCAGCGGTTCAAACAACGCAGCTCGGTTGAACGCGTCAACTCCCAGATCAAAGACAACTTTGGAGCAAGACCCCTCCGCGTTTGGGGTGCAGCCAAGGTCATGTGCCACCTCATGTTTGGGGTTTTGGCCAGCACAGCCATTCAGCTTTTTCAACGCTTGGTCATCTGAGGCGGTTTTTACCCCGTAAAATCCACCCGCCGACAAGCGTCCAAGATGACGCGCAGGAGCGGTGTTGTCGAATTGGGACGAAAATCGCCCCGTTTGACCCAAAAACCGGAATCTCACGATTTTTGGATCTCCCGAACGAGTTTTATTTGTTTGTCGACAATTAAAGAGGGTGTTAGGAAATTAAAAAGACTCTTCAGGTTCAAATCCGCATTTTTTGGAATTTTCATGAATTGTCCAAAATTGATTTTCACCGCCAAAATTGAAAACTCCTTGCTTTGGCATGAGTTCATACATTGGCGCAAACGTTGGCGGTTGACTGGTTTTGGCCAAGGCTCGCAAGATGGTGATGGAATCTGCGAACAACGACATCATCCAGGTCAGGCGAAGGCTGTTAAAAAACATCTGGCTCAATCCCAGCTGATTTTTTTCAAAGGATTGGGGTGCTTCGATCCATGGACGAAGCTGTTGCAACAATCGACGACTGGTTTGGGCACACATAGGAATCTGACCCAGGAGAGTTTCATGCTCACTTGGCGCATGGGCAAATTCTTTGGGGCACGTTGCCGCCTCCCAACACCGCAGGCAAAGCGGCCAACGATGGGTAACCCCAAACCAATGTTGTTGATCTACTTTATCGAAGCCAAGCCATTCCAAGGGTTGTCCCTGCGGACAAACGGGCAGGTGGGGAGTTTCAAAGGGCGGAACCATTTTCATCCCTTCTTTAATTTTGGTCACCTCACTTACCTGCCAGCGTTCGCGGATCCTTTTTTTGGTTTCGGCATCCACCATATCCCATGTCGCCCACCACCACATCCGGCCGCCAATCCCAGCGCTTCAGACAATGCTGAATGCTCGGGTAAAGCAACCGCCCTTCGCTGACATTGCCTGGCGACACCCAACTGACCAAAGGAATCAGCAAAACATGGGCCTCGTAAGTTTGAATCCACAGACGAAAGGTGTGTTTTTTATATCCGAGAAAGAAGCGGCTTTGTCCGGTTTTCAAAGTGCGAGCACCCAAGGCCGCATGTTTGGCCGAATACCGTCCGGTGTGTTTTTTTTGAAGCCAGAAGCCGAAGCGGGCAAATCGGTGGCGTCGATGAGCGCCACAGACAGAATGGCTGCGTGTGGTGGCGGAAGCAACGGAGTCAACAGGTATTCGTTGATGGTGCGGGCTCCCTGTACGCCCAAACGTTCCCGGAACTCGTGGAGCATCCAAACGTCGGGAACCGTTTTGCGGTTTGGAAGCAACCCGAACTTCCGCCAAGCTCTTTGTTCCGGCAACATTTTCACCAAGAGATTCAAAGAGTGTACCGATGTCAATAGAGACAACAGATGGATACGCCACAATTGGGCTGGACAAAGCGAACGCCGACGCCCTTGTCCTCGTTTTCGGGGAAACATCTGGTTGATAAAATCGTCGGGAATATGTGGAGAAAGCACGTTCAGGAGCTTCTCCGTTCCCGTGGCGGGAAAGGCGGATTTCATATCCGAAAAGGCTATCCCGAAAAAATGCATGCGTCCGCAAAATTCCAGAAAAGCGTTTTTTTTGAACTAACCCTTTCATAATCAAATGGTTGCGGCTAATTTCCTAACACCCTCTTAAAGCTCATCGTTTTTCAAATCATTTTGAAAGCGGCACCTTATTCATGTAAAATGGCCAATTTTTATGTGTGTCAATGGATTTTTTTAGAGACACCCCTGCTATTTGGCTAATTTTTGCCTTGGCTGCAAAAAACAGAATGATTCACCCTGTAGCTTGAGCCTTTAAATTCAACCAGATACGAATCGCCTTCGTCGCGAAAGGCGCGGTCAATCATAAAAATTTCCGCCTTCGTGAAAATAAAATTGATGCGGATAGCCGTCGGATCTTATGCCGCTCCATGATACGTGCCCGTCGGAAAACAGCATATTCAAACCGCCGCTATGTCTTGGCGCCCAGCCTGCGCTGCCCCAGATGCTTAAACTGTTGAGTTCAGCCAATCGATTGGCGACCGCCACCGAGGCGTTGTTGCCGTCCGGATAACCGCCCGCCTCATAGGCGCATTCGAGATCCGCCGCCAATAGCATGCAGGCTGGATTGCCGATCTGGGTTCTGGTCGGCGTGATCCATATGCCGCCGGGCGGCCTCATTTCGTAAAGGTGGTGGTTATAACCATAACTGCAAAGATAAAAATCAAGCGTCGGTTTGCTGTCGCGGGTCAAATACCAGTTCTTCTTTTTCGCGGCGGGACAATAAAATACGGAGGAGCCGCTGTCTGGATAGTTTTGGCTGGCATCCCAGTTGAAGCCCAGGTAGGAGCTTAACAGATAGCACCAGCTTGTCTGGGGCGTATGGGTTCTTTCGCTGAAGAGAACCGATGGAAACCAGTCATTATTGTCATTTGCGTACATCTGAAAGGCGCCGCCGATTTGTTTCAGGTTGCCAAGACATTGGATGCTTTGGGCCTGGCTTCGCGCATTTCTAAGGGCGGGCAACAAAAGCCCGGTCAAAATTGAAATGAGGGCAATCACAACTAGAAGCTCGGTAAGCGTGAATGCTTTCTTTGCCGGACTTTTCACCCTTGCATGAAAGGGGAAAAAAATGGGTTTGACGATCATGTTTTTCACTTTTGTTTGAATCCAAAAAATCAAGGTTTTGAGGGATGGATTTCCATTTTGGCGGACCTCCCGGCCTGCCAGGAAGGGGATGTTGTGTTTTTTAGCCTCAGGGAGCGCATGGAACGAAAAGTGAAATGAGTCCTGGGCTTTATGGGGCGAATTTTTCGGCGAACGGAATGATTTCGACATCGTCCACGCACACCGACTGGCCGGGCTGGGCGCCGCAGTTGGATGGGATCTGAATGCGGAGCGCGAATTTTTTCGTTTTTTCGGTTGTGGTCAGGCTGCCTTCGTAGCGTTTCCATTCGGCTGTGGGAATCACCCCGGATTTGAAAGCGGTTGTTTTCCATTCACGGTTTTTCGGAGCGCCGGCATCATCCGTCCAGCCCAGCCATTTGATGTGCGCCAGCGGCGCGTTTCCCCTGAGCCACAAGGAGAAATAATAACTGGTGTTTGGCGCTGTCGGAATGGCGTCCTGTCCGGTCATTCCATCGGATTTTCCGCCCAGGCACAACTCGACCGTGATTCCGCCTTTGTCATTGAGTTTGACCACTTTGAGACTCGCGCAATATTTTCCGCGATGGGGGTTTTCCTCCGTGACGCCCCATTCGCAACATCCGCTGGAGTTGGAACATCCCCATCCTTTGGCCGGAATCCAATCGGCGGTGGTCACGCGAGGATCAGCCGGCGGTTTTTCATGCTTTGCCTCCGTCACTTCCTCGGCGCCGGGATTCGGCATTAAATTTTCGCCGAAAACATCCGGAGACAGAACCAGCCCCATCATCGCGCAGAGCGTCAGTCCTGTTGTTCGATACGGCATGATGTTTCCTCTTTTGTTGGAAAACTTTCTCATTCTGAGGCTCTTGCAAAACGACGATGCTTGGCGCGATGAACCGCTTTGGTCAAATCCAAGGCGACGAGGCGGGAAAATCCCCAAAGCGGGCTTTGATCCGCCTTCGTCCCGCTTGCGGGACTTTGGCGAGACAAGCTGCCGACTTGTTCCGAGCGAAGTCGAGGAGGTCAACGCTGGAGTTGGCCAAAGCGGTTGTCGCCCAAAGGGTTGTGCGTCTTTATTTTCGCTGACGGCGTTGTGTCGCTCGGGCAAGCCCGTTGCAGGGATTGCCCAAGCTCCACGCCTTGCCAGCGAAAAAAATCCGCAACAACGCCAAGTATCGTAGTTTTGCAAGAGCCTCATTCTATTTGAAGTTTATCCAGCCGAAAGCATTGGGTTGTCCCCATGAGCCATGAGTCATCGCCCAACTGGAGGGAACTCCCCGGCGGTTTCGGCAAAAATTGACGCCCCAGACATCGCCGGGCCGGGGTTTTGCCTTCAAGGAAGAGTAGGGGATTTCCAATTTCACGTCCCAATAGCCGGCATGATCCTCCACTTTCCCTTTCCAATAGTTGATTTGGTCGCTTTTCCATGCGCCTTTGCTGTTGATTCCGATCCGGCAATATTCCCCGGAAGTGACATCCGGCCGCAGATACAATTCGACGCAATCATCGAGCAATGTCGCGGGGCTGTATCCTTTTGAGTCCGGCATGGCGTAGGCGGGCCGTCCCGCCATATCCGGTTCAAAACAACGGATTCCCACAAGCAACGATTCTGTTCCATGGGCCGCGCACACTTCCGTTTGAGGGGTTGCGCTCACGCCGGTTTTTGAATGAACGAAGCCGGCCACGCCTGTTGACTGCTGTTTCATTTCATCAAACCATCCGGGTTGTTCCAATCTCCGGCCTTCCCAATGTCGCGCCTCAATGGTTGGAGCGAAATAGATTTTGCAGTTTTCTTCCGTTTTGGCGCCGTCTCCTGTTGTCATCCAAAATTTGCCATCGACGGTCCTGTTTGTGGAAGGGGTTGCCGGGATGATGCCAAAATTCAGCGGCGTATTCTGAAGCCCCGCCGCTTCAAAGTCGATTTTCGCCGGTTTGACCTGGCATTTTCCCACCATTTCGATTCCGCATTGGCCTTTGACTCTCAGCGGACTGATGTTTTTTATGACAAGGGTTGCCCGGCTGCCCATGGTTTCAACCGGTCCGGATTGCACATGTGACATCGTCAACGGTTTTTTCAGGCGAGACAGCTTGATTTGTTCCAATCGCGCCATGCGTCCATCCTTGAATTTGACATGAGCCACCGCGGTCACCGCGAGAATATCGTTCATTTTCGATCCGCCCTTGAGGGAGCAATCATAGACCCTCCGTCCATCCGAGCTTTTGGCCTGGTTTAATGCGCATTCCACGGGAAGCGTTTGATCTTGGCCGCAAGCCGCCGTCTCGGCGCTGATTTCATAGGACACGGAATCCAATTTTTGCTTTTGGAGGGATTCTAGGCAAACCTCTGCCTGAATCACCCCGTCCAGGGGGGCTTGATCCGGCGCGTTGACTTTTAACGCGAGATTTTCAACCAATTGGAGCGCCAAGCCGGCATAAATGCGGATGTTGCGAAAACGCTCTGCAAGGAAATAAAAATCCTTGCCGCCGACCGGCGCCAGGGACACATTCAGGGTTCCGGATTTTCCCTTGGCGGCGCCTTTTTCGAAAACCAAGGGGCTGGCCTTGAGCAGGGCTCCGCTTCGGGATTTGGGATTGGAATGCAAAAAGATCCATGGCAGGGACAGGGATGATTTTTGGGATTGTGGAGAGGCGCCGGTTTGGGGATTTGTTTGACACTGGCTGTTGTCCACGATGAGTTGCAGATCGGTGGGGCAGACGCCGCCATCGTCGCGGACCACGGTTGCGCTCAAGCGCAGCCATGGGGAGCCTTGCCGCACTTCCGCCGTCAGGGCCAGATGCATGCCCTTGACCAATTGCCGGCTGTCCCGTCCCATCAAGGTCATTTCTCCGGCCGCTTTTTTGCAATCGGCTGCGTTTTCCAGCGTTTTGAGGCTGCGAAAATCGCCGGGGACGACCCATCTGTCCTTGACTCCCATTTCAGGGGTTGGGCGCGCTTCCAGTTTGGCACGTTTTTTATAACGATGGCGGATTCGTTCCTCGCCGCTGGCGCCTGTGCGCGCGATGGGGCCGGCAATTGAATCGGCATAGGCATCCTCGCCAAAGACCAGCATTGCTGAAGGCAGATAAGGATCGGCGGATTTTGCGGGGACATATGCCGGGAAGATATAGGCGGCGCCAGCCGACCGCAAAATGAGCTTCTTGATCCTGCCGCCATCGTAGATTTCAATGTCAGGTAGACCGGCATTCGGCGCGGCGAGCAAGGTTTCCAGCCCGCTTGCATCCAGGGTGTTGGCGTTTTTGCAAATGGAATCGGCTGTGTTCTTGAGACGCGCCTCATTGAAAACCGCGGTCTCGTTTGTCAGCCGGGCCAGGGCTTCGGGTGTGGCATTTTCAATTTTGTCGAGCATCTGACCGGTCTTCTTTTCCACTTGAGACAATGCCGAGATCGTATCCTGATCGAAGCGCGAGAGTTTGCCGCGCCGGTCCAGATCGGCTTCCATATACAAGCGGCTGGCCCGGAGTTCCCCTCGGATTTCCCGGAGGAAATTCTCCAGCACCCGAGTTTTGTTCAACACCAGCCGGGCGCTTTCGGGAGGCAATGTCAACGTCGCCTTGCCCGCTTTGACCGCGACCTCCTGTCCGGTGAAAAGCTCGGCCAGCGGCGGTTGCAGTTGTTCGACAGGCGCCTCCAGGGTCTGGGTGGTTTCCAACGGATTGACGATCAACGAAGCCTGTTCGAATTGGCGCAAACCGTATTCCGTCTTGATGACGGGGTTTGCCAGGGGTTTTCCCATATCCTGCGCCCGGTAAATCCGGCGTTCCATGTCCCGCCGCCCGAAGCGATCGCTCCAATCGCTTTCCCACATCGACGATGTTGCCGCCCAAATCCGCGGTCCCAGCAGTTTGGAACAGGCGAAGGAGAAAAAGACGCTTTCATCGGCCGAACACGGATCGGCGAAATAGCTTTGCGCCACCAGCGATCCCTTCCGTTGAAAAACGCTGTAACTGCAGTATTCCCTTGGAAAATCGAGCCAAAAGGGATTGTGACGGTAGCTGCGCCGGTTTAAATCGCCCTTGCGCTGATCCTTGTAAATAAAACATTCCAGCATGACATAATCGCCGAATTCCGCCCAACGGGGATCGCCAATGCTGGGATTGATGACGCAGAGCTTGTCCGATCCATGCCGCTTGACGGTTTCATAGACCCGTTTCAATGCCTTTTCAAAACACGCCGAGTTGTTTTGATCCGGCCAGTCATGCCGGTGGATTCCCAGTTTTTCCCCATGGCAGAGAATGGTCGGATGAATATTGTCGATGAAAATCCCGCCGCATCCCGCTTGCATGACATTTTCCACCGCTTTGACATAGGCATCTTGCAACGCTTGATGATTGCAGCAGGATTGTTCAAGTCCGGCGCAATAGTTTGGCGCGTCGAAAGGCCGTTTCACCTTGCCGTTTTCATCGATCAACAACCATTCCGGATGAGCGGCCGCATCCACTTCTTTCCAGAAAGGATGCCGCATGCAAGTCGGATCATCCTTGGAATTGCTTGCCTTGTACAAGGAGACATAGGGCAATATTCTGACCCCGGCCTGGCGGGCCGCCTTGATAAAATCTTTTTCATACGGCACATGGGAAATGGCGTTGATGCCGCAAGATTCCAGTTCCGGGAGCGACATTCCATTGCCGGAACTCGGGATATAATAGACGGCTTCCGGCGATGGAGGGTTGGATGGGGTTTGACTTTCCTGTTCGGCGCGCCCGGCCAGCGCAAAGCACAGGCACAGAATGAGGCGGCCGGGCATGATGATGGAAGAGGTAATTTCAAAAGTCTGCATTTGAGGTGATTTTTCCTATCAGTCGATAGGGTGGGTTAAAAACAGGGCGGCGCTTTGAAAGCGACTGCCCTTGTTGTGTGCGGATCTTTTCCGAGTCCGTCCTTTTCGAGGAATGCTTTTCGGCTCGAAAAATCCAAGTGTGTTCGTATAAAAAATGTTTGATTGAAAAAGTAAACAGGCCGTGTTTAAATCAAATTCCAGTTCCCGTCAACACTTTTTTGAAAAAATTTTATGAGCCTTAAATCCACCGCTTTTGCCATCAACGATTCCTTTTCCCCATGATCGAGGAGGAGATCGGCCCTCTTTCCGATAACGAACAGCGTTTTGTCCGAATCGTGGAACTGGCCCACCCCGAACGGTTCATGTCTCCCTATGCCTGGTTGCAAATTGGGCGTAAACCGGAAGACCGGCTCCCCATGGCCAAGGCTTTCATTGCCAAAGCCGTGTGGAACTTTTCCAACACCCGGCACTTCCTGGATTACCTCCGAAACTCCCCCAGTTTGCGCCGTCTCTGCGGTTGGAAAACCATCTCCCAAATTCCCTCGGAACCCACTTTTTTCCGTGCTTTTGCCGAATTCGCCAAGTTTCGCCTGCCGGATAAAATTCACGCGGCCTTGATCAAGGAAAACCTTGGCGACACCTTGGTCGGCCATATCAGCCGAGATGCCACCGCCATCCCCGCCCGGGAAAAAACCGCCGTCAAACCCACTCCCCCCCCTGAACCTGAACCCGAGACCCCGAAGAAAAGAGGACGTCCTGCCAAGGGGCAACCGGTTCAACCCAAAGAACCCAGACGTTTGGAACTCCAACCCGCCCGTTCCCTCCAAGAAAATCTGGCCGACTTGCCCACCCTCTGTGATCACGGAACCAAGCGTAACTCCCAAGGGTACAAGGAATCCAGGATCGGGTACAAATTGCATCTGGATGCCATCGACGGCGCCATCCCCATCAGCGCCGTCCTCACCTCCGCCTCGGTCCATGACTCCCAAGTTTTTATTCCGCTGGTTCAAATGCCCTTCCAAAGGGTCACCAACCTTTATGATTTGGCTGATTCGGCCTATCCGCTCCCGCGAGACCTCGCCCCGGCAGGCGACGCCAAAGAAATCCATGCTTTCTCGCGCCAACTGGGTCATGTCCCCATCATCGATCTCAATCCTCGCCGGGGCGAAGCCATCCCCTTGGATCCTGCCTCCCGCCAGCGGTTCAAACAACGCAGCTCGGTTGAACGCGTCAACTCCCAGATCAAAGACAACTTTGGAGCAAGACCCCTCCGCGTTTGGGGTGCAGCCAAGGTCATGTGCCACCTCATGTTTGGGGTTTTGGCCAGCACAGCCATTCAGCTTTTTCAACGCTTGGTCATCTGAGGCGGTTTTTACCCCGTAAAATCCACCCGCCGACAAGCGTCCAAGATGACGCGCAGGAGCGGTGTTGTCGAATTGGGACGAAAATCGCCCCGTTTGACCCAAAAACCGGAATCTCACGATTTTTGGATCTCCCGAACGAGTTTTATTTGTTCGTTGACAATTAAAGCTCATCGTTCTTCAAATCATTTTGAAAGCGGATCTGATGTTAAGGAATTTCAAAGTTTTGATGCGCCTGTCCAAGTTGCGCCGACCTCCCCAACCCCTCCTTGTCAAGCTGATCTTTACCCACATCTTGTAAAGCACAATGGGTGCGAGGTCATTTAAGACCATGCAACAAAAAAACTCACTTCTGGTAAAGATCGTAAGCGACTTCAA
>JAQUAF010000003.1 GCA_028687435.1 Verrucomicrobiia bacterium | reverse complement strand
CCGGTTAAGAATCTCCTCGGAAAATATTCGTCCGTTAATGGAATGCATGCGGCCAGATTACGTGAACAGAAAAATGGTGTCCAGAATAATCTGCGGGCAATCCTCAGCTTGACAAGGAGGGGTTGGGAAGGTCAACTTGGCCAGGGGCATCAAAACTTTGAAATTCCTAAACATTGAATTAAGCTTTACATCCCGCAAGGGGTTCATTTTTATTTTTCAATTTTTTCTCAGTCTATGCTGCGCCATCTCCATATGCGGAGAAAACATTTTGGGGGGGAAGCCCCCCATTGCCATTTCAGAAAGCACATCAAATGTCTTTGAAATTGGCGGCGTTGTCATGGACAAGACTCCAAACTACTCTTCACAACTGCTCGACAAGCTGGAAGAATGCGCATCCACGGGAAAATCTGACGTTGAGTTTGAAAAAATTTTAAAGTGCATGTTTGAAGAATCCCCTGCTCCAAAAATCGTTGTCACCGTCAAAGGGGATTCGCAAGTCAAAACAGTTTTTACTGACTCGCAGGGGGCCTTCAAGTTTACCGGTTTGCACAAGGGACGTTATACGGTGTTCGCTGGCTCTGTTCCCTCAACGTCTGGAGTAAAAGAAAAGCGTGTAACGGCGGAAAAACCCATGGAGTTCGAACTGCTCCAGAACAAATTGGCATTAAAGCTGAGTGTTCGCTCTGACCTCATCACTGTAAAGGGGCGGATTACGGATGCCCATGGACAACCTGTTGCGGACGCAAAAGTGACCGGGAGACATTTGTCCATCCCTGATTCATCCGATGTCGAAAAGCTTTATCAAACGCGTTTTGCGGTTTCCGATGTTAATGGTTTTTATGAGTTAAAAGGGCTAATTCCACCCGATATCATCAGGATTGCCGGTTATTTGATAAAAGGCGATTCCAAGGAAATGGGTTTTTATGTTGAGGCGCATACCGAGGCCACCGGTTATGTTCAGGATAAAACAAATGTCCTCAAAATTCCTCTTGTAACAGAACAACTGCTAAAGCCATCGCGACGATATTTGCAGATTCTCATCAAAATGCAAAAACGAGCCAAAGAAGGGCGGACATTTGAGGAGAAAAAAAATATTGTCCCGCCTTCCAGCCAAGGCAATGCCATTATAGGCATTGACATCATGCTGAAAAAATCAGCTTCTTCCAGACGGTAGGTGTGAGACATGATCTGTGCTCGAAGCGCCGGGCTTTTTTGACCTCCTGGAAGGCCTTGATCAAGAGCGGTCAGATATCCACATTCAGCTTCTTGCGCAGGATGCGCCGGACTTCCGCGCCATCGATATTCCGGACCTTGAGGTTCCGTTTGACCGCCAAGGCAGCCGCAACGCCCGCGGCCTGGCCGGTTCCCATGCAGGTGGGCTGGATCCGCAGGGAGCCCTGCGCGGAACGGTCCGCGGAAATGCAGCGGCCGGCCACCAACAGACGGTCCACTTTTCGCGGCACCAGGCAGCGATAGGGAATCTCATACCAGTCGCCAAAGGGCACGCACCGGGTCAGTTCCCATTTCTCCTTCTTCACCTTCTTTTCATTCTCCCCGTGAATGTCGATATTGAACGACGCCTTGCAAATGCCGTCTTCAAATTTCCTTCCGGCAAGCACTTCCTCGCGGGTCAGATCATGTTGTCCCTTGATCCTGCGGGTTTCGCGAACGCCATAGAGCGACGCGGTTTTGGCCAGATAGGCATGACGCGCGCCCGGCACGTTTTTCCGGAAAAACTCCAGGAGTTCCAACGCAATCCGCCGCCCCTCCACCTCGGCCCGGCTCAAGGCTTCCGGATCGGTTCCGTCGATGCCGGAGGTCATGTCAATATTGATGGTCGTCTCATCCTCGCGAATGGTGCTTCCCTCGCCGATAAAATTGGTCCAATTCCAGATATTTTCTTCATGAATGTGCTTCGGCAAATGCAGTTGTCCCTTTCTGACCGCCTCCTTCATGCGACACACAATCATCCCAACTTTGGCGGCGCTTAATTTTGTTTTCTTCAATCCCCCCAGATTGAACATAAGATTGGTCGGCTGACAGCGTCCGGTTGCGTTGCCTTTTTCAAATTCGGCGCCCGCAAAAAACGCCACATCGCCATCGCCGGTGGCATCGACCACCACCCTGGCTTCGATCATCGACAATCCCCCCTTATTGACCACCACCACCCCGGATACACCGCCATTTTTCATCACCACATCGGCAAGGACGGTATTGTAAAGAATTTCCACCCCCGCCTCTTCGCAAAGGGATTGGATGACACACTTGCTGATTTCCGCGTCAAAACAACTCGGGGTTTTGTAGAACTTCTTGTAGAACCAGCTTGGTTTCACCGCCCTCAGTTTCTTCAATCGCTCCACCAACTCGCCGCAAATACCCGCCTGCATCCCTTCGGCCGGCATGAATGGCCCCACCAACCCCAACGTGCCCGCCCCCCCCAGACAATTGAACCGCTCCACCAAAAGCGTCTTTGCTCCCATCCGGCTGGCGGAAATGGCTGCGGCAAAACCCGCTGGACCCCCTCCCACCACCAACACATCGGTTGTCTTCGTTATAGGAAGCCTGTTTGAATAAGGATAACGTTTCATTTTATTATTTTATGCTTACAAAAAAAGATGTTGACTTCAGAGGCTCTTGAAAAACTACCATTTAATCCAAATGATCCATCTTGAACCATACCAAGCACTATACTGGTTCATTTGAAAAAGTCAAATATCCGACAGCTTCAACCTTAAAACCACGCATTTCAAATCGTGCAGTATTTAATGGCAAACATGCAATAAGCACAAGTTGCTTCAAGTTTCCCGTTAATTATATTGATTGGAAGCTCTTGCAAAACGACGTTACGTGGCACAATAAATTCCTTTGTGCCATCCCCACAAGCCATGAATTCCTCTCCTCTCCCAACCCGCCGAGTCATCAACATCCATGCCCATCTGCGCCGAGGCACGGACGTTCACGCCAAAATCGCCGAATGGCAGGCCTCCGGCGCCATCCGCTCCTGCGTCCAATGCATCAGTTATCTGCCGGGCATCGGCTGGGATCACTATTGCGACAATCCCGATGTCGAACCCTTGTTGCGCAAGTATCCAGACCATCTGATCGGATTTGGCGCGCTCAATTTCACCACCATGACCATCCAACCCTCCATTGTGCAGGAACTGCGCGACAAGGGGTTTCGCGGTCTCAAGTGCATCATGCCCGCCAAGCCTTACGATGACGACGCCTATATGCCATTTTATGAGGAGGCAACCCGCCTGCGCATGCCGGTTCTTTTTCACACGGGAATCCTCAGCTATCCCCAATGCTACCGGGGCTCCAGCCTGTGCGACTACATGCGTCCAGCCCGTTTGCAACGCATGGCGCGGATGTTTCCGGAAAACACCTTTATCGGGGCACATCTTGGCATTGGATGGATGGATGAAGCCATCATTCTTGCGCTGCACAACCCCAACCTCTACTTTGACATCACGGGCGGAGGCGGATCGGCCCGGCACGGAACACTGATCAAACGCGCCCTGTCGTCTTTCCCTGGCGCCGACACGAGCAATCCGGACCAAAACCTGGCCATCGCCCTCTTCCGGGACAAACTGCTTTTCGGCACCGACAATCCCACGGTTGATGCATGGGTGAATCGCAGTCTGGATGTTCTGGACTATTTCGCCATTCCGGAGGATGTCCGCGAAAACTTTTTCTGGAAAACCGCCGCAAAGATTCTCCAGATCGCCGTCTGATTCAAATTATTTTCTCCTTCCATCTCCTTGCTGTAAGCGCCGGTCTGAAAATGTCCTTTTTTTTGGCGGTTTCAAAATGTCTGTTTTTATTGTTCAAAACTTCAAAAAAAGCTTTTGTTCATTGTTCCAACCTGGATAAACACGCTCAAATGTGTGGGACATGCATTTTTCAACCAACATTTCCAAACCGGCGGTTTTCATGCATTTGACCACCGGCGCGCTCACCGGGGGCCGATCAGAGCTCACGCACGTTTACCGGAAGGACACAGACAACAACATTTTCAAACCGGCGTTTTCAGGACATTTTCAGACCGGCGTTTACACCGGATGGCTTTCTCAAGCAAGTCATCAAGGGAGTTGCTGCTTTTGCTTCCAAATTCAAAGGTCATGGGATTTTCAAAACCAATTTGCCGCAAAGCCCGGATCACGCCCACCCAATCAATCTGTCCGTCGCCACAGGCCAGGTGCGATACACGCGCGCCGGCGTTTTGATGACGGCGTCAATGCGTCCGAATTCCGTGCGCACCTCAGCCTGTCCCCCGAAGCCTTGCGAAGGGGGATGGCATCTGCCCACACGGCGCTCACGCCAAAAGCAGGAGTTATTTTTGGGCAGCCCCTTGACCATCACTCGTCCGCATTGTGATGGCCCACCACCATGCCGTCATCGAGTTTGTTCCGCTTTACAGTTTTCAATGAGCGGAATAGCCGGATCAGATCGCGAATGCCGCCCCACACGAACCAGACCGTGGTCACGGCCGCCACAAAGACCGGGATCAAGATCAATTCACAACGAAAATATGTTGCCCAGCGGGAAACAGGCCAGCGTTCAATCAAGTTCCAGAACGTGATCACTAAAAACAATGAAAACCTGCCAAAACTCCAAAGAAATACGCTCCAGGAAATCACCTTGTCGCCGCGGCTGAAATTTTCATCAATGCCAATGAAAGATTCCAAACGGAATTTCTTCGGCGGTTTTCCGGTTTCCTTGTCCTTCGGCTCCATGGCATAGACCCCGCGATGCAGCATCCGATCCATATTAAAATCCTCCTTGCACGTCAGCAGCGAGATGACAATGTACAGCAAAACCGACGACAGCATCGCGATGAAATATTTCACTTGTCCATTGATGTCGCGAATCGCCACCATCCATCGGGCCAGGATGCCTTGGGGCGCCACAATCAGTGTCAGGTTGCCTGGGGAAATCCCGCCGCGGTCGTTCTGGGCCTGACGCGCGCCAGCAGGTTCTTTATCCGGCGCTTTTACGCCAAACACATAATAAACCGTGTTGGTCGTGATGCCCTTCGGGGTGGTGATGGCCACCTGGGCGTCCTGCCACTCGCCCATTCGCATGATTTGAAAATCGTATTCCCAAACATCCCCATTCTGTCGGGCAGGCTGCCCTTGAATCGTGACCTCCGTCGCCTCGGGCGCCTTGATCTTCATCGGCACCGTGGCAAAGGGAAACTGGTTGATGACTATGCCTCCCACAGCAAGGAATGAACCGGTGATCATGGCCGCCCACGCGGCGGGGGTGGTGCCTTTTTTCCAATAAAGACCGCCAATGAGCACCGATCCGGAGCCGCCAAGAAAAATCGCCCCGGTGAGGGCGAAAAACATCAGGATGTATTCGGTCTGCCGATAGAGCAGGCTGAAAAGAAAACCAAAAATCGCCACCCCCGTGATCGCCCAGCGCAGATAACGCAAATGCTGCCGGGGTTCAAACGGCGTTTTGCGAAAGGGCAGGATCACATCCTGAATGAGAATGCTGCCCCAGGAATGAAGGTAGGATCCGTCACAGGCAATCAGGCCAAAAAAGACCAGCGCGCAAACCACCCCTTTGACGCCGGCGGGCAAAAGATATCCCAACGCCACGGGCGAGGTCATTTGATTGCGAATCTGGGGTTCGGCAATGTTCTTCAAGGTTTCATTGACCACTTGGGCGCCGGCGGCGAAATCCGGATGATTCAGATAGGTGTAAGCGCACACCCCCAACAAAGTGCCCACCAAAACTCTGCCGCTGCCGCGCCAGCCTCCCAAAATACTGCCCATCTTGGCTTCATGAGCCGAAGCCGCGCAACTGTTGAAGGCGTGCCCGCCCTGCCAGCCCATCACGCCATACACGCTGCCAAACATTCCGATCAACACGTACCAGATGTTAAAATCCCTGATGGCGCCCGTGTCGAAAGGATCAAGAAAAGACTTGCCGGCGGGCTGGGCGGCCATGGCCTCGTAAATCTGCGACCAGTGGAACATCAGCAACAAGGCAATGATCAGCACAAAATAAAGCGCCATTGAAATAATGCCCTCCAGGCAATCCGTGACCATGATAGTCAGTTGCCCCCCGGAAAGAGTCATGTAAAGCGAGACAGCCAGATAAAACGCCATAACCAGCGCAAACGTGGGAATGGCCAGGCTGCCCAAATGAACTTCCTGGGGCAGCTGGCAGAAATAGACAAAAAAACGAGCGGCAACGGCGGGAAAAATCCCATAGTTGGCCACGCCGGAAACAAAAGCCAACAGACCGGCAAAAACGCGAAAACTTTTACTGTATCGAATTTCGAAAAACTGCTGCACCGTCATGGCCCGAGTTTCGCGATAGCGGTAGATCACAAACCCCAGCAAACTGATGAACAAACCGATGGGAATGCTCATCTTTCCCCACCAACTCATGGTGAACCCCGCCTTGTTGAGCATTTCGAAACCCGCCGCGAAACCAACCACCGACATCCCCATTTCGCCGCGCGCGTTGCAAATGAGATACCTCCCCGCCACGCGACTCGCCGCCATGAAATCCGCCACACTCCGGACGTATCCCTGGGTCACATAAGCAACCCACCCGATGCCAATCGTGGGAATGATAACAATCAGCCAGTCAAGGAGAGTCATACCGCGATTCTTTCAAAAGCCAACAAACTAATTAGTTGCCATTAATCCTATGAACCTCATAAATCACCAATCCTTGTTGTTCCGTCTCAATTCAACCCAAAAGCTCAAGGCGGATCCAAACCTTTCACCGATCAGCGAGCGTGCGGCGACAAAACCCGTGAATCGTTTTTTCCGGAGTCGCAAATAAAAATGCAGCTGATAGGGGCCGCGGCAAGCCAACTCATCCAGCCCGATGTCGCCGGAGATCACGCCTTCAAGGGCGCCATTGGAATACTTTATTTCGTTTAACAACGTGACCAAGTCCTCGCCAAACCGCACATGAATATCGCCGCTTTTCCTGAAATCAAACCATAGCGGAATGTTTTTCTTATAAGTGCAAACCTCCCCGCTCCATTTTCCCCACAAAGGAAGGGTTGATTGGGGGATCCGTTTTTCAACTGTTTTTTTAACCTCGCGGATTTTTTTGGCCGCGGTCCCGCCGCGAATAAGATCATCGATGATTTTACCGCCAACAGCCGACGGCAGGGAGGAATACCACGTGTTCGCCAAGGCGGCAACGGCTATTTTTTTCGCGGGAATCAAGGCAAGAAACGCGGTCACGCCCCCCATGCCTCCGTCATGCCAGACCATTTTATATCCGTCTTCACGGTTTTTGACTTTCCAACCGAATCCGTACTTCTCATCTTTGCCGCCAAACCCGGCGCAACTTGCATCCGCGTGCATGTCATCGAGCGATGCATTCCCCAAAATGGGTTTCCGGCCATTGCCCGGACATTTTAAATGCAGATTCGCGAACGACATGAGATCATGCGCGCTGCTAAAAACATCGGATGCGCCGGGATGCGCCGAAACATAAAAAGGAAGCAGACTGCCGGTGGTTGAATACCGTTTGGCGGCATATTGCTCCAACCCCAAGCCGATATCGACCGAAGAATGGGTCATGCCCAGCGGATTAAAGATATTCACGCGCATAAAATCCGCAAAATTCTTTTTCGAGAGTTTCGCGATGAGATGATCAAGCAATTTATAGCCCACATTTGAATAGAAATGTTTTTCGCCAGGCGGAAAGACAATATTGCCATAACGATCCATGGTTTCCCTGGCCGGCAAAGGCCGGTCCGGCTCGTCTTCATAGAAAAATTGATAAAATAAAGGAAACCCGGCGGTATGATTCGCGATCCGCCGGATGGTCGCCTTTCGCGGATTGCCAATCCGGACTTTCAGATCCACCTCATCCAAATATCCGGCAACCGGACGATCAAGATCGATCAATCCCTTTTCGCGCAACAACATGATGGCCGTAGCCGTGAAGGGTTTGGAGACCGAAGCCAGTGAATAGACCGTGTGCTCGGTCGACGCGATCCGGTTTTCCTTGTCGGCCCAGCCAAAGCCCTTTTCCCAAAGAATCCCCCCCTCCCGCGACACCGCCACGGAAAGCGAGGGGGTGGACGTCTCCCGCAAACCAAGCGCAATCTCCTCTTCAAGCATGTGAAACCAATCATCAGTATTCATTGTTTTTTTATTCCATTTTTTACCATTCAACTAATTTTACCAACCGGATCTTCCAACTTAACCAAAGTCTTTCACGGATATTTCACCGGCGTCACCTTGCCGCTTTGTTTGAGTTCAAAAACTCTTTTCCCCTCGCCAACGGCAAACTTAAAACACCTCAAACCAAACTCGTTATTTATTTTGAAAACAATCTGCTTATTCTCAGAAACGATCTCGCCTTCGCCCCACTCGGCGGGAAAATACGCCATAATTTCCGCCTTTTCCTTTCTTGAGTTAACTCTCAACCGCAAACTTTTTGTTTGATAATCAAGCTGGCCCTCAAGGCCAGCATCGAGAGTGTTTGACATGAACAGTTGCGAAACCAGCCCGTTCACCGAATAAATCCAGGCGGGAGTGTGGCTCATCACCATGACGCTCAACAGTTCGGGCCGGACCGGGATCTCGCATTCGATCCGCTCCGCGGACAAGACCCTTTTGCCGATAAACCGGTTATCCATGATCCTGGTATTTCTCCAGGCCGGATCAACGACGTTTGCTTTGGTAAATTGCCAGGGATGAAACATCTCACCAACCCATAAATACGTTTCTTTATTCTTCTCCAAACCCAGCTTTGCGGCATCGGCCGATAGGCGTATCATCCGTTTCTCTTTTTCATGGCTGATAACCGAAAGAAAAGAGGTGTTGCCCTGCCGCAAAGAATATGTTTCCACGTCGCCATCATCCCTCCACCAGCAGGGGGAGGCGTTCGCATCGACTATTCTTGCGCCCCGCATTTGATAAGCCGCGTCAATATAAGGCAGTTTGGAAAGCAGGCTGTTCCATCTTGACCCCATTTCTTTGACATCCGCCTCGCCAGGATGCGTTGGTTTCAGGCCCAACCCAATGATATAATTGGAATAGTAAGGGTCATTATTACGCCTCCCAACTAACGACCAATGCCCCCAAAAAGATGGAGATATCCACCGGCCTTCATCATATTGATATAATTTCGCCATAAAAATCCGGTCCGCAACCGCCGTCCACCTTTTTCGGCCCGACCTTGCCGGGTCATTGGCATCAATCCAGGGATATCTGCTGCCCGATTCAATGTAGCCGCATTCGGCCCCTATCAAGTCGGGAAGAAAAGAATTGGCAAAGTAAACCTTGTCTTTTCCACAATCCTTGACGGTCTCCCGCAACCGCCGCCAGTAATCAATCCAGTGGTAGTTCTGAATCACTGTCCTGGTTTTCCAATCCGGATAATTTCTCGGAAGGGACATGTCATCGGTAAAGTATATCTCATAGCGCAGTTTGGTCATTAATCGGCGCACTCTTTCGCAGGCATATTCCACAAAACCGGGATTGGTGATATTGGGCCGATAGGTCTCTCCCCCATCACGGCAAGCCGATGTTTTCAAATCAAACAAGGCCAACGGCTTGCCCTTTTCATCATAAACCAGCCACTCCGGATGATTGATGAATATTTGGGAAGCGGGTCCCACCGAGTAGGGCCAGGAATAATTGCCGATTTTTACCCGGGGACAGGCCGCCTGCACTCTTTTCAAAGCGGCAATTTCTTGAATTCCCTCCTTGGGATAAAGTTCGATTTCCCCATCGAGAAAGTCGCCCCGATGCCGCCACATCTTATCCGTCCAGGGGCTGATCGGCCAGCCAAAGATGGGTTCATCCTTGTCAAAAATCTTCAAAAACTCATCAACCGGAATATCAATCCCAATATTATGCGCTTCATCCCATCCTGAAATAAACCTTACATCCTTAAGCCAGGCTGCGCTCTGAAACCTGTTTGCCTCTCGATAGGCGGGAAGGTTCATATATTCCAGGTGGAACCGGACATGATCACCCTGAAATATCGCATAGTGAACTTCAGCCGACAGTGTTTTATTATCCAAAAAATCGGCGGCAACGGCAATCACCCATCCGTCGGGAGTAAAATAGCTTTCGCCGAGCGCCGTTTTTAAATCGAACCGTTTGTTTACCAGATACTTGTAATGTCCGAAACCAAACCCCTTCGTCACATTTACCAGGCAGATTTGGGACATTCCCCGCTGCCCATCCATCTTTCTCCGGCTAACAACATCCCCAGCCTTGGTATAGAAAGGCGATCCGCTATCGCGTTCATTACGCACGTGATAATAAGCGCCCGCTCTGAATCCCGGAGAGAAGGCGGCTCGGCTGGAATATTTAAATAACCCCCCACCCGCTGGATCAATCCTTTTAACGGCGATCCTTTTTGCCAGATGATGTCCGTTTTCACGCAGTTCATAGGTTTTGATTATTTCCAAACCCAAAGCCGGGTTCGCACACCGCACACTCACCGATTGGGTGCTGTCACGCTTAAGCCTCTCACGAATGACTTCCACAACCAGGTCCTTTTCTTCAACACTAAATTGTTCTGGCATCTCTGGATTTTCCTTGAGGGTATATTCATCCAGAGAATTGTCCAGATATTGCCCACCCTCAACCTGATTCCAGCCCGAAACCAGATTGCCGTGCGCCTTGGAAATTTGAAACCCCACCAACTTGTTTTCCAACACCCAAACGCCGGCGGCATCAACCATTGATTCGGCGCCCCCCCTGCCCCACGCCTGGTGTTCAAAAACGTTCATTTGACACAAGATCATAATATATATAAATCGCGCGATTTGGCGCGACATTAAATTTGGCGTCATCAAAAATCGTTTGCCTCGCTCATTGTTCCTTGCACAGTTTTCCCAGACCAACATGTTTTCACAACAGCACCACATGGGATTTTCTCCTTTAATAAGCACGCAACGGGTTGATTTAAGCGTAAAATTTGCATGGCACAAGGCCAATTTTCCAAGAGAAAGATTTCTTAAAAGCCGGGAATTGAAATTGCCGGAACGGCAGCCCAGAAAGTTGCACGCCATTTTGCAGGAATTGAACCAAAGGCTTTTTCAGATATTTCACCGGAATCATCTTGCCGCTTTTCGATCAAAATTGACGGAAAATATTATCGCCTTCCATCATTTTGCTTGTTTTTCCAATTCGTCGTTGTCGCCCGCCCTTTTCAATAAGATAATATATTGCGCGATTTCATATCTTAGCTGTTGTAATTCATCACTGGAAATCTTCCGGTCCATTGCATAGATACACGGACAATACCGCGAATCAAACGGGTCGGCATTTCCGCCCATTTTTACTTCTCCCAATATGTTCAAATATTTCAATTTTATTTTTTCAAATTCTTTTCGGACAGCATTTGCCTCAGCCGCAAGCCCCGCCTCTTCAATCACCGTTTCCAGAGTTCGAAAATACCGCGCGTCATCAATTCCTTCCCGCACCGCCTCCCAACATTTTGTGGGAACCGGAGTTTTATTGTCGTCCGCAGAAGGAAAGGCAAGGCCCGCATCGTGGCCGTTGCCGTCAAACTCGTCAAATGGATTTCCGTAATACCGATGATAGCACCACGTATAACTGCTTTTCATGGGGCTCATCCACAGGAATAATCCGTCGATTATTCGCCTTCTTTTGGGCGTTTGAATATGCCCGATGATATTATAATAAAACCCAGACTCATCTCCCGCTTTCATTAAAGCCGCCAACTCTTCAAAACCATGCCCCTTGCCAAGCCATTGATCCAATTGCCATCCATTGTAAACCCTGCGATCTATGTAAGGAGCTATTTTCGAGTGAAGCTCCTTGAAATTATTGGCAAGGAGAGAAAGGTTTGCGACCTCAACCTGAAGAAAATTTATCCATTTCAAATTGGAATCATATTGTTTTGCGGTTTCAACGGCATATAAATACACCGGCAATCGATCCTTTCTTAGGATTTCGTCGGAATCCAAGGCCAGTATTTCGAATTCCCGGAACCTGTCTTGAATTTCAGCATATTTTTCCATGGTTTTCCTGGCGGCTTCTTCAAACCGTTTTTTATTCCCGGCATTATTTATTGCCTTGCCTGTCAAATCATACCCGTACTGGGTGGCAAGCTTGCAAAGACCAGCCCCCACATGCACTGGGCCCGCAAAGCCAAATTCCCGCAACAGTGACAGCCCCTTTACAACTTCTTCATCATCGACACGCCCCTGGCTCCCGTGATTAAAATACAAATCGGCGCCAATGGTGCTTATCCCGTGTTCCTTGATATCTCTCAGCTCCATCCGTGTTTTATCAAGGTCTTCCGGCTTTAGGGAGAACTTGTGAAATACCCCATGGGTTTTATCCGATTTCGCCAACTTAAACGGCAAGACTTCAAGCGCTATCCGGACTTTTTTAAACTCATTTTTCACACGGATAATCACATCCCCCTCATAAATCCCGGCTTCACTTTCATCAGGCACCTTGATGATCAAAAAAAACTCCCTGAATTGATTCCTTTTCATGTTTAAACCCTTGCACAAAGGCAAAAATCTGGACACCACCTTGGACAAGGAAGGAGGACGCCAGGCCGTTTGATATTCAAGGCATCTGATGACCGACCGTATTTGAATATTTTTGGCGGGTATAACCGAAGCTGAGGCGGAGCGCCTTAAATCTTCCACATGGATCGACAACGAATTTAAATCCTGCAAGGCATAGATTACAAGCGACATCGGCTCATATTCTCCTGGTGTCGCAAAAATCGAGGCTCGGCAATTCATGTTTTTTTCCTCCGGCAGCTGCGCGGGATCTATTTCATCCAAATAATTCTTCCTCACAATTACAAAATCACATTTATTGAAAGGAACCGGAAAAGCAAATTTGTATAAATATGGATCGCCACAGGAAACTCTTTCGCGCTTGACAGGCATTCCCGAAGACAAAGGAAGATCCCCGTTTTTTTCCAGCAATACGGCGTCCGCCCAAATCCCGTGATCGGACGCAATGCCATCTCCGGCATCTCCCAAAAGCAGCGCCAGTTTTTCAACTCCCGCAATATTCAAATCAATCTTTTCAGGAGTTCTTTTTCGGGTAAAAATGCCGCTATTGTAGATCACCCGCCCATCCGCAACCACCTTAAAAACAACGCTGCCGCCGTCACCGGTCTCATCCCCAATGCCGATCAGCGCGGAAAATTTTTCATAGTTCCCATTGATGAAATAGACAGTTTCCGCCACGGAATGCATCCATAATCCTTTTGCATAAACCCGGTCAGCCAATATTAAAGAATCCCTTCTTCCACTTGCATTCGCGTTTATAAAACCATCCTTGCCCAATTCCGCAAAAGAACCGCGCTGGCTTTGCTCTTTAATATCGCTAAGATAAACATATTTTTTCTCTCCGGAATCATGGCTTCCAGCCCCCCCGGCCAGCTTGCCTCTTGTTTCTTGCGCCAGGAGATTTGCATGAGGCATAATAATGCCAACCAGTAATAATATCGCCAAACCACAGCTTCCAATCAAGTCAGGCTTGATTTTTTCAACCAATTCCACGCCGTTTTTCCAATCTCCAATTTCCAGCTCTGTTTTTTTTATTTTCATCTGTTTTTCTCTGAAACTTTTAAAAGTCTTTCCCATCAATGCGGCAAAACAAACCCACGAGCATCGACAATAAATAATTACACATGACCATTTCGATGGATGATGGATTTTAATTTTTGATAAGTGGACGGCAATGGGGAGTAGATTACCGGGCCTTGAAAGAAATGACCGTGGTATCGTTGGCCGGCGCCGCGCAATTGATAATTTCCGGATCGGTGTAAACCTCACCAGCATAGTTTTTCGCAGTGACACGATTTGAAGCGTATTTGACGCGGAAATCGTTCTTCAGCGTCACTTTTTCATCCTTATTCGTATTGTTAAATATGAACACCACCCGATCTTCACCTTTGATCCAGACACTGTAATCCAACGGCTTGTTCAGCGTGGCAATCTGATCAAACCGGATTCCGTCAAGAAAAAAATCTTCAAAGGTTGTCAAAATCTGAATTCCCTCCCTGATTGACGACCACGTCTGGCTGTCAAAATTACCACCCCAACTGTAAATCTGGAATCCATCCGCCCCCGCCAAAGCCACGGACTGGATGACATCGTTTTTTGCCAGGGGATAACACGGCGAATGCGTCCCCACTGTATTCAATACTTTCACTTTTCTGCCACTGCCGGCCTTCAACGCCTCCCGGAGCAGCGTCATTTCTTCCAGTCCGCGTTTTTTCCCACGTAAAGGACCGTGAATATCCATAAACACATCCACATGCCTGCCAGCCGCCGGGGGATAAACCCCGTAATATTCGCAGTGATGCCAGGGCGCCTCCGCAGACGGAATTGCCTGATAACTGCCTGAATACAGGAAAAATCTGGCAGAGGGATTGATCTCCCGGACCGCCGCAATCATTGATTGGCATATTCTTCCGTTTCGCTCTCCTTTAAACTTCAGCCATTCCAACGGATAATTTGACAGAATCTCCCGCGCCGGTCCCACCAACTCCTGCAATGGGTAATCTTTCTCAAGCATAACCGGTTTTTCCGGCGCTTGGGCAATATCTTTTATGCCCGTATATTTTTTGAATTCCTCCACGCAAATCGGACAAAAACAACTTTTTCCCTTCATTTTATGAGGAATACATAAAATATTAGCCAACTCAAAGTCCCACATGAGCCCATCCCATTTATTGACAAGAGCCGCCTTTTTTAAGAATTCGCGAACGCCCCGCCAATAGTCGTCATGTTCATCGCATAATCTGGTTGGGCAAGACCTGTATAGGTTAGCCGCCTTGTTCGTTTGTCCAAACTGATTGACATATTCATTGATCGCCAATCTCCCCGGAGCGGGAGGATGCCTTGCCACATACTCATCAAATCCCATATTATGATAAAGAAATGCAAGATAGGGGATGGCTGCCATGCCGCGTTGTTTGATTTTATCAGCCAAGGGATCGCGTAAATTCATCTTATTAACGTTGCCGCAATAGGGTGACTGCCAGGGATTAAGATTGAGTTCCGTCAAATATGTCTTGATCCCGCAAGATTTTGTCAGATCAAGCAAACAATCCTGAACCCGGTTTTGTTGATGTCCGATGCAATCTTCCGCCTGAAACCACAGCACGACATCCAATGATTTGGGGTTCATGACCTCATGATCCTCTGCAATGATGCATAATTTCTGCTCCGGAACAGAATGTCGCTTCCCATTCATTTCATATTCATAATGGGCGCTGATTTCAGCCGCCTTTTTCTCCCGGCTGATTTTGATCCAGACCGGTAGGCGACTGAGATAATCCGGCGTGCGGGCAATCACGGCGCGCGCGCGGCAGGCAACTTCATAATTTTCACCGGGTGTCATGGACTGGAGTCCCGGGGCATTTGCGCCGACGGCGACGATGCTTTGTTGTATTTTTGCCTCCGCATCCCCGGTTTTGATGCGCACAAAATAATTGCCGTTTTCCTTTTCCATGCTGACCCCGTTCTTTTGTCCGCCTTTAAATTGTCCAAAATAAGCGTCATTAAAATGCTCTTCAAACACCACCTGGCCACTCGACTTCCGGCGAACCACGATATCGTCCACATCCACAACCCCGCGGCATGACGAGATGACGCGTTCGGGATTTGACCAACGCATCACCCAGACGGCTTCCTTGTTGAACGCGGATGGCAAAAGAACATCGCCATGAAAATCCTGCCACTGTCCGCCTGTTCCCGAGATGGATATCACCGGGATATATGGACTGCTAAGCCAGAGGTTGACGCCGGTATATCCAATCCAGGGAATGCCCAGTTCATAACGCGTGATATTTTTATCGCCATCGATGGTCCTCACTGAAGTGGGATAAATAGAACCATTTTCACCAAAGCAGGAGAAACCAATGAGCCGCAGATCATTGACCAATTCAAATCCCTTTGGCAAATCGAGAATATACTTGAAATTACGCACTTGGTCCAACCCTTCCCCGCCAGGAATCGGCAGATAAAGATACTGCGTGGATCCGGCCTGTATGCGCAACGGACGTTTCAGCCAGAATATTTCCGGGGAATTCAGTCGGACCGCGTTATTGATGCCAATCTGCCCATCGGCTCCCAACGCATTGGCCAGGATTGAGATAATGATTCCAATAATCAGTGTGTTTTTATTATGCATGGGGGCGCCTTCGAAAACTATTTTTTAATACATGACAATATCTGAAGCATCCTCATTCAGGCCACCGGTAAAATCGATATTCTTCAGACGCTTGGAATCACCTATCTCAACGTGTCCATCAGCAAAACTGACATTGCCCGAGCCAAGGAAAACTTGTCGTAAATTGCCCAAGCACTTGACCCGCCAGCTCTTTTCTCGGGCGGCACAAAACACCGGAAAAACAAAGGCCACGAGCATCAGCAATAAAGAAATACACGCAACCATTTTGATAAGCCTACATGCTCGAAATTTGACACATCCTCCGAACCCAATAGAGTCATTGGAGGCTTTGGCACAACTCTTTGATTCTGGAGAATCAAGTGTTTTTAATGGCATTTTCATACTGGCGCGAAAGAATCTTCGCCAACAAGACCGTCGGCTTTTTTTGAATCTTGCGAAGATTTAGTTCAATTTTAATTATTCCTACTTGTAACCTATCATGGCAGCCGAAAATTTCAAATCGCTTTTGAAAAAAACACAATGAATACTTTCCTATTCAAACCGGATTGGCGCAAAATATTCCGGCAAATGAAAATCAAATTTACCATGCAAGGGAGCCCATGATGCCGCATGCGGGTGGGATGAATCACCAGCGCATTTGTAAAAATTGGCAAGCCAAATCTGCCCCGCAATCTTGTCCGGCGGTCCAACAAACGCCTCAAAAAGCGCAAAGGGGATCGTGTACTCAACAATCCATTCCATATTTTCCCTGATTTCCGGATAAACGATCTTCGGTTGCGAATGGTAAATTTGGACGGACTTGGCGATCTCCCACGGAACGGGTTTAATGGAGCCTTCCGCCCCCAATCGGGGATCTCCACGGTATTGGAGCAACAACGTTCCCCCGCAGTTGACCTCGAAATTAAAATATCCACGATCCGCCTTGGGTTTCACAAAAAACTCCACACAACTATCCCGGCACACCGGCGCCTGGTAATCCGTCCGCGTGCAACGCACAAACCTGTCAAAAACCCGGAAAAAAATCGAAATGTCGTTGTCCGTATAAACAGACTTGACCTCCACTCTCGGGCGGTGGTCGCTACCGCATTCCAAAAACTGATCCAAGGTCAAAATATTGGCATCTTTCCATGCAAACTCTTCCCATTTCCCAGCCAAGGAAGGAGACACGGGCGCCCTCTTGATCAAATACTCCATATTTTCTCCACCATTTAAGTCCTATAAAAAAATTCTCTCAATTTTGTTAAGTCTGTCAAAAAAATCTCTTCTCAAAACGGCAAGATATCTCCCGAGCCTGAACAATTTTCATTTCACCTCACCTTGGCGCACAAGCGATCTTTACCGGCAAAACCGGCGGTTTCTTTTTCTGAATCCTGCCTTGCAGCGCCCGCAAGAGTTCACAGGCAATCTGGCCGGGTGAAAATTCCTGGCGAAAGACAGGGATACCGTACCAATAATTAATCCCTTCATTGGTCATGGCCATGACCGCAAGATTGGCGGAATCCGTCTTCGGCGAGTCATTGATGGGCTCAACCGTTATTCCCTTCCGCACAAGGGCCATAGCCACTCCGCGCATCACGCCATCGTCAGACACAATCAATCCCTGGGGACAGAGACCGTGCTTCGTCCAATCTTCGATCGCCGCCAGCATTTGTTCATAAGCCGCCTGTTCGATTGGGCCACTGCGCGATTCATATCTTAATTGGATCATCCTGACGGGCGGAAGCTTTAATTCCCGCGCCGCTTGTTCAATTCCTTGAACATCCAAACCTCCACTGGTCATGTCGTCCATGGCGCGAAAGTAAACAAGTTTCCGCCGCCCGCTCCCGGCCATCCTCTCAACACTTGCGCGTCCAAACCCCGCATAATCCAAGGTCACATCCGTCAGGGGATCACTTGGCGGACCGAAGCGCGCCACGGGCAAATCTTTGGTCATGGTGGCAACTTTGGCACTGGCCAAACGTCCCAGAATTTGAATGAACCCGGCAAAGGGATAATTTTTCAGGTCATTGGCCAGATGCTGAAAGGCGCGCGAGCGAGCGAAATCCTGGGACGAATCCAAATCGCTCAAGCCATCGTAAGCGCGGCAAGTCCATGAGGAATCCGTGAGCTTACTGATTTCCGTCGAAATCCCGTGGAAAACCGCCCGTTGAAAATGCGCGTTCTCTTCGGCAAGCGCGGCGCGAAAAAGCACACCGATGCAGGAAGGTTGCGTTGGGGATTTGACAAAAGTGCCGCGCATGGGCTTGCGCTCGATCCACCCTTCATCCGCCAAGGTGGCCATGGCCCGCTGGACCGCCCCGCGCCCAACATGCCACTGCCGGACAAGCTCATTGGTTGAAGGAATTCTTTGCTGGGGCGCCAATTCGCCATTTTGAATTCGCAAGCGCATGGCCCGTTCAATCTGATGTTGAACCGCTTCGGCCACCTGAAGATTGAGTTCGATTTTCATTGTTCCTGCTTGTAACGTATCATAACAAGCGGAAATTTCAAGTCGATTTTGCCTAAATATCCACGTTCAGTTTCTTCCTCAGAATGCTCCTCACTTCCGCTCCATCAACATTCCGGACCTTGAGGTTCCGTTTGACCGCCAAGGCCGCCGCAACGCCCGCGGCCTGGCCGGTTCCCATGCAGGTGGGCTGGATCCGCAGGGAGCCCTGCGCGGAACGGTCCGCGGAAATGCAGCGGCCGGCCACCAACAGGCGGTCCACTTTTCGCGGCACCAGGCAGCGATAGGGAATCTCATGCCAGTCGCCAAAGGGCACGCACCGGGTCAGTTCCCATTTCTCCTTCTTCGCCTTCTTTTCATTCTCCCCGTGAATGTCGATATTGAACGACGCCTTGCAAATGCCGTCTTCAAATTTCCTTCCGGCAAGCACTTCCTCGCGGGTCAGATCATGTTGTCCCTTGATCCTGCGGGTTTCGCGAACGCCGTAGAGCGACGCGGTTTTGGCCAGATAGGCATGACGCGCGCCCGGCACGTTTTTCCGGAAGAACTCCAGGAGTTCCAACGCGATCCGCCGCCCCTCCACCTCGGCCCGGCTCAAGGCTTCCGGATCGGTTCCGTCGATGCCGGAGGTCATGTCAATATTGATGGTCGTTTCATCCTCGCGAATGGTGCTTCCCTCGCCGATAAAACGGGTCCAATAACCGATGTTTTCACTCTGCATATGCTTCGGCAAATGCAGTTGTCCCTTTCCAATCGCCTCCTTCACGCGGCGCGCAAACATCCCAACTTGGGCGGCGCTTAATTTTGTTTTCTTCAATCCCCCCAGATTGAACATGAGATTGGTCGGCTGACAGCGTCCGGTTGCGTTGCCTTTTTCAAATTCGGCGCCCGCGAAAAACGCCACATCGCCATCGCCGGTGGCATCGACCACCACCCTGGCTTCGATCATCGACAATCCCCCCTTATTGGCCACCACCACCCCGGATACACCGCCATTTTTCATCACCACATCGGCAAGGACGGTATTGTAAAGAATTTCCACCCCCGCCTCTTCGCAAAGGGCTTGGATGACACACTTGCTGATTTCCGCGTCAAAACAACTCGGGGTTTTGTAGAACTTCTTGTAGAACCAGCTCGGTTTCACCGCTCGCAGCTTCTTCAATCGCTCCACCAACTCGCCGCAAATACCCGCCTGCATCCCTTCGGCCGGCATGAACGGCCCCACCAACCCCAACGTACCCGCCCCCCCAGACAATTGAACCGCTCCACCAAAAGCGTCTTTGCTCCCATCCGGCTGGCGGAAATGGCTGCGGCAAAACCCGCTGGCCCCCCTCCCACCACCAACACATCGGTTGTCTTCGTTATGGGAAGCCTGCGTGAATAGGAATGACTTTTCATTTTTTTAGCTTATAAACATAAAATTTAATTGACATTCAACCAATTCTGAATTGATCCATCTTGAACCATACCAAGCACTATACTGGTTCATTTGAAAAAGTCAAATATCCAACGAGGCTCTTGCAAAACGACGTTACGTGGCACAATAAATTCCTTTGCCACCATCCCCACAAGCCATGAATTCCTCTCCTCTCCCAACCCGCCGAGTCATCAACATCCATGCCCATCTGCGCCGAGGCACGGACGTTCACGCCAAAATCGCCGAATGGCAGGCCTCCGGCGCCGTCCGCTCCTGCGTCCAATGCATCAGTTATCTGCCGGGCATCGGCTGGGATCACTATTGCGACAATCCCGATGTCGAACCCTTGTTGCGCAAGTATCCGGACCATCTGATCGGATTTAGCGCGCTCAATTTCACCACCATGACCATCCAACCCTCCATCGTTCGGGAACTTCACGCCAAGGGGTTTCGCGGTCTCAAGTGCATCATGCCCGCCAAGCCTTACGATGACGACGCCTATATGCCCTTTTACGAGGAGGCAACCCGCCTGCGCATGCCGGTTCTTTTTCACACGGGAATCCTCAGCTATCCCCCATGCTACCGGGGTCCCAGCCTATGCGACTACATGCGTCCAGCCCGGCTGCACCGCATGGCGCGAATGTTCCCCGAAAACTCCTTCATTGGCGCGCATCTCGGCATCACCTGGATGGACGAAGCCATCACCCTCGCGCTGCACACCCCTAATCTCTACTTTGACATCACGGGCGGAGGCGGATCGGCACGGCACGGAACACTGATCAAACGCGCCCTGTCGTCTTTCCCTGGCGCCGACACGAGCAATCCGGACCAAAACCTGGCCATCGCCCTCTTCCAGGACAAACTGCTTTTCGGCACCGACAATCCCACGGTTGATGCATGGGTGAATCGCAGTCTGGATGTTCTGGACTATTTCGCCATTCCGGAGGATGTCCGCGAAAACTTTTTCTGGAAAACCGCCGCAAAAATTCTCCAGATCGCCGTCTGAGATTGCTCAACCCTCGCCAAATCGCCTCAGCTTGCCCCCAATGATTGACGGCAGGCTCTCCCGCGTCGCCTTCTCCAGACAGGTAAATGACATTTTTGTCTCCCACACCTCTCCAGGCAAGAGCGTCACCCGTCCATATTCCCAATTCAATGGCGGGGGCTGGATGTTTCCCAACAATTGGATCTTTGCGATCTTGTCCAATTCAAACCGCGCCACCAACGCCCGCCGATCTGCTGGATTGTAAAAAGCAACCCATCCCTCGCTCAATACTCCTCCCCCCTTTTTTTCCGTCGAACCGGTTGAGGGAAGAAACTCGACGTTTTCATGCCCCACAAACTTCTCCATCACTCCATTCGAGGACGGCAACCAGATCCGGACGCCATCTTCTTCACCGGGAGCCGCCACAGTGGCATGATGCGAATGGAACGCCAGTTCCAACGGAATCCCGGCGTCATTTCGCAAAACATAAGCGCATTCGATTTGAGGAGCATTCACGGCAATCCTGTAGGTCTTGCTCATTCGCAACCCCTTTAAAACTGTTTTCACCATCCTTCTTTCCAGCTTCACCTCGACCGTATGGTCTTTCTCCCCAACCGCCACCACGTCATATCCCATGTCCTCCTCGCCATCCCATGCGGCGGAAGCCGGAAAGGCAAACAAATCGAAACACAACCCGCCCCAGCCGCCATAGACCATATTTTCCGGGGGATTAACCAGGGCATTTCCCCCCGCGCGAACCGTCCAGTCCCACACCCGCCCGCCAACGCGATAATTGACCGCCACCGTCTGCGCGGGAGTCTTGATCCAGACACAATCCCGCGTTTTGACGGTTCGAACACCGGAATTCAACGCCGCCTCCCCACCCGCCTTGATCAGTTCTTCGCACTGACGCCTGATGTCCTTTTCCTCAATCGTCCCGCTCCATTTCAACTCCGGACGGAACTTTTCGATTTTCAAGAAAACCGCCCTCTTGGCTGGAACAGAAAACATGACCCCTCGACCGATTTCCTCCGCCTCCCACCAGACTCTGTCCCCCGCCGGTTTTAAACATTGTTTCTCACAGGGATCATAAATGACATAACGTCCCCGCTCCAACGCCGGCGCGGAAATATTCACGAAACAACCGTCACCCTCGGAAAAGTTGATCAAATCCAGCAACCAGGAAATCTGCCCGTTTTTTTCAAGCCGCCGAGCCCGGCTTTTGAACAGGGTTTTCCAATCCGGCATCCATGTTTCTATTTTTTCCGCCCCCGCCTTGGATTCAAAAACCCATTGGGGTTTGGGCGCCACATGGACGGAAGAATCGGCTTTTCCGTCGAGAAAGTAATCCTCCAACTCCGCCAGTTTTGAGGAAATCGACAGAAAACTTTTCAGGTATAATCCATCGCTGTACAACGCATATCCCGGGAAAAACCCCACCCCTTTGCAACCGGCGGAAACCGCCGCCAGCGCCGCCAGTTCCAGTTCCGCAGGCGGCAAAATCAACACCGATGCCGGCGGCGAATCAGAGTACCATAATCCAACCAGGGGGATGACCGGTTTCTTCAACATCGCAACCGTCCGTTCCATCAGCCCGTGGACCCGCCACGGCTTGACATAGGTCATCGGCATATGCAAATCGACATCATCATCGTAAGTGCGCGCATCACTGTGGCAAAACAAATCATACCGCCGCAACATGTCCTTTTCGGTCAGTTCCACAGGATGGCCGCAGGCTGTCAGCACACACCCCGGCGTTGCCTCGCGCATGGACGCCGCCCATGCGCCCATGACCCGCCCCTGCCGCCAGATCTCGAATTGCAGCCACTCCTTTGGATACTTTTTCACCAATTCCCCGGGAAACGCCGTTTCCGCCGGTTTCTTCACAAATTTGAAGAATGCCTTGACGCATCTTTTACAGTAGCACTTGCTGTCGGCGCGTCCCGGCTCAAAATCCCAGCAAAAGGCCTTGCCGCCGGAATCCTCCAGCATCCTGCGGCAGTAATCCAAAAAACCGTCCTCATAGGCATTGTCTCGCGCCAGTTTCAACATGGGACAGATCGCCTTGGACTGGGGATGGGGTTTCTGCCCCACGTCGCGAGTGCAATTTTCAGGCGTTGATAAATCGGGAAAACATTTTGAGGATGCCCCCTTCGGCGTGTCGTTCATGACAGCCCAAACACACTCCATGCCATTCGTCCCGCAAAGTTCCCCTATCAACGCCTTTTGTTCCACCCCTTCATAAAACTCACTTGTCCCGCAATCTTTCATCAGACGCCTGATTTTGCCGGAAAAAAGTTTATCGTCCGAATGCAACCGATGAACAAGACTGTAGGGCAACAATTTCAAACGGGAAGGCATGTCTATTTTCTCCGGCAGGAGCACAACCTCGCACGGAACCTTTTTCTCGCAGCACACTTTTCCCCCGTCATCCAAGCGCCAGACCAAATCAAATGAACCCGGGGCAAAATCCCTGGCCGGAGTCAGGGTGAAAGCCACCACACAAGTCAAGGTCGCCCTCACATCGGCATTCTTCAACTCAACAACCCATTTGATGCCCCCCTGCTCCGCGTCCGCAAATGTCACATCCTTGAGATTTTTTCGGGGAACAAAATCATTCGCCTCAATCCCCTTGGGCGCCAGCAGCACCACCTTGGGCGCCTTGATCATCCGGGAATCCGCGGCGGTGATATAAATGGTCATCTCGATGGGAACACCGGGCAATAACGTTATTTTTCCGCCAAACCCCGGCATGTCAACCGGCGCCAGCATGCCGGAAAAACGGTCCATTTCTTCTGTCTCCGCCCCCCGCAAATCCGCCGGGACGGCAAGACGCGAAAAGACAAGGGCGCACCCCATCAATCCAAAAAAGAAATTACACTTGCCTGACGAGTATGTTTTCATGCGGTTCACAGGTTGGAATTTTCGTTTTGATTTCAAACTCATCCCGGTCATTTTTCGGCGGCAATCGTCAATTCAACATCATCCACCCACACCTGCCCGATCCCTTGAAAATGCCAAATGGGATGAATGGCGCCGTTGATCCCGCCAGCGTTCAATTCGCGGGGCGTCCTGAACGTCGTTTCGTAATAGGTCCAATCGCAAGTTTCCTCGACATCCTTGAGAAAACGACTGGCCACGCGGACTGGTTTGACGAGATACCCTTTCCTGATCTCGCCGCCAATCCCATAATCAAAATGCAAGGCCTGAAACTTTAACAAAAAAACGTCCTTCACCTTGATCCAAGCGCTATAACGATAGGTGGTGTCGGGATGAAAACAAATTTCCATGCCCAAATCCCCGTGCATGCAATTTGTCTTGCCAATCATCGTAAAACCAAAGCCCCCGGAATGCGCAAGATCATCCGCGCGAAATATCCCCCTCGCCTCCACCTCAACCCGGCTCGCCTTTTCCAGGTTATAAACAAACCAGCCGCCGGAGGGACGCCCCTCCCTGTTTTCCTCAAACCCGGGATTGCGAATCAGATTTTCACCATCCCCACCCGCCGCCAAAATTCCACTGACAGCAAAACTCATAATCGCGATCAACAGCAACGGAGTCTTCATCTTATTTTCAATTGCAAGCGACCAAAGGCTACCTGTCATTTCCTGCGGTCTGGGGAACCATTTCATAACTCTGCTTGAACTCCCAGTTCTCCCCCGGTTTCAACTCCACTTTGGGCGCGTACATTTCCAAGACAATCCTCGACGAAGCAACACCCAGCACATAACACAGGCGCACCTTTGCCGGATTGAACCGATTGATCATCTCCAGCCCATCCGTTGCGTCAACAAAAGACCATTCACCATGCGGCAGATCCTCTCCTCCAAGCCAGACATCCTTGATATCCTTTGCCCGGTCAACAATGCCGCTCATCGGCAGTTCCCGTCTGCTGCCATTCTTCCGTTTGATCTTCACGGTTGTCTTTTGAATGTCGCGGATTGCAAACTCCGGATGGATACGCAGACTGACCGGACACACCGATTGGGTCTGATTGACAAGTGTGGAAGTGATGTTAAGAATCGGGCGGGTTTCATCCAATTCAAAACGCCGGGTCAACCTCAATCCCTGCTCCCGCAAAAACGTTTCCAAGACCAAATGCCGGCCCGAGATTTCCCTGACCTCATATTTTTCGCACCATCCCGGAGAATGGTATCTGGCGTTGCAATACTCCTCATAGCCATAGCCAATCGGTCGTTTGTCGGGCGTGCCCTCAGGCCTGATCACCATCTTGCTTGAAGGCAGATATTTCATCCGCCAAATGCGCCCGCCAAATCCGGGCAGGACATCCAACGACAGGACGGCATTCTGAATACGCTTAAGGGAAAACTTGGCACCAATGGCGCGCCTCTCCCCCAGCCATGCGTCAACGTTCATTGGACCTTCCGCAGTATTCGTCACCTTGACCGCCCGGGCAAACCTCTCAAATTTTTCCAACATCCCTCCATAACCCGGTTTTGCATTGGAAACCAGGGTCTCCCCCTCCTCGTGGTAAAACATGGGCACGGACGCAAGATGAAAATACAGGAGAGGCAGTCGGGCCGTCTGGACGCGTTTGAGCAGAACAGGCTCATTCGCCACCGCTTCCTCGGCGCGATTGAAAAGCTCCTCCGCCCGAGCCACCACTTCAGGTGTAAGAAAAGCGGCCTTTTCAGGGGGATCATACACTCCCAAATAAGTGTTGGTTTTTTCCACGGAATCGTGAATCAGATCAATATACTGTCGAATGAAAGCCGCCGCGCCCCCATAATATCCCTCCAAAAAAGTTTGCAGGAGCTTATTGAAGTCCTCATCGGGATTCCATAGAAACTTGGCCAACAACCATGACCTCAACTCCATGAATTCCCCCCCGGCCGTTTCAGAACACCCCTGTTCAAAAATGCCTTTCACTCCATTTTTAATAAAAAATTGAATATTGGGTTTGAGCACCCGCAAATTGGGAAACGGCATCTGGTAATGGCGAAAATTGGTCACATAATCCCACACATAGAGTTTGCGGCAAATCCCGCCCCAATTCTCCACTTCCTCACGAAAGCCCCGGTTTTGCCCGCCTGTCTCCAATGGCTGGGCAAACGAACATTCGATGCTGCACAGCCGGACAATCACATTGGGTCGCGGTTTGGTTATTTTCGGGGGCTTGCGTGTATAGGTGTAAGCCAGGGTTTCAATGGCCACACGGGGATGTTCGTCTTCGATCCGCCCAGCCACACGATTCACAAAACGCAAAAGCGAACCTGCGGCCCCCCCCTCATCATCGTCAATCGCCTTGCATTTCGCGCACTCACAGCCGGGGCCTCCGTCATTTTGAGAAATCGACACAATGCTCACGCCGGGCGTTTCACGAATCCATCGTTTGGCCTCCTCGACAACAATCTTCTCAACCTCCGGATTGCTCAGGCAAAGCTGGGCGTGTGATTTGCCATGATGCCGCTTGCCATTGTTTTCCGCAAAATACTCCGGATGCTCATTAAAGTATCTCTCCGGCGGAACCAACCGGTAAAAAGTATGAACAAACCGATCCTTGGGATAAACGATCATTCCGCCTTGTTCATCGGACAACCTGGACAACCCCGCCATGCTCCCATTCGCCTTGTTGCAAGCCGCCCAATGACCATCCTTGCCAATAAAGGAAAACGGCTCCCGGGATTCCAGAGGCGGAACATGAATCTTGTCGATACCCCCCAAATCAAACATCCCCATCCTTGGAAAAACCGTGCAATCCGTGGAAAGCCAGTGCACCCCGAGATAATCCTCCAAAAAAGTGTAACAGGCATAAAGCGCCCCCCTCTGTCCACCGGCAAGAATCAAATGCGGCCCGTGTGTTTTGATGAATATCCCCTCTTTACCCAATCGTTTCCAATCAACATTGATCTTCCACTCATCCAGCAACCGGCTTTTCCCCACCACCAAGAAAGAACGTCTGTCCGCAACCGCCTCGGAATCTCTCAGAATGGGCAGGCGGCATCCGGTCACCAACTCCAAATAGGTTTGCAACTCCTTCGCCGCATATCGTTCCGTCAGGCTCTCATCCTCCGAAATCATAATGGCGTGCGAATCGGGACCAAGCGCTTTTCCTCCCAATTTGACCTGGCACCGTCCCGGTGATTCCTTTTGCACCCATTCCATGGCTGCATCCGAACCGGGTTGAGAACCCTGCCCATTCAACAAGCCGACTCCAACCAACAAAATGGCAATAACGCTAATCTGTTTTATCATAAAACTCTCCTTAAAAGGCCGATTGGGGCGAAATCCGTTCGTCTTTGCGGCAGTGTTTTGGGAACACTCCAAAGCTCCATGGGAACATCGGCATCAAGGATTAATCTGCGCCGTTGTCCCATCTCCGCGCGCAACAGTGATGATCGTATTGGCAGGCATTTCCCTCAAAACCAAATCCTTGATCTCCTGCTCCACACAAGCTTTGACATGACCGTCCGCAAACCAGCAATTGACCGCTCCGAGATGCCTGAGATGCAAGGCGCCAACAATCGGCTTGAATTTAAACTCGTGCGATTGATTTTGGTAACATGCCCCTGCGACAATGCCCACGGTGTCCGCCAAACAAATATATTCCCCGGGGCTGCAAATCCTGTCCAGACACGTGTATTCCCAGCAAAGAGATCCAGATTCCGTCCGATCGAGATAATCAGCCGGAATCGCCGTGGTTCCGCACCTGATGCCATAGGTCCGATATTGATTCCCTGAATACTTGTTCGGCGGGAAGTAGGGGCAAAGATAAACATCCCGTTTGGTCATATAATTGGCTCTATATAATGCCAGCCACCACGTGGATTCGGTGGTTCCATCCCAAACATAGTTCAAAATCCTTCCATTATTGTCTCCCGCATACATTTGCAGGGCCAATCCGCAATTCCGCAGATTGTTCATGCATGAGGTTCGCCGCCCCATTTCACGGGCATTTTTCAGCGCGGGCGAAAGCAAGGCGGCTAAAATTGAGAAAATTACCACCACGACTAAAAGCTCTATCAGCGTAAATGCTGTCGCTTCACTCGAGAAAAACAGTTTCTCCTGCCTCGTTACAGCGCCACACATTCGTTTTTTCATGATTATCGAGCTTTCAGCAAAAGTTCAAGCGGTCTTCCCCCGCCCCAGCAGATCGTCAAGCAGATCATCCAGCCAGCACGTAGCCAGGCAGATGCACTTGTCGCCCGCGCCATAGTAAACATGCAGGATGCCGTCCACAATCACATTCCCTGACTCAATGAAATTTTCATGAACGCGAACATGCCTCCTTCTGCCTCTGGAAATGTCTTTTCAATCTCACTGCCATCCCTTCAAATTTTTCAAATGTCATTTTCTCATATGCGCACAGCCAGCTTTTCAAGTCATGATCAAACACACAATTCCCCAGGTCTTTGCGCAGTTTTCCTGCAATTTTTCCGAACCCGGCAATTCCTTCCCCATAAACCTTTAACGCACGGGTCAACTCGTTGACATTCCCTCTCCCGCCCTCCCTGAAGCCGCGGTCCTGATTGATCGTTTCACAGGCTTCATGGTGCTTTTTCAACAAGTCATCCAGTTTCGCCATGGAGGATAAAAATCCTGCTCCCAAAAATTTGCCGGCAACTTTTCCCGCCTCTTCAGAATCCTTTTCAAATCTGCAATCGGCATCCCACATGATTTTCGAACATAAACACAACGACTGAACCGCGTTTTCAAACGGCCCATAAGGCACTCGCAAAAAATTCCCCCTTGCCCATCCGGTGATGAAAAATCCCCGCAGGGGGATTTTCCGCGATTGTTGACACCATGTCTTGATATTTTCAGCCCTTTTAAAAAGGTCGGCACGATGCCTTCCCCACCACAACGATAAGCGCCGGCGCCCCACAAAGTCATGCCCGATTTAACAAACCTGGATATCATTTCGCCGGTTGGAACATCGCGGTTCCACTCGTTCTGAACCCAAGTCTTCTGGTCATAAATCCACAACATCAGATCGGCTTTCCTGGCTAAAAACGCGAGTTCACTTTGTTTCCAGGAAATCATCATGTCATGCCAAAGAATCGGCCGGATGCCGCATTGATTTTCCAGATAGTCAAGAAGCGGGATGGTCTGTTTCAGGTAAAGAGAGGCTGCCCCATGCCGGCGAACATATCTTTTACACGAGGGACATTGACCAAAATTGGCGGCTTCATCACCGCCCAAATGAAAATGCTTGATACCGGGAAAAACACCGGCCACTTCGTCAATCATGCGCTTGATAATGTCGCGCACGCCATCTTTCAACGGACAAACCGCACGAGGGTCATCCCGATGTTCGCGATATTTGACAAATGGTTTTCGCAGGAGAAGGTTCTCCATGTGTCCGAAGGACTGAATCAACGGAACCAAAGTGATCTTGTTCTCCTGGCATCTCCCGCCAAATTCACGCATTTGCTCCAAAGTGTAGGAATCATCCCTTTTCAGCATGGGATATTTTTGCCATGGAAACATGTCCTCGACTTCCAGCAAAAGGTGGGTGACCCTCAACTCAGCGCATAAATCCACTATTTTCAAAAGACGGTCAAACCTGGGGGGCAATCCCTTGAAATCCAAGTGCACACCCCGGTTTTTAAAAAAAGGCTTTTTATTGATGAACATTATTTCCTCTCAAAATCCGCGATCGTCTTGCGTTTTTTCATGAAAATGGTTGTCACAACGCAAAATCAATGTTCCTGTTGATTTGTTGAAATGCCAACGCCGATCAACTCCTTGTTGTCGGGATCAGTCAATGCGGCGGTCAATGCCCAAGCCTGATGCCAGTTATTGCACACCTTTGCCACCAACCGGTTCCTGCCTTTGTTCAGTTTAATGGGAACGACATATTCATTTTCGGCAAGGCCATTGTTCATTTCGTCCAATAGAACCAGTTGCCCGTTTATCCAGACTTTGGCCAGGCCGGTTGTGCCAATGTGCAAAAGAGCCTGCTGATTCTGGAGGGATTCGATATAGGTTTTTGCGTAAGCAAAGGATTCCTCATCCGAACCAAATATTTTGGAGAAAGACACAACACTGAAGCCGTCCGCGCGGGAATCATCAATCTGCCGCCAGACAGGCAGAGAGGCGGTTGACTGATTTTTCGGCCACTGATCGTTTTTGACCAATTGTTCCTCTTCCGTTGATGAAACATACAAGGATTCGCACGCGGAATCCTTAAAAGGACCAATGACGGACCACTGATGGATGCTTCCTTTCATCAAAGGTGAATCCTTGCATTCATCCAATCCGGCTTTTTGGATGATCAATCCGCTCAAAAACCATGAAAAGGTGGCTTTTCTTCCCCCATAACAGGCGCCCACCGCATCAATCCCCAGACGCAGACGAAGCTGTCCATTTTCAACCTTGGCCGGAAAACTGCGGCAGCGGGGCTGTCCCGGGGGACAAGGCCGTCCGAAAAGCTGAACCCGTCCATCCATTTCCACCTGGTTTGCCACAACATCGCAGGCTCTCGGATGATGATAACACTCAAGGAGGGTGACTTTGTATTGGCCATTGGGAAGATCGACCGCAAATTCGGCGGGTTCCTTGCTGAAAAGCATGTTCCCGTAAATGGGCCCCAGGCTTTCGTAGAGCCATTTCATGCCAGCCTCCTCGGCGGGATCTTTTTTGCCACCGCGTTGAAATTCCTGGATTGCGGCCATGCCGCCGATCCAGCCGAACCCTTGTTCCCTGGCATAAGCTGAATGTTTCTCGACCGCAGTCCATCCAGGGGGATTTGGCCCCTTGAAATCAAACGCCCGCACCGAGTTGTTGACAAGCGCATCGAGATCCCCGGTGAATTTTGTCCGTTTGTTCCGGCAATTTTCCAAAATGGCGGCATCCAACCGGGCGGCCAAGAGGGCCATGCATTTTTCAGCTTCCAGCCGGGCTTTCAAGACGCGGCCTTTTTGCAGGTAATGCTCAATAATCCGCCCGGATTTTTTGCAGTCTTTCAATTCCGCGGCTTGTCCGCCAGTGGCGACATGAACCCGGTCCGCCAGACGTTCGGCCTTTGCAAAAGCGTTGGCGGCCGTCCATGCGCCAGTCTTGCCCATCACGATCACCGAGTACTGATCCACTTGCGAAAGGCTCAAATGGATTCGTCCATTCGCAACCCTGAAAGAAACGGGTTTTGGATCAGGGGTGTTGACATCAAATACTTGCGCCTGCTCGACATCCCTCATCTCCGGCGGCAGTTGCAGCGACAAAACGATCTCCCTGGCCGGACGCAATGAACCCTCCTTGATATCGACATCCCAATTAACCAAATGAACGCTCATCAACCCGGGGGCGGAATGAAACCACGGACTGATCCACAAAGTGGATGGCGCCTCCGATTTCATGAGACAGTGGGATTCCCATGCCTTGCTGATTTGGGCATTGAGAATTTTACGGGCTTCCGCAGGAGGATTTTTTCGATCCGCCGCCAGACAGGCGGACAACGCCCTGGCATCCAACCATGTTGCGTGATTTTTGATCCATTCAAAACGGTCTGTCTTTTCAAGGGACAGCATCTCCTCGTTTCTTTCCGCAAACCGGCCGCTGACCAGCAGGATTCCCCCACGATCAACGAAACGTTGAAGGGCCTGAAACTGACGTTCCGAGACGCAGTCGATTTCCGGCAAAATGAGAATTTTATACTTATCCAGCATGCCAAGTTCATCGGTGTCGTCCCAGAACTCGGGATGGCCAAACATGACAACGTCGTAAGGGAAATGGCCGTCTTCCAGCAAACGTCCGGTGACAACAAAAGCATCAAATTCCTGTTTAAAACAGGTCAGCGCCGAAAATCTCCGCCACAGGTGGGTGGGCAGCGAATAGACGAGGCCGATGTTGGAATATGGTTGCCGGCGCATAAACAATGCGGGACACCGGTTTGCAAAGGCGTTCATTTTTTTTGCCGCTTGATAACCTTCCGGAACTCCCAACCCATGGGGATTTTGCGAAACCACCGCGCCGAAGGCCAGGGCTTCCGCAATTTCAAAAACGTGGGTGTTTTCCAATTTTGGGAAAGGCGGCGGCCCCCAGATCCAGACCGGCCGTTTTCGTCCTCCGGCAGCCCATGCGGTTTTAAAAGCCAGGGCGCCATGCGCAATGTAGTTGCCTCCCCCTTTGGCAAAAGGGCTTGAAATATAAGTGGCGCGTTCCTGCCAGACCATGTCGCTCACTCTGGAAAGAAGCAGCGCAAAAGGGGAAAATCCGCTTGCGCCATATTGATTGCCATAGACTGCGGGTTCAGGCAAATGGCGCTTCCGCGCCTCTTCTTTCGAAGCCCGGACGATATCCGCCCATGCCCAAATATTTGCGAGATATTGAAAACGGATAAACTCGTGGATGAGGGGATCTTGGACCAATCCTTCGTTCGCGTTCGTTTTTCGCACCTTTTCGATATGGTTGCGGATATGGAACGCCTTCCAATCGTCAATCTGAAACCGCCCAGACGCATCAGAGAAACGCCGTTGCAACCATCGTTTGAACTGTTCGTTGTCCCAATCTGAATAAACAGGCCCATAATTCTTGTTCAACGGACATCCGATATTGTCCTGTTCCAGCCCATCCCCAAAAGAAACCATGCGAATCATTCCCTGTTTGACCATTTCATGCCATTTGGGAGCGCAATGGGTGGAATAGTAGCTGCTGAATCCCTCATCGGTTTGCATCACCAACCGGCCGTCAATTCCCCGAGCCAGTCCGTTTTCCTTGAAAAAATTCAGGGCATCCTCCTTGTCCAGCGCATACACAATTTCCTGGTATTCATAGCGGGAATCCGCGCACATATGGATGCCATGGTCGCGGGCATACCCGCCAAAGCCCCACTGCATATAGGGTCCCATATCGATGAAATCCGGCAGGAGATCCTTTCTCATGGTTTCCAGATCTCCATAACGGCCAACAACATTAAGACAGCGATGGAGCCATGAGAGTCCGTCGGAAATCGGCGCCGGTTTTGTGTTGGAAGGATGCCCCAGGTCTTCCTGCATGTTTTGAGCCCTATTCTGCGTGACAAAAAAAATGAACACCCAAAAAACAGCCTGATAAATTTTCATAAAATCAAAAGTTGGAACTGACCATCACGGCAGAGTGATGACGGCGCCATTTTTTCCGACAGCCTCGGAAATCCCCACATTCTTCAACCGCTGACGTCCGCATGATTCAACATGCCCATCGACAAACACCATATTGGCGTTTTCATTGTGTCGAAGATGCACTCCCCCTCCAATGCCGGTGACAGTGGGATAAAACATCCACATCTGGTCAGGCCATGTCGGCGGGGTAAAAACGGTGTCGCCAAAAAGAGGAAAATCCGCCAGGCTGGAAACCTTGGCTTGGTCAAGCAACTGATCGTCGCCAATAAAAAGGCGGCATTCCGATGCAGTCCAGCTGAAATTGACGCCATAGGTTTTATAGCGTTTGAATGTTGAGGGAGATTGGGTCGGACAAAACGCAATGTTGTATGTGGGAAGATAATTCAGCGTCTTGTAAAACTCATACCAATACCCCCCATTGCCGGCATTCGAACGGTGGAGGAGAATCATGCCTTGGTTATCCTGAGCATAGTTTTCCGCACACAAATGAAGTTGCCGCAAATTGTTCATGCATTGAATGGACCTTGCTTGCCCACGGGCGCTTTTAAGCGCCGGAGCCAGCAAGGCGGCCAACAGGGATAAAATCACTATCACAACCAACAACTCCACAAGTGTGAAAGCTGTTTTCCCCGAAACAAACACGCCCTTAAGGAGCCGCGCAAAAATTAATTCACATTCTGGCAAAGGCACCGTGCAGGCAGATGCCAGGCGCGAGAAAGGAGAATATCCCTTGTGGATCTTCGACTGACAAGCAACGCCGCAGATGCCTGCACGCTGCCGCGCCCCTGCGGGCTGGGGGGATTTTGCCGGCTGGCTGCGTTGCTCGCGACTTACAGACCCATGAAGGGTATGCTCGTCGCTCGCGCCTTGCCATCCAGCAAAATCCCCTCCAGCAGAATGTGAAGTAATTTTTGCGCGGCTCCCAAGTTTCATTGCAGTTCTATGCTTTCGTTTCTCCATTGCGGCCAGGTTTCAACAAGGTTCAAGCGGTCTTCCCCCGCCCCAGCAGATCGTCAAGCAGATCATCCAGCCTGCACGTGGCCAGGCAGATGCACTTGTCGCCCGCGCCATAGTAAACATGCAGGATGCCGTCCACAATCACATTCCCGGTCGGAAAAACGCAATCCGACCAGATTCCGCTGCGCTCAAACTCGCATTCAGGCTCAAGAATCGGTTCCGGCGTCCGGCCAATGATCTTCCGGGGATCGTCCAAATCCAGCAGCATGGCCCCGGCGCGATAAACTCCCCTGGCGCACACCCCATGGTAAATCATCAGCCATCCGGCATCCGTCCGCAACGGCGGGCATCCGGCGCCCAGTTTGGTCTCCCACCAGAAGGCGTTCTTCGCCAGCAAAACTCCGTCGTTGTACTCCATCAAGTCGTCCAGAAAGGAAATCCAGATGGCCGGATATTGGGTTCCCGGCAATTCCTTTTTCCGATGCAAAAGAACATGCCTCCCATTCACTTTCTCCGGAAAAAACACCACATCGCGATTGTCCGAGTTGGGTTCCGTCAGGCGTCCCAGCCGGTGGAAATGCCGCAAATCGTCCGACATGAGCACACCGCTGTTGGTCAGGTTCTCCTTGACCAAACGCGGAGCGCCGGCGGGCCCCTTCGGCATGTCCGCCAATCCCCCGGGATTCAGCCAGTAACGTCCGGGGGGAAACGGGCGGTAGGCATAGGTGATGTAAAAACGGGTCCCAAACTTCACAATGCGCGGATCCTCCACGCAACCGGCATCCGGCCCGTCAACGCTCGGCGATACAGCCGGCTGGTCCGACACCCGCTCGAACCGCACCCCATCACGGCTGGAGGCCAGACCGAAATAAATGCGATGAGCGGGATCATCGCCGGCAGCCCGGTAAAGCATGCTGAAAACACCGTTCTCAAACCATACCCCCGGGTTGCATACCGCAAAATTCTCCCAAGGATTCCGGGGTTCGGGACGAAGGATCGGATTGCTGGCGTGTCGGGTTAATTTCATAACCAAATTAAGCGCGCCGGAGCGCGATGGAGGTTTAAGGGGTAAGGTTCAAGGTTCACGGTTCTCTGCGGTTAACACGGGAAAACCCCATCCTTTCACTGTGGGGGCGCGACAATCGCGCCGCCAATTTTCACCGGCAAAGGAGGCGGCGTCTCCCCCTGGATGCGCGCATTCAAAACATCCAGCAAGGCATCGGCCACGGCTTGCACGGAAAAATCATAGCGGACCACCGGCATCCCGTAAAAATGATCGATCCCCTCGTTGGTTTTCACCATCACCGTCAGACGACGGACTTCCTCCCCGCCCGAGTTGAGCAACGCGCCAGTGACGCCGCGGGCGGCAATGTCATCGGACACCAGCAGCGCATCCGGCCATTCCTTTCGTTGCCGCCAGACGGACAAAAGTTTTTCCGTCTGTTCCGCAGCCTGCCGCTCCAAAGTTTCGCGCCGGGAAAGAGGATATCGGTTCTGGTGAATTTCCACCTCCGGCAATTCCAAAAGACGCCCCTCATCGCGAATCCCCTCAAGATCCATCGTGTCGTCGAAATCCGGATCGCCAAACCGAATATAGGCAATTTTTCTCAACCCTTTCCCCGCCAAAAACCTCAACGATTCTTTTCCAAAACGGTGAAAATCCAAAATCACCTCGTACGGCGCCCCGGCCAGGGTCGGTCCCAAGCGGGCAACCGGAACATTCTCATGCGTCTCCGCAACCCGCACCCAGCCGCTGTGAAGATCAACGAATCCCTTGAACGCATAATGGCGCAAATCACCGCGCAAATACTGGCAGGCCGCCTGATGATCGAACCCCGAAACCGCCCTGAACTCGTTCAACCCATCGTAGGCGCGGCACAACCAACGCCGTTCCCGCCCCCGCAATCGGATCGCCCGAAGCAAAGCGCGATAAAAATGAGCCGTCTCATCCGTCAAACCGGGCGCGACCAAAACCGCAATCAACACCTGTTTCTGAACGGAATTCACATACGTCCCCCTTTTGCGATTACGGGACAACAACCCTTCGGAAACCAACCGCCGCATCACCTTGTTGACCGTGTTAAACCCCACCCGCCACTCCCTGACCAAATCCCCCGTGTTGGGCAACCGATCCCCAACCTTCAACTCCCCATTCTCAATCTGGGCGCGCAAAAACCTCTCAATCTGCACATCCGAAGGATCCGCACTCTGAAGAGTAAATTGCGTTTTCATTATTTCCCGTATCTTCTCCCAAGAGATTAAACGAGAAATGAAAAAAAGTCAACGATGAACTCACAAAATCAGCGCTTAAGAAGTAAAGTTCGTTTTTCGACCAAAGAGGCTTTTGATGCGCAAGATGGCCTGATTCATTCAAACAAAATCTCGTATTCGATTTCCGATTTCCCGCTTTTTTCATTACAAACACTCAAGCGGTAGCAAAGCCCATCTTTATGCATCTTTTTCCTGAGGCGGCCCTTCATGACCCCTACCTTGAGTCTTCCATATTCCAAGCTATTGAGAGTTACCGATCCGTCATGAAACTCAAAATCATCATCGCGATTTCCCTTTCGAGAAAAATCCACGGTATGCTCGACAATCGTTGTGCCGCCATTTTGTTCCCCCCAAACGTGAATTTTATTCTTCTCCACGTCGACGACCATCTTTCCGTTTATGGTTTGGCCATGGCGCACGGCCTCAAAATCACAAAAGACCCGCTTTCCACGATCAAAATCGCCCACGTCAAATTTCTTGATTTCACGGCACTTGACCCATCCTCCAACATACACCCCCAAACTCTTGACGAGCCCTTTATTGTTCCGCTGGATATTCTTGAGCGCCCCCCGGCCGCTGCGAAAAACTTCCGCAGACATTTCGCCGACGGATATTTTTATCGCAGGAATACGAAGCGCCGATAAGAGGCCTTGGGCTTCGTTTGCGGCAATCGGCTTGTCTCCAAACATGACAGGGATGGGATCGCCGTCAACCACTTGATTACCGTTCAATCTTAAACCTGCGCACAACGTATGCAACCCCATCTCCATCTGGGATGGATCGATCTCAGCCCTGTAAACATCCATCAGCATTTCCTCTCGCACCGGCTCGCATTCCCTCCACTCGCCTTTATCAATCCGCCAAAGGGCGATCCCGTTTTTTTTCGGGTAAACTCCAATTTCCAACAGGGTCTTGTTTTTTACTGGAAGGGTATAGGTGATGGGCGGCTGGCCGCAGGGAGACAACGGGCCAACCTTCAAAATCGCCGCCTGATATTTCCTATCGTAATATCGCCAAAACCAACGTTCCAGCTTTCCATTGGCAAAACAATAAAGGTTGTACCCGGGCCAGCTAAAAACTTCCTCCACAACCTCCAGGTCGCGGGATTCCTTGACGGATGAGGCAACATAACCGCAAAAGCCGGCGTTTTCGCTGGAGGCCAGTGTCTTGCGGCGATGGAGGTGGCCATGCAAAGTCGCCACCACATGAACCCCTTCAAACACCGGTTTCAAGGCCCGAATGAAGTCCGGTTCATGACCGCAAATCAAAACCGGTTGATTCCCGACCACCTGCTTCAGGTATTTTTTCAGCCATTCCAGTTGGTCGTCGTCAAGACGAACATGAAATTTTTCATTGTGTGCATTTTTTAAAGGAATATGGGTGTCGTGCGGATCCAAGACAATGAAATGGAATCCCGCCCATGCAAATGCGTAATAACTGGGGCCAAAACAATCCCAATAGGGATTTTTGTCGCCGTTCTGCATTTCATGGTTTCCCGCGCAAAAAAACATGGGGATGCCGCCCTTATAATTCGCCAAATAAGCCGGCCAATGGACTTTGATGGCGCTTGGCGAATTGGCTTGATCGCCTAGAACCAATATCAAAGAAGGTTTCTCGCGCGAAGCATTGAGCGCATCCACCTGTCTGGCAAATGCATCCAAAATCAATCTCCCCTCTCGCGGATCCGCCGTCACATGCATATCCGCAAAATGCGCTGCAAAAAACTCCCGCGCCTGGGGGCGTTTGACCAAGCCAAAAGAGAAATCACCCGTGCGCTGGCGCCTCAAATCGTAATACCAGGCTTTTGTCGGACGAAAATCCGTTGGCACACAGACAAAAAGAAAGGGCATCCGCTTTGTGGAAGCCAACTCATATTTTCCGCCGACGCCTGACACGGTCAATCCCAAACCGTCACTCACGCCCACCCCTTCAATCCCCTCCTCTCCCGGATCTTGCGCGCCATTCTCATTGGCATCATTGAAAATCACGCCACGCAACGGCGGTTCCGCCAAAAGACGGAAATTCAACAATAAAGCCAAACCCACCGAAACAATCATCCATTTGCCCGTCATAACTTTCATCGGCATCCTCCTGATTTCTCGACTCATAACCAAAGGCAATCCAAACGCCGTCACTTTTTATCCTTCAATTCCATCATCCATTCAGCCATCTGTCGTCTTAGAGCGCCGGCCTTTTGATTGTTGAAATCTTTCTCATAATATTCCTCAAGCCAGGGAACCTCGGAAATCAAACGGTTGAGTTGTGCTTCTATTTCCCCTGCGCGCGCGGCAACCTTTGAATCACGGGATTGCTTGGATTTGCGAAGCATGCCTTCAAGGGTATGCAAATACTTGTAATCCTTGACGCCTTCCCGGACTCCTTCCCATTGCAGGGTGGAGATAAATTCACCCGGATGCTCTTTATCCGGGTAGATCAAATTAGAGTCCTTGGGCTCTGCATATGAACTGTCAAAATCATCAAAGGGATCGCCGTGTGAAAAGTTATAAATCCAAATCCCATGCCCTTTGGCTTTGGTTTTCCAGAAAAGAAAACCACTATACCATCGATTGGGCATCAATCCTCCCTCCTGTCCCGTATAAGATCCGCTTCCATAAAACCAAGGCTGGCTTTTGCATTCGGCAGCCACCTGGAGACATTTTTGATTCATTTTATGATTCAACCCAAAACTCCGATTGAAAACCATGTGATCCAATTGAGAGCCAATGAGCCTGTTGTATGGCCAGGAAGGATCGTAAGTATTGCAAAGGCCATGTGTCTTCAGCCCAACCTCTTTGGCCAGAATCATTCCATACAGTCCAAGACGAAACCGGCCTTCAAACGCGAACGCCACAGGTTCATCAACCCCCTCAAAATACCAATCCTCATTGCCGATTTTTTTCATGAATTTTTTCAATTCCACAAGCGCATCCTTGTACAGCTGCTTAAACCATGGCTGGTCCATCTCCTCCCCCGGCCAGGCGGTTTCATTGGGATTGGGAGACTTTGTCAGTTTCAATTTCAAGTGTTCGGCGATGGCGAGCGCAAAAGAGTATCCTGACTCGCACAAAATAAGAGGTCCTTTTATTCCAACCTTTTTTCGCGCCAGCTCAAATTTTTCAAGCAAATCATCATGAAAACCGACAATCCTTTTATTGTCGTCAGACCAGTCCAAAACAAACCCAGACGGTTTGAAGCGAACAAGCCCTTTTTGCACACAATTGATTCCGTGTTTTTTAGCATCCAATAAAACTTTTTCATAAGATAAAGGATCCACCGTGTCGGCGCCATAAAGCTGCCAGAAAATATCCTTTGGCTCTTCCAGACGAAATGGAAGGACGCGCAACCGCAGATTCATTTGCAATGACGACGCGCCGGCGCAAGCCAGCCGAATCGTTGCGACATAATCACCCGCCGCCGACTCGGGCGGCACGTCAATCGTCAAAAAAACAGACTGGCTGTTTCCCCGTGGCACATCGATGTGAGGCCTTTTCTCCAGTAGTTCCGGTATGATGGAATACGTATGGGCGCAATGACTGATCCTTTGCGGCCAGCATTTGACAAAACGGGCATCCATGCAATTTTTGGATATTGTTTTACCGCCTATCCCGACCAAATCACTCAGTTCAACAGAAATTTTCTCCAGATCTTTTAGCGCATAAAATGAGAAACAAGCCGGTTCCTGCTCACCCGGGGTTGAAAACACATCCATATCATGGGAGATCTCACTCATTTGCGGAATGCTGCATGGATAAACATCCTGCGGATTGCGAAGATAGGCCAGCATCCCCATTCTCTTCGCATTGGCATCCGCCTCAAAGGGACGATCCTCGGACACATACCGGGGCCAATAGTTAAAAACTTCCCTGCCGCGGACAATCGCATTGGGAGGCAAAGGGGCCTTCACAAGTTGAAAATTGTCGAACCAGGCTTTCTTGCCCTCGTAAACAAAAACGGAAAGAGTCAAGGTGTCATTCAGGGCAATAAAATAATATTCATAGCGTTTCCATTTTTTCTCGGTGACAAAAGGATACCATGGAATGATGGGTTTTTCGCCTTTGAACCTTAAAACTATTTTATCGTCGCGTCTCACAGAATCATTCGCCCCTTCCAAACTTCTGGCATAAAGCGACAAGCAATAGGTCTGCCCCGCTTCAAGTCTTGCAGTCGTGGAAATATTTGCGCAACGGCTGCCCCCTTTGCGCTCGAATAAAACGGACGCATTCCCTTCGTGCGCCGTCTGATGATCGGAAGAAATTTCGATAAACCCCGGTTGAAAAGAGGTCTTCCATCCACCCAATCCTTGTTCAAAAGAAGGGTTTTTGATGAGATTTTCGTGTGTTTGCGCAAACACAACCGAATCAACCAACAAAAAGACCGCTAGGCACCCTATTTTTTTCATAACACACGCTCAATTCCAGTCACATTATTGATCATTCATGACACAGCCATCCTATAATTTTTCAGAGACAGCTCTCGCCGGAGCCTCTCGGCGCGCCATAAGCGAAATCGAGTGAGTAAAAGGGACTGAGGATGTCCATGGGGCTCCGTGGCGAATCCATGTAATTTACTGTCCCTCCCAAAAAGTCATCCCAGCAGCCTGCGACGGATAATAGGCTCCCCCTATTCGATAGGGGATCTTTTTCTCATGCCAAGCGACATGCCCGTCCAAGTAAAGAACATTCGCCCCGTTTCCGTGCAGATAGGGAATTTTATCGCCATAGGTTGTCCCTGGAGCCGACATATAAGCGTCGTAATAAAATTTTCCCCGCGCCTCAAACGCCAGACAAAGCCCCCCGGGCTTCGCAAACTCCTCCATTCGATGCCAGTAGGGGAAAGTCGCATTTCCCAAATTAATATTGAACGCGTAACTGGTTTGATAAGCATAATAAGTGTCCACATAGGGGCTTTTATCGGAAGGACAAACCAGGCGTTCCATATTGGAAGATTTCCATCCGCTTTCATAAACCAGCCGAATGCCTAGATTTCTAAGAAAAGCCTGGTTCGTAATCCACTTCATGCTGGCGTCGCTTCCCGGCGGGGTGACATCCGAGCGAACCATGGGCAGCCAACCATCGTAATCGTTGACATAGGCCGCCACGGCCTGTCCCAATTGCCTCATCTGGCCAATGCATTTTGCGCGCCGGCCGACCTCCAAAGCGCCACGGAGCGCGGGAAGAAGCATGGCAGCCAAAACACTCAACAAAGCCATGACTATCAGAAGCTCCACCAGTGTGAAGGCAGAGGAGCGCTTGGCCTTTCCAGCATTCGTCAAACTCTTCCGGACAATCAACCGGGCCGGCACTGTTACGGCCTGGGGTTTATCCTCGGGATGTTGAATCCGTTGAACCAAAACTTCTGCAAGCTGGCAGCCTCTTTCCTTAAAACCGAGGTCGATGGTGGTTAAAAAAGGTTCTTTGGTTGGGAAAGACGGATTTTCTTCCAAATTGTCAAATCCGACCAAGGAGATGTCCCGTCCCGGTTCCATTCCCCGTTTTTTCAATGCATCGCCGATCCCCAAAGCCACCAAATCGTTTCCTCCCACAATGACGCTATAGCGCAAAATCCGCTCCATTTCCCGATCCGCCGCCTGTTGCGCCTCCCGGCGTTCCGAAAGCGTTTCATAGCGTTCCGGCCAATATTTGATCAGATCGTCGTCGGAAAAGTGAATGCCGTGCGCCGCCAATGCCGATTGAACACAGGAATATCTCCTCGATTTCCAATCGAGACAAACCGGCGTCATATAGGCCACGCGCCGATGGCCGCGGCGAACCAGTTCACCCGCCAATTCCTCAACAGCAGGTTGAAAGTCAAGCTTCACCCCATTCACATGATGGGATGTCGCAAAAAGCAAATGGTCCTCTTCAACCACAACAGGAACGTTCTGCCGGGCCAGTTCCTTCAGGGTTTTATTGCCGATCATCCCCGAACCGATAAAAAAACCGTCGCATTTGCCCCGCTGGATGGCCAATAACACCTCTTCATCGCAAACTTTGCCCTCAGCAATGGGAAGAAAACAAAGCAAATATCCGTTTTGGGCAAGCGAGCGAATCATTCCGGCCAAGATGAGACTCGTATAGGGCGAAGAAAGGTCGTTTTCCATCGTGCCCAGTATGGCGCCAATGCAATAGCTTTTGCCGGTCGCCAGGGATCTCGCGGAATGGCGGGGTTGATAATTGAGCTTGCGGGCAAGCGAAAGAATCCGTCGGCTGCGTTTCTCGCTGATCGAAACATGGGGCGGCCTGTTTAAAACCCGCGAAACCGTCGATGGATTGGCGCCCGCAAGGCGGGCAATGTCCTCAAGTGTAACATTCATGTTAATGCAAGCGCTTGCATTAAAATTGCACAGTTGCGGCCATTTGTCAAGACGCGATAACGTATTTTCGCGGTCAATTCCTCTCTGCAGTTCTCCTTTTTACGCAATCCAAGGATCCAACCGGCAAGCTTCCTTGAATAAACACCGTATTTTCTCTTTAATCTCGGCGACCATCGAGGCTTCTTCGGATCAGAGGTGTTTTTGACCTTCTTAATCAAACTGGATAGTGTGGACAATATTTGCAGTTCTTGCCCCGCCCCCTCTAAGTTGATCATAAAACATGGCCGCCAACTCAAACACCACAAACAGGTTACTTTTTCTCCAAAAAACGCAACAGCCATAGATAGAGCGGAATAAAGCCAACGGCAACACCAAGCTGCACAAGAAAAACCAATGTGTTCCAGGTATGATGGCAAAAGAACACGAAGTAGATGAGAAAAATAGCGTCGTAAATTATGATGCCAGCGAAGCCGGCCAATCCCACCCATGCCAGTTGACGATTGACCCCCCCCCTCCCTGATCCATCCGCCAAAACCGGCGGTGTTTGCAAAAGAAGTTTTCGGACGCTGAAAGACTTCGTGGGCGGTTTATACCGCTCATCCGCGCCAAGCCGTCTCCAAACCCGGTAAACTCGGCAAGTGAACACAAAGGCGATGGACAAAAAAAACGTCTGCCAAATCGCAATAAAACGGTAGGGATAATATCCGTCATGAAAAAAATGTTTAGCAAAATCAATAAAAAATCCGGCTGTCACCCCCCCGCACATGACAGCAACGGAACGTAACAGCGTCTCAGCTCCGCAAAATTGACCAAATCGGTCACGTGGGAAAAGAGCAAGCGCCCGTGGCAAGGCGGCAACCTGTTGCATCGTAATGCTTGAACAAGAAAAAAGCACACACCCCATAACTGAACAAAAAAACAAGATAGCAGACGGACAACCATCAGCGAACAACCAAACACAGGAATTCAACGCTATGGCAACTCCGATTGGCGAAAAATAAGCATAAACCCTCACGGGATGCCACTTATCAATAGCGCCTCCCACAAAAACCAGGCAAACCGCAGTCAAAATACCCGAACCGGCATTTATCTTTCCAATCCAATCCAAGCTTAAATCAAGCGATTTTAAAAAAAATATAGAAAAAGGCGCCACGCATCCCGCCACAGCGCTAAATACAGTGCTAAAAAAGACATCCCAATAATACGGAATGGAATAGCATTCTCCAATGAAGACGCGAATGTCACAAAAAAACCCCCTCAATTCTCCTACTATATTGGGAGGAGGATATTCCCTCTCTCTCACTTTAAAACACATGATGCCAAACCCTGCAAAATACAGGCATGCAGCTGCCAGGTAAATTGTACGCATGTGGCTCTCCGCATATTTTAATACAAAAAAATTAAATCCCACACTGCAAACCATCCCAACAAGGCGAAAATACGACATGAAACGGGACATCAGATTTTCCGGCACCACATCGCTAAAAAGATACCAGTATACCGTGGCAACAAACATATTAAAAAAGTCAAAACATGCCGCAAAAAAAGCCAACACAACGATCACAACTGACGCTTGACCCACAATGCTATTTTTAAAAAAGTGTCCATGGATCCAAACACCTAACATATCGCCATATCCAATAAGGACAAGTGTCACAGTTAGAAAGGGCATGCTATAAAAAATAAAAGGTATTCGTCGCCCCCATTTGCTGCGATAACGATCACTCTTAAAGCTGACCCACGGGGAAATAGTTGCGTTAAAAATCCCGGGCAAAGTGGTCATGATGGCGCCAATCAGCCAATTGGATGATTCCAGACTGCGCAGTTTCAGTGGCAGAATGGCAGGCACAACTGTTTCCATCAACGTAAAACAAAAATCACCCCATAATAGCCATGCAAACAGTGTAATTAATCCCGCTTTAGTATAAGACAAATTTCCACATCGAAACACACTCTTTCGTTGTTCATTTCTTGATTTATTATCATATTGAAAATTACATCTATGCATAAAACTTCATTTTATTAGAATTTAAAATGACTTCAAAAAAGCGCAATGAGCTGTATGAGATACTGAATTCCTTCGCAACGGGGCATTGCGCAAGTTTATCTCTGATAAACTCCAATAAAAGTTTTGCAGAAAACGCCTTTTTTCAGCGTCTTAAATCTTGAGTGAGCAAAATTATTTGATCGGCCAGGATTAATTTAAAATTCTCTATCTCATCTAACTTATTTGCCACCAAGGTGGAAGGTTGTACTTTCGCAAAATAAGCATCAATAACAGATTGAAGTTTTGCCTTGGCATCGGCGGTTTTTTTCGGAAAAATGCCGGCTCGTTCACAATCCACAATAGCCTTTTTTAAAAGGAAAATATATTTGTAATCCTGAAGCCCTTCCCTAAAAGCCTCCCATCTTTTTGTTGGAATCGGACCGCGTCGTCCGGGATAAACAACTGACACATCCACAATCGGCCATGTGCCATCAAAATCATTCCACGGATCGTTGACCCATAAATTGTATGCGTTAAAATGAATCCCCTGCAAGTCATATTTTGCCGCATACCAACCAAGACTTCGATAATAACCAACTGGAGAAAAGCGGTTAGATCCAAAATCCTTGCTCCATTCTGCTAAATAAACAAAAAGGGGCTTCTCTGTGCGTCTAAAAAACGCCATGGCATCCTTGTCAAACAACCTGCCAAGATAAAACTGCCAGACATCAACCACTGGTCGGAGCGACTTTTCCGCGACCTCCAGCTCTTTCTTCTTGGTCGCCTCACCCATAATTGAAAAAATCTGGTAGATTTTTGCCTCAGGAACTGTGTCCTTGATGATCTTGGCCATATGCAGAAAAGCTTTCAGCCGTCGCCCATCATCAGCAAGAACCTGCAATTCATCGTCAATATAAAAATAAATATTATCGTTCCTAAACCCTTGCTTGACAATATATGAAACCAAATCTGTAAGAAATCGCGACATTGTTTTTTCCCATAAAGGGCCAAAAAGTTCGACCCCACTGGCAGCATCAACCTTGTCATCTCGAAATCGGAGATAATCACAGTTTCTTCCAAAAAACAATGTTTCCAAACCGCATTGTATGACTATCCTCGTTTCTTTTTCGTTTGTAAGTTTCAATAAAGAATCCAGCGCGGCATAATCCGTCGGCTTAATCATCTTTCCTTCTTTATTAACAACAGGACACATCAACCGGAATTCATTGCGTGGCAACGCCAGCCATTTCACTCCATGCTTCAATAAGTCCTCGACATATTCATGTCTTGTCTCATAAAAATCCGGCACATAATCTTGTGATGTATAAGGCGGATTGAAATAAAAAAAGATAGGCGCTTCCAATATGCTTTCCGTGGGCAAAACAATAGGCAAAAGCCTTAAAATCAAAGGAACGTTTGTTGCTGGCTGTCCATTTAAAAGCCCAATTTCAATATTGGATGAATAAATTCCAGGGATGCAATCAGCCGTTCCAATAGTCAGCCAAACCTGAGCGGTCTCAAATGGCGAAATCGAAATTTCCCCCGATTCATCTAGCTCAGGAAGCGCATCATCTATCATTTCACCATTAAAAGCCTTCACAAATAATGTCCGACGAAGTTTTATTCTATCCCTTGCAATCCTGTTTTCGCGAACTTCACCAATCATGTCACGAGGAATAGAAATTCTCACTCGTTGAGTATCAGCAGAAAGATTTGTAATGCAAAATGCAGTAGAATGCTCTTCATTAACACAACAAGCCATCTCAATTCTTTTAATTTTGAGCTGCTCCAATTTGAAATTATATCTCTCACACGGATCCAGACGTTCCCATAAGTTTTTGCGCCATAAAACAACTTTTTTTTCACCTAATGCCGGAGTCAAAAACTGCATGCCGAGAGAATCCATTTCACTTTTCAATGATTTCCATTCACGCAGAGTCGGATTTTTATTTTTCAATTCATTCTCCAACAATAATAATTTCTTTTCCAAATGATTAATGTTGGCGTGTGACAAACTTTTAGGATTTTCATTAAGAATCATCCTCAAATGGCCGATCTGGCTCTGCAAATTTTTGAGTGAAAGTTTCAGCATTTCCATCCCGCCCACAATCATTGTTCCCCAGGATTTGCAATTATGAAAACTCCCATAGGAAAAAGACCAACTGCTACATTCGGCATCGGCTTTTTCCTTCATCATGCGGACCCTGCAAAAATTTGCCTTCCACATGCCAGGATACACATCTTCACCAAAGATATTGAAAGGAATCGAAATTTCGCCGCTCCAAAAACCATCCCCTATAAAAGTCTTCCCCATCCATGTTTTGTCCCAATTGGTCTGGTAAAAGAAATAATTTGGCTTTTTTTGATAGCAGGCGCAACGCTGTTTGCCATTAGAAAATATTTCAAAATGATAATACCTAGAATCATCACGCATATTTTGAAGAAAAAATTCCATGCGGTCACCATCTGTTTTTTTTTCAAAAAAATCGTGTGAAACACAATGGGATCTATTGAGCAGTGAATCATGGCATTTAAAACCAAAAAATATTTTCTTTCCATCAGATAACAACCGAACAGTTGCATTCTCACTCTGCAAATCACCACAATCGGTTGACAGAAAATTTGAAACGGCCCGGGCCGTTTGCCATACGGAATCATTCAATCTGCCATCAACAACAGGTGATTCCGTTGTATCTGTTGCCATAACCATTGGAGGTTCGGAAAAAACTGGAGGCCTGCAGTTGTATTTCCGCCCAATAAAACAGTTATCCTCATCAAAAATTCGTCTAGCATCTTCCGCTTCCATAGATTTTTTATATATTTTTATCTCATCCAAATATCTGATCCGTGAACCAGCTGGCGCATGGAACGCTTTGCCAATCATCAGGGGACTCCCATTCTCCACCCCCAACTTCATCATTGAAATATCGACTTCCTCTCCAAGCAACTTTCCATCAAAAAAAGTCCGTCCTTTTCTTGCATTTCTATCAATGCTCCAAATAAGCTGATGCCATTTCCCATCAATCCCGATTGTAAATTTTTGGAGTGGATACACATCAAGATTCACTCTCCCATCTTTTATTCCCCACCGAGGTCTCAGCCACACGGAAAGCATATAGCCAGGTTCATCAATGCCTTTGCGAACAATATCAAACACATCGCATTCCACGGTTTTAAACCAAGCAGTGACAGTAAAGTCTCCCGACTTCATATTCAAAGAAGTTGAAGTTGGAACCGTAATACAATCCTCACCGGAAAAACAAAGCCCGAATCCCTTTTTCCCCTCGGAACGGGTCGCACCATAAATAATACCATCGTTGCCATGTCCGCTAGCATCTGTTGCCATTCCATCCCAAACACCATCGAAATCCCACCATGCAACAAGCGTACCATCCAAAGACGATCCATTTGACACGGAGGACAATGCCATAATTACGATCATCATCCATAATTTGAAAAAAAAATTATTTTCAAAATTAAAAAAATGTTCTGCCCTTGAAGACCTTTTATATAATATTATCATAGTAATCCTTTTTTATCTTTCAAACATCTCCCGATTCACTTTCTGCTTTTCATGCCAAGCATAATGGATTTAAAGGCAGCCATTTCCAATGATTGGTAGCAAAAGGATTTCCGTCCAGAAGGAAATTTCAGCCACTGGAGTTCGATCCGGAACTTCTCTTGCGAGGGCTATTCTTAATCGTTCACGACAGTCCATTTTATTTTGAGTTTCCTGTCTAACCGCAGTCATTCGGCAATTTTTCAAAAAACTTTTAAATTGGAATTGACACATCATTTCCACATCGTTGTGCTATTCTCGATATCCGATCTTAAATGCCAATCAACATGCCCATCAGCATAAAGGACATTTGCGCCATTATTGTGACGGCGGCCAATCCGATAGTCCCCATCCCACGGGTCATTCTTTGAACGATTGGTAACCAGATAATAATGGCTTTCTATACTGCCATTTTCTTTGATATTATTATTGTCACACAATAGTAACTTCTTGGAAGGATCAGACAGCTGATTATTGTTGATCAGTATTTCCGGGCTTGGGCTGAAAACATCAAAATTATAACCGTATGAGCTCGTTCCATTAGATCTGATAATATCCAATGGACAGATAAAGACAGGATTAAGTTCTGTTGGCAACAGTGTAATGGGCAGTATTTTATCAAAAGCGCGACACCATGGTCTTCCTGTAATATTATTGTAATAGATTGGATAAAATCCATCATTATCGTTGAGATACAATTGAAACCCCAAATGAATTTGCTTCAAATTGCTTATGCACTTTATTTGTTTTGCTGTATATTTTGCCTTGGTTATTGCAGGAGCAAAAAGCGCCGCAAGCATAAGTAATATTCCAGTGGCAACAAGCAACTCTGTAAGTGTAAACGCGGAACTGGCGCCTTTGCCATAGCTTCTTGCATGGAAAACTTGTGCATTCATCCAAAAACTGTTTGTATTTTCCATTTGTATAAATTCGAAATTTTTTCCATCATGTGCTTTCCCGAATAATAAGCCGCGGCTTGATTTTGGCTTGCCTTTTATGGTTGGGCAAAGCGCCTTTTTCGATCAAATGGATCAGCAGGTCGAGGGCGCACCGGGAAAACTCTTCATTTTGTTGATCGACAGTGGTCAGTTCGGGGTCGCATGCTCGGGAAATGTCGAGATTGTCGTATCCAGTAATGGAAACATCCTGCGGAATGCGCAGGCCGCGGCGCTTGAGTTCTTTCATAAAAGCCACAGCCCATTCGTCATTCGACACCACCACCGAATCGGCTTTCTCTCGATCAATCAGAAAATCGGCAGCATCCTTCATTTGTTCTTTCGAGGGATTATTGTCTCCTTTTCCCGCCCAAATAAGTCGTGAATCGATTGGCTGCCCGCAAACTTTCAAACCTTTTTCGTAACCTTCTTTCCTTTGAATCATCCCCCCCCGAAGATGAGCGCTCAACAAAGCGATTCGTTTCCTGCCGCGTTTCACCAAGTGACAAACCGCCTGAAAAAAACCATCGGCCGTATCCACACAAACAGAATATTGATTTGCCCAAACGGTTTCATTCCCGATAACCACATGCTGCAATTTGGATAATATTGAACCGTCATTTATGGAATGGGCCGCAAATGAAAAAACAGCTGACACTCTACGCGCGACGAAATCATCCACATACTGCGGCAGATCAGCCTCTGGATCGTAAAGCTGGCCAATCATAAAACGGTAATTACGTCGAAAAGCCTCCTGTTCCATAACACGCAGCCGCTCAAGGGCAATCTGGGAAAAATCCACAGCGGGAAATAGAACTCCAATCAGCCGACTGGACTTACCTGCCAGCTGTTGCGCCGCATAATTGGGACAGAATCCAAGACGAAGGGCAACCTTGCGAATCCTTTGGGCGGTTTTTTCCGACACTCCCGTGGTGGTGCGTGTCTTCAAAAGAACGGCTGAAACAACCGGATGGGATACCCCCGCCGCTTTTGCCACATCGACAAGGCGCGCCGTTTTTTTGGTTGGAATGGGCTGGGAATCAAATGGCATAGTTCAATTACACGTTTAATTTATCTTGTTTTTGACGATTGTCAAGCAACGGCACGTTTTTTCAGCGATTTCGGAACGTTGCCGGTTTTCGCCATCTTTCGGGACGGCATCATTTTTTTAGGGGCATCCGCCGGATCAAACCCTGATCCAGCCTGAGCCCCCCATCTGTCGTGAAGACACCTCACCCGTGGCGGGTAACCGCAAAAACTCCATTTCACTGTCAAAGAACAATTTCCCGAGAAACACTCCCTGGAAAGAAAGTTCAGCCGCTCCAGATGGGCTCCAGTTGCTCCCATTGTTCCATGGACAAATCCATCTGCCGGGCGATCTCCCGGAGAGTGGTTCGCCCCACCCGCCAGAGTTTGCCGTTGAGCTTGACGTAAAACTCAAAAAGATTGAACACCAGCACCTTGATCAGAAGGCAGGCCAAAATGGCCACGGGATGGTGATGCGGACAATGGCTGAGGTGATAATGCTGGGTTCATGAGGGGGGGACACCCAAGTTTTCACCCCGCGCCAAGAGTTCGGTGTTGATCTGGGAGAGCAACTCCAATTGGTCGTAATACTCATTGAAGGCCCTGACCGCCTCGCGGGCCTGCTGTTGGGACTCCGGGGTTTTGAGCAGGAATTTGCGCATCCGTCCCACCCCCAGACACTGGGTCAGGTAATAGAAGGGGCCGTGCAAATGGCCCTGCAAACACCGGCAGTTGGGTTTTCCGCACTTGGTGAACCTTTCCACCACCGATGCCCGGATCAGTTGCGGAGAAAACCGCAGCTTTTTGAGCAGGAAGAGCTTGCGTTTACGCAACGCAAGGATGGAAAGCGTCTGGAGTTGGTGATCCTTCGCCATAGATATCCAAAAGATATCGCAAAATCCAAAAAATGCAACAAAAAAGAATCTGCCCCGCCAAAACGAATCTGCTCCAAACCCCCTTATCCCCTTGATAGACCGGATGTTAGCAATCTGAAAAAAAATCGTTCCGAAATCGCTGAGGCTCTTGCAAAACTACTCCGAGTCGGAAACTCGACATTTACACCGATAGCCGCGCGCACTTGTTCCTGTAAGCCGATGAAAAACTTCAGCAAAATGTTGACTGGAAGAAAATCCCAATTCCAGCGCAATCGAAGTGATCGGCGAATTGGTTTGCCGCAGCAATTCCTTGGCCCGTTTCACCCTGCAAATGAGATGATAATGGTGAGGCGAAACCCCCACGTTTTTTAAGAACTGTTTTGAAAGATGCGTCGGCGACAAACCACACTGTTTCGCCAATTTATGGATGGTCCATTGAACGGAAGGGCGATTCTCAAGTTGATGCTTGGCATGGACGACCGCCGGATGCCAATGAGTCAGGATCTTCTTTGGCTCCTTCTGGGTTAAAAGTCGTGTAATCCTAAGGATAAGCGCATCGACCGCCATCCGAAGCCCGATCGAACGCAAGCTGTGCTCTTGAAAAACTTCATAGACCAGATTCTGAAAAGGCGCCACAACCTCCTCCGCTCCCAGGATGAAAACGACTTGCCGCCCCGCCCAAAAAGATTGAAGCATCGGATATCGCTTGAAAACCGAATAGAGATCAATCCCTGTGAAAAAAAAGTGCTGTCGCGACCGAAAACTCCCCATGCGATGTTTGAGACCGGGCGCCAAACCGATCAGGTTGAACGCGTTCATTTGATACGCATGCCCCAAATCGCGTCCCGACCATACGCATTCACCATCAAGTTGCAGATGAAATTCCCATTCCGAATGGGCATGGATCCCGGTTATAAATTCGGGAACCGCCCATTGTTCGCCAACCTTGACCAACTCCGGCACCGATGCCAGGGGCTCAAGAATGGCAAATCCGGCCGAGATCCCTTTGGGATTGGCAAGCTTCATGGAATCGAACCATACTTTGCCATTCGCAGTTGCGTCGATCCAAATCGGCAGGCGCCGGCATAAGCGAAAACGCCACGAATCCGAACAAATTTGACATTTTTCAGCAAGTTTTTCAGGCGTATCTGCGCTATAGTGCTCCATGCAATCTCAATTTTAAACGCCCCCCTGCCAAAACCATGAAAAAACTTTTATCATTCCTTTTCGCCGCAGCGCTTAGCTTGCCGGAGCTTTGGGCACAGCCATCCAGCGCGGGAGACGACATTCTGGTCGGTTGCTGGAACTTCGACCGAATCGAAGCAGGCGTGATCCCGGACAATTCCGGAAAACATCATCCCCTCAAAATGAATGACACGCTTCGAGAAACCCCTGGAAGGTTCAACTCGGGATTGGCTTTTGATGGGAAGAAAAGCTGGCTCGATCTCGATAAAATCAATCTGGAAAACGACTTCACCATCTCCTTCTGGCTCAAGACTTCGGATCTCAGCAAAACCCAAACCCTTTTCAGTTCAGGGGATGAACCGAACACGCTTCACATCAACATCAATCACAATGACGAGGGCAATATTGTCGTATTCATGCCAGGCTTGACTGTCGCCACGACGACCAAAGTTCTTTCGGTCAATGAATGGCACCATTTTTGCTATAAACGCAGCCACGTAGCGAATACGGATACGCTATACCTGAACGGCCAGCAACTCAGTTTGATCGACAACAAACATACGCCATTCCTGAAAGCCAAGGGTCATCGTTTTCTCGGAAAGAGAAACCAAGGCAATGAAACTCCTTTCTTGGGGGCAATCGATGAACTGCGAATCTACCAGCGCACATTGACCTCACGGGAAGTGGCGGAGTTGGCAAACGGATACAAGCGGAATGATTTGGAAATCCAAGGCATTTCCTTTGGAAAAAGGCTCATCGGCAAGGATGAAGCCGTTTTGGAATTCAAGAACAATGGCGATTCGGATGTCATGGTCAGCACGACCTTGAAAATGACAAAAGCGGGGGCATGCATATCCCCCTCCACCAATACAACACTATCCGTCCCTGCGCACAGCGCCGCAACCGTGAATCTATCGTATCGCATCAGCGGCAAATGCCTTCCAGACATGCTGCAACTCGACATTGTCAATCCGTCCTCGAAAGAAGCAACCGTCATCTATGAAGCCGCAGGCGTCCAGGATCTCGCAAAATCTCTTGAGAACGCCGGCGAAAAAGCCGGTTCGCTGCAAAAAACACTTGATTCACTATCCGCCGGGACAAGCCAATGGCCCCATTTGGAATGGATTCACAATTACCAAAAATCGGCAAAAGGAACGATTCAAGGTGTTCGGGATAGCATCACGACGATCCGGAGTCAGATCAACGTGGCCGAGCGCCAGGGAGAATGGGTTTCCGCTCAAAAACGAATCGACAAAAACATCACAAAACATCTGAAGGAAATCGAGCGGTCTGCCCGGAATCTGAAGAATATCCGTCACTCGCTGGATTTGATGGCATCCAAAACCCCGGGAATCGCCTCCAGACCATTCATCGCCAGCTTTGCCAGGTTTCCGGAGAAGTGGTCCAAGGACGATGTCTGGAAGGAGAGTCTTCGAATCGAAACAGACATCAGCGCGGCGCGAAACGAATACGAATGTCTGGAGTTTGCGATTGTTCCGGCAGCCGGTGAAATTCGAGGCCTGAATTCAACGGCAACCGATCTGATCCCGGAACAAGCCGGCGGCGAACCCATTCCGGCTCAAAATATCAGCATTCGCCGGGTCGGCTACATTTACAGCCGGAAAAACGAACACTGGCATCCGGATCCTCTTTTAAAAAACCGGCCTCTCAATCTCAAGGCTGTAGAAACGCCCCTGGCCACCATGTGGGTGACAGTCTGCGTCCCTGAAAACGCCCGTCCCGGAATCTATGCTGGATCCATCATCGTGGAAAGTGAGAGCCCAAAACACCGGCAGGAATTGAAAATCCGCCTCAAAGTGAGGCCATTCAGCCTGCCAAAAACCTTTACGTACCCGGTCGTCACCTCCGCAGAGCTTTACTGGCTGTCCTACTTCTTTTATGGAAGCAGCGACAGGGAAGCGCAACTCTGCGACACAGAGGCATGCCAGCATCCGACCAGGTTTATTTCAGCCGACGAATATCGCGATTGCCTCATAAAACCGCTATTGCGCTACCGGCTGACGCCCCGTCCGCATGACTATGGCAAAGACGGCCTGACGGACACCCCCTACTGCCTTCACGAGAAGTACAAGGGGCCCGGCGACATCGATTTCAAGCAATTCGACGCAACCCTGAAAGCGATTCGAGAAGGGGGCGCACAATATGTTCAACTCGGGCAGAGCTTTGACGCAGTCTTTGAAAGATTTCCCCTGATCATGTCGCACTTTCCGCCACTGCAAGAATGGTTGCCGGTATTTCACCGTCATGTCCGCGCCATAAGCAGCGATTCAAAAATGTTTGTCTATGGTTTTGACGAGCCGGAGGATGACCGCTACCCGGATCTCCTGGGCAATGTAAAGGAAATTGACAAACTCGCCCCCGGCTGCAAAACCCTTCTGACTTTTTGCAACGGCACAAACAACTTCGTTCGCTTGTCGAAGGAGGTAAAGCGCAAGGTCATCTGGGTCTTGCTAAACCGAACCTTCATGGAACAATATAAAGATTTGATCAATCAGTTGATCAAGGAGGGCGAGGTCATCTGGGGGTACGATTCGAACGGTCCGACCTATCACATATCATCCCCGGCCATCGCGCACCGGATTGATTTCTGGTCTCAAAAGAAATACAATCTCCAAGGCTTCCTGATCTGGGGAAGCGTCAGCTATTGGGATGGCGGCATTAATGACATTGCCGAAGATGGTTCGCTCCGTCCCTCCTGGGAATTGGGACGATTGGATGGCGATGGTTATTTATTCTATCCTGGCGGCAAACGCCTCCGTGACGGTCTGGATCCCTCGATCCGCCTCGAACTCATCCGGGAGGGCATTGAGGACCGCGAATACTTCAATTTGCTTGAGCAAAAAATCGAGGCCCTGCAAAAGCTTGACGACAGCCGGCTGGCGCCCTTGATCGAGGAATGCAAAAAGGCGGCCACCATCGAGGACAGCATCGTCAAAACCCATTGCGTTTACACCCGGAATTTTGGCGTTCTCTACCAGCGCCGCGACCAGATCGCGCAAAAGATCGAAGAGGCGGATCAAGTCCTGAACAAAGCCCGCCCGCACTCGCCACTTCCACAGTGAACCGTCCCGGTCATTCCCCAATGGAATATCCACGTTGACAGAATTTCAGCGCGGGAGTAAAAAATTCAACAATGAATGAAAATTCCATCGCAGCGGCCCACGCTCGTAAAGGCTCCGGCAGACAAACGGCCTTGCGATTCCCTCCCAAATTCAGCGCCTTTGGAAAGGCGATGGCGTTCACACTGGTTGAGCTTTTGGTTGTAATAGCCATACTTGGCGTCCTTGGAGCCTTGGTTTTATCAGCCTTGAAAAAGGTGCGCGAATCCAGCCAAAAGATCATCTGCGTCAACAATTTGAGGCAAATCGGCCTGGCAATACAACTGTATGAGAATGAAAATGACGATTTCATTCCTCCAGTGATTGCCAGCACTGGTTTTTGGGCCGCATACCCCACCATGCCTGTTCCGGTTTTGGCAAAATACGGCAATATGACGACGACAAAATTTCAGAGCAGAAGCGTTGCCACGATTTTTCGGTGTCCAGCCATGCCAAAAAAAGAGGGGTGGTTCCATGACTATGTTGATTACACCGTCAATGTCCTGCTGATGGCCTGGCCGAACCATCCCAATTCAACTTATGCCATCATCAAAAAATGCACAGCCATCCCCAACCCTTCCTCAATCATTCTAATGGGGGACAAGAACGATCAAATATTGACCGACACCCAGGGCGCCGACGCATTCACTCCCAGCACTTATCTCAATCTATTAGGATCCTATCATCAGGGGGGCGCAAACTGCCTGTTCCTCGACGGTCATGTGGATTGGAAGCAGCACAACAGTCTTACTGTATCCGATGTTGATTACCAATGAGGCTCCCCCAAAACGCAGCGGTTGATTTCACAATCTGAGTTTTAAATTAACCCGAGTTTCTCAGATTTCGGCGTTTTTCAATTATTTTTCGACATCCTTCAGGTTCAAACTTTGGAAAAAGCCGTATTTTGGCGTGTGTGGAGACCTGCTCCATGGATTTTATTTCCAAGTTGTGTCATGGGTATGACACTGCAATTTATCTTCGCGGCAACAAGCGGTGCAGGAGCCCCGCCCTCCTTTGAACAGCGATGGAATTGACGGAGGGCTGGCCTCCCGGACAGCCAAGGGGAAAAAGGGATGCCAATTTCGAGGCATCGAAAAAAATGTGTTGGAGACTCAGCCCCTTGACATCTACATGATCAGGGAAGGAGTTGCAAAAATTGTGCATTTTTTACGAAATCTGAGAAACTCGGGTTAAGCCGCGCCGAGCGCGGCGGATTGACGCTCGACGCTCAACGCAAAAACAATCACTCAAAGGCGGGATAACGCCCACACGATCAACCTTGAAAAATCAGGACTCTTCAGTCTCCGATCTCCCTTTTGGGTTTGGCGGCACCGCTCCGGCTGCGGCGAGATGCGAGGCCAGAAACCGGCCGGTGTAAGACTCGGCGCAACGCGACACCTGCTCGGGAGTCCCCGCCGCAACCACCCTCCCCCCGCCTCCGCCGCCTTCCGGCCCCAGATCCACCAGCCAATCCGCGCATTGGATGACATCCAGATTGTGTTCGATGACCAGCACCGTGTTGCCCGCGGAACGCAAACGGAAAAGCACTTCCAGCAGTTTTTCCACATCGGCAAAATGCAGCCCGGTGGTCGGCTCATCCAAAATGTACAGGGTCCGTCCCGTCGCTTTTCGCGCCAGTTCGGTGGCCAGTTTGATTCGTTGCGCTTCGCCGCCGGAAAGCGTGGTGGCCTGCTGACCCAACCTCAAATATCCCAGTCCCACCTGCGCCAGCATGTCCAACGACGCCTTGAGCGAAGGCACATTCCGAAAGAAAGCCACTCCTTCATCCACCGTCATGTCCAGCACATCGGCGATGTTTTTCCCCTTGTAGGAAATCTCCAGCGTCTCCCGGTTGTAACGCCGCCCCCGGCACACCTCGCACTCCACATAAACATCCGGCAGGAAATGCATCTCGATCTTCAACACGCCGTCGCCCTGGCATTTTTCGCAGCGTCCGCCTTTGACATTGAAGCTGTAACGCCCCGGTCCATAGCCGCGCACCTTGGATGCGGGCAACCCGGCAAACAGGTCGCGAATCAAGCCAAAGGCGCCCGTGTAGGTCAGGGCGTTTGACCTCGGGGTGCGTCCGATGGGCGACTGGTCGATGACAATCATTTTGTCGAGATTCTCCACCCCCTCGATCTCCCGATGTTTTCCAGGTCTTTCCTTGCCCCCGTAAAAGCGCCGTTGCAAGGCCCGGCGGAGGATGTCGTCCACCAACGTGCTCTTGCCCGAACCGCTGACCCCCGTCACGCACACCAACAACCCCAGCGGAATTTCCACATCGATGTTTTTAAGATTGTTTTCCGCCGCCCCGGCAATGCGAAGCCAGTCCCCCACCGGCGCCACCCGGCGGCGAGGCGCGCGGATTTTCAATTCGCCGGTCAGATAACGTCCCGTCAGGGATTTTTGCGAAGCCTTGATTTCCTCCACCGATCCGGCCGCCACCAATTCCCCGCCCCGGACCCCCGCGCCCGGCCCCAAATCCAGCACATAATCCGCGGCGGCGATGGTTTCCTCGTCGTGTTCGACCACGATCACCGTGTTTCCCAGATCGCGCAACTGCCGCAGGGTTTCCAAAAGCCGGCGGTTGTCGCGCTGATGCAAACCGATGCTCGGCTCGTCCAAAACATAAATCACGCCGGAAAGACGCGAACCCAGTTGCGTCGCCAGCTTGATGCGCTGCGCTTCACCGCCGGACAACGTGCCGCTCTCACGGTCAAGGCTCAGATACCCCAACCCCACCTCCGATAAAAACCCCAAGCGCGACCGGATCTCCTTCAGAATCTGGCTCCCGATCCGTTCCTCGTGCGGCGACCACCGGCAGTCGTCAAAAAACCGGATCGCCTCGGCCACCGTCAAGCGTGTCAAATCCATGATCGACTTGCCGCCAACCGACACCGCGAGGCTTTCCTTTTTCAGCCGCGAACCGCCGCAATCCGTGCAGGGACGAAAAGCCTGGTACCCCCTCAACCGGTTGCGGGTAAACTCGCTCTCCGACTCCACAAACAGGCGTTGCAATTGCGGAATGACCCCCTCAAACGCTTTTTTCACCGTGTGGGGATGTCCGCCGCGCATCATTCGAAAAACGACCTCGTCAGTTCCCGTGCCAAAAAGAATGCCCTGCCGGACATTCTCCGCCAAATCCTTCCACGGCGCAGCCACATCCACCCCATAATGGGCGCAAACGGACTTCAACAGCATTTTATAATAGGCGATCATCCGCCGCCCTCCCCGGCGCCATGGGGCCACCGCGCCATCCTGAATGCTCTTCTCCGGATCGGGCGCCACCAAATCCGGCGTAAAATACATCTCCTGCCCCAATCCATGGCACCCCGGACAGGCGCCATACGGACTGTTGAAGGAAAAATGTCGCGGCGTCAGCTCGCCAAAACTGAGTCCGCAATCCACACAGGCGTTCTTCGTGCTCATCAGGTTTTCCCGCCAGGACGCATCACCCGGCGCGGGCGCCATTCGCTGGACGGTCAGGGGCGCCGTCAACGCCAGCAAAACCCCCTCGCCCCATCGCAAAGCCATTTCCACCGAATCGGTCAGCCGGGTTCGATGCTTCGCATCAAGCGGCAAACGGTCCACCACCGCCTCGATGACATGCTCGCGATGCTTGTCCAGCCGGATGGCCTCCGGCGCCCCGGCCTTGGTTTTATCCAGGTCGATCAGCGTCCCATCCACCCGCGCCCGCATGAAGCCCTGGGTGCGCAGCTTGTCGAAAACATCGCGAAACTCCCCCTTGCGTCCGCGCACCAGGGGCGCCAGCAACATCAGGGCGGTGCCCTCGGGGAAAGCCAGCAGTCGATCCACGATATCCTGCACCGTCTGGCTGGTGATCGCCTTGCCGCACTTGGGACAATGCGGCAACCCAAGGTGGGCGTAAAGGAGACGCAAAAAATCGTAAATTTCAGTGGTTGTGGCAATCGTGGAGCGCGGATTGGAGGCGGATGTCCGTTGTTCGATGGCCACGGCCGGGGAAAGTCCCTCGATGAAATCCACGTCCGGCTTCTGCAACTGGTCGAGGAACTGCCGGGCGTAGGCCGAGAGACTTTCCACGTACTTGCGCTGTCCCTCGGCAAAAATGGTGTCAAACGCCAGCGACGACTTGCCGCTGCCGCTCAAGCCCGTGACCACCACCAGCTTGCGTTTGGGAATCCGAAGAGTCAGATTCTTCAGGTTATGCTGGCGCGCACCGCCAATGCTGATCCACTTGTCGTCCATGAACCCGGCATCTTGCGCCCACAAAGCGGAGAAAATCAATTCCCTAAAAAACGGCTTTCATCCTTGATTTTTATTTTCATCATACAATAATTCATAAAAATCACCCTATCACCACATCATCCCAGGAGATCAAGTCATGAAATCCATCCAATTGGCCGTTCTGGCGCTATGTTTTTCAGCCTTCGCCCTTGCCCGGGCGCAATCCACCAATCAAACGAGCGCCGCAGGAACCACAAAAGCTCCACCCGCCGCCGGCGTCACCAATGCCCCGCCCCCCGCGATCAACGTTCCAAAGAACTTGAAATTGAAGGTGCGTTGGAACGAAAAACGAAGCAAGGAAAAGAAACGCATCATCACCGTCTCCATCAAAAATGATGGTTTTGAGGATCTCAATGAAGTTGACGCGCTCATTGTTCTCAAGGGAAAAGTCGAAAAACAACGTCAGACGGAAAAAGTGAAGCTGGAGATTCCCAAGGGAAAAGAGGTTCGGCGCGAAATAACGGTTGAAGACGCCGAAGTGCTCTACCTTGACGCCAGCATTCTGATCAAAGCCATGGGTGGCGTGGACGTGATCATTGGCGATCTGAAATTCAGCTCCTGAGTTTTTGCAGACTGCGTTGCAAAAAAAGCTGTCAGACTGAAGGCTGAAGACTGAGGGTATGAAAGCGCCTCAATGGCACCAGCACAACGGACTGGCGGCCTCCTTTGTGGCGGCATTGGGGTTGTGGCTGGCGTGTTGCCCCCTCCTTCACGCCCAACTCAAATGGGACCGGCAGTTCTTGGAATTCAATCCCGGCGTGCTCGACACCAATGTGACCGCCCGTTTTGCCTTCCAGAATGCCGGAAACTATCCCATCACCCTGATCCGGGTCCAATCCTCCTGCAATTGCGCGCAAATCCGGCAGGAGCGAAAAACCTATCAGCCTGGCGAAACCGGCGAGATCGCCGCTGTCTTTAATTTCGGCATCCGCACCGGCCCCATCCGGCATGATGTCGTGGCATCCACCGATGACAAATCCCAACCCATCGCCCGTCTCGCCTTCAAGGTTAACATTCCCGAACTGATCCGAATCTCCCCGCCCTTTGTCTGCTGGCGCCCGGGCGATGCCGCCACTCCCAAAAACATCAGCGTCAACGTGGTCCATTCCAACGCCATTCACGTCACAAAAATCCTCTCCAACCACCCCCAGTTGCCGGCCCGGCTCAAAACCATCACCGAGGGCCGCGAATACGTCATCGAAATCACCCCTTCCAGCCTCGACAAACCCATCATCTCCACGCTTCGGATCGAAACCGATTTCCCCCCTGAACGCCCCAAGGTCTTTTACGCCCACGCCATGGTGAAAACCGGCCAATGAATTAAGCCGGGATCAAGGCCCGGCAACTGCCCGACGCTCGACGCAAATCGCGATTGCCTGCATCAAACAGCTTGTTAAGACCGGATATATTTCACCAAGTTTTGATTTGTAAAATAATCCATCCGAGTTGCAACCAACGTAAATTTATGTTTAAAGAGGCTCTTGCAAAACTACGATATGCGGCGCGATAAATCACTTTGGCCAAATCCAAGGCAACGAGGGCTGAGAATCCCCGAAGCGGGCTTTGATGCCCGAGTCAACGCCGGAGTTGGTCAAAGTGATTGTCGCCCAAGGGGTTGCGCGTCCATTTTCCAGCGACGGTCCCGCTTTGCGGGATCGACTGTGCCGCACAGCGGCACCGCTGGGGGGATTGACCAGACTCCACGCCTTGCCAGCCAATCCATACCCGCTGCAACGCCGCGCATCGTAGTTTTGCAAGAGCCTCTAAAATCAAAGTTGCCGTCAAAAACGAATTATGAACGGATTTTCTGCCCATCGTCGAGCATCGAGCGTATTCGCGTCGAGCTGCCGTCCCGCCGTGGCGGGAGCGCGGCTTAATTTATTCCCATGTTGAAATCCGGCATTCTTCTCGCCACCCCGCCTGATGCGCCAGTTTCCGCCGCCGCTGTGAAACTGGCCCGCGATCATTTGTCCGCAGGAAACAACGTTTTCCTCTACCTGATCGATGAAGGAGTGCGCAATCTCGACACCCCGCCCATGGCTGGCCTGCGCGCCGCGGGAATAAAGCTGTTCGCCTGCGCCTACGGGGCGCAGAATCGCGGCATTGCTTGGAACCCTGATCTGGCCGCCTTCAGCGGTCTCACAGTGCTGGCCGACATCCTGGGCGCATGCGACACCTTCCAGGCATTCACCCCGCTTGGCCAATCCCCTGTTCCTCCGCCGCGCATATCAGGTCAACTGCCCAAAACCCTGGTGATCGTCTCGGAGGATCCCATGCAAAGCCGCCTGCCCGCCGAGGCCATTCGCATTGCCGCCGGCATCAGCGCATGGAAAAAAACCGAGGTCACCCTCCTGCTCCGCGGCCCGTCCTTCCTCATCCTCTCATCCGACACGGATGATTTCGTGGATGCCGACCACTATCCCCATTACCTGCCCATCATTCGCGACTGGCCGGCCCCTGTCCTGCTCGCCCCCGAAGCGCTTCCCCCTCCTCCCGATCCAACCCTCAAACACCGGCAAATCACAGCCAAAGAAGAGGCGGATCTTCGCGCCAACAGCCATTGCCTGATTCCGTTTTAGATCGATTTATTCCGATAGACTTCCTTGCCCCACGCCAGATCTTCCGAAAAAAGGACACTCCCGCCATTCCTGCAAAGTTTCCCCTGTTTGACCCGTTCCAGGATGACTTTTTGCAATGAACTTTTGGGCGCCATCTTCAGGTCCAATCCGCCCTTTCCAAAAACATCAAACACCCGCTCATAAGTCTGGCGGCTGCCGGCATTTTGAACCGGATGCAAATACCATTCGCGCATGAAACGGGCCACGTTTGACTTGGCATCCAAAGCCTGTCCGAGTTGGGGATCCAGCAACCACGAATCGCAGGTAAAAGCCCTGAAAGGATAGGCATTGAAGAATTTCGGACACCATTCCACCGCCTGCCGGAAAGATTCGCCGCAAGCCGCATGATCCATGGCGCCAGTGGCGGGAATGTGCACTGAAAACGCCGGATCGCCTTTCCTCAAAATCTCGCTCCATTCGGAACGATCCAGGCTCATTTCCCGGCAGACCGCCCCGCCCTCGGGATCAATCGGATTTCCCGTGATCCGATCATCGGTCACCGTCAACCGAGAGCGCCACAAACCCGTCCGCACCGCCCCGCCATCGGCATTGGCGAATTGCCCATCCTCCCGAAAAACCAGCCCGTCTTCCGCCAACGCCACCACTGCGCCCGTCCCTTGGCGCCGGTAAAAACGCAGGGGATGGGAGAAAACGTCCCTCACATACTGCAAGCGTCCCAACTTGATCAGGTTTCCAGTGAAATGATGATAGAGCCAGCCCTTTTCCCTGAATCCCCATTCTCCGTGCCGCCGTTTGCATTCCCGGATCCACAAATCAAGATCGCCCAGCGTATCCGATGTCACCGCCGGCGAAACACCCGCGCTTCGATGCACGCGCTCGACATGAGCCAAACCGGAGAGAAGAACAAAGGCGTAAAACAACGGACCCGCCACGCAGGGATCGCCCGGCAACTGCGGCCATCTGCCAAAATCAAGCTGCGCGGGGGAAAAGGTGTTATGGAAAAAAAGCCAGTGGGAATGCCTCAACAACCGTCGCATCGGGGCGCTGGCCGTCAATCCCGCCAAAACCCCTTCCAACACCGCGCGGACTTCCCCGCTCACCCCCGCCTTTGCCAAAACCTCGCCCAACCACGCTCCATCGCTCCAAGCCCGGGGTTTCACCGCAAAATCCCTCTCCGATTGCGCCCATGTTTCCGCCCATAATTGGGGCGTCTCACTCAAGCCCAATGCGCGACAAACCAAATCCGGATTCCTCAACTCGGCAGATGAAAGCTCTTTCATAAACCCGATTCATCGCCACCAGCGCCCGTTTTGTCCAGCAGTTTCCGCGTCACGCAACACCGGGGATGTCTGACAAAACCGTTGAGGAAAGCCTCATGGATTAAAACCAAGGTCATGCAAAAGCCCCGCGTATGATGGATAACACAAACTCATCAACCCGCCAACCCGCGAAACTTTCCGTATTGCTTCTTCCAGGCATCCACCTGTTCGGGAACGAATTGTCCCAACGGCACGGAGTTGCGGACAATCTGGCGGATATGCGCCAGATCGCGCACCTGCCCAAGGCATTGGGCTTGGATGAGACAGTTGCCCAGCGCGGTGGCTTCGTCCGGACCTGACACCACGGGACACCCGAGGGCATCGGCGGTAAACTGGCAAAGCAACCGGTTTTTCGAACCACCGCCCACCAAATGCAAGGTTTCGATCGAATAACCAACCAACCCTTCCAGGACCTCCACCACCCGGCGATATTCCAACGCCAGACTCTCCAGAATGCAACGCGCGTACTCGCCCTTGGTCTGCGGAGGCGTCTGACCGCTTTCGCGGCAAAACGCGTCAATCCTGCCGGGCATTTCCCCCGCCTTGTTGAAACGTTCGTCCGCAGGATTGATCAAGGCCGCAAACGGCCTGGCCTCGCCCGCCATCCTGGTCAGCTGCGCATAATCCAAAACCTCCCCCTGTTTTTCCCAATGCCGGCGGCACTCCTGCAAAATCCACAATCCCACGATGTTCTTGAGAAACCGGATGGTGTTGCCAAAGCCAGCCTCATTGGTGAACCCCGCCGCCAGGCTGCGTTCGTTGATCATGGGCTCGGGCAGTTCCACCCCCAGCAACGACCAGGTGCCGCAGCTCAGATACGCCCACCGCCCGGAACCTGACGCCGGCACTGCCGCCACCGCGCTGCCGGTGTCATGCGAACAGGGCGTCACCACCTGGATCTTCTCCGAAACGCCATATTGCTTCGCCATGGCCGGCTGAATGCTCCCCAGCCGCGCCCCCGCCGGCACAATCTCGGGCATCACGCGTCCCGGCACGCCAGCGGCTTTCAAAAGCTTCTCCGCCCATTTTCGCGTCCGGGGATTGTAAGCCTGGGTGGTGCTGGCTAGGGACACCTCGGCCACCTTGCGTCCGGAAAAAAGATAATGAAAATAATCCGCCATCAACAGCACGGTTTTCACCTTTGCCCAATCCGGACCAAACCCCGAACTGGCGGCAAAAAGCTGGTAGAGCGTGTTCAAACTCATGAACTGGATGCCCGTCTCCTCGTAGATTTCCGCCTTGGACACTTTCCCAAACGCCTTCTCCATCATGCCATCCGTGCGCGAATCCCGGTAGCACCACGGTTCCTCGATCATCCGGTCGTCATCCCCCAGGGTCACATAATCCACCCCCCAGGTGTCGCAACCAAGACTGAGCAGGCCGGGATGCGCCTTGCCCGCCTTGGCCAGGCCATCGGTCATGGCCTTGAAAAACTCCGCCGTGGTCCAATGCCAGTGGCCATCCACCTCCCTCGGCTTGTTCAGAAAACGGCACAACTCCGTCAGTTGGATTTTTTCGTTGGCCAGTTCGCCAAGCACGGCACGGCCGCTCTCGGCGCCAAGATCAAAAGCAAGAAATTTTGCGCTCATGGGATTTGTTTGGAATCAAGGAACGTTGTCCGGCATCCGCCGCCAATCAATACGCCAGCCTGAGGATTTCCTCCACCTCTTTGCCCGAAATGGCTTCATGTTCGCCGAGTTTTGCGCCGCGCCTGGACAGGCGTCCGGCCACAGTTTTCGCGATTTCAGGCGGCAACTGATAGTCATGGAGGGACGTCGGCAGCCCTACGGAACGGAAAAATGCGGCGGTTTTCTCGATGACTTGAGCGATCCGGGAATCCTCATCCCCGGAATCCAGGGACCACACCCGCGAGGCATATTGCAACAGTTTTGCTTTTTTGCGCTCCTTTTCATGTTTCCATACCGCAGGCAGGACAATGGCCAGGGTCTGGGCATGATCCAACCCGTGCAAGGCCGTGATCTCGTGGCCAATCATATGGGTGGCCCAATCCTGGGGAACCCCGCATGCAAGCCAGCCGTTCAATCCATTGGTGGCACACCACATGAAAGCCGCCCTGGCATCGTAATCGGGCGGATCGGCCAGAATCCGCGGCGCCTCCTCAATCAAGGTCCGAAGGACCGCCTCCGACTGGCGATCTTGCAACGGTGCGGCGGAGGGATAGGTCATGTACTGTTCCATCACATGCACAAAGGCATCCACAATGCCATTGGCCACCTGTTTCCGGGGCAGCGAATAGGTGGTTTCCGGATCCAAAATGGAAAATTGCGGATAAACAAGGGGGTTGGCAAAAGCCAGTTTCTCCTGCGTCGAATCCCGGGAAACCACGGCATAGCAATTCATCTCCGACCCGGTGGCGGGAAGGGTCATCACACATCCGATTGGCAGGGGATTCCGGACCGGCTTATCCCTGGCCAGAATATCCCACGGATCGCCGCCCTCAAAACGCACAGCGGCGGCAATGAATTTTGTCCCATCCAGAACAGAACCGCCCCCCACCGCCAGCAACAATCCGGCATTGAATTTCCTCGCCTGCGCCACCGCCTTCATCAGGGTTTCATAACGCGGATTGGGTTCAATGCCGCCAAACTCCTCCACCTGGCATCCTGCCAGCGCCTTCATCACCTGGGCATGCACGCCATTGCGCTTGATGGATCCGCCGCCATACGTCAACAACACCCGCGAGCCAGCCGGAATGAGATTGGAAATCTCCCGGATCATTCCCTTGCCGAAAACAATCCGGGTGGGATTGTGATAAGTGAAATTATTCATGACGCGCCTCCTGAATTTACATGTGCAAGAAGTTGGCCAGCAAACTCTTGCCGTGTTCCGTAACGATCGACTCCGGGTGAAACTGGACACCCCAGATGGGATACTGCCGGTGCTTCAGCCCCATGATCTCGCCTTCCTGCGTTTCGGCGATGATCTCCAGGCATTCAGGCAACGTCTCGCGTTTCACCACCAGGGAATGATACCGGGCGGCCTGAAACGGACTCGGCACCCCCATGAAAACCCCCTTGCCGGCGTGCAAAATCGGCGAAACCTTGCCATGCATCATGCGATAGTTCTGCACCACCTCCCCTCCATAAACGTGCCCGATGCATTGATGCCCGAGACACACGCCCAATAGCGGCACCGTCGGACCAAAATGCTCCACCACTTCATTGGACAGCCCCGCCTCGCGCGGCGAACAGGGACCGGGGGAAATGACAATCCTTTCCGGCTTCATCCGCCGGATCTCCTCCAGGGTCATCTGATCGTTGCGTTTAACCACCATCTCGCAGCCCATCTCCCCAAAGTATTGCACGAGATTATAGGTAAAACTGTCATAGTTATCGATGATCAACAACATGCGTCCGCAGTCTAGCGGACATCCCGGACATGTCAAATCTCGTTCAAAATCAATCGAAAGACTGGTCAAACGCCCCAAGCTTTGTTAAAAAACCGCCTTTCACCTTTCTGACCATCAACCTGATTCATCCATGAACGACCATCTTTCTTTCGGCGCCGGCCTGCAAGGCAGGGAACTCGACGACTTGTGCGTGAACACCATCCGTCTGCTTTCGGCCGACGGTGTGCAAAAGGCCAACTCCGGCCATCCCGGCCTTCCCATGGGCGCCGCAGACTTCGCCTATGTGTTGTGGACACAGTTCATGAAACACGATCCGGCGCATCCCGACTGGCCGGACCGCGACAGATTTGTTCTCTCCGCCGGCCACGGCAGCATGCTGCTTTACAGCATGCTTCACCTCTGCGGCTATCCCCTCCCCCTGGAACAACTGCAGCAGTTCCGCCAATTCGGCAGCCTCACCCCCGGACACCCGGAATTCGGCGTGACCCCCGGGGTTGAAACCACCACAGGCCCGCTGGGACAGGGCGCGGCCAATGCTGCCGGCATGGCCATCGCCGAGGCGCACCTTGGCGCCCAATTCAACACGGAAAAACACACGGTTCTCGATCATTACACCTACGTCCTTCTCGGCGACGGCTGCAACGAGGAGGGTGTCGCCAACGAGGCCGTCTCCCTCGCCGGACATCTCGGCCTTGGCAAACTGATCTTCTTCTACGACTACAACGAAATCACCATCGAAGGAAAACTCAACCTCGCCAGCAGCGATCAGGCCGCCGCCCGCTATCGCGCCTACGGCTGGCACGTGCAGGAAATCGACGGACACAACCGCGAGGCCTGTGCCAACGCCATCCGCGCCGCCCAGGAAGTCAAGGACGCCCCCAGCGTGATCATCGGCCGCACCACCATCGGTTTCGGCAGCCCGAACAAGGCCGGCACCAGCGGCGTCCACGGAGAACCCCTTGGCGCCGACGAGCTTAAGGCAACCAAACGCAAACTCGGCTGGCCGGAGGATGCCAGCTTCCTGGTTCCCGCCATTGTCCGGGAACGCTTCGCCGAAGTCGCGAAGCGCGGCGCCGAAGCCTACGCCTCATGGCAGAAAAACTTCGCATCGTGGAAAGCCGCCAACCCCGACAAGGCAAAGGACTGGAAATCCCGCTGGGAACGCAAACTTCCCGAAGATCTGGCCTCGCGCCTGCCGAAATTCGACCCCGCCAAGCCACAGGCCACCCGCAGTTCCGGCGGCGAGGTGCTGAAGGCTCTCATGGCCGCCATGCCGCAGATCGTCGGAGGCTCCGCCGACCTTCATCCCTCAACCAAAACCTATATCAAGGAATACGGTCCTTTCACCAAAACAGACCGCAAAGGCCGCAACTTCCATTTTGGCATCCGGGAACACGCCATGGGCGCCATCCTCAACGGCATGTGTTACCATGGCGGATTGATTCCATTCGGCTCCACTTTCTTTGTGTTTGTCGATTACATGCGCCCCCCCATCCGTCTGGCCGCACTCAGTCATCTGGCGCCCATTTATGTCTTCACCCACGATTCCATTTTTGTGGGCGAGGACGGCCCCACCCACCAACCCGTGGAACAACTGGCCTCCTTGCGCATCATCCCCAACGTCACCTGCATCCGGCCGGCCGACGCCAACGAAACCGCATGGGCATGGATCGCAGCCTTGGAAAACAGCCGCGGCCCGACCTGCCTCCTGTTGACCCGGCAGAACATTCCCGTGTTGGATCAAACCCAATATCCATCCGCCGAAAACGTGAAAAAAGGCGCTTACGTGCTGGTCGAGGACCCCGGCGCCCACGCCACCCTGCTCGCCTCCGGTTCCGAAGTCAGCGTGGCCCTCGACGCAGCAAACCGTCTCAAGGCGGATGGCATCCCCGTCCGCGTGGTCAGCATGCCAAGTTGGGAGCTTTTCGAAAAACAAACCAAGAAATACCAAAAATCGGTTTTGGGAAGCAAAAAACGGGTGGCCATCGAGGCCGGCATTCGCAACGGATGGGATCGTTACATCGGGCACAACGGCCTGTTCATCGGCATGAACCGGTTCGGCGCAAGCGCCCCCTGTCAGGTTCTGGCCAGGGAATTCGGCCTGACCGGCGAATCGGCCGCCGCAAAGATCAAAGAGTGGCTTTAATCCGGTTTGCCGCCGGTTCAGGCAGGCAAATTCCACATGCCATCCCCCACCAAACTCGGAATCATCCGGCTCATCAAGCAGGCCGTCGATGAGATGCCGGCCATTTCACCCGTCTTCAACAAGCTGACGGAAATGTCCCGCAATCTGGAAACCGACGCAAATGAACTGGTCAAGCTCATCATGCTCGACCCGGTGCTTTCCGCCAAGGTCCTCAAACTCATCAACTCCGCTTTTTACGGCATGAGCCAGCCCGTCAATTCGCTGACCGAGGCGGTCATCATGCTGGGAGTCAACACGGTCAAAAACCTGGCCACCTGCACGGCGGTGCTGGACCGGATCGTGGTGGGCGGCCGCGGCATGGCCCTGAATCCCCAGGAGTTCTGGGTCCATTGCCTGGGCACAGCCGTGGCCTGCCGGTTGCTGGGAAAAGCGCAAAACGTCCCGGATGATGAATTGGAAACACATTTTCTGGCAGGTTTGCTGCATGATCTGGGCAAGGTGATACTGCTCAAGGCAATCCCCGGAGACTACGAAATCGCCATGTCCCGAAGCGCGGCCACATCCACCTCCTTGAACCTTGCGGAAATGGAATGTTTCGGTTTCGATCACGCGCAAGTGGGAAGGCTGCTGGCCAATCGTTGGAAACTGACCCCATCCCTGGTGGATGCCATCGAAAACCATCATTTGCCGGACACCGGCGCGCGTCCGCCGCTGACCCAGCGGGTCATCGCAGCCAACAACCTGTGCAAAAAACTGCCACTGGGGCAAAGCGGCAACACCGTGATCGAGCCATCCGCGGCAGCCGTGGCGGAATCCCTGCAGATTCAGCCCCAGATCCTGCAGGACATCACCCTGCGGATGCCCCAGGAACTCGACAAGGCCATGAAGTTTCTCAAAATCCAGAAGAAACCGGCCAGCCAATAACCCCGCCTTTTATTGATCATCCGCAACAACACAAACGTTACATTTTTCCGCAAAATTCGCCCCGGAATTCGCAAGTTTGATCTTGAATCTTGAATTTTGAATCTTGAATCTTCCTCCATGAAACTTCGTTTTTGGGGAGTTCGCGGCTCCATCCCTTGTCCCGGCCCGACCACCCTTCGACACGGCGGCAACACTCCCTGTTACGAGGTCAAAACCCGGGCTGGCGAATGTGTCATCCTCGACGCAGGCACCGGCATCCGCGGTTTGGGGGCCGACCTGATGAAACGCGGCCCTCCGCCCCCGATCCATCTGCTCATCTCCCACACCCATTGGGATCACATTCAGGGGTTTCCCTTTTTCATCCCCTGCTACATCCCGGGCGCATCCATCCGCATCACCGGCCCCATGCAATTGAACAGCAATCAAACCATCGAAAAAGCCTTTCAACTGCAGATGAGCTACGAGTTTTTCCCGATATCCCGTCAACAACTCGCCGCCCAAATCCGCTACGAATCCTTTGGCGAAACCCGGTTCAAGCTGGGTTCCCTGGATGCGCAGACCCATCTGGTCAATCATCCCGTGCTCAGCCTCGGCTACCGGCTCACGGAAGACGGCCGTTCCCTGGTCTATACCGGCGACCACGAACCCTACCAAAACCTGTTCAAGGCCAAGCCCGGAGAGGCCGCAGGCGATGAGGACGATTCCCTTTTCGGCAACGCGGACACCGCCGTTGCCACGGCGGACAAAAGATTCATTGAATTCATCCGCAACGCCCATGTTCTGCTCATCGACTGCACCTACACCCCGGAGGAATACCCGTCCCAACGCCGTGGATGGGGTCACTCCTCGTGGGACCATTGCCTGCGCTGGATGCGCGAAGGCGGCGTGGAACGCATGGTTCTCACCCACCACGATCCCATGCGAACCGACGACCTTTTGGACGCCCAACTGGCCCGGGCCCGCCAGGCCGCCCGGGAACAGGGCATCTCCAGCGACCGCATCCTGGCCGCCGCCGAAGGCCAGGAAATCGATGTTTGAAAAACAAGTCAACAACATGAAATCCGCCATTAAAAACAGCTTCTCAAGGACAATAAGCCTCCTGTTGTTGGGAGGATTGGCTTCCGCAACCGGAGCCGGGGAAAACGGCATAAAAAACCGGGAAACCGTTCTGGATCGGGCGGTTCACATTGAAAAAAACCTTCAAGAAATTCCCGAAGTCCCTCCGCTGTGCGATTCGTTCAAGGGACAAAAACAACGAATCAATGTGGGCGGCTGTGAATTGTACTGTGAAATGGAAGGCCAGGGAACGCCTCTTGTTCTGATCAACGGAGGTCCCGGCGGAACCCACCACGGTTTCCATCCATGCTTTTCCCGCGCGGCGGAATTTGCAAAGGTGGTGTACTACGATCAGCGAGGCTGCGGAATATCGGACTACAAGAAAGGAGACGGTTACACGGCGGACCAGGCGGTCAATGATCTGGATGCGCTTCGCGCCGCGTTGAAAATCGACAAGTGGATCGTCCTGGGGTGGTCCTACGGGGGATTCCTAGCCCAGCATTATGCGGTAAAATATCCGGAACGGGTGGCCGGAATGGCTCTGGTGAGCGCCAGATGCGCCCTGCCGCTTTCACCGGGAAAAAGCCGGCAGGGTGAATTCCTTTCCAATGAAGAAATCAAACGAATCGGGGAAATCCGCCAAATCAAGGATCTTCCGCTGGAAAAACTCGTTTACAACACCCATTTGAACGGTGATTGGAAACGGCAGTCTTTCTACCGTCCCACAACCGAACAACTGGCCCGGATGGCGCGTTATGAATGGAAACACGATCCTGTCTTCCGAAATGAAATCAGCAGAACCATCAGGCCGGCCGGACCGCGCGGAACTTTTGACAAATGCCCCATCCCCATCCTGATCATGGAGGGGAAAATGGATCTCACCTGGAACACGGACAAACCGGAAAAATTTCAAAAATGTTTTCCCGGCTCAAAATTGACGATGTTCGAACGTTCCGCCCACGCCCCGTTTGAGGATGAACCCGGGGCGTTTTTTGCAAGCCTGCGGGATTTTGTCCAAAACCTGCCAAAAGTGACGGATGCCGCCGCAAGCCAATGGAAGGAAGCCGTGGCGGAACAAAAACGGATGGAGGAAGAGAACGATCGCAAGGTTTCCCAGGAAATCACGTTTCGAACCGCGGAAAAAGCCCCCGCCAATTTTGTTGCATGGACGTTTTTCTGGCAGGCGCCCGGGACATGCGAAGGAGCAAAACTCTCCGTGCTGGTCCGGGATGAAGACAAAAACGTGTGCGACCAGACAAAAAAACCGTTTCTGCTGTCCGCAGGGGAAAAGATTCGATCCGATTTCCGCAAGGAATACACTGGAAAAGACCCCAAGGACCTTTGGGGCAAGGACATCACCTTTACGATCCGCGTCACCAAGGGAAAAATGGAATTTCCGCCGGAAGCCGGATTTTATTTCGAATTCCGGGACGAGAACAACCAGCCCATCAAAAAAATCAATGCGCTCCGGGAAACCGGCCCGCAAGAAAAACCTTGAATCCTTGATCTTGAATCGTGAATCTCCACCCATGAAACTCACCTTCCACGGCGCGGCAAAGACGGTCACCGGCTCCATGTATCTGCTTGAAGCTTGCGGAAAACGAATCCTCCTCGAATGCGGTTTTTTCCAGGGCAAACGAAAGGAATCCATGGATCGCAACCGCCAGTTCCCATTCAAACCGGCGGACATTCATTGCGCCCTGCTATCCCACGCCCACATCGACCACAGCGGCAACGTCCCCAACCTGGTGAGGCAGGGATTCACCGGCAGCGTCTTCTGCAACCACGCCACCCGCGATCTCGCCACCCTGATGCTCGAGGACAGCGCCCACATCCAGGAATATGACTGCGCCTTCATCAACAAGATCAACAAAAAGGAGGGGCGCAACCTCCCCTTGGCCGAACCTCTCTACACCATGGTCGAGGCCAAGGCCGCCGTCCAACAATTCATGTCGGTGGCCTATGACCGCACCTTCGACATCGCCGAAGGCATCACCATCACCTTCTGCGACGCGGGCCACATTCTCGGCTCCTCGGAGGTGATTCTCGACGTCCGGGAAAACGGCCGCCACGTCCGGCTGGGCTTCAGCGGCGATCTGGGCCGCGGCCAAAACGACATCCTGCGCGATCCCACCCCGTTCGAGGACGTGGATGTGCTCCTTCTGGAAAGCACCTATGGGGGGCGGGTCCACGAACCCCAGGAACTTGCATGGTCAAAGCTCAGCGAAATCATCAACCAGACCATCAACCGGAACGGCAAGGTGATCATCCCCTCCTTTTCCGTCGGACGCACCCAGCAGCTCGTTTACGCCCTTCACGAACTGACGGAATCCAAAAAAGTGCCCAAGATTCCCGTCTATATCGACAGTCCCCTGTCCGTCAACATCACCGAGGTTTTCCGGATGCATCCGGAATGCTTCAACGATTCCACCAACGAAAAACTCCGGCTCAACAACAATCCTTTCGGGCTGCAAAGCCTCGCCTACATCCGCTCCGTTGACGAATCCAAGTCGTTGAACGAACGGAAAGACCCGTGCATCATCATTTCCGCCTCGGGCATGTGCGAAGCGGGCCGCATCCGCCACCACCTCAAAAACAACATCGGCGATCCGCGAAATACCATTCTCCTCGTCGGTTTCTGCGCGCCCCAGACCCTTGGACGCGCCCTGACCGACAAACAACCCCAGGTCAGTATCTTCGGCGAAAAACACAGGGTGGAAGCCCAAATCGAGGTCATGGACGCCTTCAGCGCCCATGCCGATCACAATGAACTGGTGAATCTGGTAAAAAAAAGCACCGGATCCCTTGAGAAAATCATCCTGACCCACGGACAGGAAAGACACGCCAACACCCTGGCCGCTTCCCTCAGGGAAACCCATCCCAAGTCCCAAATTTCCATTCCCAACCTGCATGACAGCATCGAGTTGTAGGAATGCCCTGTTCATCTTGTCCGCCCTTCTGATGGCGGGAATGCTGGCCGGGTGCGCCGCCACAACAGCCGGGATGCGCTATGAGCTTTGCTTCGGACTCAGCCGCGACAATGGAAAAGCCATCGTCTCCGAAACCGAATGGAACGCCTTTTTGCAACGCGAGATCGTTCCCCGTTTCCCGGACGGGTTCACGGTCTTCAACGCCAAAGGCTATTGGCGGGACAATGGCAAAACCCACGCGGAACCGTCAAAAATCCTGATGGTGGCCGCGCCGGACACACCTGAGACCAGACAAAAAATCGCGGACATCGCCAGTTCCTACAAGGAACGGTTCAAACAGGAGGCGGTGTTGGAAATCACCGCCAAAACCGGGTTCATCTTCCGGTAAGCCCACCCGCCATCCAGCTTCAGGATTGCGCGCGCGGCAAAATCGAACGCAACAACGCCGGGGCGCTGCCATTCAATTTTGCGTGGGAGGAATCCCGGCGGTTGATCTCGTAAAAAGTGGGCGGCTCATAGGTCCAACTCCCGCCCAGCCGCCGTTCCTCGGCCCACAACATGTACAGGACAACGGGGCCAAGCAAAGGTCCGCTGACACGGGCCTTGAAGCCAAACTCATCCTTGATCTCCTGCAGGATCGCGTCGATTTTGGCGACCAAAGGCCGGTTTTTCCTGAACCATAACCGGGCCGCCCAAAGCGCGGCGGCGAACACCGTGGGAGCGCCATCAACCTCCCGGGCAAACCGGCGCCGGATACGGGCCTCCGGATGATTCTTGTATTTCTTCCATCCCTTCAAAGTGCTGCGGACAACACGCAACACACTGGGACCATTGGCCTCAAAATCCCGCTGAAATGCGCGCAACAAAAACTCCGTCTCCTGCCCGGGCTCGATGTTGGGATGACGATAATTGAAACGGTACTGTCCGTGAAGATCCGCATGGTCAAATTCATCAAACCCATACAACGCCCCCTTGGCTGACAACTCAGCGTAAAGCGGCGTGCCGGGCGACGGTGAATACAGCATGAACTGGTGAAACTCCGTGTCGTGACTGACCGCGTGTTCGATCACCTCGTCGATGTTCTCCGGGGAATGTTCCTCCAACCCAATAATGCTTGACCCCATCACCCGGATGCCATGCTCCTGAAAATTGCGGACAAGCCTGTGGGTGTCGGTGTTGTCGAGCTTGTTGTACCGGCTGTTTTTGCCCTCCAGCCCCTTCCAAACCCATGAAATGCCAAGCCCCACCAACTGCTCCATGGTATAAGCCTTCAGGGCATTCGCAGAACTGAAAACGTAAAGCGACCAATCCTTGTCATGCTTTTGCATGAGTTCCAATAAACGCAAAGCGCGTTTCCGATGCAGCAGGAAGTTTTCGTCCATGATGAAGAACGATTGCACCCTCATCTCCTTCTCCATCTGATCCATCAGATCGAACAATTCATCGCCCTTGTCGTAAAAGTTCACAAACTTGCCCTTGCCGCCAAACATCGCGGAGGTGCAGCAAAAATTGCATCCCAGCGGACATCCCACCGAAGGAATCAGCGTGGCAGCCGTGTTGCGCGGATCAAAAGCCTGCTGGAACCCCATGGTCCGCAGGCCGCTGCCTGAATAAATCAACGGATGCCGGATGGCCTGGTTTTCATCCTCCCCCAGATACCGGCGAAACCAGCGCACCCCGTCTCCGCGCACCACAAAATCCGCGTCAAATTGGGACTCGATATCCGGCATGTTGGAAATATGACCTCCCACCACGATCTTCGCCTCGGGCAGATAACGGCGGATCAGCTCGCACATTTTCCTGACCTTGCCCACGTTGGGCATGATGGAACTGATCCCCACGATATCATACTCATGTTCGCGAATCTCCTCAATGAAACGATCCAGAATCGGAAAATCCAGGCAGGTGCAGGAAGCGTCCAAATTGGCCTGGATCAACATAAGCCCCCAGCTTCGGTGAAACATGCGCAGGGAAAAGGCGCCCTGCACCCGGGTCACCTGGTTATGGTACAATTCCATGGGATTGATGGAACGGCTTCCGTACTCATCATCCTGGGCGTAAGGCCCAAACACGCTGGAAAGGAGGATCTTCGCCCCGTTTTTCAGCGGGTGAACAACCTGCGGGGTCATCTTGCTCGTATCGGTAATGTCGCAAATAGTCATAATTTTGCAAAGCGGTGCCGTGGGATTGGATCAAACAATACAACGCAAAAGCGCAGCGCGTCACAGTCCGTGCGCCCGCGTTCTCCTGCAGCCTGCCATTTTTTTAACAGGAAGTCGAAGCCCTCCAAAAAGGTCGCGCGAAAGCCAACCTGCCACACCCATTCACTCTACCGGCCAACTCCAAAGATGCAAATCAAAAAAAATCGGGGTTTTGACGATTCAAAGATGAAGTCGCTTGCATTTTTCGCGTCTCTTTTCCAGTGTGGACGCCATGGAAGAGTGGAATATCCAAAAACGAAGCACCCTTTGCACCGGATGCCAGAGTCCTTTCGAGGACAAGGCTTCCTGCCACACCATCCTGTCCATCGACAAAAACACCTACCGGCGGCAGGACCTCTGCCATGCCTGCTGGAGTTCGGCGGGAGGCCAGACCTTGCGCGAAAAAGCCGGGGTCATCTCCTATTGGGAAGGCACTTTCGATCCCCCTCCGCCGCCGCCGCCCGATCCCCTTCCCCGCGAAAACGCCGAATCCCTGCTTCGAAAGATGATGGAAGACCCCACCCCCGAACAAAGGGAAGCCCGTTATCTGCTGGCCGTCATGCTGGAACGCAAACGCATCCTGCGGCACCGCGAAACCCAGCTCCAACCCGGCAATGAAGATGGCAAAGCTTCCAGAATCATGATCTATGAACACCTCAAAACCCACGAGGTCTTCATGATCCCCGATCCGGAATTGAGCATGGAACAACTTCCGGCCATCCAGTCCAGGGTTTCCGCAATGCTTGCCCCGGCCCCTGCCCCAGCGACAGAGGGAACTCCCGCCCCGGTGGAAAGCGGCCAGGAAAACCCACCCTGCTCCCCGTCAACCTCTGAAAGCAACGAAGAGCAAAAAGGCGAATAGCGGACGATCCAAATCTCAGTGCATCTCCACAACCACCGATCCAATGCCGGACTGCAAATAGTTGAACTGCACATTGGGATGCCTGGCCAGCATGGACATCGGCACCCGCGGATCGGCCAGCCCCTTGCTGATCATCAGGGCCGTCAGCCGCATTCCAAACGGATTGTCATGATGCCCCGGATGCCAGATGGAAACCTTCTCCGCCTTCCACGTCTCCCAAGGCCCCACTGTGGCGGCATGGGTCGGCACCAAATCAACATTGCCTCCTCCCGAGGTGCGCGCATTCTGAATGATCGTCACGGGATGCAACTCCACAATACGAGTTTTCAACTCCCGGTATTCCTCAAACGAGGGCGGTTTATCCTTGAACCCTCCCTTCCGGGGCAGCGGATCGTTGAACGCCCAATGCTTGATCTCCCCCTGTCCACCCTGCATCAACACACACCGAACCTGTTCGTAACTCCGGCTGTACACCTTCAGATCGCCGGTTGGAAAATGCATGTTTTCCGCGGGCATGCGCAACCTTGACTCAATGCGGTCAAAACACATCTCCCTGTCGCACTTGGCAAAGGACAGCGGATGTGTCTCGGCCACCGGCTCGCCATCGATCACCCACTCATCCATGCCCCAAAAATGGGCGTTCTTCAGGTTCAAACCAAAGGCATTCACCATCCGGGCCACCAAAGGCAATTGCTCCGTCGGTCCAATCGGCCCACAAATACCCGCCGGCCTGTCCGGCGCCGCCTGCCGCCAGGCATCGATGTATTCCAACGCCTCCGCGCAATAAAACTCCTGCGCCGTGTCGTAAAACCGGACTTGAAATCCCGGACGCGACAATTGACGCAGATCCTTTGGCGTCAACCGGGCCGCGTCACGCAGCAATTCAGGTTCAAGTGTTGTGTAATCCCACCATCCGGGGGCCAGCTTGCTGATTGGATATGCCATTTTTTTCTCCATTTTTTAGTTTTTCATGTCGGCAGGCTGAAAATCCACCCGTTTTCCCTTCAGTCTGACAGCCTGTAAACACGTCTTTCTTCCCAACAACTGCTGCAAAGGCCGGTAATCGGAGGCGGCAAAACCAAGATGGGAATGACAACGCCATCCTTCCGCATACTTGAACTTCCGGGACATCCGCCCCGCTTCCGCCCCCAAACGCTCCATTTCCTTCAAATAGGCGTCCATTCCCTGGCTGACATCCAGCCATTCTTTCTGGCTGCGATGACACGCCAGCATCTCACGCTTCAAATCCATCACCGGGGCGACGTTCACGAAAAAATCCGGCCGGATCACCTGCCCCAAGCCATCGCGCAAACCATGCGGAAGGGCATGATAGATGGCCACCGGTTCGTCGCAAACCGGACGCCGGGGTTGGGTCACATGATTGATCATCCCCCGGCTGAAGGCCGCCGTCACCACCAAGCGGCAGGTGTTTTGATGATCCTCCATGTAATCATTTGGCGAATGAGTCAGGATAATATTGGGCTTTATTTCACGAACCACCGCCGACACCCTGGCCAGCGAAGAACTGTCATAAAAAATCTGCAAATCGCCAAAAAGCGGACCATGCGACTGCGCGCCGGCCAGCCGCGCCGACTCCCTCGCCTCCTTCGCCCTCAAGGTTGTAATGGCCCGCCGCCCAAGCTTGGCCGTCCCTCCCGCGCCATCCCCCAAATGCCACACATGAATCTCGGCGCCGGCCTCTTTGAGCAGCAACAGCGTGCCAGCCATCATAAACTCAATGTCGTCCGGATGCGCCCCCACAGCCAGCGCCACCAGTGGTTCTTCAGTTTTTTTCTTCATATTTTAAATTAAGCCGGGCCAAGGCCCGGCAGCTCGACGCTCGATGGCACGATCCGCCTTCGCCCAAGCGCTTCGGCGAGACAAGCGCTCGACGCAAAAAACCGGCAAGGCGGTGCGGGAGCCCCGCCCTCCATTCATTTCGCAGCAAATGGAGGGCGGGGCTCCTGCACCGCTTTTTCCCGCAAACATTGAAATTCCTGAACATTAAATTAGGTTGATGGATTGAAGGGCCGTTAATCCGGGTTTATCGAAAGCATTCAACGTTTTTTCCATTTTGAGGCTCATCTTCCTCCTTCAGTCTATCAACCTTCAGCCTGATATCCCCCAGTCATAACGCGCGCTAAGCGTAATAAGGGATGGATGGTAAAAACTGACAAAGGCTCCCAACGCCACCGCCTGGTGATCCTCGTACACTTCCAGGGTTTTCAACAACGGCTGGCCGGATTTCACCCTCAAATGCCGGGCCACATCCCCCGGCGCAGCCACCGCCTCCACCAGTTGACGACAGGAATGAATGCGAAAATTCTCCTTCCGCGCCCAGATTTCCACGAAATCAACCCTCTCCAAATCCACCTCGCACAAATGACGCGCAAAACGCTTGGCGATCCAAACCCGGTCCAACGCCACGGGAACCTCCCCCAGAAAATCCAATCTCAACGCCCAAAGCGCGTCATCCTTTCCGACACCCCCCAACTCGCCAGCCATCTCACCCGCCTGCGCAGCCGGATTCCACTCCAACAGACGACGCCGCAGGCGTGGCGCGTGCTCCCTCATGCTGTCCGTATAATCGATTCTCAAGGGAATGCGGCGGGCCGGACGGGAACTCACATAAGTGCCGCTCCCCTGCCTTCGCACCAAAAGCCGCTCCTCCGCCAAAAGACCAAGGGCTTGGCGGACCGTAATGCGCGACACGCCAAGCTGCCGGCAAAGGCCGCGCTCGGGCGGAAGCCGGCCTGTTTTGCCAAACTCACCCGCCAGAATCCGCTCCCTCAACCGGTCCGCCGCTTGAACATAGCATTTCATGTGGTTATGACTAATCTAAATGGTTATTACCATTTGTCAAGCGCCTTCCGTCATGTTTTTTCCGTAAGCGGTGCGCGGAGCACCACTGACAGCACACCAGGGACAAAATCAAAAACAAAAATGGCGCGGCCCCCTTCGGAGCCGCGCCATTGGTCGATTCTTCGGAATCGGATCAGGCGTGGTAGCTTTGCAGCACTTTCATGTACTGCGCCCGCTCAAAGGCGCCGGGATTCGATCCCTTTTTCTGGCTCATGCTGCCGCGCATCTGTTTCACAGAGGCGTATTCTTTCTTCTCCATCCACTCGCGCAACCCCTTCTCCAACTCGCGCAAATGGTCGATTCCCTTCATCAGAAGAACCGAGCAGAGCTGGGTCACATTGGCGCCAACCATGATCATCTTGACCACGTCCTCGGCCGTGTGAATGCCGCTCGTGCCGGCCAGGTCAGTCTTGAGGCAGCCATGAAGGATGCCAATCCAGCGCATGGGCAGCAGCATCTCATGCTGGGTGCTGAGATGGAGTTGCGGTTTGGCTTCCAAGGCTTCCAAGTCGATATCCGGCTGGTAGAAACGATTGAAGAGCACCAGCGCGTCGGCGCCGGCCCGGTCCAACCGCCTGGCCATGTTGGCCGGGTTGCTGAAGAATGGGCTGATTTTCACCGCCACGGGGATCGTCACCGAGCTTTTCACAGCCTTCACCACCTCGATGTAAACATCCTCGACCTTCTTGGCGGCCAGCTTGGGATTTGAGGGAATGCTGTAGATGTTCAATTCCAGCGCGTCGGCGCCGGCTTCCTGGATTTTCTTGGCGTAATCGGTCCAGCCGCCCGTGTCGATTCCGTTCAGGCTGCCGATCACCGGAATCTGCACGGATTTCTTGGCTTGGGCGATGTTCGCCAGATACTCCTCCGGCCCCACCTTGAATTCCGAGGCTTGCGGGAAGAAAGACACCGCTTCCGCAAAGCTCTCGGTTCCCTGGGTGAGATAATGCTCCAACTCGTTGCGATCCTGGAGGATCTGCTCCTGGAACAACGAATGGAAGACCACGGCGCCCGCGCCGGCGTCCTCCAGTTTCTTCACATTGCCAACGTCGTGAGTCAAAGGAGAAGCTGCGGCCACCAGCGGGCTGCGAAGCTTCAACCCCATGTATTTGGTGCTGATATCCATAATGAATGATCCTTTCTTGTTGTCTTGGGAAACAATTCGGGTTCGCCGTCGCGGTTACGCGTTGGCGGGCGCCTCCGCGCTGCGGCTGCCCTTGCGGGCGGCCATGTATTCGTACAATGCCCATCGGGTGTCCACATCCTTTTGCGCCTCGATGGCGAGGCGCTTGGCGTCCTCGGGCTTGCTCTTGACGAGCATCTTGAAGCGGTTTTCGGAGTACAGGTAATCCTGCACCTTCATCTTCGGGGCCTGGGAATCCAACTGGAACGGATTCTCGCCCGCGGCGGCGCGGCGCGGATCGTAGCGGTAGAGCAACCACTGGCCGCTTTCCACCGCCATCTTCTGCTGCTGAACGCCGGCGCCGCGATCAAGGGCGATTCCGTGCGCGATGCAATGGCTGTAGCAGATGATCAACGAAGGTCCGGCATAGCTCTCGGCCTCGACAAAGGCCCGGAGCGTATGCTCGTCTTTCGCGCCCAACGCCACGCCGGCCACGTAAACGGAGCCATAACTCATGGCGATCAGGCCCAGGTCTTTCTTGCCCAGCGGCTTGCCGCCGGCGGCAAACTTGGCCACCGCTCCGCGGGGAGTGGACTTGGACATCTGGCCGCCCGTGTTGGAATAGACCTCGGTGTCCAGAACGACGAGGTTGATGTCGCGGCCGCTGGCCAGCACGTGATCCAACCCGCCGTAACCGATGTCGTAAGCCCAACCGTCGCCGCCGATTCCCCACACGCTCTTGCGCACGAGAATGTCGGCCAGGGACAACAGCATTTTGGCTTCCTTGGAATCGATCTTCGCCAATTTTGTCTTGAGAGCCGCCACGCGTTCGCGCTGGGCATGAATACCGGTTTCGTCGGCCTGACCGGCCTCCACCAATCCCTTGACCAGATCATCGCCAATCTGGGCGCCCATTTTCTTCAACAACTCACGGGCGAACTGGGCCTGCTTGTCGATGGACAACCGGTAACCGAGGGTGAACTCGGCGGCGTCCTCGAACAGGGAATTGTTCCATGTGGGACCGCGTCCGTTGGCATCCACGGCCCACGGGGTGGTGGGCAGGTTGCCGCCGTAAATCGAGGAGCATCCCGTGGCGTTGCCGACCACCAGGCGGTCGCCGAACAACTGGGACAACAGCTTCAGATACGGTGTTTCGCCGCAACCGGCGCAGGCGCCGGAGAACTCGAACAGCGGCCGCATCAATTGCTGCTGGCGCAACTGGGTCACCTTGATCTTGCGGCGGTCGAATTCCGGCAGGGAGAGGAAGAACTTCCAATTTTCCCGCTCCTGCTGGCGCAGGGGCGCGTGCTCCCGCATGTTGATCGCCTTGAGTTTCGTCTCGGTCTTGTTCTTTGCGGGGCAGACGTTGATGCAAAGATAGCAGCTCGTGCAATCCTCGGCGGCCACCTGCAGGGTGTACTTGAGTCCCTTCCATTCGGGGGAACGGGCGTCGGTGGATTTGAACTTCGCGGGCGCCTTGGCCAGTTCCTTCGGGTCATAAACCTTGGGCCGGATGCAGGCGTGGGGGCAAATCGCCGCGCATTTGCCGCACTGGATGCAGGTTTTCTCGTCCCACACAGGGATTTCGAGGGCCAGATTGCGCTTTTCCCACTGGGTGGTGGCGGTCGGGAATGTTCCATCCGGGGTAAAGGCGCTGCTGGGCACACTCTCGCCCAGATTGCCATAGATGGAACCCAGCCATTTGCGAATATGATCGGAGGCGCCGGCAAACACAGGCGGCATCTCGATCGTGCTGGTCGCCTTGGCCGGCACCTTGATCTCATGCAGGTTGACCAGGGTCTGATCAACGGCGGCGATGTTCTTCTTCACCACATCCTCGCCCTTCTTGCCGTAAGTCTTCTTGATGGCCTTCTTGATCTGTTCGATCGCCTCATCGCGCGGCAAAACGCCGGCCAGGGCAAAGAAACAGGTCTGCATGATCGTGTTGATGCGGCCGCCCATGCCTGTTTCCTTGGCCACCTTCACCGCGTCGATCACATAAAACTTCGCCTTCTTCCGGATCAACTCTTCCTGAAAAACGCGGGGCAGCTTGTCCCATGCCTCTTCCTTGGAATTGGGCGTGTTCAGCAGGAACGTGCCGCCCGCCACCATTTGCTCGAGCATATTATAACGTTCCAGGAACACTGGCTGATGGCAGGCCACGAAATTGGCCTGCGAAATCAGGTAGGTGGACCGGATCAGCTTCGGGCCAAACCGCAAATGCGAAACGGTCACGGCGCCCGCCTTCTTGGAGTCGTAAACAAAGTACCCCTGGGCGTAGTTGTCCGTGTTTTCGCCAATGATCTTGATCGAGTTCTTGTTGGCGCCCACGGTGCCGTCGGACCCCAAACCAAAAAACAGCGCGCGCACCACGCTGGCCGGCTCGGTGGAAAACGATGGGTCATAGGTCAGGCTGCTGTGGGTCACATCCTCGTTGATGCCCACCGTGAAATGATTCTTGGGCTTGGAACCCGACATATTGTCGAAAACCGCCTTGATCATCGCCGGGGTGAATTCCTTGGAGGAAAGGCCGTAGCGTCCGGCCAGCACCTTCGGCATGGACTTCAGGCTGCCCCATCCGTTGGCCAATCCCTCATTCAACGCCGCCACCACATCCAGGTAGAGCGGCTCGCCCGCGCTGCCGGGTTCCTTGGTGCGATCCAGCGCCGACAGGCTCTTCACGCTGGACGGAAGGGCTTCCATGAAGCGCTTGACGTCGAATGGACGATACAGACGGACTTTCAACACGCCCACTTTTTCGCCCTTGGTCCGGAGAAAATCCACCGTTTCATGGGCGGCTTCGCAGCCGGAACCCATCAGCACAATCACCCGGTCCGCATCCGGCGCGCCCTCGTACTGGTAAATCTTGTACTGGCGTCCGGTGATGCCGGCAAACTTGTCCATCGCCTTCTGGGTGATTTCGGGGCATTTCAGATAGAACGGATTGCAGCTCTCGCGGGCCTGGAAAAACACATCGGGATTCTGCGCGGTGCCGCGCAACACCGGCCGGTCGGGAGACATGGCGCGCGCGCGATGCGCGATCACATGATTCTCGTCGATCATCTGGCGGATGATTTCCTCGTCCACCAATTCGATCTTCGACGCCTCGTGCGAGGTGCGGAAACCGTCGAAGAAATGCAGGAAAGGCACCCGGGACTCCAGCGTCGCCGCCTGGGCGATCAGGGCAAAGTCCATCGCCTCCTGCACGGAGGCGGAACTGAACAACGCAAAACCGGTGGAACGGGCGGCCATCACGTCGCTATGGTCGCCAAAAATCGACAGGGCATGGGTGGCCACGCAACGGGCGGTGATGTGAAACACCGTCGGCGTCAATTCACCCGCGATCTTGAACATGTTGGGGATCTTGAGCAGCAATCCCTGCGAAGCAGTGAAGGTGCAGGTCAGGGCGCCGGTTTGCAGCGAGCCATGGACAGCGCCCGCGGCGCCGGCCTCGCTCTGCATCTCCGTTACCGAGGGAATGGTGCCCCACAGGTTCGGGATGCCTTCGGAAGCCCATTGGTCGCACCACTCTCCCATATTGGAAGAGGGGGTGATGGGATAAATGGCCGCAACCTCGTTGCAGCGGTATGCAACGTAGGCGACCGCCTCGTTGCCGTCGATGGTGATGTGTTTTCGGTTCATGATCGGTTGTTTGAGCTTTCAGTGGTTCGGAACATGGTCTGTCTTTTCCCGTGGGCCGATGGGTCGGACTCAATTCCCCCGAGCCGGCGCATCCGCCGCGCTCCCCTGCCGTCCCAGTCGTTCAATCTCCTGCAAATCCGCAAATACCCGTTCGGCCTCTTGCGGGTCCACCGTGCTGATCGCAACTCCCACATGCACGATGACATAGTCGCCTGTCCGGGCGTCCGGGACACAGGCCAGGTTGATGTCTTTGACGACACCGCCAAAGCTCACCTTGCCCATGCGCGTCATCGGGTCATCCCCGGCAACGCTCAAAATTTTCCCTGGAACAGCCAGACACATGTTCAAAAACGTTTCCCATCCAGCCTACTGAACATTCAACCGTGTGAAAAGAGGAATCTGCATTTTTCTCAACAAATCTTGCCTTTCTCTCTCCAATCCTTGACGCCACAGATTCAACACAACAAGGAGGCTCTTGCAGAACGACGGCGCGTGACGCGATGAATTCCTTTTCAAAATCCAAGGCGGCGGGGACGGAAAAATCCCCGCGGATGTTCCCTCTGTCAAGCCAACAAAGACAGAAACTTTGAATGGCATGTTTCCGCCGGTCAGTCCGCAGTCCGGCCTCCATTCCCGAACTTTTTTCCTTTCAGGGGGCGGAGATCCACAACCGCCCCAAATTTGCTGAAAACGGCAAGAAATTCATCAAAGTCCCTTCCCCAATAAATCATCGCACACGACATGGGCGCCCCCTTTCCTCCGCTCCGTCCATTCACAAGAAACTTCAACCGTGTATCATAAAGGAAGCAGACCCCGGCAGCCCTGCCAAAAACATATTCCTTCCAATGTCGTGTGTTGGTTGCAACCGGCACAAGCGCCAGAACTTCGGCTTTGTGTTCCCCATGCGCGCCCGCGCACCGGCACAACCACCTTTTGATCGAAGTGCCCCGTTTCCTATCAATCCCATATGGGGGATTTGCATAAATGGTCGGAAATTTCCAACTCTCCTTCAACCCGTCATGTTCAGGCAGCCGATATTCGGTTCTCGCATGCACAATCGAGCATCCATTTGAACACGGATCAAGGTCTATCCGCCCCCCAAACACTTCGCGGACAGCGTTGACATACTTTTCCGGCGTTCCCCAGTCCTGGCTCAGTGTATTCAATGTGCGGCCAGCCGTCATCCGTGAATCTCCTTCCAGTTTTTGTTTTCAATGAATCAAGGTCATTCTTGCGATCGGGAAGCCCCCCGCTGGCCGTGGCAATCCCGTCAACTGATGCAAAATCCGGGCATCAATCCGGCATGACATCAAAATGCGGTTCCATCAACCGGCAATTCAACAGGATTCCCGGTGTCGGCTGTGGCCAGCCCCGCCGCCACCAGTTGTCCCAGCGCAATCCCCCCGTCATTCGGCGGAATGCGCTGGTGCCAATAGGGACGAAAGCCCTCCTCTCGCAAGCGGCGCACAGCCCGTTCGGTCAGGTAACGGTTTTGGAAACAACCACCGCTCATCACCACACGCGGCTCACCGGCAACCCGAGCCATGGCCACGATGGTTTCCACCAGCGCATTGTGGAATTTCGCGGCAACCTCGCCCGTTGCCATCCTGTTGCGGACATCCTCGACCATTTCCCTCACCATGGGAGCCCAATCAATGAGCCGGGTCCCCATCCCCTCTCCCTTTTCTTGAATTGAAAAAGAATAAGCTTCATCCGTTTCCCATCCCATCATGGAAAATTCCAATTCCATGGCTGCCTGCCCCTCGTGGCGGCAGGTCTGTCTCAACCCCGTCAGGGAAGCCACTGCATCGAACAACCGTCCGACACTGGAGGTTCCAGGCATCTGCAACCCGTTGTGCAACATGACCTTGAGAATCTGCCGCTCGCCGATTTTAAAAGCCTGAATGGTGGGCAAATGGGTCATCTGTAAGATCTCCTCCCCGTAAACCTTGTAAAGCAGCCCCAACGCCGACCGTCGCGGTTCATTCACCGCATTCTCTCCACCCGGAAGAAAAAATGTGCGAAAATGCCCCACGCGCAAAAAGGAGTTCTCGTCACCCAGAAGAAACTCCCCGCCCCAAACCGTCTCATCCGGTCCGAAACCGGTGCCATCCCAAGCCACGCCCAACACCTTTCCCTCCAGATCGTTTTCAGCCATGCAAGATACAATATGAGCATGGTGGTGCTGCACCGAAGTCACCGGCAAACCCAATTGATCCGCATGCCTGGTGGACAGGTAATCGGGATGCATGTCGCAGGCAACATGCTTTGGGTCCACACCATACAAATTCTGCATATTTTTGGCGGCATGGCAGAAGGCGTCATAGGCCTCCTTCGTTTCCAAATTCCCAATATGCTGGCTGACAAACACCTGGTTTTGCGAAACAACCGCCACCGTGTTCTTGAGATGCCCCCCCAAAGCCAGCGCCGCCTGCAACGGACGCCGCACATAAACCGGCAGGGGCGCATATCCCCGCGCCCGGCGGATCACCATTTCGCGCCCCGCCATGATCCGCACAACCGAATCATCAGCATGATGAAAAATCTGGCGGTTGTGAGTCAGAAAAACGTCGGCAATCCCCTTGAGACGAACCAGCGCCTCCCGTCCATCCACGCAAATCGGCTCGTCACTCAGATTGGCGCTGGTGGCCACCACCGGAAATCCCAAATCACCAAGCAATAAATGGTGCAATGGAGTGTAAGGCAGCATCACCCCGAGATAGGGATTGCCAGGCGCCACCGCCGGGGCGATTTTTCCGTCCACATCCCGGGACAACAACACGATCGGGCTCTCCGGCGACATCAACAACTGCTCCTCCATTTCAGTCACCCGGCAAATTTCGCGGACGGACGCCAGCGTGGGGAACATCAAAGCCAGCGGCTTCATCTCCCGGTGTTTGCGGCGGCGGATGAGCCGCACCGCATCCTGGTTCTGCGCCGCCACCATCAAATGAAAGCCCCCCACCCCCTTCACCGCCACCACTTTTCCATCCCGGATCGCCTGTTCGCCCTCCTTCAAAGCATCTTCGCCGGAAGCCAGCAATCCGCCGGCGGCATCCCACAATTCCATGTGCGGTCCGCACACCGGACAGGCGTTGGGTTCGGCATGGAAACGCCGGTCTTTCGGATTCTCATATTCGCTCCGGCAGAGCGGGCACATGGGAAAAACCGACATGCTCGTGCGCGCGCGATCATACGGCAGGGAAGCAATGATGGTGAACCGGGGCCCGCAATTGGTGCAATTGGTGAAGGGATAACGATGACGGCGGTTGCCCGGGTCGCGAATCTCCTTCAAACATTCCGCGCAAACGGCAATATCCGGCAAAACCAGGGCGGTCCTGATCCCCCCCTGGGAACTCGTCCGGATTTCAAACCCCTTGTATCCCTTGGGATCCAGGCAGACTTTTTCCAGGCTGCAGATCACTGCGCGCGGAGGTTTGTCGGCTGCCAGACGCCGTTGAAACTCCATGACACCGGCTTCCCCTCCTTCGACTTCCAACAACACACCTTGGGGACTGTTTTGCACCCATCCCGCCAGCTTCAATTCCGACGCCAGGCGATAGACAAAAGGCCTGAATCCCACTCCCTGAACCGCGCCACGCAGGGAGACGCGCCGGCGAACCACTCCATCGGGCGGAACATTTTCCATCCCCTTATGAAAAGATAAAGCGGCGCCATCCCCTCCGGGGCCTGGCGCCGCTTTGTCAATTACGGTCATTTAAGAGCTTTTCCCTGGGAATGCTAAGCCTTTGCGACTGGCACTCCCTTGAAACGTCCGATTTTGGGCAGGTTGCCCACGATGGGACGGGCATAATCCAGAAACGCCCGGGTCACATCGTTGCTTTCCTCATTGATGAACTCCTCCGGCATGTGCCGGGTTTCCTTGGCCACGGACTTGAGATCCACGCGCTCGTAGTAAACCTGGTATTTTTTGCCCGGTTTGCGACGGATGGCCACGCTGCCGCTGGTCCAGTCGCCGCCTGTGGCAAACTTCACCGCCGTCTGCCCCGCCGCGCGGGCCTCCTTGGCGTCGTTCTCCGACACCAGCCCGGCAAAAGAACGCTGCAGATAACCAAACGTATCCGCGCGAACACGGGATATCTCCGTCTTGCTCTTGATCTCGGAGGCAAGCAAATCGCCGAGCGCACCGGAACCGCTCAGTTGCACATTGCCGTGCGAATCAACCTCCCTGGAAAATTTCGCGGCGATGGGCGCACCCAACTCATCGGAAATCCCCTCGGAAACCGCCACCACGCAACGTTTGTATTTTGCATACACCTTCTTCACGTCATCCAGGAATTTTTCAATGGAAAACGGCCTTTCCGGCAGATAAATCAGATGCGGACCGTCATCCGGATGGACCCGGGCCAGCGCCGAGGCGGCCGTGAGGAATCCCGCATGCCGCCCCATGATGACATTGATCTTCACCCCGGGCAAAGCGCGATTGTCGAGGTTGTCTCCCATGAAAGCCTGCGCCACGAATTTCGCGCCACTGCCGAATCCCGGCGTGTGGTCGTTTTCGCGCAGATCGTTGTCGATGGTTTTGCAAATATGGAAGCAGTGCATATGGAAACCGCTCTTGACGGCTTCCTCGTTGATGATATGCGTCGTTTCGGCGGAATCATTGCCGCCGATGTAGAAAAAGTAACGGATGTTGTACTTCTGCAGGATGTGAAAAATCTTTCCGCAATCTTCGGGGGTGGGTTTCTTGCGCACCGACCCCAGGGCCGAGGAAGGCGTGCTGGCAACCGCCTCAAGAACCGCCGGAGATTCCTTGCTCAGATCGATCAGCTTCTCCTCCAGAATCCCCTTGATGCCGTGCAGTGATCCGATGATCTTGGTGATTTCCCGGTGTTTTTTGGCCTCGAGAACCGCCCCGACCAAACTCTGGTTGATCACCGCCGTCGGACCGCCGCTCTGCGCGATGAGCATGTTTCCTTTCAATTTCTCGTTCTTCATCTTCTTTTCTCGTTAAGTTGCAAGTTGTTCATTTCGCCACAGCCGGCCCGACGCCGCCGTTCAACGCGCCAGCCTCAATCCCGCCGCGAAAAATCCCGGCCACTTTAGCGCTCCAGCCGGACATTTCAAGCGGGAAGATCGCCGGAATCGCCGCGCAATCCGGCAAAACAATCCATTCGCCCCATTCCTCCCCTTTGCTTCAATATTCATTCATGAAAAAAACCGCGGCTTCGTCCGCCAGCAACCGTCCGCGATCCGTCAGCCGCCACATCCGTCCAGCCCCTCCCGCCTCCGCCGATTCCGTCAAAAGCCCGGCGTCCCTGAGTTGCTGGATTTCCTTTTGCCATCGTTCAGCCGGTAAAAAACCGAACCGCCGGCGGAAACCGGTTTCACCCACCCCCTCCGCCGTTCGCAACCCCAACGCCATGCGTTCGGCGGCCATCACCTGCGGTGTCAATTCCTCGCGCTCAATCTCACTCCAGCTGTCATCATCGCACAACGGTCCGTTGCGATGCCGGACTCCACGCACCGTGCCCACCGCTCCTGGTCCGATGCCGTAATAATCCTCACCTCTCCAATAGGCCAGATTGTGAACACTCTCATGACCGGGCAAGGCATGGTTGGAGGTCTCATAATTCCGGTATCCGGCCCGGCCCAGCATCATCCCGGCCATCTCAAACATTTTTTTCTCCATCGCCGGGTCCTGGGACAACCTGCCGCAGGCTTTGCGCCGGAAAAATTCCGTATCCTCCTCGAATGTCAGGGCGTAGCATGACAAATGAGGGATTTTTCTTTCCAACACCGCCGCCAGGGTGGCCTCCCATGAGGCCAACGTCTGTCCCGGCACGCCAAACATCAAGTCCAGATTGATGCGGTCAAACCCCGCCATCCGGGCTGTTCCCAATGCCTGATCAATCACCCGGACCGAATGAGTCCGCCCCAACGTCGCCAGCACCGCCGGATCAAAAGACTGCGCGCCAATCGAAAGGCGGTTTGCCCCACCCCGCCTGAGCGCCAGCGCCTTGGTTGGCGACAAGGTTGCGGGATTGCATTCCACCGTCACTTCTTCCGGCGCATTTTCCCCGGAGGGAACCATCCCCCGCAGCAATTCATCCAACATTCTGGTTGGCAAGGCGGTCGGTGTTCCACCCCCAAAATACACCGTCCGCGGCTGCAAATCGTTCGCAATTCCACGATATTCAAAAAGCAGGTTGCTCAAAAAACGTCCCATTCCCCGGCGTGTCACCGGCGTCACACAGAAACAGCAATAAGGACAAATTCTCGGACAAAACGGGACATGAACGTAAAGATGATGGATTGGCATGCAAAATCATTATGCCACACCGTTTGGAGGTAGAAAAGCACCCTTTGCCGGTTGCGGGCTCAAACGCCCGCCGTTGGGGACGAAGGCATGGTTGACACCCACCCTCGGTCCATCGGCGCCAACACAGGCCCAATCCATCTATCTTGCGGCCTTGTGCCAATTGGTGGACATCGGGACGCCGTTATCCAGATAAAACGGCCATGGCCCCACTTTTTCATCGTCCCGATATTCACCAAAAGTATTGATCTGACCGTTGGCCCAAAAGTTTGTCCAGAGTCCATTCTTGACCCACCTGCCGTCGGGCAGACGTTTCAAGGAGCCGCAGGACTGCAAATTCCCATTGGCAAAACGTTCCTCTCCATTTTTGACATCCGGCTCAGGAATCGGGGGGGGCATCGGTTGAACCTTTGGTTGCGGAGATGAAGATGTCTGGGATGTTGATGGCGGAAGATGCCTGGGAGCCGTTGCATCCCTTCCCCCATGATTCCGGATCAACCACCACCCGCCCAAGCCCAGGGCCAGCAACAACACACTCCATGCCAGCCAGGCAAAAGAAGAAGACTTTTGAACAACCTCCGGCGCCACGACAGATGCCGGCGCCGGGGGACGGACGAACTGCGAGGATTTCTTCAACTGCAACCGTCCGCAACAACAATCACAATCGGACCTGCCTTCGGTCAACACCGCACCGCATTGGGGACAATGCCTGGCGGTTTTTGCGTCCGGGGGAACGGGCGCACTGGCAACCGGCGGCGATTCGACAACGGGAGACGGTCCATCTGTTTGAACCTGGACATTCCGCATGGCGCATCGTTGCAAACAACGGTCAATGGCCGCAGCTGTTTCACTCATGTTCTGGTAACGTTTGTCTCGTTCCCGGGCCATCATCTTGAAAAACAAAGCGTCAAAACCGGGGCTCAAAGACGGATTCACCTCCCGGGGCGAAGGCCGCATCTCCGTCAAATGCCGCGACATCACCTCGTGGGATGATCCGCCGATGAACGGGGGCCGCCCCGTGGCCAGGTGAAAAAGAGTGGCGCCCAGCGAATAGATATCCGTGCGCAAATCCACGTCCTCATCACCCCGCACCTGTTCTGGCGAAATGTAATAAGGCGTTCCCACCACCGTCCCGGCCTGGGTCAAACCGCTGTTCTCGTTCATTTGCTTGGCCAGCCCCAGATCCGCAAGTTTCAACACTCCGCCGGATGTCATGATCATGTTTTCAGGCTTGATATCCCGGTGAACAAGACCACGCTCATGCGCGCAAGCCAGCGCCAGAGACATGGCCCGGCCATGATTCAAAACCTCATCCTCCGGCAACGCCCCCCGCTCGTTCAAAATCCGCTTCAAATCGCTGCCGTCCACATATTCCATGGCCAGATAATACAAACCGTCCTGTTCGCCGGCGTCAAAAACCCCGATGATGTTCGGATGGCTCAGGCTCGCTGCGGCGCGGGCCTCCCGCAAAAAACGTTCCACATATTCCGGATCGGCGGAGGCCATCTCCGGCGGAAGAAACTTGATTGCCGCGGGTCGCTCCAAGGTTTCATGGAATGCCCGGTACACCATGCCCATGCCGCCCCGGCCAATAAACCCGGCAATGCGATAATTGCCGACACGCATGCCGATCAATGGATCCTCGGTGCTCACCGCCAAAGGTATATCCCACATCCCATCCGGCGGCAATCCTATTGAGCAACACGATCTGCAGCGTTTTATCTTGCCGCGGCAACGAATAACCGCATAATGGCGCAGACATCGGGACATCCATGGCGTCCCATGTCTAAACGCGAAGAGTTTGCCGTGATTTTTATTTTGAATGCATCGGGCTGTAGCGCAGTTTGGCTAGCGCGCTTGGTTCGGGACCAAGAGGTCCTGGGTTCAAATCCCAGCAGCCCGACCATTCTCCACCCGTTTTCAATCCTTTTTTCACGTCCCCTGTGACTGTCCACCATCTTCATCTTCATCCCGTTCAGAGATGTGTATTGCGTGAACGCGTCCGCCATACCATCGACAAAACAACCACGGTGCCCGCCTTTTCCGTTGTCGTCCAAAAACTCATCAATCTGACCACGCAACCCCACGTTGACCTGGAGGAAATCTCCAAGCTGGCCCGCATTGAACCGGGGCTGGCCACCAAGTTTTTGCAGGTCGCCAACTCCGCTTTTTACGGCGGAAATCCCCTCAACAGCGTCGAGGACGCCATTCTGCGCATCGGCACCATCGAAATCCGCAAACTTGCCATGCTCATCACCATGATGGACGGACTTTCCTGTTTCCGCAGGACAAAACCGATCACGGAAATCGACCCCCATCTGCAGATTGACTGGACCATTTTCTGGCGTCACAGCCTCCTGACCGCCCGTCTCAACGAACACTTGATCGCCGCCATCCACCCTCCCAGCGGCAGGGAATACCTGGCCGGCCTGCTTCACGACATCGGAAAACTTTTCCTGCACCGCCATTTTCCCAGCGAATTTGAAATCGTGATGATCCGGGCAAAGGAGGACGAGGAGGATTATTACAGCGCCGAGAACCAGTTGCTCGACACCCATCACGCCGAGGTGGGCGCCTTTCTGGGAAACAAATGGAAACTGCACTCCGACATCATCGAGGCCATTCATTCGCATCATGTCTTTCCACCGGTTGAAACCCTGAATTCGCCTGAATCGCCGGCGGTCGCCGCCCTGACCCTGGTCGTGGCAAACCTGCTGGCCGGTGCAGCAGGCACCGACATCCATGGAAAAAACCCGCAACCCATCAACCCCGCCAGACTTCCGGGGTGGAACAGACTGTCCGAACTCGCAGGAAAAGAAATCCAGCTTCCCGAGTTGAATGTCGAAATGAAGTTCGTCACCGACACCATTCAATTTCTGAACAGTCAAAGCCCGCCGCCCGCCATCCCCTCCCGCAAAGCCCTCGCCGAACTCGCCAAGGGATGAATTTTATCGCAATAGCGTCCGCAGTCCGAGAAACAATCCCAGCGCCAGGACGGCAACAAACACCATCACCACCACCGCCTGGCGGATATGGGAACGGCTGATCGGCGTGAGAGGATCGCCCAGAAAAGGTTTGATTGAAGTTTCGCCGCCATAACTGTTGACCCCTCCCAATTGAATTCCCAGGGCCCCCGCCATGGCAGCCTCTCCGAGCCCGGAATTGGGGCTGGGATGTTTGCGTCCGTCGCGCAGCAAGATCCGCCATGCGCCCCGGCCATTCAATCCCAGCAGCCATGCCGCCGCCACCATCAACAAGCCGGTCACCCGGGCCGGAATTAAATTCAGAAGATCATCCAGCCGCGCCGATGCCCGGCCAAAATCCCGGTATCGTTCGTTCTTGTAGCCGAACATCGAATCAAGCGTGCTGGCGGCCTTGTACATCATGGCCGCCGCCGGTCCGCCCAAGGCCGCATAAAAAAGCGGCCCCACCACGCCATCCGAGGCATTCTCCGCCACACTCTCGATTGCAGCCCGCGCCACGCCCGTTTCGTCCAGACAATCTGTGTCGCGCCCAACCATCCGCCCCGCCTTCCGCCGCGCACCGGACAGATCACCGCGCATCAGCGCCCGCCACACCGCCCCGGCATGCGCTCCCAAATCACGCGTCGCCAGAGTGGTGTAAAGGGCCAGCACACCCAGGCCATCCCCAAGCCACGGATGACAAAGATACCCCAGCCAGATGATCAACGCCGTCATCCCCCCCGCAGTCAACAATACGCCCGCCACAATCGCCACTCCCGCCACCCGGGCGCTGGGGAAGGCCCTTCGCAGGGGATTCTCCAGTCCGGCGGCCAGCCGGCCAATCAAACGAACCGGATGCGGCAGCCAGCGCGGATCCCCCAGCAGCAAATCCAGGACAAAAGCCGCCGCCAATTGCAACTCGGGACTCACTGTCGCGCCTCGCTCAATCCGTTCACCAAACGCTCATTCTCCGCCCGGGTCCGCACCGCCACCCGGAAAAAACGCGCATCCAACCCCTCGAAATCGCCGCAAAACCGCAGGGCAATCCCCCGGCGCAACATTTTCTCCGTCAGTTCAGCGGCATCCATCCGGTTGTCATCCAGACGGACCAGCAAATAATTGGCCTCCCCCGGATAAACCTTCATCCCTCCCAACGCCGGCAGGTTTTGGGTCAACCATTCCCTCTCACCGCAGACCAGGGCGCGTGTCCTCCCGGCAAATTCCTGATCCTGCATGGCCGCCATGCCAACAGCTTCAGCCAGCGCATTGACCGTCCAAGGCGGCAAACCGGCCTTCACCCGGCAACTCAACACCTCATTTGCTATCAGACACCCCAGACGCAGTCCGGGAATGGCATGCAACTTGGTAAAGGAATACAGCACTCCTGCATTAACCGGGCGATCGGTTGTCAGGGAATCAAACCCATCGACAAAGCCGCCAAAAGACTCGTCCACCAGGAAAAAAACGTCGGGAAATCTCCGGCAAACCTGGCGCAGTCTCGCCGCATCACAACATTTGCCGGTCGGATTGTTTGGATGCCCCAAAATCACAACTTCCCCCCCCTCCAATTTCTTCTCCAACCGGTCAAAATCCAAATGAAATCCATCCTCCTCTTTCAGGCAAAGGAACTCAACTTCCCATCCCGCCAGACGGCATGCCCGCGAATAATCCTGATAGGATGGCGCCGGGAGGATGGCCCTCCGCATTCCCAGCGCCCGGGGCAAGGCATAAAGCAGTTCGGAGGATCCATTTCCCATCGTCACTTCGGCCGAGGAAACCCCCATCCGGGATGCAACCGCTCCGGTCAGCTCGACATATTCAGGATCCGGATAGCGGGCCAGCGAACCAGCCGCCTTTTCCATCACTTGATCCAGCCAGGGAGGAACCCCCAGAGGATTGATGTTGGCGGAAAAATCAAGCATCTCCGAGATTGAAAACCCCGCCAAACCGGCAAGATGCCGCAAATTGCCTCCATGACCGCGTGGATTTCCCGGATTCATATCCCCAATCCCCGATGTCCCCACAAGGCCGCCATCAAAAAAGGAACCGTTTCAGTCAATTCGCAAACCGCCCCCAAAGTATCGCCGGTGTATCCGCCGATTTTTCGATGGCACCAACTGACAAAGCCGACGGCCAGGGTCATCGATGCGCTCCATATCGCCACTCCCATCCATCCTCCCGCCAGCCAACCCGCCGCCACCAGGACAAAAACCGCCCAAAACGCATCAAATGAACTGCGGGACGACACAAACACGGCGCCCAATCCCGCGCCAGGACGCACATATGAAAGAATCCCCATCATCACAACAATGGCGCACCGGCCCGCCACCGGCATCAGCAGGATCGCCCGCCAGCGCAGTTCGTCGGGAATCGCAGCCAGGGATGTGATCTTCAATCCCATCACCGCCACCATTACCGCCACTCCCATGGGGCCTGTGCTGCTGTCCTTCATGATTTCAAGAATTCGTTCCCGTGGACGGGAGCTCAAAAAACCATCCGCCGTATCTGCCAGTCCGTCGAGGTGCAGGCCGCCTGTCAGCCCCCACATGAAAATCAGCGTCAACATCGCCGCCACTCCGCATGGCGCCGCCGCCCCCAGGACAAAATCCAACCCGGCCCCGGCCACCCCGATCGTCAAACCAACCAGCGGAAAACAGGGCGCGGCGCGCGCCAATTCCCGTTCCCCTCCCGAAAGCCGGGCGGGGACCGGCAATACGGTCAAAAATTGCAAGGCGGCAAAAAAGGGTTTGTACATCAGTCTCAGCATTCAAAACTATTTTTCAAAAAGGCGCCAGCCGCTTTTCAAAATTCCAACACCCCGAACACAGTCTGAAACAGGCCGGTTTTTGGTTTTTCTCACGCATTGGCGCCGGACACTGCGGCCTCCTCGAACGTGGCAACCTCGGTGAGAATGCGCGCCGCAGCCTCCACCAGATTCATGGCCAGCGCGGCGCCCGTGCCTTCGCCAAGCCGCAGATCCAGATCCAACAGGGGTTGTTTGCCCAGATGCACCAGGGCGATGCGATGCCCGCGTTCGGCGCTGCGATGGGCGGCAATCATGTAGTCAGTCGAAGCTTGGGACAACCTCTGGGCAACCAGCGCCCCCGCAGTGGAAATGAATCCATCCACCAAAACCGGTTTTCCTTGCGCCGCCGCCCCCAGGATCAGCCCGGCAATGCCCCCGATCTCGAATCCCCCCACCTTGGCCAGCAAATCAAGGCCGTCATGGGAATCGGGCCGGTTGATTTCCAAGGCATGATTGATGATCTCCATTTTGCGCAAAAACTGGGTGTTTTCAACGCCGGTTCCGCCGCCGGTGACACCTTCCGCCGCCACGCCGGCAACGGCCGCGACAATGGCGCTGCTGGGCGTGGTATTGCCAATTCCCATTTCTCCCGTGGCCAGCAAATCCGCATCCTTTCCCAACTGCAGCGCCACCTCGATTCCCGCCTCCAGACAACGCCGCGCCTGTTCGGGTGTCATTGCCGGACCTTTGGCAATGTTTGCCGTGCCATCCGCCACATGATGGGAAACAATCTTTCCCTCGCGCGCCAGTCCGCTCAAATCGCCGGCAACTCCCATGTCCACCACCACCACCCGCGCCCCGGCCAGCCGGGCCAGAACATTGATGCCAGCCCCGCCACGGACAAAATTATGAACCATCTGCTGCGTCACCTCCCGCGGATACCTGCTGACGCCGTCGAGCGCCACCCCATGATCTGCCGCAAAAACCGCCACCGCCTTGCGCTGGATCACCGGTGGAATGGACCGGGTCATCCCGGCCAGATCCTCCGCCAGATCCATGAGCCGCCCCAGAGCCCAATGGGGCATGGTCAATTTTTCCAACCGAGTCCGGGCCATGGCCCGCCAGCCGGCATCCTGGGATTTGATCCGGCCAATCGTATCATCCAAAAGACTCATAAAATTCTCCTCTTTCCGATTGATTCAAACAACCCTCCTCAATCATTTCAATTTCAATGGCAAACCGCATGAAACCAGATAAACCTCGCCAGCCCGCGCAGCCAGGGTCTGGCTGCAACGCCCGGTCAGATCGCGAAACAGACGCGCCATCTGATTTTCCGGCACAATCCCCATCCCCACCTCGTTGGTCACCATGATGACGGTTCCGGTCAATCGCGCGGCGGCATCCGCCACCCCTTCGCATTCGCGCGCAATATCCTCCTCTTTCAGACCGCAGCCTGCTTGTTCCGCTTGATGCATGAGATTATTCACCCAAAGCGTCAGGCAATCCACCAACACAACGCCAGGATTGGCCAGTCCCGACAGGGCCGCAGCCAGGCGCACGGGTTCCTCCACGGTCTTCCAGCCTTTTCCTTCGCGATCCATCCGGTGTCTTTGCACCCGGCTCCGCATCTCATCATCAAGCAACGGACAGGTGGCCACATAAATCCTCGGTCCCGGCAAGCCTTCCGCCATCTTTTGGGCAAAGGAACTTTTGCCGCTCCTCGCCCCGCCCGTCACCAGAATCATTTTTCCCATGCCGTTCCCTCCAGGTGTTTTCGGTCATTCAATCCCGCCAGCCGGGCTTTCCCTTCATGAAAACGCAGAACCGTCACCGAGGCGGGCTGTATCTCGAACACCCCATATTGCCGGAAGGGGATGCAAAGGTAATGACAGAGCAGCGCTCGAATCACACCTCCATGGCTCACCACCACAAGAACCGGTTCCGGAGCCTCCCTCATTTTCTCCGCCACCCGGTTCACCCGCTCAAGAAAATCCCTCACGCTTTCACCTTGGGGAAATGAAAAATCGGAGGTCATCGCCGCCCAGCGATCAACCAGTTCCGGATCCATTGACCGGATCTCGGCAAAAGTCCTTCCCTCGCAACAACCAAAATCCATCTCCCTCAAATCATCCTCCGCAGCCACCGCCCCTTCATCCACCCCAAGCAAAACTCCCGCCGTCTGCCGGGCGCGAAGCAGGGGACTGCAGAAAAAACGTTCCTTCCCCAAATGCGCCCATTGCCGGGCCAGAGCCTGGACCTGGCTCAATCCCCGGGCGCTCAAGGATTCATCCGTGGAGCCAATCAAACGGCAATCGCGGTTGGCAACCGTTTCTCCGTGACGGATCAGGAACATTTCATTTGGCATGGAATTCCCAATCTGGACGAGCGATCAAAAACTGTCAAGGCCCGCCCCGATCCACACTATGCCCATCTGAATCCAATAGGGAATGGTCAGCAACCCCGATTTCGCCCCGTCCAATGCCCCGCATGAATGGCAAATTCAAAAAACCGGCGGATTGCCCTTGACCCTTTGGCCTTGAATTTGGGCATCCCATCGGTTTTCATGCCGGTGAACGCCGCCGGCTTTCGAGCGGCACACAAACCCGAGGAATTCACATGAAAGTTTTTGTTACCGGCGGCGCCGGTTATATTGGCAGCATTTGCGTGGAAGCCCTGCTCGACGAAGGGCACACAGTCACCGTTTTCGACAATCTTTCGGAGGGGCACCGCTCAGCCATCGATCCGCGCGTCAAATTCGTGCACGCCGATCTGGGCGACCGGGCGAAAATCACCCAGGCCATGCGCGAGAGCCAGGCCGAAGCCGTGATGCACTTCGGCGCCAACGCCCTGGTCGGTGAATCCATGGTCAACCCCGGCAAATACTTCCGCAACAATGTCGCCAATGGCGTCAACCTGCTCGACGCCATGCTGGAGTGCGGGGTCAAAAAGATCGTTTTCAGTTCCACCTGCGCAACCTACGGAAACCCCATCAAGGTTCCACTCACGGAGGATCACCCTCAAAACCCGCTCAATCCCTACGGCGCGTCAAAACTGATGTTCGAGCAAATTCTCAAATGGTACGACCACGCCCACCAGATCAAACACGTCATCTTCCGCTATTTCAACGCCGCCGGATGCACGGCAAAGTATGGGGAACATCACAAGGTCGAAACCCACCTCATCCCAAACATTTTTTCTGTCGCCCTGGGAAAAAAGGCCCATCTTGAAATCTACGGCACGGACTACGACACCCAGGACGGCACATGCATTCGCGATTACATTCACATCCTGGACCTGGCTCAAGCCCACATCCGCGCGCTGAAACGTCAGGAAAGCACCATTTACAACCTCGGCAACGGCGAGGGATATTCCGTCCGCCATGTGTTGAATGCCGCGCGCAAAATCACCGGACACCCCGTCCCTGCCATTGAAAAACCCCGCCGTCCCGGTGACGCCTCAAGGCTCATCTCCGGAAGTTCCCGGGCCGCGACCGAACTCGGCTGGGCGCCCCGCTTCCCCAAAATCGAAGACATCGTGGAAAGCGCCTGGAAATGGCACCGGACCCACCCGGACGGGTATCCGGATTAATTTCCGGCATTTTTGGCTCCAAAATCGGCGGTGAGGGCGCCCTGCCCTCGTTCAGTGTAAAAAAATGGAGGGCGGGGCTCCCGCACCGCCATGCCTTTCCCCTTCATGCACCCAACATACCTTCCATCGGGCAATCGTTTACGCCAGTCTCGCAGATGGTTCGGATGGTTTCTGCTTCTGCTTGCGCTTGGAAGCCTCAAGGCCGAAGACAAACGGTTCAAGGCGGAAATTTATCCCCTCGGCATGTCCGATTTTGAACTCGCCGTCACCATCGCAAAAAGCATTGTCACCGACGAAGGAAAGCTGGTGGTGGACAGGGAAAACTACCGCTTGATCGTGTACGAACGCATCGAAAAACATGACGCCTTGCGCGAAGCGCTCAAACATGCCAACACCCCGCTTTATCACGTTCGCATCCAGGTCACCCTTGACGACCGGCAAAAAAGCGCCGAAACCAATCTGGGATTCAAACCGGACGCGCAATCCCATCCAACCGGCGCACCCCAGGCTCAAATGCGGATCGGCGGCGGGTTGAGCATGCAAAACGCGGGCCACCTGCTCGAAACACTGACACAACAGGAGCTCGTCATTCTCAGCGGTGGCAAAGGCCGGCTGCGCATCGGCAAGGACATCCCCTATCTGGATTGGTTCTGGAACTTCGGCCTCCAGCAAGGATGCTGGAGCGGCATCATGCGCTGGAAGGAAGTCGGCGCGCAAATGGCCATCGAACCCCACGTCACAGGCAAACGGGTGCGGCTGCGGATCACCCCCGAATTCAGTTATGTGTTGGATGAAAAAAGGCTGGTCACCGCAATGGAAAAACTCAACACCGAAGTGATCGTCAACGACGGCGAAACCATCGATCTGGGCGGCCTGCCGTTTTCCAATCAGGAATTTTCATCCCGTTTTCTCTTTGGCCTGAAAAAAGCCGGCGAACAACGCTCCTCGCGCATTCTGCTCAAACTTGGCATCGAGAATGTGGAATAGCGCTACCAGCCGCAACCGGTTTTCAAAAAACACCGCCGCTGGATTCCCCCTGGAGTCATCCGGACCATCACTCCGCCTGTTTCATCGGTCCGGCATGTCATCACCCCGCTCCGGGCCAGCCGATCACGCACTTCCTCACTGGGAAATGCCTGGGGCGGATAAACACCGGTATTGGCCACAATCAGGCTGGGCGCCAGGCACTCCAGATACTTTTTGTCAAACGACTCGCCCGTCATATGCAATCCCTGCACCAAAACCAGGGGCGGACGTCCCTCTCCGTCATCAACAGCCGGAATGCGCTCCAACAGCCGTTGCTCAACCTGCCGCCCGATATCACCGGCAAAAACACATCGCCCCACATCCGCCGCCAGTTCCACAACCAACCCCGAATCATCAGCCTTTTTCCCTGCGCCAGCCGCAGCCATGGCCGGCGGCCACCAAATCCGGAGTTTTCCCAGACGCCAGCCAGCCACACCGTTTTCACCCATCCCGGCTTCCTTGACCACTCTGGCGCCAGCCTCCCGCAAACGAAAAAGACACTGCCGGTATCCCGATGAACGATTGGCGGCAGCCGGCGCCAGAACATGGCGAATCGGGATTTTCCCAGCCAGCGCGTCCAGTCCCCCATAGTGCGCCGCATCAGCATGAGTGACAACCGCCCAGTCCAGAACATTCACCCCTCGCGCGCGCAAAAAAGGTTCCACCAACGTTCGTCCCTGACCGGCTGATCCGGCATCGATCAGAATCCGCTCAAACCGCGGCCCCGTCACCAACACCGCCTGTCCGCCACCGACATCCATCACATCCAACCGCACTTCACGGGAAAAACAGGCCCACCCCGCCATCATCAACACCACTCCGCAAAAAAAACCGGCCAATCCCGCAGCCCGCCATCGCCATCCGCTCCGCCAAAACCAGCATGCACCCCCCAACACCCCATAACCCGCGGCAATCCAGCTCCAATGCGGTTGCGGCACATAAAAGACACTTCCGGGGATCGCCGCCAGCCATTCGGCAAGACCGATCATGAGGTGGATCAACACGGCATGAGCCGCGTTCAAAGTCCAGGCCAGTTGCGTCCAGAAACCTCCCAGCATCAGGCTGGCCACCCCCAATGCCACCGATGCGGACGACAACGGCACAATCAGCAAATTGGCCCAGACCGCTGAAAAGGAAATCAGGTTGAAATAATAAAGCGTCAAACCAAAGGTCCCCGCGCCAGCCACAACGCTGACCGCAACCAGGGAAGCCCCCCATCGGCAGGGCGTCAACAGGCACAACCTCCAGCGCGGCACATAAGACCGCGGAATGTAGGGATCCGGCTCCACCTGCCGCATCAGCCTCTCCTGCACCCAGGGCACAAACAGAATCAAGCATCCCACCACGACAAACGACAACTGAAAACCGGGATCAAACAATTGTCCCGGCTCCCACGCCAGAATAATCAATGCGGCTGCAGCCAGGCTGTTCAAAAGGGCCGCCGGACGCCCCAGCGACCAGCCTGCAATGACCATCCCCGCCATGATCAACGAACGAATGGCGGAAGCCCTCAAACCCGTGGCCGCCACATACAACACCAATAACGGCACAACCACCCATAAAACCCTCCGGATCGGCGTCCGCAACAGCCGCAATATCAGCAACAACGCCGCGGCAATCATGGAAATGTGCGAACCGCTGATGGCAATCACATGCAAGGTCCCGGTGCGGCGAAACGCCTCCTTCACATCTGGTGGAATATCCTCCCGATATCCCAAAAGCATCCCCCGGATGAACCCGACCGCAAGCGCATCCCTTTCCACCCCCAAGGTCAGCCGCTCCGCCAGCGCCCGCCGCAACCGAAACACCCACCCCCACCCCTCTCCAACTCCGCAAAAACGAACGGCATCCGCGCCCCGGGCCCGCAAAACCAGGCCAATGCCGTTGCCGCGCAAGTACCGGGCATGATCAAAGAGATAAAAATTACGGTTTTGCTCCGGCTGCCCCAATACCCCTTCAATCTCCACCTCCTGCCCAAACTCCATTTCCAAAGGCTTTTCCAGCCTCAAATACACCTGAACTGTTCCATTCGCAGGCTGCCAGTCCGTCGTCTGGCGAACGGCCGACACCCGCATCGCAAAGTCGCAAGACGCAGCCCCCGCCCCGCCTTCCGCATCCCTCTCCACCGGATCGCTCCATATCTCCCCCCTCAAAACCACATGTTGGGGCATCTGCGCCATCACCCGTTTCAAATGGATGGGCGACCATGCATCCGCCCCCCCACTGCCGCAACACGCCAGAAAAAAACCCGTAACCGCCACCAAAGGCATGACCGGCCAGGGAGGGACCAATGCCCGCCAGGATATCATCATCCATAATCCAGCCGCCGCCACTCCGGCCAAAACCGCCAATTTTCCATCCTGCGCCGTCTCCAGGGTCCATTCAACCCCGGAAAAGTACTGCGCCAAAATCCCCATTGAAAAAGCCAGGACAACCGGCGCCAGAGGCGCCTTTCGCTGCAAAACACTGGGGGATGTGGAATTCAAGATTCAAGTCAGGTGTCTTGGCTGAAAAGGAATTCATCGCAACCGCGATCCCATGAAACCATCATCCACGTGATCCTGGGATTTCCGCCCCTCCAAAGCCCCCCGGACGGCATCCTCAAGATAATTCTTCTTCACCGCACCGGAGTTCCTCCAATGATCATCAATCCGTCCTCGATAATACACCTCCCAGTTGCGCCCCAGCACCACCACCTCCGGCGTGAACTGCACTCCAAAAATCTTTGCCAAAATCCTCTTGCCGTCCCAGACCAGCCGCATCTCAAGCTCCCTTTCATCCAGAATCTCCCTGACCTTCTGAATGGAATCATCCGTATTCCCGCCAACCAGGATCAATGCCGCCCCCTGTTCGCGAAGCCCCTCCCATGCCGTCTTGATCCGATCCCAATACAACTTGGTGACCGGGCAGGTGGAGGCGACAAAGAAAAGGACCATCACCTTGTTTTGTTTGCGATAGTCACCCAGACGAACCGGATTCCTCTCCTCGTTCAACAAGGGAACCTCCTGCGGTGACGGCGAACCCGCCATCAGCGTCAAGGGCAGCACCCCGCACAAAACGCACAAAATCAACCGCCACAGCGCCCCCCCCCCACCGCCCCGGGAAAAAAGCGCAAAACAAAGAAGCCGCTTGTCGAACAGCCCGCCAATGGTTTTAAGTAGATGGATTCTCATGGATGCAAATACCCCACAGGACTCGCGCTCATTGCTTCTCGCCAGCCTGCAGGATGTTAATTTTAAAAAACTTCTGATCGGCCAGGTTATTTCCGTTTTCGGCGATCGTGTCAATCAGACCGCCCTCCTGAGCATTGTGGTTTATGTCACCGGCAACACCGCCAAGTACAGCGCCGACATCCTGTTCTGGGCGGTTCTGCCTTTGCTGATCTTCTCTCCTTTCACCATGGCGCTGGTGGACCGGTTCGACCGGCGGAAAACGCTGATCTTTGCGGATGTCGCCCGCGCCCTGTTGGTTTCATCTCTTCCCCTGCTCATGTTGTTTATCAAGCATTATTATGTGGTTTATGCCACTGTATTCCTTGTGGGATGTTTTACAGCATTTTTCAACCCCTGTCGTCTGGCCATGATGCCCAACATCCTTCCCTCCCGGTTATTAATGCCCGCCAACGCCATTTTTTCACAGGCCATCCTGATTGTAACCCTTGTCGCCATGCCTTCGGGAGGTTTTCTTGTTGACAAATTAGGGCACGTCGTCGGATTCCTGTTAAACGGCGCCACCTATCTGCTTTCCGCCATTTTCATTCTTCAATTGCATCCCTCAACCGGCGCAGACCAAGGTGCTCCCCTCAGGGAAAACTCCCACCCCTTTCTCGATTTTCGAGATGGTTTTCTTTACACTTGGAAAAATCGTCCCATTTTTTTCCAGATCATCTTCTTTGGGATCATGCAATGTCTGGTCGCCATCTTTTTCATCGCCTTCCTCAGCTATGGAATCGATGTCCTGCATCTCAAGGTGGGAGGCACCAATCTTCTCTTTGCGGCCCTGGGCATAGGCATGGCGCTGGGCGCTTTCTGCCTGGGACATTCCCAAAACCTTGCGGAACTGCCCTGCCTGCCCATGCTCATGATGGGGGGCGCCGGGATCGGCATGGTCACTCTCAGTCGCGTCACATCCTCATGGTTGGGGGCATTGGTCCTTTTCGGCATCGGTTTCTGCGCGGCCATGGTCATGATTCCCCCGGACACCTATCTGCAAAAACATGTTCCGGACAATGTTCGCGGACGCGTCTTCGCTGTGCGCGGCGTTCTGGTGGGCGGCGCCTTTCTGATCTCCCTGCAATTGTCCAAGGCGTTGATTCATCATCTTGGCACGCCATCCACCCTGCGCTGGCTGGGAATCGCATCCATCCTCCTCGGCGGCATCATCGCCCTGATATGGAACTCAAAAACCCGGCAAACCCCGTCTCAACCAATCAATTTGAACATCAATCCCTGACGCCAAATCACCTTTTCACGCAGAGATAGCTGGCAAAGAAACTAGTCTTGATGCAGCGCTTGATGGAAAAGCCCGTCCGGCGCAACATGCCGTCTATAATCCAGTCGAAAGTTGAATATTCCTTCTTCACATGGAGGGCGGCGCTGGCAGCCATCGTGCTGTCGGTCTTTTTCTCAAACTGCCCGATCCATTCGTCAATGCCTTGCTGATAACTCTCGATGGGAAAATCAAAGACAATATCCCCCAGATACAACCGCCCGCAAGGCTTGAGAATCCGGTGGATCCGCTTCAGGGCGGCCATCTTCCAAAAATCAGGGAGATGGTGCAACGCCGCCTTGGAAACAACAGTGTCGATGGGAAGCCCCTTGTGCTCGTAGGTCAAAAAACCCGCATGAACAAAGGTGATGTTCCCCACCCCCCTCTTCCGCGCCTTGGCGGCGGCGCATTTCAGCATGGCCGGGGACACGTCAACCGCATAGACGCGGCGGCAGCGCCGCGCGGCGCCAATGGCCAGTTCGCCGGTTCCCGTGCCAATTTCCAATACCACATGGTCGTTCTTCAAACCGACAGAGTGAAAGGTTTGGGCATTTTCCTTTTCGATATCCCTGAACTTCGACATCCGCCGGTCGTAGATTTCGACCTGGCGCGGATCCTCGTAGTCGGTTCCCACCTGCTGCATTTCATCATATTCCCATTTTTTCCGGGTTTTCATTGAATTTCCCTGTCGTTGATCCACGGCATCATCCTGCGAAGACGCCTGCCTGTGACTTCCAACAAATGATTCCGGTCGGCATCATAGAGCGCGTTGAACCTGGGCTTGCCGGCCTTGTGCTCTGCCATCCACTCCCGCACAAAAGTGCCGTCCTGAATCTCCAAAAGAATCTTCCCCATCTCCCGCCGCGTCCGTTCGGTGACAATGCGCGGCCCGCGGGTCATGTCGCCATATTCCGCGGTGTTGGAAATCGAATGCCTCATCCAATTCAAACCTCCCTCGTAAAGCAGATCGCTGATCAGCTTGATCTCGTGGAGACATTCGAAATAGGCCATCTCCGGCGGATAACCGGCCCCGGTGAGCGTCTCAAAACCCGCCTTGATCAACGCGCTCAAACCGCCGCAAAGAACAACCTGCTCCCCAAAAAGATCCGTTTCGCACTCATCCTTGAAAGTGGAACGGATCATCCCCGCGCGAGAGCCCCCGATCCCGGCGCCCCACGCCAGCGCCGTCGCAAGAGCGCGTCCCGAAACATCCTGCTGAACCGCCACAAGACACGGAACCCCGCCCCCTTTCTCAAACTCGGAACGAACGAGATGCCCCGGCCCCTTGGGAGCAATCATGATCACATCCGAATCCTTCGGCGGCTTGATCAGTTTGAAATGAACATTCAGCCCATGGGTCACTCCAAGCGTCTTTTCGGGAGTCAGATGGGGACCAATGTCCCTTTCGTAAATCTCCGGTTGAAGTTCATCCGGCAAGGTCACAATGACGAGGTCGGCTGACTTCACGGCCTCCGCAATGCCCAGAGGCTCAAACCCATGCGACACGGCAAGCCGCCCGTTGGCCGTGTCGCTCCGATTGGCGACAATGACCCTCACGCCGGAATCGCGCAGGTTCTGCGCGTGCGCATGCCCCTGCGAACCGTACCCCAGAACGGCAACCGTCCTGCCGTTCAACGCGTCCGGAGACGCCTCGTCTTTGTAGTATATTTTGAGGGGCGATGCCGCCTTGGGCCGATGGTCAGGGAAAGGAGTTTTCTTCATAAGATTGCCCTCAAAATACCCCTTCCCAGTTATTGCGTAAATTGATATATTCTCATCATGATATCCCGAAAAACGCAACATCCCCATGGATTCCCACGCCATTGAGCAATTTCTCCACCTCGCCAGGTCCCTTCACTTCGGCAGGACCAGCAGCGCCTGCAACCTGAGTCCCTCGGCCCTCAGCCGCTCGATCCAGCGTTTGGAGGAGGAACTTGGCTGCAAACTCCTTGAGAGGGACAACCGCACGGTGCGTCTCACCGACGATGGCCGGACATTTCGGGAATTTGCGGAAGCCTTCAAGACGGACTGGCAGGCGCTGAGGGAAAGACTGTCATCCAACCGCAAAACAATCTCCGGCACCCTCCGCTTCTACTGCTCCGTGACGGCCAGCTATACCTTTCTCCCGGTCATCTTGAGCAAATTCCGCACCGCCTTCCCATCCATTCACATCCGGCTGGAAACGGGCGCCGCCGCCATTGCGGTTGAAAGAATCCTCCGGCGGGAAGTCGACGTTGCCGTCGCGGCAAAGCCGGACAACCTTCCGGGCGGACTCCTGTTCGCCCCCCTGGCCACAATCCCCCTGGTCTTCATCCGGGCGAAAGGGATGCGCGACACCCGGCGGAAAACAGGCATCACGTCCTCCACCCCCCTCGTCCTTCCCGAACACGGACTTGCCCGCAAACGAGTCGACGCATGGCTCAGGATGAAGGGCGTCAGGCCAAACATCTATGCCGAGGTGGCCGGCAACGAAGCCATCATTGCCATGGCGAGCATGGGATGCGGCACGGGCATCGCGCCAAAACTGGTGCTCGAGAACAGCCCCCTTCGGACGCACGTCGCCATCCTCGACATCTCCCCCGCTCTCAAACCCTACGAAGTGGGCCTGTGCGCATCGAAGCGGCGGCTGCAATCACCCGTTGTGAAAACCTTCTGGGACTATGCCGCCGCTCAAATCGCCGCATCTCCGTCCCCGGCCACGGCTTGAAAAACAGCAGCTTTCACGGACAAAACGCCGGAGTCCCGGCAACCCAGGGCGGTCAAACCACGATCATCGGCGGCGGGGTTTTGAAACCTTGATTCCATCAAGCCGGATGAGACTTGGCTCAAGCCTCATTGTTTTGCGACTTCCGCCGCATTTGAATCTTGAACTTTGGCCTCAACCCTCGAAAAGATAAGGTCATGTATCGTCTTCAAAACCTCGCCTCATTGGATCAACCGGATCTTGTCCCCTACCGCACCATGCGATGGCAGGCGGATCAGCGCCGCCAGGGATTCTTTGTTGCCGAAGGGGACAAGGTCATCCAACGCCTGCTTGAAAGTTCCCACGAAATTGTCAGCATGGTGCTTGAACAACGCTGGGTGGATCTCTTTCGCCCCCTCATGGACCAACGAAAGGAGGATTTCACCGTCTATGTTGCGCCCAAACAGGAATTGGATCAACTGACCGGATATCATCTTTTCCAAGGCGCGCTGGCGGTGGCGCGGGTTCCGCAACAGCCGCCCTTGGGCGCTCTTTTATCCCGGTTTCCCCGTCCTCTTCTTCTTGTGGCACTCGACGGAATCAACAATGCCGAAAACACCGGCGTCATCACACGCAACAGCGCAGCCTACGGCGTCCAGATTCTGATCTCCGGCAAAACCTCCTGCAGTCCCTATCTGCGCCGCGCCGTGCGGGCTTCGATGGGGGCCATTTTCAGGCTGCAAGTGTTCGAAGGACTGCCATTGCCGGAGGTGCTTTCCCAATTGCGCGCCCATGGAGTGCGCTGCGTGGCGGCCCATCCCCATGCCAGCCAGCAAAACCTGTCCGACATCAACCTGCGCCGGGATTGCTGCCTGGTCTTTGGCAGCGAGGGAGAAGGTCTTGACGCCGGGGTTCTGGCCGCCTGTGATGAAGCCGCCGCCATTCCCATGTTCAACCAGGTGGATTCGCTCAATGTCGGCAGCGCCACGGCATCATTTCTCTACGAAACGCAACGCCAGCGGTTTTTCGCCTTGCCGCCAGCCTCTAAACAGCCTTAACATCCCGCCGATGTCCAGTTACACCATCCAAGGATCTGACGGTCAGCAATACGGACCTGTTGATGGAGAAACCCTTCTTTCATGGGCAAAGGAAGGAAGGTTGGTCAAAAACACTTATGTCTTCGACCATGACGCCCAAAAGTGGATCGAAGCCGGTTCACTTCCCCTTTTAACGCCTGTTTGGGCGCCACCCGCCGAACCAGCCGCCCCTCCGCAGGCGGACGCAAAACCGAAACTCAAACTCAAGGCCCCTGCCGAAACACAACCCGCTCCAGCCCCGCAGCCGGCGGCGGCGCCCGGCGGACTCCACAAGTGCGCGGAATGCGGACGCGAGTTCCCCCCGGGCGAAATGATTTCGTTCAACGACAAATGGATCTGCGCCGCCTGCAAACCGTTTTTCTTCCAGCGTCTCAGGGAAAACCCCATTCTGCCGGGAGCCATGGATTATGCCGGTTTTTGGATTCGTTTTGTCGCAAAATTCGTCGATGGCATCATCCTCAACATCGCCAATTTCTTCATCGGCATCCTCTTTGGCATTTTCATGCCCGGCTTGGTTGCGCCCAACCAAAAAACAGCCGGGCTGGTCGCGGTGATCGTGGGCCAGTTGATCCTGATTCTGGCTCAAATGGTCATTTCCATATCCTACAACACCTTCTTCGTGGGCAGATATGGCGCCACACCCGGAAAAATGGCCTGCAAACTCAAAATTGTGCGGTCCGACGGCAGCCAGGTGGGATACGCGCGCGCATTCGGACGTCAATTCGCTGAAATGCTCAGCGGCCTCATTCTGTGCTTTGGTTATCTCATGGTCATCTGGGACGATGAAAAGCGCGCCCTGCACGACCGCATCTGCGACACCCGCGTCATCCGCAACCCGTGAGCAATCCTGATTCGCTTTTTTGCTGCACACGCTGCCGGCAACCTTATCCGCCAGCCTTGTTGAACACCGGCGCATCCGAACGGTGTCCGCAATGCGGCGAGGTTTTTCAGGCGTGGATTTTTCCCGCGCTCCTGCGTCCTCCGGAAAACAGCGCCGCATCCGAAGCATTGCAACAGGAACAGGAGGCCGCCTGTTATTATCATCCAACCAAACGGGCCAGCCGCATTTGCGATGTTTGCGGCGTGCTGATCTGCTCCCTTTGCGACATTGAATTCAAGGATCAACACGTCTGTCCGCTCTGCATGGAAAAAGGAACCTTCAAGAAGAAATTCCGGGACCTGGAAAAAAGCCGTGTTCTTTACGGCAACATGGCGCTCACCCTCTCCATTGCGGGACTGGTCCCCTTTGTCGGATTCATTGCCAGTCCGATCGCCCTGTATCTGGCCATCCGGCACTGGAAAACCCCCGGTTCCATCACGCGCCCGGGCAAAATCCGAAAACTGGCGGCCATCATCCTGGCCACCCTGGGACTGCTCCTGACCAGCCTGATTGCCGTCAACGCTTTTTCCTGAACCCCATCCTGATCTTCCCATGCCATCCCGCCCCAAGGAATACATCCGCCTGCCTGGTTTCGGACGGAAAGTCACCGCGCTCATGCTCTACGCAGAAGACTGCCATCTCTGGCTGGGCCCCGACCATCTGCTTCATGTGATTGGCTCCCGGTGGTACAACGAGATTTACACGCGATTCTATTATCGCGACATTCAGGCTGTGATGATCAGGAAAACGGCAGGCGGCACGATTGCCATCCTCACATGCCTTTCCCTGATTGGTTTGATTGCCGCCTTTTCAACATTCGGGATTCTGGTCTGGCGCTGGCAACCGGAAGTCACCATCCCCATCTGCCTGGCGCCCGGTCTTCCCCTTCTGATCATCATCTTCTACAATCTCATCCGCGGACCAACCTGCAAATGTCATCTTCAGACGGCCGTAAGCCGTGAGGAACTGCCTTCCCTCGGGCGGATGCGCACCGCCAGACGGGCCATGCGGCTGCTGGAACCGCGCATTCAAAATGCCCAGGGATTACTTTCCGGCAACGACATTCTCCAGGCTGAAAACCTCATCCTCAACAGCGGCCCCCCAAAAAAACAGATTCCCGGCAACGAATGACCTTGAATAGGAAGGTTACGTGTACTTCACCACTTCCTCGATGGTTGTTTCCCCGTCAAGGATCGAGCGAACGCCGTCCTCCCGCAGTCCGATCATGCCCAGTTCAATCGCCTTTTGACGGATCACTAGGCTGGGCGCGCGCTGGTTGATCAAATCACGGACAGGATCGCTGATGTGCATCAATTCATAAATCCCCTTGCGTCCCTTGTACCCCGAACCATCGCAAGTCGGACAGCCGCGCCCGTAGTAAAACTGTCGCCCCTGCACTTCTTGGGCTGTGAGCCCCAGGGAGGACAGGGCCTCCTCCGTCGGCTCGTAGGCTGTGCGGCATTCCTTGCAAATGGTCCGGACCAGCCGTTGCGCCAGCACCGCCACCACGGATGAACTGATCAAAAACGGCTCCACACTCATGTCAATCAAACGTGTGATGGCGCCCGGCGCGTCATTGGTATGCAGGGTGGTGAAAACCAGATGGCCCGTGAGGGATGCCTGGATGGCGATCTGCGCCGTCTCCAAATCGCGCGTTTCCCCGACCATGATGGAGTCGGGATCCTGCCGCAGAAACGCCCTCAACACGCGGGCAAAGGAATTGCCGATGGCGTCATTGATCGGCACCTGGACAATTCCCTCGATATCATATTCGACCGGGTCCTCGGCGGTGAGAACCTTGATGTCAATGGTATTGATCCGCCGCAAACACGAATAAAGGGTGGTCGTCTTGCCGGAACCGGTGGGCCCCGTGACAACGAAAATCCCATTCGGCCGCTGGATGATTTCGAGAATGTAGTCAAAAATCCGCTTGGGCATGCCCAAGACCTCCAGATCCAGCGATACAACGGAACGATCCAGAACACGCAACACAACGCTTTCGCCATGCTGGGTGGGCAGGGTTGAAACGCGCAAATCCACCGGCCGCCCCGCAATGTTCAGCATGATGCGCCCGTCCTGCGGCAACCGCCTTTCGGCAATGTTCAGATTGGACATGACCTTGATGCGCGAAATGACCGCGCCCGCCATCTGGCGCGGCGGAGGACTCATTTCCAACAGGGCGCCGTCCACACGATAACGAATCTTGAACTCATGCTCAAAGGGCTCGAAATGGATGTCGCTGGCCCGGTCCTTGATCGCCTGATAGAGCACCAGATTCACAAATTTGATGATGGGTGTCGAATTGGCCTCCTGCTCCAGATCATAGGCATTGGCAAGGGCCGCAGCAGTCTTCTCCTTGACCTCCTCCGTGAAATCCTTTTCCAGGTTGTTCAACAGGTCGGCGATGTTTTCCTCGCTGTAATGTTCGTTGATGAACTTGTCGATCTTTTCAGGATCGGCCACCAACACCTCGACATCCTTGTTCAACAAAAAGCTGATTTCCTGGGTGGCATAGTTGTTGAATGGATCGCGCAAGGCCACCTTCAACTGATTGCCAAACACAGCGACAGGAACAATCCCATGCACACGCGCTGATGTGCCGGGTATGATATTGATCACTTCGTCCGGCATCTCAAGCGTTTCCAAGTCAACATAGTCGGTTCCCAGATAATCCGCCACCAACTGCAACAAACGGTTGCGCTCCAGGTATCCCAGGTTGATGACGATGTCGGCAATCGACTTTCCGGTGCGCGCATGTTCCTCCTCAGCCTCCGCCAGTTGTTCTGACGGAATCAAATCCCGTTCCCTGAGGATGTGAATGATCAGCTTGGAATGTTCCTCAAACATGATTGAACCTCGCGTTATCGGTTGGCCGCCAGCCCCTCCTGTTGCAACTTGTTGACGATCGAGCCGGGATCCTGCGCCTTGGTGATCAACTCCCCGTACGGAATCAATCCGCGCTCGTAGAGCGACATCAGGTGCGCGTCAAGGGTGTTCATGCCGAACTTGGCGCCGGTCTGGATGTCCGACGTGATGCGGAAGGTCTTGTTGTCGCGAATCAACGCGGCAATGGACGGGGTGGAAATCATGACTTCAAAGGCCGCAACCCGCCCCTTGCCGTCGGACCTGGGAATCAGCACCTGGGAAATCACCGCCTGCAAGGTGCCGGCCAGCTGGGTGCGGACTTGATCCTGCTGGGTGGACGGGAACTGGTCAATGATGCGGTCCACTGTGCGCGCCGCTCCGGTGGTATGCAACGTCCCAAACACCAAATGCCCGGTTTCAGCCGCGGTGATGGCCGCTGCGGTGGTCTCCAAATCGCGCAATTCACCCACCAGAATGATATCCGGATCCTGGCGCAGAGCCCGCCTCAACGCCTCCGCAAAACTCGGCACGTCCACCCCGATCTCGCGCTGGACAATCACGCTCTTCTTATGCTCATGAAAATACTCGATCGGATCCTCGATGGTGATGATGTGAACATCGCGATCCTCGTTGATCACATTGATCATGCTGGCCAGGGTCGTGCTCTTTCCCGACCCGGTGGGGCCCGTTACCAGAATCAACCCGCGCGGTTTATAAAGCAGTTCCTTGACGATGGGGGGAAAACCGATCTGCTCCAGAGACAGGAACTTTTTCGGGATCTGCCGCAAGACCATGCCAAAATAACCTTTTTGCCTGAAAACGCTGACACGAAAACGGGCGTTCTCTCCAAAAGCAAAACCAAAGTCCGCGCCCCCCTGCGACCGCACCTGCTGGATATACTCCTCGCTGGTGATCGCCCGCATCAGGCTTTCGGTATCCTCGGAGGCCAGCGGGGGGGAATCAATCGGATGCATCCCCCCGTGCAAACGCAAAACGGGCGGCACCCCCACCTCGATGTGAAGATCGGAAGCCCCCTCGTCAATCACCAGTTCAAGCAGATCGGACATGGATAGCGGCATGGATTGATCTCCTTTCAGTCACAAATCAGGCGTCGCCAATGGTGGAGGTGATGACTTCCTGCGGTGTTGTCAAACCCGCCAACACCTTGCGGATGCCATCCTGGCGAAGGGTGCGCATGCCCAGTTCCCTGGCCTTTTGCTGCAACACAGAGGACGGGACCTTGTCGTTGATCAGTTTGCGAACCACATCGTCGATCAGAAATATTTCAAAAATGCCAAATCGCCCCCTGAATCCCTTTTTGTTGCAATCGTTGCATCCGGCCCCGCGGCAGATGGTGGCCGTCTTCAAATCCTCGGACGTCAATCCCAGGGAGGCAATCTCGGAATCCAGCGGCGTATAGGGCTCCTTGCATTTCGGACAAATGCGCCGGACCAGGCGCTGGGCCATGATGGCCCGCACTGCCGACGCGATCAAAAAGGGCTTCACGCCGATATCCATCAAACGGGTCACCGCGCTCGGAGCGTCATTGGTATGCAACGTGCTGAACACAAAGTGACCGGTCAAACTCGATTCCACGGCGATATTCGCCGTTTCCGCATCGCGAATCTCACCAATCATGATGATGTTCGGCGCCTGGCGCAGCATGGCGCGCAAGGCTGCGGCAAAGGTCATGCCGATTTCCTCGTTCACCGCAACCTGATTGATGCCGGCCAGTTGATATTCCACAGGGTCTTCCACCGTAATGATCTTTCGGTCGGGTTTGTTGATGACATTCAAGCAGGCGTAAAGGGTCGTGGTTTTTCCCGAGCCGGTGGGTCCGGTAATCAGCAGGATTCCGTCCGGCAGGGCTATCAATCTTTCAAACGTGGCCTGGTCATCGCTAAAAAAGCCCAACTCCGCCAGTCCCAGCTTCAACCCTTCCTTGTCCAAAATACGCATGACGATGCTTTCGCCGTGGGAGGTGGGAATGGTCGAAACACGCAAATCAATGTCCTTGGCTCCAATATGCAACTGGATGCGCCCGTCCTGCGGCACTCGTTTTTCCGCGATGCTCATGTTGGACATGATCTTGATGCGGCTGATGATGGAAGACTGCAGCCGTTTGGGCGGGTTGTCGACCTCCTGCATCACACCGTCAATGCGAAATCTCACCCTCAACCGTGTCTCAAAAGGTTCGATGTGAATATCGCTGGCGCGCAACTTGTGCGCATTGGCGATCATGGCATGGACAAAACGAATGATCGGGGCATCGTCATCCGCCTCGTCCAATTGATCATTGGCCGCATTCTGATCCTTGACTGTGATGTCGATATCCCCTTCGGTGATCTCGTTGAGCATCCGGTCAACGGTTTCCTCCGCCTTGCCATAATAACGAACCAGCGCCTCTTCGATTTCATTCTTGGGCGCCACCATGGGTTCAATCTCGCACTTGAGGGCATAATGCAGATTGTCCACCAAATCGAGATTGGTGGGATCGCTCAGGGCAATCGCCACGGTTCCATCGTGGGCAAAAACCGGGACAACCCGGAAACGTTGGGCGATGTGCCTCGGCACCACATCAATGACCTCTTGCGGAATATTGTAATCCTTGAGGGAAATGGTTTCCATGCCGGCGTGGGCCGCCAGGGCCTTGGTCACCTGCATCTCCGTGACCACCGCCTTCTCGATCAATGCGTCCACAATGCTCTTGTCTCCGGCGGCGGCGCGGGCATCCTCAATCTGGGAGCGCGCCACCAACCCCACATCCTCGAGAATCTGCAAAATATACTCTTCAGAAGCTGCCATGGTTGTTTGTCCGCAAAGAATATTGGGTGCGCCGCTTTCCGGTCATCAGGCCGCCAAACAAACACCGGCATCCATCCCCGGACGCCACAGGCTTGAATGGGAGGCAGCGGCTCAGCACCCCGCAAGCGTAGTGAACTAAACGCCCAACGTCAAACCAAAGCTTGGTTCATCCTGTTTTTTTCCCTTTAAAAACCTGGCCGGATGCGGATTTCCACGCGGAATCCGTCCCAAACCACGCCCCCAGCGTTTCAACATCCAGATCATCCAGCCGGCGCACAACAATATCCGCAACGGCCAGTTCGCCTGCGGCAAAGGATGTTGTCACCGCCACCGCTCTGGCGGCGGCGGCATGGGCGGCCCGGATTCCCACCAAAGTGTCCTCAAACACCACGCAACGCGACGGCGGCAGGCTCAGTTTTGCAGCCGAAAGCTGAAAAACCTCGGGATGCGGTTTGCCATGCCTGACATCCTCTCCCGCCACCATTCCCTGGAAAAAATGCCGGATGGGAAGTTTTTCCAAAGCCGCCTCCAGATTGGCCCGGTGGGTGGACGATCCAATCACAGCGGGTATTCCCGCCTGCCGCAACCGGGTCAGCCACTCCACAACTCCGGGCAGGACATCCACCCCTTCCCGCCGGAGCAAATCCCGGTAAATGGCTTCCTTTTTCAGTGAAATCCTGCGAATTTCCTCCGGGGCGGTTGTCCACCGGTAACACTCCGGAATGACTTGCTCGTTGCGCATTCCAAAAGTGTGCTGGAAATGATCCGGTGCCAAGGGGCGTTTTTCCTCGGCAGCCAGGATTTCCCACGCCTTCTTGTGTTGAGGGCCGGAATCAACAACAACACCGTCCCAATCAAAAATCGCTCCCCACCCCGTGTCCTTCATCGCATCTAGATTCCTTGAAAACCAAAATATGATGTTAAAAAATCAAAATTTTGAACCGCCATGGCGCCAGATCATTTTGAATTTTTAATTTTTACTTTTGAATTGCGAGGCTTTGCCTTGCCTGCCTCGCCGCAATCGGATGAAGGCGGGTTGGTCTGAGGCAAAGCCTCGCTAGTAACGGTAATGATCAGGTTTGTAGGGACCATCCACGCTGATCCCCAAATAGCCGGCCTGGGCCTTGGTCAGCCGGGTCAGTTTGACCCCCAGTTTTCGCAAATGCAGACGGGCCACTTTTTCATCCAAAACCTTGGGCAGGATGTAAACCTGATGTTTGTACTTGCCAGTGTCGCGATTTTTCCACAGTTCCATCTGGGCCAGCACTTGGTTGGTAAACGAGGCGCTCATCACAAAACTGGGATGCCCCGTGGCGCACCCCAGATTAACCAAGCGTCCTTCCGCCAGAATGGTCACGCGTTTGCCGTTCGGCCATTCAATCTGATCCACCTGCGGCTTGATATTGTGGCGTTTCAGCTTCGGATCGTTGAAAACGCTCGCCACATCGATTTCCAAATCGAAATGCCCGATATTGCACACGATGGCCTGGTTTTTCATGGCATCCATGTGCCGGCGGACGATGATATCCCGGCATCCGGTTGCGGTGACAAAAAGATCTCCGACGGAAGCCGCTTCGTCCATTGTCACGACCTCATATCCTTCCATGGATGCCTGCAAGGCAATGATGGGATCAATCTCCGTGATCAAAACCCGGGCGCCCTGCCCGCGCAACGACTGGGCGCAACCTTTGCCCACATCGCCATAACCGCAGACCACGGCCACCTTGCCCGCCACCATCACGCTGGTGGCGCGTTTGACGCCGTCGAGCAATGACTCGCGGCAACCGTACAGGTTGTCGAACTTGGATTTGGTGCAGGAATCGTTGACATTAAACGCGGGCGTCTTGAGCGCGCCGCTTTGTTGCATCTGGTAAAGCCGGTGCACACCCGTGGTTGTTTCCTCGCTGATGCCATGAATTCCAGCCAGAAACTTGGTGTATTTGTTGTGAACAATGGCGGTCAGGTCGCCTCCATCATCCAAAATCATGTTCAGCGGCTTGCCATCCGGCCAGAACAGGGTCTGCTCGATGCACCAGTCATATTCCTCAAGCGTCTCCCCTTTCCACGCAAAAACCGGAATGCCCGCCGCCGCGACCGCCGCCGCGGCATGATCCTGGGTGGAAAAAATATTACAGGAACTCCACCGCACCTCGGCGCCCAGCGTCTTGAGCGTTTCAATCAACACCGCAGTCTGCACTGTCATATGCAAACACCCGGCAATGCGGGCGCCTGCCAGCGGCTTTTTTGTCCCGAATTCCTTCCTCAACGCCATCAATCCCGGCATTTCGGACTCGGCAATGGTGATTTCCTTGCGTCCCCATTCAGCCAGGGAAATATCCTTGACCTTATAGTCTCCGGCATTTTTACAGGCAGTCTTTTTTTTCCTGGCAAGGCGGTCCTTTTTGGCAGCGGCTATTGGCATAAAAATTTCTTTTTAGGGTTGGTATTGTTCTTTCGGAACGAAGGCGCTACTATTACATGAAAGCAACCGGACAGGCAAGAATTCAACCGCCTGTCTTCAGCATTGGAGGCAATCAATGAACCGCAGTCAAAAATGGATATTGGCCGGAATTCTGGCCGCCGACGTTCTCGCCTTTCGCGTCGTTTGGTCGCAATCCGAGGAAAAAGAAAAGCAACCGGACCCCAGCGCCCCCAAATGGGCGCAGGTCCACGACAGCCTCAAAAAAATGGAGGAAAACCTCAAGACTGTCGAAGAAAACCTCAACTTCGCCCGCATTCGTTCCATGTCGGGCGGCAAAAAGTGATTCCATATGAAAAAAACCGATTTCCCCTCCCTGATGCTCGGGATCGCCCTTGGTTTCCTGCTGGCCGCTGCCGTCCCCGTCTTGCATCAACGCGTGTTTGCCGAGGATGACAAAAAAAGCCAATCCCCCTCAAAAGAGGATGCCATGACTCAGGAGGAACTGGCCCGGCGCCTTGATGAAGTCATTGCCGCGCAAAAAAACGTCGAAACCCGGCTGGAAGCCGTGAAAAACCTCAGCCAAACCCTCAAGATACTTACCGGCAAGTAGAATCATCCGCCGTTTCTGACGTTTCCTCCCGCTGGGAGGCGGCCAGGACAGCCTCAACATCGGGCGGACGAAAATCCACCGGCGGCAGTTGTTTGCCATCGCTGCGGGTTTTCCCCATTCGCTTGGTCATGTTGGCCTTGTGCACGCAATCGTACACCGCCTCTCCGTCATACCCCAGGCTCAGCGGAATGCTGTGGGCCACATAAAGCACATCCGCCACGTTCCGGGCGATGCCGGCCATGTCCTCGCGCATCCCCGCCTCTGCCAATTCGTAAACTTCCTCCATCAAAAGCGCCAGGCGCAGGCGCAAAACCGGATGCCGTATTCTTGCCACAACCTGGGTGATGGATTCCTGCAGCCCCTTCAAAGTGCCCGTGTCTCCCGGCGGCGGCTGGCGTCCACCCTCCGGCGGCAGAGGAATGATCAACTTCCCGGGGCGATGATGGCCCGCCATGTCCATGAATTCCGCGGTCGCTTCGGCGTAGGGATAGGAAGAGGACTGTTTTTTCATGTTATTGGCCCGTTTGCTTGATGTAATCGTCGACGACCTGTTTGTCCTGCGCGGACAAGTCATGGTAGTTGTCCCCATTTTTGCTGACACCAATCACCTGGCAAATCTTGCTCTGGCCAGGCTGGCCGGGACGAATCCAGCCCTTTCGTTTCAATTCCGCGACATCCCCGCAACGCTTGTGGCATCGGATGCATCTGTTTTTCATCACCTTCAGAAAAGCCTCCTCATCCGCTGCAAGCGTTCCCGGCGCCCCCTCCCCAGCCGGACCTGCAAGCGCCTTTTCAATCCTTCCAATAAAAACCGCCGCCCCCTCTCCTCCGAAAACCCATTTTCCAAGAATTTTTCCATTCTTTTCCGCCAGCAAAAGAGCAGGACGGGAAGTCACCCCGTAATCCGCCGCAAGCTTTTCTATCTGCCTTTGTCGTTTTTCATCCCCATTGGCCGTGGAGACATCCAGTCTCAACAAGAGCAGCTTTTCCGATGCATACTGTTTGAACTCGGAGGAAGCCAGAACCTCCAACTCCATGCGTTGACTCTGTTTGCCGAAATCCAGAAACGCCATCAACACCGGTTTCCCCTTCTCCCTGGCCATCTCCAAGGCTTGAGCGTGATCAACCAACCATTCCGACTGCGCCAAAACCACCGGCGCCAGCCAGCCACAGGCTAAAAAAAGAATAAGGAGGTTTTTCATCATCATGCAAGGTGTGGGTCGGCAAGTTTGCAAACAAACCCCCTCCTTTGTTCTCCCTTTGCCATTGAAAGACCGGACGGGGTTTCGCGATGCGCAGAATGACACACCCGCCTTGCCAATTCCAGCCTTAACACCGGCAATGGCGTTCATCCCAAAATGAGGAAGGGCGGGATTTTCATCCCGCCCTCCAAACCAGTCAATGAACACTGTCAGGATTAATTCGACTGACGTCCGCCGACGCCTTTTACCGAGGCGCTCAATTCCCTGGCTGCGCCTTTGGGCCTCAAAGAGCGCACCATTTTTCCAGCCCGCCACATCTCTGAATTGCCGATGGCGGACAGCTCCTTGTTGAGCTGTTTCTGGTAATCCTTCTTGCCGCAGCTCGAAATCACGCGGCGGGTTTCACTGCCGTTTTTCACGCGTTTGTAGAGTTCCTTGAACACGGGCAGAACCGCCTTTTTGAACCGCGGACACCAATCCAAGGCCCCGCGCTGGGCAGTGGTTGAACAATTCGAGAACATCCAATCCATGCCGTTCTCATCCACCAACCGGATAAGGCTTTGGGTCAATTCCTCAACGGTTTCGTTGAACGCCTCGCTGGGACTGTGTCCGTTTTTGCGCAGCACATCGTACTGGGCTTCCATGACGCCGGCCAGCGCCCCCATCAAAACACCGCGTTCGCCGGTCAGGTCGCTAAAAACCTCCTGTTTGAAGGTGGTCGGGAAAAGGTATCCCGATCCGATTCCAATGCCCACGGCCAGGCAACGCTTCTCGGCATCGCCCGTGCAGTCCTGCTCCACGGCATAGCTGGAATTGATCCCCGCGCCCGACAGAAAATTGCGGCGCACGGAAGTTCCCGATCCCTTGGGGGCCACCATGATCACATCCACATTCTTGGGAGGAATCACACCGGTCTGTTTGCGATAAACAATCGAAAAACCATGAGAGAAATAGAGGGCATCGCCAGGCTTCAAATTCTTCTTCACCGCCGGCCAGATGTTCCGCTGGGCCGCGTCGGACACCAACATCTGGATGATCGTGCCCCGGCGAACCGCTTCTTCAATGGTAAACAGGGTCTTGCCCGGTTTCCATCCATCCCTGACCGCCCGATCCCAGTCCCGTTTAAAACCGGGTTCCTGGCCGATGATCACATTGAAACCGTTGTCGCGCAGATTCAGCGATTGGGCCGGCCCTTGAACGCCGTATCCGATGACCGCAATCACTTCCTTTTTGAGAAGCTGCCGGGCTTTGGCAAGGGAAAACTCCTGCCGGGTCACCACACGTTCCTTCACTCCACCAAAATTTACAATAGCCATTTTAATAATCTCCTGTTGGTTTCAACGTTTTCTTCTGTTTCCGCGGAGACAGTCGTCCCGTACGCATCTTTCGCCGCAACAATCCGTTCTCCGCTAAAAACCCCATACTAATTATTCAGAGCCATGCGTCAACAGCAAACAACTCGGCAGCGGAACAACAAAAACAGCAAGCCAGGATCACTTCGCCGCTTGAAGAAAACTCCAGGATGGCGCCCCCCTCCGGCCTTCAGCGCTCATCTTGTCCAACCTGCACAGTAGTCATTGCAAAGGGGCGAAGTTTGACACTTAAAACGCCATCCTTCCATCTGGCCGTGCTGGCCGGCAGAGGTTGTTCAAGAATATCGGTTTCCACCACCCTGGCGCCGGCAGGCGCCAAAACCGGCGTCAACCGGAGGCGGGCTTCGGTGGCGCAGCCATTCATTTCATAGAGCCGCAACACCACCGCGTCGGAATCTTCGGCTTTTTTCATCCCGCCCAGCATGACGTTGGGTGTGAGAATCTCGACAAAACTGGATTGAAGCGGCAAATCCCCCTCCTGCACGCCGGCGCCCGCCACATTGCACGGCAGATTGAATTCATAACCGGCCCGTGTCGCATCAGCCGGCGACCAGGGGCCGACATGGGGCCGCAAGGCAAATCGGATGACATGCCTGCCAAGTTCCGGCAAAGGATCGGGATCGTAACTGCTGCGAAGAAGCGTCATCCGAAGGGTCGATCCGTCCGCCCGGTGACCATACTTGGAATCATTGAGAAGCGTCACCCCCGCCTTCCTTCCGCCAAGCGTTCCGGAAAGATCCGCCCATTTTTGGGCTGGCACTTCCGCGGGATTGGCATCCACCGGCGCGGATTGCTGGTAATAAATCCCCCGCAACCGGCGGGTATGGCATGGAATATCCGCGGGATTTGTGGATCTTTCGACATGGCCGTTGGGACATTCATAACGGGCAACGGGCTGCTTCAGCGCAAAGGGAAACGCCGCCTTGAGCATGGGCACGCCTTTCTCGCCGCTGCCGCGTTCCAGCCAGTTGATCTCCAGCGAAAAATCCACCCGCGGCACGCCGCTGGCAAGCGAAACGTTCAGGACCAGCGAACTCTCCTGAAACTTGTGCCGGGCTCGCATGGAAACCAGATGGGGGCCCCAGTGGGGAAAATCAATCTCCGCCCCCTCATTCAACGGCGCACGTTTGACGATCTGTCCAAAAATCCACGCAGTCATGGGATGCGGCGCCTCAAGCAGGTATTCCAGCAATCCGATCTGTTCACCAGGCGCCACAAAATCAAGGCCGGTTCTTTTGTCCACCAGATGACAAATGGCGCCGGAGGCCGGATTAATCTCCACACGGAAAAACTCGTTTTCCATGCGTGTGTTGAAATCGGTTTTCACTCCCTTCGTGGAATTTTCCGCGGCCCCGCGCTGCACGCTGAATGTCCGGTATCCCAATCCCCCAATATCCTTTGCCGGGAAAGCGATTCCGATGAATTGGTGGCCCCAATACGGCCCGCGTTCCGTCACTTGAACCGGCAGATGGTTGCCGGCATCATCCCTCACCACAATCTCCTCATCTTTCCAATCCAGATTCCACAACCGCGTGGAAATCATCTCCGTCCTCCTCCATGGAAGCGGATTGAAAACCACCAACGGCTGGCAACACGCCGAGGCCGCCCCCAATCGGGTGATCTGCCCGTCCGCTCCAATATCGCCCGAGCCTCCGGCGCTGGAATTTTTGACGGCGCCTCCCCCGTCCTGCGGGCAAAGAGCCCTGGTGTTCACCCTTTCCGCAATGGCGCGCAAGGCCCGGGTCTTGATCGCGCCGGTCCTGGCCAGAATTTCCTGATAAAGCCCCTGCGCATGCTCATAGGTGGCATGAACCCCCGAGCCGGGCAGAATGTCGTGAAATTGATTGAACAAGGCATCGCGCCACCCTTGCTCCAATGCCTCCGATGGATATGGCAGCCCCGCCAGGCTCCTTCCCAAAAGAGCGCTCATCTCGGCTTCCACCAGGGCATTCTCGCTCCTGCGATTGGCGTGCTTGACGTTGCTCTGCGAAGTATAACAGCCTTCCAGCACAAAATTCAGCTCCTTCTTCACCACAGGCAACCGGCCCGCGTTTTTCTCGGCAATGGAAAAAAAGGCGTCGGTGGTGCTGAACTTGATCCGGGGAAAAACCGGCAGGGCATCCATCTCAATCGCCGCATTCAGGTTTTCCCGCGTGGGCCCGCCGCCATGGTCCCCCACCCCGTACACAAAAAGACAATCCCTCAATCCCGTCTCCTTCTCAAAACGCAGAAGATATTCGGAAAACTCGTCCGAGGCGAGTTGTCTGGCCATGCTGCCATTGTAACCCCACCGGCGGTCATCATACGCCAGCACCCGGGAACCGTCCGGCGACTCCCACCAAAAAAGCTGCGGTCCATCCGCTCCGCGGTGAAAATAATAACGCCGGACCCCTCCGGCCCGGAGCGCCATCGGCACGGTCTGCGCATGGCCAAAAGTATCCGGTTCCCAATCGATCTTGACGGCATCAAAGGGAAGCCCGAATTCATCCCTTATAAAACGCCTTGTCTGAAGCATGTGGCGGCAAAGCGCCTCGCCCGAGGCAAGATTCCGGTCCCCCTCCACCCATTGGGAAGCGGTGATTTCCCATCGCCCGGTCCGGACATGTTTTTTGACCCGCTCATACAACTCCGGCAGGTGCTCCTTCATGATCCGGTAAACCGAAGCCTGGCTTTGGGAAAAATGGAATTCCGGATACTCGTTCAAAAGCCGGTCCATGGTGCTGAACGTGTCGTTGACGGTGGCCACGGTCTCCGGCCAGTTCCACATCCAATTCATGTCGATGTGCGCATGTCCCACGCAATGAACCGTATAGGTCTTGGCCGCCCGCCCAATGGGGGCGAGCATCTTTTCAGCAGCGGCAATCGCCTTGCCGGCAGAGTCCTGTTTTTCCACAGCCGCCCTCACCAAATCCGCGGCTTTCCAAACCAGCTTCATCCAGCTTTCCTCCCGCCGGGGATGGGCGCCGGCCAGCCGGGCGGCAAAAAGAATTTCCATCCGGAAATATCTCAACGCCTTCCGGACGGGCATGTCCGCGCCGTCCAAAATGGAAAATTCAAACAATCCCGCCGGAGTCTTTTGCTTCTTCATATTGGTCAATGGAATGAAATATGGGGTTAAAATGATTAACCCACCCTACCGCAGGACTCAGGAAAAATCTTCTGTTCCACTGATGTTTTTTTATGTTATATTGATGTCATGCGGCGTCTTCTTCTGACGGAATTCATTTCACCGGATCAAACCTGCCATTTTGCCCGCAGAAAAATGGAAAGCATTCGCTCGGCCACCCCCCCGCCTTTCCACACTCACAATTATCACGAGATCTTCTGGGTTGAGGAGGGAACGGGACGACACTGGATCAACAAACAGCAGGACCCTCTTCGTCCGGGCGTCTGTTATTTCATCCGTTCCACCGACAGCCATGCATTCAACGTTGATCCGGAACATCCGTTTCACCTGGTCAACATTTCGTTTTCGATCACAAACTGGCAGTCCTTTCACAAACGCTTTTTCAACAAAAAACCCGATCCGTTCCTGCTCCCCCTGGTCAGGCGGAAGCATTTTCTTTCCACGAGGGGACTGGAAGAAGCCAGGGGGCTGGTCATGGAAATGGCGGCGGGAAAAAGCTCCCGCGCAACCCTTGAGAGGTTTCTCCTTAATTTTCTGCATCTCCTAGAAAACACATCTTCCGCAAAAGGGGAAGCCCCCCCGCCCGACTGGCTCGAAAAAGCATGCCGGGACATTTCACAACCGTGTCATTTTCGCAATGGCGCCCGGGGGTTTGCCCGCCTTGCCGGACGGAGCGCCGAACATGTGGCAAGGGAACTTCAACGTTTTTCGGGAAAAACACCAACCGCCGTGGTCAATGAAGCCCGCATGCGCCACGCCGCCGCATTGCTGGCCAACAGCCGGGAAAAAATCCTCAACATCGTCCTGGAATGCGGCTTCCAAAATGTCGCCCACTTCTACCAGGTGTTCAAACGGCAATTCGGCGCCAGCCCCCGCCGCTACCGCCTCCTGCAACAAAAAATCGTCCAGCCGCCTCGAGATTGATTCAAGATTCAAGATTTTCAACTGTTCAAGCCGGCAAGCCGCATGCCTCCACAACCCGGGTTGCAACTCAGACTCGATCCCCTGACAGTCTAATAGTCTAACAGCCTAAAAAACCTATCATCCGTCCCCGAATCCAATGCCAAGCGCCTTGGCGGTTTTCACCAGATCCCCGTCTGCCGGCACCTTGCGGATCCGTCCGATGGCCTCCGTGATTTTCACCGGCACAATGTCGGGAGGATGCAAGGCCACCATATGACCAAATTTTCCCCGGGCGACCAGTTCCACCGCCTGGGCGCCAAACCGGGTGCACAACAGACGGTCAAAAGAGGTGGGGCCTCCCCCCCGCTGCAAATGCCCCAGCACGCAAACCCGCGTTTCCTTGCCGGTCCGCTTCTCGATCTCCGCGGCCACCACCGCTCCAATGCCCCCCAGCCGATCCTCCCGATCCTTCGGCTTGTCCCCCTGCGTCACAATCTTTCCGTGAGCCTCCTTCGCCCCCTCAGCCGCCACAACCAGGGTGAACTTCTTCCCGTTTTTCTCCCGCTCGGCAACCACGCGGCAGACATTTTCATACGTGAAGGGAATCTCCGGGATCAAAATCACATCCCCGCCCCCCGAAATGCCCGCAGCGATCGCGATCCATCCGCTGTGCCGTCCCATCACCTCCAATACCATCACTCGATTGTGGCTTTCCGCAGTGGTATGCAACCGATCCAGCGCATCCGTGGCGCATGCCACGGCCGAGTCAAAACCAAACGTCATGATTGTCGCCTCAAGATCGTTGTCGATGGTCTTGGGCACCCCGATCACCGGCACGCCCGTCTCAAAAAGCTGTTGCGCGATGGTCAGGGAACCGTCGCCCCCCACGCAAATCAGCGCTTTTACCCCCAGCTTTTCAACCGTTTGCTTGGCGGCTTGGAGGATTTCCCCCGGAATGCGGTTCACCTGGCCTTCCCCTCCCGTCTTGGCGGCAAACCGCCCCCGGTTGGAAGTGCCCAGAATGGTCCCTCCCCGCACCAGCAAACCGTCCATGGCCTTGTAATCCAGCGGCATGTATTCCACCGGATCCAGCAACCCTTCATATCCGCCATGAAATCCAATGGTGTCCCATCCCCGCTTTGCGGCAGCCTTGCCCACCGCCCGAATCACCGCGTTCAACCCGGGGCAGTCGCCGCCTCCTGTCAAAATGCCAATGCGTGTTTTTGCCATCTCCCGATCCTACCCCATTCCCGCCCCACGGAAAAGCCCAATTTCCTCCGCTTGGAAAAAAATGACGGGAACAAATCTTCCGGGCAGTTCAAAAAATCTTTCGCACTTTGGTTCAGGGCAACGATTCCCTGATGGGTTGCCTTTGGCGGGAATGGTCAGCGACTCAATGACCATGCCATCTTTGCCCGGCACGGTGGCTTTATGTCCCATCGTGTTCAGCCGCGAGTAAACGTTCGTTTCGTCAGGTTTGTCCTCGCCGGTATCAATCACGATCAAATGCAATGGTCCTATTTCTCGCGTGCTTATGGTGCGACGCAGCACATTCATCCGTGTTCAAACAGATTTGGAGCCGCCTTTCCGAGGAACGAAAAGGACCTCTTTCAAGTTCGCCTGTGAAACCCCGCAACCCCGCAGGATTTTGCCGGCATGGGAATACTCTCCATACTGGGCCGGCGAATGCGCGTCGCTGGAACAAACGATTTTCCCGCCTTTTTCCAGCCATTTTTGGATGAAATACTCGCCGGGATCCTTGTGGGCGCAATTGATTTCCACAGCCACATGATTGGCTTTTGCCGCGTCAATCATCCAGTGAATGGTTCGTGTGTCGGGCTCCAATCCCGCCCATTTGTAAAGATTGGTGGGATGTCCCAAAACATCGATCCCGCTTTCCAGCATCCGCCCGGTCCAGTGAATGAATTCTCCAAGATCAAAAGGACAATGCCGCGAATGATCGCCCCCATGCTTCTCAAAAAAGGGCAGCATGCAGGGCAGCCAATGGACGCTGCCTATCAAAACATCAAATCGCCTTCTGTATTTTTCATCAAAAAAAAGGCCGTCCCCAATGATATAATCAAGCTCAAGCCCCGTCAAAATCCCCTGATCACGAACCGCCGCAAGCCGGTCAAGATATTCCTCCAGTTTTTGATTTCCCTTTTCCCTCCGGCTCTCAAACACCCCGGGCTTGTCCAGCCATTGGTTTAACGTTTCCGCGGGATAATAAAAATGGCTGCTGTGATCCGTGACCGCGACCAGACGGGGGCCTCTCGTCTTTTTCTGCGCCAGCAATTCCCCCAACGTCATTTCCCCGCAAAGGGAATATTCCTTTGTGTGGGTGTGACAGTCGAAATCAAAATCGTATTCCATGGTTTCATTCATCTGTTTAAATCGTGTTTTTTGCAAAATTTCTCCACGGTCCTGGCATAAAATCCGCATTTGACATCGATCAGCAGGGAATAAAGTTCCCGATGCCTGTCACGGGCAAGATGCCCATGGCATTCGAGCAACAACGCGCCGTCATATCCCGAAGTCCTCAAGGCTCCGATCAGCGCGTTCCAGTCGATCGAACCACGCCCGGGCAATAGATGATCGTCCGCCCCGCCGCGATTGTCCGAAAGATGAACCGCGCACAACGCCGCCCCCGTCTCCCGGACAGCAACAGCCAGATCAAGCCCTTGAATGTTTGCATGGCCCACATCCAAACAAATGCCCATGGAACATGGCTTGCCGCACGCCACAAGGGAAAGCAACTCGTCCACAAGCGAACCGAAAAACCTCCCCCCCTTCCTGCCGCGCTTTTTGAGCAACTCATCATAAAGATTCTCAACTCCGATTTTTATCCCCGCCTTTTCCGCCTTTGCCGCCATCCGCCTGAAAAAATCACGATTCAAATCCTGGATTTCCTCCCATTCGCGGGAACACTCAAAACCGGATTCCCCCCCGGCATGGATCACGAGCACAGGGCTTCCGAGAATGCCGCAGCCATCGATCCATTTCGACATCAAATCCGCCACCCTCCTTCGCCGTCCCGCATCCCGTAACGCAATATCATGGGATTCGCCATACGGGGCATGCGCCATGGAAAAATCAATCCCTTCACCATCCGCCATCCGCCGGATTTCCTTCAAATACCGCCAATCCCCCCTGCGGCAAGCCTCGGCCAGCGGTCCATCATCGGCGCTGAGCGCCAGATGGGTGTGCCCGGCCCTGGCCAATGCCCCGAAATTCCCGGCGGCAGCGGTCGTCCCAATGCACAGGTTCATCGGCCCCTCCCCGTTTCAAGCAGTTTGGTCATTCTTCGCAGTCCGGTTTCCACCTCATCGTACCGCCTCAACACATCATCAATCCGCAGCCGTTGGTTCTTTCCCTGCCAGAGTCTTTCAAACTCCCGTCTGAAGGCCGCCAGTTCCCCGAGCAGCACGGCGCCGGTTTCCGCCAGACGGCGTCTGGCCTTTTGGGAAAGGCCTCCCTCATGAAACTCCTTTGTGAACCGGATTTTTCCGCACATGAAAAGCGTTTGCCGCGCGGCAAAAAGGATTTCCTCGTAACTGTCCCTGTTCTCACGGATTCGATCCTTGGCGGATGATAACAAGGCCAGGCAGCCTGCGGCAAGACGCTCCGCGGTTTTCAGTGAGCGCTCGCGAACCTGGCGCGAGATGTCCGTCTCGACAGTGGCAAAGCCCTGCGCTTTTTCGTGTTCGTTGACAACGGCAAGGTCCCGGAGAGGATCCGAATAAAAAAGCAAAAAGGTTGCGTAATTCCTTTGAAGATCCGAATGAAACGGCTCATAGGTGCCGCCCAGCAGGGCAATGGCCTTGCCGGCAGCCCCCGACTTGTCGCCAAAAAACAAACGCGAAAAGCGATGCCCGAAATCCCCGGATGAGGCGCGGACATTCCATCCCTGTTCCGCCGCATAAACCAAATTAAACCAACTGTATCCGGGAAAATTCGTATGGGGCGTGTCGCCCCAATCCGTGCACAAAAGCCCCAACGCGCCATGCTTTTTCCCGGATGCCGCCGCCGCCTTGATATTGGCCATTCCCTCCCTGAGCCTCGGAAAAACAGAGAGCCACGCCGCCGTGGCTGGGCAGACATAATAGGACAACCCGGCTTTCTCAAAAATCCGGTTGGTCCCGTCAAAGTCATGATCCGCCGCGTACCCCCAATTCAAACAGGTGATGTCCCGCGGCAGTTTCCTCAGGGTTTCCGGATAATTCAAAATGATGTCGCCCCACATCATCATTTTTTTTCCGTATTTTGCCGCCAGTTTTTGAACGGCCAGAACATGGCGGAGATAGACCCCGCCCTTGCCGATTTTCTCCGCAAGCCCCCGGCTTTTTTCCCTCGCCAGATCAACCGTCTCATCGCCGCACATGTTGAAATTTTTTGAGGCAAACAGGGGCAAAAATTCCCCGTACATGTCGTCCAACACCCGGTAGACATCCGGTTCCGCCGGGCTCAGGCTGTACCGGATGGAGCTTTCCGCCAGGTGACGGTATTCCGGCCATTTCAACAAATGAATCATGTGCCCGAACGACTGCAAGCTGGGCACGAATTCCATGTGATGCTTCTTGCAATGGGCATCCAGAGCCATCAAATCATTCGCGCTCAATTGAGCGCTTCCCTTCCCGACTTTGGGATGCGACTTGAAGTGAAAGGCGTCTTCAATATACAGCGAAAACTCGTTGATTTTGTAACAACTCAGGGTCTCCACCATCTTTTTCAGGACAGCCAGCTTGGGAACCTTTCCGCGGGTGATGTCGTGGTAAACCCCGCGTTTCCTGAAATCAGGCCAGTCCTCAATGTCCATGCAGGGAATACGCCTTCCCGTCTGCGCAAGAATCTGGCGAAAAGTCTGGATGGCATAAAACATGCCGTCATCCGTGGACGCGCGCAGGGAAACCCGGTCTTTCTTGACGCAAATGGAATACCCCTCCGGCTGCCGGCGGAAAGCTTCGTCGCAAATCAATTCAATCACCCGGTCGCCGCGTTTTGGCCCCTCTTTCATCAACAGGTTCAGCCCCGCGCTTTGTCCGATTGCCGTTCGAAGAAACAAGGGAGTCTGTTCCCCAATCAATCCCCTCCGGTCCTGAACCGCCAGCCGGGTCCCGGCATCCATGAGAAAACATCCGGGATGCAATCGTTTTTTTCGCGGTGCTGGAATCAATGCAATTTTCATAGGTTTAATTTTCTCCTTAATGGAATCCTTCTTGCTTCATCACCGCAAATTCCCCCCCATGGTCCACGACGGCCCATGCCACCCGACCGGCCATATCCACGCCATGGGTTCCCGGATGGTTGTCCGTGGACGGATCATAAGCCCGGGCGGCAAAACGCAATGTTCCCCCGCCTTTCACGGACGCGGCATTTTCCCATTGTCCTTCGGCATTCCGGGAGGCCAGAATCACCCCTCCCCCGCGGATTGTATTTTCATCAAGGCCGGTCGCGTCAAAACTCAAGGCGAGCACATGAGCGTCCGTTTGTCCAATGCCGGTTCGATCAGGCAACCCCCAAATTGTGAGCGCATCGCTGCGCAACATCCCGCCCGCCGCAGCCTTGGGCGTCCACCCCGCACTGACCAGAACTGAACAAGGCCGCCCGTCATTCGTCGCGCCCGCGCCGGTGTTCGCTCCGTCAAGAAACTCAAATCGTGTGCCGGCAAAACCATTGCCAGATGAAATGGCATGGCTCAATCCCCTGTAAGCCTGCCCCGGGCGGACGAGGAACTCGGCGCCGTTCAAATGGCAACCGTAAACGTCCCGCAGGCTCCACTCCGGCGCCGTTTTTTGATCTTTTGCCGGAGACGGTCCGGCAAAACTTTCCAGGGGCGTTGAATAATAACGCGCCTCCACCCGTCCCCCATCGATGGAATAAATATAATAACCGATGCGTTGCTCACCCTCCTGCGCCAGGGGTGTTTCGCGCGGGGAAAAAGGCGGACGGGACCCGTATGTCGTAAAAACCCCCTTTTTCCCGGCAAACAGACTGTCCGATTGTCCAATGATCTGTTGCAACCGGCTTTTCCCATCGGGACTCTCAACCATGGCGCGATGGTGTTTGTGATCGTGACCGCAAAGATAATAGCGGACTTTGCGGCCTGCCAGACTGGCAAAAAATGCGTTCTGCATTTGAGGCTGAATATCGCCCGGATCCTTGGGGTCCTTTGGATTGCCAAAGAGATTGTCCTTGTGCGCCTGGCTCAACAAGGGTTTGTGCGAAAGAACAAAGGCATGGACATGATCGGTGGCCGCCAATTCGGCGTCGATCCATGGTTGATAATCCCCAACCGAATAGGCAATCGAACCGCCCTTCCCGTCATCCATGTTGAATGAATCCAAAAAAATGAATTTGACGCCTTTGTGCACAAAAGCGTAAGCAAGCCCCCCCGCTCCGGCCAGATTGGGACTGGATCCCCTGCCGCTTCCCAAAGCCCCCGGCAATCCCGGAAATGCCTTGGGAAAATGCCGGGCAACAGCCATCGAGCCATCATGGTTGCCGCGCACAGGATAAAAGGCGATCCCGGCGGTTTTGAGCGCTTCGTTATGCGCCGCGCGCATGTCCAATCCCGCAGGGGAATCATTGTAAGTCAAATCGCCGGTCTGGAGAACCAAATCCACCCCGGCCGCAACAAACTGCCGGTTGATCGCGTCAACCACATCCACCGCCACAGATTGGTTGCGGGCATTCGCGGGACTTTGCTGGGTGTCGGAAATCACGCCAAAACTCCACTTCTCCGCCCGCGCCAATGAAACGCAGGCCAGAAAAATCAGGCAGCATGACAACTCACATCTCAAATTTTTAAAAAATGATTTCATGGAATCAAAGGTTGGGAAGGTGATAATTCAAGAATCCAACCGGCAATCCGGCTTCTCATCTCATTGGCCGTTCGATCGGTAAAATCCTTGCAGGAATAATCATCCAACCACGGCACATCCTCGATCAAACGCCGGACTCCTGCTTCGATCCCGGACGCCTTTGCCGCAATCTTCGGGTCGGATGAGGTTTTGCATTTCCCGATCAACATGGACAGCGTGTGCAAATATTTGTAATCCTTGATTCCTTCCCTCACCCCTTCCCATTGCAAAGTTGAGATAATCTCTCCCGGGCGGTCCTTGTCCGGATAGACCAGGAAAGCGTCCTTGGGTTCCCATGCATCTGAATTGTCGAAATCGTCATAAGGATCTCCTGGCTTTTTCTCCGCATAATTCCATATGCCATGCCCTTTTGCCTTGGATTTCCATAGGAGAAAACCACTGTACCACCGGTTGGGCGTCAATCCGCCCTCTTGCATCATGCAATCCAATCCCCCAGCATAACACCCGCTCCCGTAAAACCACGGCGCAAACCCCTTTTCCTTTGCCAAAGCAAGACATTCCTCGTTTCTCTTCGCATTTGCGGCAAAATCCCTGTCGAAATTCATCACATCCACAAAAGGCGCCAGCTTTGAAATGAATGCGCCGGCATTCGCCACATTCAAGGATAGCGTCTTCAACCCGGCGCTTTTTGCCATTTGCGCGCCGTAAAGCGCCAGGCGCCGTCTTGCCGGGAATTGCCCGGGCTCATCCACCCCCTCCAGATACCACTCACCCAATCCAGGATCATCTCCGCCGTTTTCCCGGACGAATTTGTCCAGTTGAACGCAGATATCCTGATAAAGCTGCTTGAACCAGGGTTGTTCCAGTTCCTCACCCGGCCACTCCGAATCCGCCGGATTGGGGGACTTGGTGAATTTCAACCCCAAATGTTCCTTGATCGCCAGGGGGAAACTCCACCCCCCTTCGCTCAAAACCAACCGGCCTTTCAGGCCAACCTTTTTGCGCAACTTCAAAAACTCGGCGAGCTTGTCATATTGAAAACCGGTCACCCTCTTGTTGTCACTGGACCAATCCAGGACAAACCCATCCGGTTTGAAACGGGAAAGAGGGAACCACGCGCAATTCGCCCCGTGTTCTTTCATGTCCCGCAAAACCGTTTCCCATGCGGCAACGGGAAAAAGGCGGTGATCCCAATAAATCTCCCATGAAACATCCGGCGGCGTCTCCAACCGGAAAGGCAATACCCTCACGCGCAGATTCATTCTTGCCTTTTCCAAGCCGCCGGCCAACACGGTCAGGGTCGTGGAATAATCATCCGCTGGAACATTTGAAGGAATGTTGACTGTCAGGAAAACAGTCTGTGAAATTCCCGCCCCAATGTTCACACGGTCTTTTTTCTCAAGCAGTTCGGGGATGATGTAATAGGTGAAACTGTTCCACGCCGTCCGTTGCGGCCAGCATTTGACAAAACGAATTTCAACGCAATCCTTCCTTATCCTTCCGCCCTTTTTTCCGACAAGGTCGGAAGAGGACACCTTGACCGAATCCAATCCCGCCAAGGCATGAATCGAAAAATAGGCGGATTCCTGTTCGCCGGGCGCGGCAAGAATATGCGTATCGCCGGCAAGTTCGCTTCGTTGGGGAATGCTGTCTGGATAAACATCGCGGGGATCGCGGACATAGGTGACAAGGCCAAGCCTCTTCGACGGCTCATCCCATTCAACTGGCGCATCCGGCATCGGATTGCGGGGTTGGAAATTAAAGACGCGATTTCCCCTTGCCACCGCATTGGACGGAAGCCCGGCCTCGACAATGCAAAAATCGTCGTACCATATTTTTCCGCCCCAAACAGGACAGAGACAGACCGTCATCTCATCCCTGGCGGCAATGAAATAATGCTCGTAGCGTTTCCATTCCTCTCCAACCTTCAACGGATACCATGGCAAAATGGCTTTTTTGATTCCGGGAAAATTCAGGCTGATCCCATCGCACCATCCCTTGCCGCCTTTGGCATGGAACGACAGGAGATAGGATCGTCCTTCTTTCAACCGGACTTTTTCAACAACCGTGGCGTATCCACCCCTGCCTTTGTCCTCAAATAGAAGCGATGCCCCTCCTTCACGACAAACAGTCGTGTCCACTCGGATTTTCACATCCCCTTCCTCCCTGGCGTTCCATGAGGCCAGCCCGTTTTCAAACGAAGGATTTCCCAGAAAATTCGATTTGTCTTGCTCCTCCGCGCGCAAAACAAGGATGAAAATCGTCAGAAACGCAAAACAAAGCCCCTTCATGGAGTTCCGGCGCAAGCGTTTCTTCATTTCATTTTCCAGTTTCAAACAAAACATGGCTCTGTAGCAGGATTTGTGGGTTGGAGGGGCTGAGGGTTAGGAGAAGAGACCAGGGTGGTCCGGGTGGTCACCCGCCGTTCCTACGGCTCCCGCACTTATCGCGTTATGGAGTTGGTTCTTTATCATACGTTGGGAGAGTTACCAGAGCCTGTTCAAACCCACAAATTTTGCTGACGAAATAAACAAAACATTCATGGGGGATGTCACCAGATGATCCGGCCCGGCTTCGATGTGAATGATGTAGTGGTTTTCGCTTTCCGGACGGGGATCCTGCCAGCGAAATCGGAGGGATGGATGTCCTTCCCCGGCCCCCTCATAAACCCGCTTGCCATTCCGATAGATCTCAACTTTTGAAACAGCCTTGCCGGCTGAATTCTTCACCTCAAACTCGATCACAGGAAGATCGCGCGTTTTGACATCAAGAATGGATGGGACAGGCGACAGCTTTTCAAAGTAAAGGTGCCCATGGGAAGCGTAAGACCGGCGCATGTTCCAGGCCTCCATAAGACTTTCCCTCGAAAACCGGGGGCCGGCATAAAGATGGGTGAACTGGGAACTCATCTCCTTGGGATGAATGCTCCCGTCGTCATTATCCTGCCCGGCGCAACACCCCATCCTGCACGACCGCGGATCGGAGAGAAATTCAAGATACATTCGCAAGTCCTGCAAAAAACCCACGCCGGTGAAAAACTCAAAATAATCGAACCGATAAAGCAAGGGGATCAAAAGCGGATCGGGATGCCCGGCCGCCATATGGCAAAATGGATGATTGATGACGAGTGAGGATCCCTGTTTTTTAACGCCCTCAAAAACTTTCTCAGGATTCTCCTCCCCCATGGAAGAAGGAATATCCATCGACGGAACGACCGTGTGATGCTGGGCCTTGCCTCCAGCCTTCGTCATGTTCTCCCACTTTTTGCGATATCGTGAACTTTCAGGAGGAACAATATTTTGAAAACACAGGTGTTTTTCCATTGCCGGCATCAACACAACATCGGACGCGCCGCCTTCATGGCAAAGCGGATAATATTTTCTCCAATCCCACCATCCCGTGCCATGTTTGCTGGTGTGATCACCGGCGCAAAAGGCAAAAGAAGCGCCGATTTCCCTCAGCCGGGACGCCAATTCCGCTGGAGACACCGTGCAGGGCGCCGGATAATGAAAGGCGGTGTGATAATGATTGAACCCCCGATGCCAGCCGGAAGGCAATTGAACGGCTTGAGGAGTCCCAACTGGCTCCAGTGTCTTGTAGGGCAACGACGCAATTTGCTCCTCAAACGCGAGGGCGTGCCGCACTTCGGCGGAATCCTCCATGCCGGACAGGATCAATTGTCCCGCAAAAAAAAACAGGCAGGACGCGGCTTTTATTGGAAAAACGCAATTTTTCATGGTTTCAACCTCTCCATCAGACGCATCAATTCGACAATCCAATCCGCAATGGCATCGCGGCACCGTTTGGCCGCGGCATTGTCAAAGCTTTGCGATGAATAATCATCCAACCACGGAATCCGTTCCAGCAGTTCGGCCAGTTTTCCCTCAATCTCTTGCGCCCGGGAAGCCGCCTTGCCCTGCGATTGGGACTTTGCCTTCCGGATGAGAGTCTGAAGCGTGTGCAAATAATGATAATCGTCAATCCCCTCGCGGCTCCCCTCCCATTGCAGCGTGGGAATGATTTCGCGGGGGTTTTCCCTGCCGGGATAAACAATCATGCAATCCTTGGGCTCCCAATAATTCAGATTGTCAAAATCATCATGCGGACTGCCTCCCGCAAACCGTGTGTACAACCACAAAGCCTTGCCTTTGGCCCGTGATTTCCACATCAAAAAACCGTTGTAAAGGCGGTTGGGCATCAAACCTCCCTCCTGCATCAACTGCTCGTTGTTTCCGGAATAACAGCCATCGCCGTAAAACCAGGGATGGCATCCGGTCTGTCCGGCCATCTCGAGGCATTTCCTGTTGGTTGCGGCATTGGCGCAAAATTGGCGGGTAAAAATAATGTTTTTCAGAAAAGGCGCTATTTTTCCAATAAACTTGCAACGGTCATCATTGGCAACATCACAAAGAATCTGGGTTTTAAGTCCGGCATCCCGGGCCATGGTCATCTGATACATCGCCTGACGGCGCCTGTCCGTGAACTCCGTGGGTTCATCAACCCCCTCGAAAACCCAATCGCCATATTCCCCGCCCCCCGTCTCCCGGATAAAGCGGTCGAGGCTCTGGCAGGCATCCCGGTAAAGTTGCCTGAACCATTCCTGATCCTGTTCCTCCCCCAGCCACTCTCCTTCGCCGCGGTTGGGCGACGGAGTCATCTTGAGTTTGAGATGCTCCTTGATCGCCAGTTCAAACGACCCGCCGTTGCCGCTGAGAACAAGCGGCCCCTTCATTCCATGTTTTTTGCGAAGCGCCTGCAACTCCGCCAGGGCGGGCCAATTGAATGCCTCGATCCGTTTGTTGTCGGCAGACCATTGAAGTGTAAAACCATTGGGCTTGAACCGGGAAAGATACAACCATAGGCCGTCCACCCCATGCTGTTTGAGATCCGCCAATACATCCCCGATCTCGAATGGAAAAGACCTGTCATTCCAACAATAATCCAGATACATATAGCGGCCGGTTTCAACGGGTTTTTCCAATTTGAACGGCAACGTTTCCAGATGGAGGTTGACCATCGCCTTTTCACAGCCCTCCGGCGCGATGTGAATGGCCGCCCGATACCGGCCCGGGCGGGAATCCTCCGGGACTTTGACAATCAAATAAAACGTCTGGGTGGAGTTCCTGGGGACATCCAGCGTCCCGCGTTTTTCCAGCAACTCCGGGATATTGTAATAAGTCAACGTGTTGTATGCCGTGCGTTGGGGCCAGCACTTGACCGTGCGCACATCAACATTCTCCCGGGAGATTTTTCCGCCTTTGTCGTCCGAAAAATCAGACACCTGAATGCGGATATTTTTCAAGTCCTTCAATGCGTAAACCGAAAAAAAGGCCGGTTCATATTCGCCTGGCGTGGCGCGAATCTCAATCGCGCCGGTCACCTCGGACCGTTTGGGAATGCTGTCCGCATAGGTGTCGCGAGGATTCCCCCTGAAATAAACCAGATAACCGCGCTCCTTTTCCTCCGGCGTCACATCTTTTAACGGGGCGTCGGGAACAGCCTGCCGCGGTTCATAATTGAAACAAAGGCCGTTTTTCACCATTACGCTTTCAGGCAGCGGCGCCTCCGCCAATTCAAGCTGGTCATAACACGATTTCCCTCCCGAACAGGGAAAAAATTTCAAATTCAGGTTCTCACCCGGCGCAATGAAATGATAGTTTTTCCTCTTCCATTCTTTTCCGAGCACAAGCGGATAATAGGGCCTCCACGGCTTCCCTCCGTCAAAAGAAAGCTGCACGCCCGAACACCATCCCAACGGATCTCCATTGCAAGAAAACGAAAGGCGATAGGTTTTGTTTTTCCGAACCTTCACATTTGCATCCAGCCGGCTTGCCGCCTTGGACACTCCAGCCAGCAGATTTTCCGGCTTTTCAAGCGGCCCGCCGGTTTGGACGTTCTGCCCCGCCAGCGCGCATGCAAAACAAACAAGCATTCCTCCCATGAGGATTTTCAAAAAGAATCCATTCAACAACTTTTTCATAAAATCAGAAAGGCCATGCCACCATCTCCAGCCGGTCCCAAGCCGCCCTCTCCACGCAACTCACTCCCAAGATTTTCTCAATCCACCCAATCCGTATCATTCCCCCCGCCAGAAAATCCTGGAATCCGCAGTGCTTGGCTTCCAACCGCCCTGGTAACAGGGCATGGGATTGGCCACCCAGCCCACATGGGCGTCCAAATACAAAATATTCATTCCATTGTTATGAAGATAAGGAATCTGGGTGCTTGCCGCGACCATCGATTCATTGAAGTAATGGTTCTCGCGAATTTCCCCCCCCCAACACACGGCGCCAGGTTGTGAGAATTGCTCCATCCGCCGGGCATACGGCGGACTTAAAAAACCCGATCCCATGTTAATGTTGGCCGCATAGCTCGTCTTGACGTCGTAATACGTCCATTCGTACGGAGCTTTGTCCAAAGGGCATATCAAACGATTATTATTGGATGATGTCCATTTTCCGCTGCTGTATACCCTGTTTACGCCAATATTTCTCATAAGCACATCGTTCAACATCCACACATTCTCCCGCGAGCCAAGCGCGCCTACTGCCCCGGGAGTCACCATGGGAAGCCATCCATCGGTGTCATTGACATAAAGATGAACCGCCTGCCCCAGATTTTTCAGATTATTTATGCATCCGATCCCCCGGGCCAAATCCCGCGCTTTTCTCAAAGCGGGAAGCAACATGCCGGCCAAAAGCGCCATCACCGCCATGACCACCAACAATTCGGTCAGCGTAAACGCCCCAGGCAGATTATTTGTCAACATCTTTTTTTTCATGAGTTCTCATTGTGACTGCCATCAAAAAAAAGAAAAGGTGAATTTACTTTTGATTTGAGTCCCACCGGTTTCCAATGTAGTTGCTTTTTCGCGCAATTGCATCCTGTTTTGAAGGGACTTTTTTCCTGTATTCTACGGTCTCCCAATTTCCAGACTTCCAGATGAACACCAATGAAACCAAGGTGGGGTTGACTCAATTCGACACGGGTTTCCGCCGCCCGTTCGCCATGTCTGTCATGCACCAGCATGACGAGGTGGAGGTAAACTTTCTTCTATCCGGTTCATTCACCTATTTGATGGCGGGAAGGCTGACGACTGTGACTGCGGGGCGTCTCACCATTTTCTGGGCCGGCATTCCCCATCAATTGGTGGGAGTCAAGGAATGCGGCCACTGTTTCTGGTTTTCAATCCCTCTTTCATGGATTCTCCAGAAAAATCTTCCAAAATGGTATATGGAGGCGTTATTCACCGGCCGATCATGGGTGGATTCGTTGCCTGACAAGGGAGATCCCGATCTCTGCCGCCGGATGCATGAAGATTTGAAGAGCGGCAACACCGAGCGCCGTCTCATTTTTCAACTCGAACTGGAGGCCCGATGGCGGCGGTTCATTTTAAATCAATCGCCTAAGAAAAAACGCTCTTTCAAAACAAAAAACAACGAACAAAATTCCTCAAAACCGGGAATGGGAGAAATGATGCATATCCAAAAGATGATCGCCCATATTGTCTCCCATTACACCGAACCGCTCCAGGTGGAGGATGTTGCGGAGAAATGCCGCCTGAGCCCCAACTACGCCATGAATCTGTTTCGCAAGGTCTGCGGAATGAGCCTCATGCAGTACGTCATTCACCATAGAATTTCCCATGCCAAACAACTCCTTGCCACCACGGACACCAAGGTGGTGGACATCGCCTACGAAAGCGGATTCAGGACCCTGAGCCATTTCTATGAGACTTTCAAACGGGTCTGCGGCTACAACCCGCAATTCTATCGGAAGCACCATTGCGGAAAAAAACATCAACAGGCCGTTTTGCAATGAAAACGCGGCATGAATCGCCCGGTCAAAACAAACAGCCTCCTCCCCGTCCGCCAGCAAATCAACCGATATGAGTGCGGCCCCGCACGAGAACGTTAACTTTTCTTTCATTCCGGAAAAGTTTTGCTAATCTTCACGGCGATCCATGGGATTGGATGCCGGCGCCCATTGCCGGGGCGGCGGGTTCCATCTTCCCACAGGACAAAACGCATGAACGAACTGGCCGCACGCATTGAAAAACTTTCCCGGGAAACCCCCGCCGCAGGCGGGGTTGTCTCCATCATCGGCGAACATCCCTCCTTTTTGGAAAAACTCCAGCGGCTGGAAAATTTTGCGCGTTACGACATGCCCATGCTCATCACCGGCGAAACCGGGGTTGGCAAGGAACTCTTTGCCCGGGCGCATTACCTGCTGGGAACCCGGCGGGGGAAACCGTTCGTCCTGGTCAACTGTCCTCAATTTCAGCAGGCCGACCTGAGCGCCAGCGAGCTTTTCGGACATAAAAAAGGCAGCTTTACCGGAGCGGTCGATGACCACCGCGGCCTGGTGGAAACCGCCGCGGGCGGCGCCGTTTTCCTCGATGAAATCGGCGATCTGGCATCCAAAACCCAGGTGATGCTGCTGCGATTCCTTTCCGACGGCCAGTACTCGCCCGTGGGCTCCAACCAGATGAAAAACTCCGATGTGCAGGTGATCGCCGCCACCAACCTGGATCTGCAAACCATGGTCGCGGAGGGAAAATTCCGTCAGGATCTCTACTACCGCCTGCGCTGTTTCACCGTGCGCATCCCTCCCCTGCGGGAACGCGGCGGGGATGTCCCCCTCCTCATCGAACACGCAGTGAAAGAACTAAACAACCGCTATCATTTGCTGAAGAAATTCTCCCCGTCCGCAACGGAAACCCTTTCAAAATACTCATGGCTTGGCAACATCCGGGAACTCCGGTCCATCGTCGCATTGGCCTTCTCCCGCAGCCAGGGGGATCTCATCCAGCCGCAGGATTTCCAGGACGAACTGACCGGCAATCCGGACCATACGGCTCCATCCATTCAATGCTCCGGCTCGGCGGATAAAATTCCCGACACCCTGCTCCAACAAATGGAACAGGGAGACGCTTGCTTCTGGCAAACCGTCCATGCCCCCTTCATAAACCGCGACCTGAACCGCGGCCAAGTGCGGCAGATCATCAAAAGCGGCCTTGCCAAAACAAGAAACAGCTATAAGCACCTGCTCCCCCTTTTGGGCTTGAAGGACAGCGAATACCTCAAATTCATGGACTTCCTCCGCCATCATCAACTCAAACCGGAAGACTGACCCCATGCGACTTCCAGTCCCGCTCTTCCTCGCCCTGCGCTATCTGCGCCCGCGCCGCACCTTTGTGTCGGTCATCACCATCATCTCCGTCATCGGCGTCATGCTTGGCGTCATGGTCCTCATTGTCGTCATCTCCGTCATGACCGGCTTTGACCGCGAACTCCGCCAAAAGGTGCTGGGGCTCAACTCCCACCTCACCATTTCCAGCGGCGCCACCATCTCCAACTGGCAAAAAAACGCCGCACTGGCCGGCAAACGCCCCAACGTCAAGGGCGTGGCCCCTTTCATCGTCGGCCCGGTCCTGGCGAAATTCAAGGGCCGCGTTTTCACGCCCTTCCTCAAGGGCGTCGATGTCCCCAGCGAAAAAACGGTCAGCAACCTGAACAAATTCATCATCGACGGATCGCTGGACCTCGATGGCGACAAAATCGTGGTCGGAGTCGAACTCGCCCGCCGCTTCGGCATCAATGTTGGAGACAAGGTCACCATCTACTCCCCCCGCAATTTCGAGGATCGCAAAACCGCCTACCTGCCCGCCGAACCCGTGGTGGCGGGCATTTTCGAATGTGGCATGTTTGAATATGATTTCGGCTTCATCTTCTGCTCGCTGGAAACCGCCCAGGATCTCTATGACCTCGGACTCTCCGTGCATGGTCTCGCGGTGATGACCTCCAATCTGGAAGGAGTCCGTCAGGTGCAAAAAGACTTGAACAGCATCCTCCCTCCCCCCTTGCGCGCCAATACCTGGATGGAACTCAACCGGCGGCTTTTCTCCGCCATCGCCGTGGAAAAAAACATGATGTTCTTCCTCCTCATCTTCATCATCATCGTGGCGGCCTTTGGCATCATGAGCACCCTCATCACGGTGACGGTCCAAAAAACGCGCGAAATCGGCATCTTGAAGTCCGTAGGCGCATCTGGCGGCAATATCCTCATGGTTTTTCTGGCGCAAGGCATGGTGGTGGGCTCCATCGGCACCGTTTTGGGCTTGGGTCTTGGCCTCACCCTGCTCCGATATCGCAATGAATTCCTGGAATTCCTCCGCCGTTGCACGGGTTTTGAACTTTTCCCGCGGGAAATTTACAATTTTGACCAGCTTCCCTCCCAAACCAATCCCCAGGATCTCATCATCATCTGCGGATCGGCGTTCCTGATCTGCGCCCTGGCCGGTTTGTTTCCCGCTTGGCGCGCCGCCCGCCTCCAGCCTGCCCGCGCTCTGCGAGAATTTTAATCTTGTCGCAAAGCTAAATGTCAACAATTTTTTATTTCGCCCGCTATTTTTTTCTTTTCCTCATATGAAAGCGCTTGCAATCCAAGCAGTTATATGAGACGCTAGCATGTAGAAATCGAAAGGATTTTTATGAAAAAGCTTTTCCTCAGCATTTTTACATTGGCGTTATCCTGCATGTTGCTCCCTGCCGATATCATTTATCCGGATGGGCACTCACCAAAGGCCGAACCCAAACAACTTCGAAAAATCGGGCATGCCATCAACAATATCATCACAGCTCCATTTGAGATTCCCAAAGCCATGTATGATGTGGGCAAGGAAAAGGGCACTCTCAGCATTGAACAGGTGACTCAGGGGCTGGTTGTTCGCGGTCCGGCAAAAATGTTTCAACGTCTGGCTGCGGGTGTCACCGATCTTTTCACCTTTGACATGACCGAAGAAAAGCCGCTTTACCACTTGGAGCCGGAATCCTTGGATTGGGGCGATCTCGTCCCCGGTTATCAAGACCAATTCAAGTGGGAGACCGTGGATACACCGGCCCACCATATGGACAACACCAGCAATCGTCCATGATGGTCGGCTGAAATTTTCATCCAAATAATCTTTCGGCTTGTTTTTTCCCGATGTCTTGAGAAAGTCACGGGACATTGGGAACGGTGGCCGTAGCTCAGCTGGTAGAGCTCCAGATTGTGGTTCTGGCCGTCGCGGGTTCAAATCCCGTCGGCCACCCCATCCCTCCTCTGAGAGTAAAAAACGCGAATTTTTCCAGGCTCAATGAGACAGTTCTGGTTCGCCTGAAATTTAGTCACAGTTTGGTCACAAAATAACCCCATGGAGTCCGGAAGCATGGGCCAACGTTTTGAGGCTCTGTTTTTCCACGCATTTGGATAAAAACTGGCCGTTGTTCGCTCGAGAACCCAGCCGCTTTTTAAAGTTGATTCCCCCCCTTCCATTGCGCCAAGTTTTGGTTTTTAACCACTCCGCCCCAACCCTCAACATCTCATTTCCATGCCACGCCCCATCACCCTTTTTACCGGCCAATGGGCCGATCTTCCCTTTGAAACCCTTTGCGGCAAAGCCAAATCCTTCGGTTACGACGGACTGGAACTTGCCTGCTGGGGGGATCATTTCGACGTCAACAAGGCCATTCGCGAAAAATCCTATTGCGACCGTCATCACGAAATCCTTGAAAAAAACGGGCTCAAATGCTGGTCCATCTCCAACCATCTGATTGGTCAGGCAGTTTGCGACCTGATCGATGAACGCCACAAATCCATCCTCCCCCCCGAGGTCTGGGGCGACGGCAAACCCGAGGAAGTGCGTCGGCGCGCCGCCGAGGAAATGATGAAAACCGCTCACGCCGCAAAAAAATTTGGCGTCAAGGTGGTCAACGGATTCACCGGATCATCCATCTGGCATCTGCTGTACAGTTTCCCTCCGGTCCCGCCATCACAGATCGAGGAGGGTTACGCGGATTTCGCCCGCCGTTGGAACCCGATTCTGGATGAATTCAAGAAATGCGACGTTCTTTTCGCCCTGGAGGTTCATCCCACCGAAATCGCCTTTGACACAGCCTCGGCCGATCGCGCGCTTGCCGCGCTTGGAGGACGCATGGAATTCGGCTTCAACTTCGATCCCTCCCACCTGGGATACCAGGGGGTCGATTACGTTCATTTCATCCGCCACTTCAGCGACCGCATTTATCATGCGCACATGAAGGATGTTTATTGGAGCCCCGTGCCAAAAGTTTCGGGAGTCTTCGGGGGACATTTGAACTTTGGCGATCCGCGCCGGTTCTGGGATTTCCGTTCGCTGGGCCGGGGCAGCATTTGTTTTGAGGAAATCATCCGAGCCTTGAACGACATCGGCTACCAGGGCCCCCTCTCGGTCGAATGGGAAGACGCCAAAATGGATCGCGAACACGGGGCGGCGGAAGCCTGCCGGTTTGTCCGCCAGCTTGACTTCCCCCCAAGCGCGGTAGCTTTCGACGCCGCCTTCGACAAGAAAAAGCAAACAGGCGCTGGAAAGGGCAAATAACCGCATTGGCCATGAATCCGCCCCAGCAATCCAATGTCGCATGGTGGAGCGCCAATCCCATGACCTATGACTGGGAGAAACACATCCAGGCGCAGGAAGGTTCCCTGGAATTCTTTCAAGAAAGCGACCGACGCGCGTTGGAAGCCCACCGTCCCTTTGGACATCCGGCCTATCCTGACGAACCGGCCTACAGCCGGCTGATCCCATGGCCCGAAGTCAGGGATAAACGGGTGTTGGAAATCGGTTGCGGCATGGGGTTGCACGCCTCCCTCCATTCGGCGGCAGGCGCAAAAATCACCACCATCGACCTGACCTGGCGCGCGGTTCACACCGCCCGCCGGCGTTTCAATCTTGGCAACCAGCGGGTCAACACCCTGCGAACGGACGGTGAAAAGCTCCCATTCCGCGACAACAGCTTCGACCGCGTCTGGTCATGGGGCGTCATCCACCATTCATCCAACACCGCAGCCCTTGTCCGGGAAATTCACCGGGTGCTCAAGCCGGGGGGATTGTTTCAATTCATGGTCTATCACCGCCACAGCGTCCGCTACTGGATCATCGGAGGCGTCCAGCACGGCATTCTCCATGGAAAACTGTTGCGCATGAATTTGGAACAGGTGAACCAAACCTTTACCGACGGCGCCATTGCCAGGCATTACACCGCGGGGGAAATGCCCGCCCTGCTCCAAGGGTTCACCCAACCCCGCTGCCGCATCCTGCAAGAAACGGGGTCCGACGCCATGCCCAAGATTTCCCCCCTGCTCCGGCGTCTCGCTCCGGACTTCTCCCGGCGCTTCGACCAATGGGTCAACGACCGCTGGGGCTGGTTTCTTTTCGTCGAGACAAACAAGGAGGCGGATTCCCCCGCCTGATCCTATCCGGAAAAATCCATGCCGATCAGTTCCGCCACATGCTGGGCGGAAAGCAGGGACATCGGGATGCCCCCCCCCGGCTGGACCGTCCCTCCCACAAAGTAAAGGTTTTTGATTTGCTTGCACCGGTTTGGAGGACGGTTGAAAACATCAGCCATCGAATGCATGGCCTGTCCATAAACCATGCCGCGATAGGAATTATTTCCGGCGGAGAAATCCGCCGGCGTGATCAGTTTTTCACAGATAATGTGCTTGCGCAGCCCCGGCAACCCCATTTTTTCCAATTTATCCAGCACCTGGTTCCGGCAGATGTCGCGAAGCTGGTCCCAATGATGATCCGGCTCCAATGCCGGCATGTTGACATACGCCATATAGTTGTCCTGCCCTGCGGGCGACTGGGTGGGATCGGTGCGGGCCGAAATGGTCAGGTGCACGGTGGGATCCTCCGGTGGCCGTTTTTTCAAGAAAAGATCATTGAATTCCGCTTCCTGATCCCCGGAAAAGAACACATTGTGATGAGCCAGTTGTTCATACCGGTGCCGGACTCCCATGAGCATGATGAATGGAGCGGGCGAAGCCGGCTGTTTCTCCAACTTCCGGACCACGCCGGCCTTTTTCGCATGCTGAATCAACCGCATCCAGGCATGCATGACGTCGGTGTTGCAAACCACAACCTCGGCGTCAAAACGCAGACCGGCGCGCAACAGCACCCCATCCGCGACAGGTTTGGCAAAACGCTTTTCTCCCCGCGTCGAAATCTCCGTCACCTCGGCGTCGAACAGGAATTTCACCCCCAATTCCAAGGCGCAACGTTCCAGCGCCTCAGCCAGATGAAACAAACCGCCCCGCACATACCATCCGCCATCCCTCATCTCCAGGAAGGGAATGGCATTGAACATCGCCGGCGCCTGACAAGGGGATGAACCAATCTGCGTGGCATAATGGCCAAAAAATTGCTGCACCTGGGGCACCTTGAAATAGCGCTTGATCTGGCTCGCCATCGACCGCGCATTCAGCACCTTGGAAACATTCGGCAATCGTTTGAACAGCGAATTCCCGGAACATTTCGCTGAAAGATGGGCTTCGCACGACAGTTCATAAGCCTTCCTGGCATGCTTCATGAACTTCTCAAAGGATTCGCCATGATCCTTCTCCCGCCTGGCCAGTTCGATCCGGAAATGGTGTTCATTGGCCCAGGCATTCATCGTCTTCTGGCCCGAAAAAAAACATCGCCGGATCGGATCCAAAGACACCAACTCAAGATAGTTGTCGATATCCTGTCCGGCAAAATCAAACAAATCCTTGATCAGATAAGGCATGTTCACCACCGAAGGGCCGACATCCCAGAGAAAACCCGCCTCGCTGGCACAGGTCAGCTTGCCGCCAACCCGGGAGTTTTTCTCAAGCACCTTCACATCCCAACCTTCCCGGGCCAGGCGGATGGCCGTGGCCATCCCACCCAATCCGGCTCCAATGATAATCGCTGTTTTCGGCATAAGAAGACCCCTTTTTACCAAAGACCAAGGCCCGGCGTCACCAGAAAAGAATCACCCCCCCCTCATGACCTTTAAAAAAATCCTTCCGCCATGGCGCTTTCGCGCCAACTTTGAATTTCCAAAACATGAACTTATCCTTGCGCGGCTCCATAAATCCTATCGCCTCACCCTGCAGACAAAACCGCGGTTGTCAGCTCCCAACACGCGCACAACACATCCGATGCCATCCCTTTGAAAAACCGCCTTCATGGCCGCGGAAACCTCATCTTCGCGCTCCAGCGCCAGCGCCATGATGGCCGGTCCGCTGCCGCTGAGCCACCCGCCAATCGCCCCCGCATTCCGGGCGGCGTTCAGGGCGGGATAAAGCTGTGGCGCCATTTTTGAACGATGCGGCTGATGGAGCCGGTCCTCAAAAAAATCCCCGGTTTTCTTGAAATCTCCTGTCAAAAAGGCCGAAGCCAGCATCGCCGCCCGATTTGCGTTGGCAGCCGCGTCGGCAAAGGGAATCTCCGCGGGAAGCGATTGACGGGCCTTGCTGGTCAGCACTTCAAATTCAGGAATAACCGTGACAAACTTCAACCCCGCCGACAGGGCTCGCCGGAAAAAAACATGCCCCCGCGCCCCCCTTCCCGCCACAACAAAGCCGCCATGAATCGCAGGCGCCGCATTGTCAGGATGATGTTCCAACTCCACCAGCATGTCCAGCAACCCCTGCCTGTCCAGGGGCCGGTTCAGCAATTCATTCAACCCTCCCACGATCCCCAGGCGCAAAGTCACGCTGCTTCCCAAACCGCGCGCCACCGGCACGTTCCCCCGAATGCCAAAGGTAAATCCCCTTGGTGACAGTCCCGACGTCTTGAAAAACAATCCCGCCGCCTCCCTCGCCATTCGCAAAGCCCCTCTGCCGGATGCCGCGCTCTCCATGACAACGCCGGTATTCGGACGCAAACACACATCAATCTCGTTATACAGTTTCAACGCAATGCCAAGGGTGTCGAACCCCGGCCCCAGATTGGAGGTGGTGGCCGGCACCCGCACCCGCACAGACTGGCCAATCAACCCGCTCACGAAGGCAGGCGGTTGCCGGGAAGCAGGGTGGCCTTCCGCGGTTCATGCGCAGCAGCGGCTTCCTCGTCCACCCCGGCAAAACTCATGATGGTAAGCAAATCGCCGGCCTTGCCCAGCAGCGCAGCCGGACCATTCAGACAAATGCAACCGGCGCCCCTTTTGCCGGTAATCAGGTATGTTTCAAACCGCTCGCCATTGGCCATGTTGCTGATCAGCACCTTCTCATAAGGCAAAAAGCCCACCGCCTCCATCAGATCCACCGAGATCGTCAGGCTTCCCTCGTAGTTTACATTGGCTTCTGTCACCGTCGCGCGGTGCAGTTTGGATTTGAGCATGTAAAGAGTCATGGCAAAACGTGGTGACTTTACCAAGATTTAAGCCCACTGCAAGCCCCGGTTGTCAAAACTCCACACGCGCATAAAAACGAACAAAAGGTTGCTTTTTCGCACAATTTCGCTCAACACTAAAGGGTGTCTTTGGAAAACAGCAAACATCCATCAGACACACTAAACTTCAGATTCACCCCCCTTGAAAATCTCCCTTTTCATTCCCTGTTTTATCGACCAACTGTATCCCAACATGGGTATCAGCATGGTGCAAGTGCTCGAACGCCTCGGCCATGAGGTTGAATTCCCGATGGGGCAAACCTGCTGCGGCCAGCCGGCTTTCAACACCGGCTACTGGAAGGAAGCCCGCGAAGTGGCTTCTTTCTTCGTGGACGTCTTTTCCCAAGCCGATGTGATTGTGGCGCCCTCGGCTTCCTGCACTGCCATGGTGAGGAATTTTTACGGCGAACTCTTCCGCAACCACCCCAAAGCCGCTGCCGCTGCCGCGGTTTCCGGCAAAACCTTTGAATTCACGGAATTTCTGGTCAAAAAACTGGGAATCACCGACTTGGGCGCCCGATTTGAGGGAACCGTCACCTTTCACGACGGTTGCCACGGACGCCGGGAACTCAATCTGAAGGAGGAACCCCGCAAGCTGCTGCGCGCGGTCAAGGGACTTGAGCTTCGCGAGATGGGACTTTGCGAGCAATGCTGCGGTTTCGGAGGAACCTTCTCCGTCAAATTCCCCGACATTTCCACCGCCATGGGCGAAGCCAAGGTCGGTTCCATCGAGGAAACCGGCGCCCAATATGTTTCCAGTTGCGACCCCAGTTGCCTGATGCAAATCGGCGGCATCCTGACCAAACGCAAGTCGCCCATCAAAACCATTTACATCGCCGAAATCCTCGCTTCCCGCTGATTCCCATGTCACACGCCGCCCAATTTGATCGCGACGCCCGGAAAAAGGCCTTCGACCTTCGTCACCGGGCGGTCATCAACAAAGCCACCACCACCTACTCCACAACGGTCGCCAAAACCAAGGCAGCCTTTCTTGACTGGGAATTCGGACGTCAAAACATCCGGCAACGCAAATGGGAGGCCATCAATCATCTGGACCGTTATCTGGAGGAATTCGAAAAAAACGCCAGGGAGCGGGGAACCATTGTCCACTATGCCAAGGACGCCCCCCACGCCCGGACCATTGTCCTCGATCTCTGCCGCGCCAAAAATGTGCGCAAGCTGGTCAAATCCAAGTCCATGCTCACCGAGGAAATCCATCTCAATGAATTTCTCGAGGAGCACGGCGTCAAGCCGGTGGAAACCGACCTGGGCGAATACATCGTCCAAATCCGCAAGGAAAAACCCTATCATATCGTCACCCCCGTCATGCACCTCACCAAGGAGGACATTGACCAAACCTTCCATGAATTGCTGGGCAGCCCCCTCGGTTCATCGGCGGAAGACCTGACCGCCATCGCCCGGAAGGAATTGAGGCAGGAATACCTGACCGCCGACATGGGCATCACCGGCGCCAACTTCGTGGTGGCCGAAACCGGAATGATCTCCCTGACCGAAAACGAGGGCAACGCCCGGTTGAGCGTTTCACTGCCGCGCATTCATGTGGTGATCTGCGGCATCGAAAAGGTGATCCCCAAACTTTCCGACATCCCCAATTTCATTCCCATGCTGGCCGTCTCCGGCACCGGACAACAGGTTTCCTGCTACAACACCCTGGTGGGCGGCCCCCGCCAGCCTGGCGAAACCGACGGGCCGGAGGAAATGCATGTCATCTTCCTGGACAACGAACGCAGCCGGGTGCTGGCCAACGCCGAACAACGCGAAATCCTTCATTGCATCCGTTGCGGCGCATGCCTGAACGCCTGCCCGGTTTTCCGCACCATCGGCGGACATGCCTACGGCACCACCTACCAAGGGCCCATCGGATCGGTGCTGACCCCCCTGCTCCGCGGATACCCCGGCTGGAAACATCTTTCCTATGGGTCGTCCCTCTGCGGCGCCTGCACTCAGATGTGCCCGGCCAACATCCATCTGCACCATCATCTTCTGAAAAACCGCCGCAACGCGGTGAATTCCGGCGCGGGCAAATGGTACGAGAAAATCCTTTTCATCGGCTGGTCCATGGTCATGCGCTGCCCCTTCATCTATGGCTTTGGCAATTTCTTCGGACGCATGGGACAGAAGATGATGCGGCTCCTTCGCATTGAGGGCACGATTCTCGACCCGGCCCAGAACTGGTCCAAGACCCGGGCTGTCGGCACGATCGCCGGCAAATCCTTCCACGCATGGTGGCGGGAACGCCAGGAAGTCAATGGACACTACAAGACCTCCAGACCCGAATCCCACTCATGAACGCCCGTTCCAGCATTCTCCATCATATCAAGGAAGCCCTGAAAAAGGAAACCGAGTGCCCCTTCGTCCCGGCCACCGGACAGATGATTCCATCCATTGAACAGGACGAAATTCTGCCCCGTTTCGAACGCGAGTTTTCCGCGCTCAAAGGCGAATTCGGTTGCGCCAAGGATTGGCCCGCCGCCCAACAATGGGTCGAAAAGACAGCCAGGAAATACAACTTCAAGAAAATCGCGGCCATGCCCCAGGACGATGTCCGCCAGGCAACTTCCACCGTTCAGCCCTCAATCCTCACCGGAAAGGGCGACTGCGCCCATCAGTTGGCGGAAGTGGATCTTGGCGTCAGCGGGTGCGATTACCTGATCGCCGCCACCGGTTCCATCCTGCTGACCGCCCAAAGCGGGTTTGGCCGGGCGCTCTCAATCCTGCCTCCCTCCCACATGGTCGTGGCCCGGCGCAAACAACTTGTGCCCCAGTTAAACGAGGCCTATGCCGGGCTGCAATCCCGGTTTGGCGCCGACATGAAAAAATGGCCCAGCCTCATCACCCTGATCACCGGCCCCAGCCGCACCGCCGACATCGAAAAAATCCTCGTCCTCGGCGCCCATGGCCCCAAGCAACTCTTCGTCCTCCTCTTGGATTTCTGATGTGACGGTGTGAGAACAGGTTAAGAATTTCCGAGATAAAGTGGCAGTGGCGTCCTGCCGCTGTTCTTCAAGCCAAAGCCTTTCCCCCGCTCCTCGCCATTGCCATCCGGCGGCGGTATGCGGCCGGTCCCATGCCCCGGATGCGTTGAAAAACCCTGGTGAAGTGATAGCGGTCGCAAAAACCCGCGGCGGCGGCAATCTCCTCAATCTTCCTGTTCGAAAAAAGCAGGCTGACCGTGGCTTGGTCAACGCGCTTGCGCACTGAATACGCCTGGGGCGTCTCCCCCACCGCCAGCCGAAAAAGCCGGATGAACGCATTGGTGTTCATGCCCGCAAGCCGGGCCAGGGCGGAATTGTCCGGAGCTTGCATCGGAGTCCGTTCGATTTCCGCCAATGTGCGCACGACACGTGAATCCATCGGCGGCGGCTTGATGGCGTCCGGCGGCACATGACAAAGTCCCAAGTGAACCAAGGCCAGCGCAATCATGGATCTCTCCCTCACCGCAGCCTCCCCCTGTTCGGAAAGATCCTGCAACCGCTTGATCAATCGCAAAGTTTCTCCCTGGCAGGACCAGGTGAAAACCCCGGCCCTCACATTTCCATAGGGCGCTTTTGCCAGGAAATGAATGAACCATTGCGTCACGCTTCTCTCACAATGTCCCGCAAAAGAGGTGTTGGGGGAAATCAATCCAAAAACACCCGGCGGCAGGGGATTTTTTTTCCCGGCAAAAGATACGGAAACACCGGCCTGTTCATGCCAGTAAAACCGCCAATGCGGAGCGGCAAAATCCAGATTCTCCCACCACCGCCCCAGCCGGACATGGGTGCAGCAAAGAATCTCCACTCCTGGAGTGTAATATGCATTTTGCGGAAAAGGCATTGCCAGATATCTCTATCTCATCAAGTGTGAAATGTACATAAAAAAAGTGTTCCTGCGCATTTTATTTCCTTCTCTGTTGAGGCACATTGGGAAAAATCCGCCGTTCAAGCTTTTCCCGTTGCAACGGCGGCGGTGCGGGAGCCCCGCCCTCCATTCATTTTGCGCTAAAAAAGGATGGCGGGGCTCCCGCACCGCTGTTTGCCGGAAAAACAACCTTTTTCCTGGAGCCCCCATATGCCTGAAAAAAATCGCAAAAACGAATCCCACCCCAAAAACATCCATGGCGACACCGGCTGGTTTGTCCACGACCGCTTCGGCATGTTCATCCACTGGGGACTCTATTCCCTCGGCGCCCGGCACGAATGGCTGATGAACAACGAACGAATCCCGGCCCAGGAATACGAGCGGCGCTACTTCAAGCGGTTCGATCCGGATCTTTACAACCCCGACCTCTGGGCCAAAAGCGCCGCGGACGCGGGCATGAAGTACTTCGTCGTAACAACCAAACATCACGAGGGATTCTGCCTCTGGGACAGCAAACTCACCGATTACAAGGCGCCCAACACCCCTGCGGAACGGGATCTTTTGCGCCCCATGGTGGACGCCTTTCGCCAGCAAAACCTGCGCGTCGGCCTCTACCATTCCTTGATCGACTGGCATCACCCCCATTTCATCCAGGATCCCCACATCGGCCCCAACCGGAATCATCCCGACCGTCAAAAACTCAACAAGGGACGGAACCAGATGAAATATGCCGCCTATCTCCATGGGCAGGTAAAAGAACTGCTGACCCACTACGGCCGGGTGGACATCATGTGGTTCGATTTCAGTTATCCCAAGCCCGACGGCAGCGGCAAAGGCCACAAGGACTGGCGTTCGGCGGAATTGATCGACACCATCCGGCGTTTGCAACCCCACATCATTCTCGATGACCGTCTAGACCTGCCCTACGGCTGGGACATGAAAACCCCGGAACAGGCGCAACCGCGGGCGTGGATAACCGTCAACGGAAAGAAAGTCGTTTGGGAAGCCTGCCAGACTTTTTCCGGTTCGTGGGGTTATCATCGCGACGAGTCAACCTGGCGCACCACCGATGAATTGATCCGCACCCTCATTAATTGCGTCAGCAAAGGCGGCAACCTGCTGCTCAATGTCGGCCCCACCGGGCGCGGCGAATTCGACGCACGCGCGCTGGACCGGCTGAATGGCATGGGACAATGGATGAAACGCCACAACCGTTCCATCTACGGCTGCACCCAGGCGCCGGCGGAATTCAAAAAACCTGAAAACTGCCTCCTGACCTACCACCCCGGCAAGAAACGCCTCTACGTTCATATCCTGGCCTGGCCCTACAAACATCTTCATCTGGACGGCAAAGCCTTTGTCGAACGGGTTGAATACGCCCAACTGCTCAACGACGCATCCGAAATCAGCCTCAAAATGGACGAGTGGCACGCCGGTCAACTCCAAGTGAATTCGGGACAGGTTCTGACGCTCAACCTTCCCCAGGTCCGCCCCGACGCGGCCGTGCCCGTGGTGGAGTTGTTTTTGAAATAAGGATGCGTCAATAAATAACCTTTACAACCTGACTGGCTCTTTTGTTCGCCAATTTTGTTGCGCGTCGGTTACAGATCCACAGGGGATATGCTCCCTCCTTGCGCCTCGTTGGCGATCAAAATTCCTGCGTCATCCTGTAAACTTTATTTTTTGACGCATCCTAAACGCGCACACTCACGCCGGAGACACGGGGGGAAGTTTTTCCCGCACCTTCACCGGTTCGACCACATCATTCAGTTCGGCGAAGTTCATCAACCGGGCCTTGCATGCGTAGGTCACCTCGAAACCGCGGGGCACCAGCAACATGCCATCGACGCTTTTCACATCATCAACCAGCCGCATCCCCAATCCCAAATCCCGGACCCTGACCTCGCGGATCACCCATTTGACCAGATCATCCTGCAGCCGCCGATTTCGCAATTCGGCCTCAAGAGCCGCCAGCATTTCCGGATCGTAAAAGCCCGTCCGCCCCCGCATTTCCTCAATGGCCCGTTCCTCGGCCATCCTCCCGGCGGTCAACAGGTCGAAATCCAGCACCACTTTCAACAAACGGGCGGCAACGGGAATGTCCTTTCCCCTCCGATCATCGGAGGGCAATCCCGAGCCATCGAAATGTTTTTCCTGATAGGCAATCGCCTCCGCCACTCTTTCAAGGCGTGGAATATTGGCAAGCAGGTGACGCCCGGCCTGGGGATGGCGGGAAAACATGCGTTCCTCGTCGGGGGTCAATTTTTCCTGGTAATATTTTTTGTGCATGATTTCGCCCGCCAAGGTCACACAGCCAATCTGCGAAAGCATGGCGGCGCATTCCACCTCCCATGGCTTTTCAATCCCCACCTCCACCGCCAGACGATTCGCCAGCCCGCTCACGCGGATCGAGTGACTGAAAGCCGCGGGGTTGACCATCGAAAGCGTATCGGTGAGGATTTTGATGGTGCCCTTGAGGGTTTTTTCCACCAGATCCCGCTCCGCCATGAGCAGGCGGTGCTGCTCAATGCCAGCCTGAATGGCGTCCTTCAGGTCGTCCATTGGACAAGGTTTCAACAGGAACCGGAAAAAGCCCCCTTTGTTGATGGCATCGAGCACCGTTGACAAATCCGCATAACCCGTCAGCATGATCCGCACCGTATCCGGCGAATCCGCGCGCACGGCATTGAGAAACTGCATGCCATCCAGCAATGGCATTTTATAGTCGGCCACCACCACCATAAACGGTCCGAGTTCCTTGACGGCCCACAACCCCCTCGCCGGCCCCTCTGCGGTAAAAAGGCGGAACCGGTTGCGCAAATTGCGCTCGTACCCCGCCAGCAGGTTGGCATCGTCATCTACAATAAGTACTTTTTCGTCCATCGCGTTTCCTTTTCCCGCATGTCCGACATCATCTCGCGGCAGGTTTGCTCCCACAGGGGCAGACGTCCCTTCACAAACAATCGCGCCAGGTAAGTCTCGTCAACATAGCGGTGCTCTCCCACAGCCGTTTCCTCATCCACTTCCTCAATCAGGGAGTTTGCAACATGCACCGCGGTCAGGGCCGAAAACCGGTCGCCCACCGTTTTGCCGGGCCGGTGATGAAATCCCACGGCCTCGACCACCCCGTCGGGAATCCCCCACAACCCCAGCAGATATCCCCCCACCTCCGCATGGGAAACCCCCAGCACCTCGTATTCGGCCTCCACAAAACGAATCTGCTTCTCTTTCATGCATTCCTTCACCGGAATATACTGGCTGGGCTCCCGCAGAAGAATCAAACGCCCGATGTCATGCAAAATGCCGGCCACAAAGGACTGTTTTTCCAGATCGTTGCCGCTGTTTTCCACATGGGCAATCTGCCGGGCCAGACTCGCCACCAGCAAACCATGGCGCCACAACCCCTCGACGCTGAACTCGGGCAGATGCGGGTCCATGTTCGCCTGGGCCGATAATCCAAGGTGCAGCACCAGGAGCTTGATCGTTTCCAGCCCCAAAAAAACCGAGGCTTCCTGGGGACTGGACACCTCCTGCCTCAATCCGTAAAAGGCGGAATTCACCACCCGCAACACCCTCGCCGTCATCGCCGGGTCCTGCGCGATGATATCCCCCACCCGGTCCATCGAAATATTGGGCGAACGCGTCTCCTCCTCCAGCTTCGTGTAAAGCTCGGGCAGCATGGGGAGCTTTTGATTTCTCCCCACCATCTCCCGGAGCTGATCGCTGTGCACCAGATCCCGCAAAAGACAGGATCGGTCAATGGTGTATTTCAAAAGCTCCGCCGGACAGGGCTTGGACAAAAACTGATGGGTCACCTCGAGGGCCTGCATCATCAATGCTTCATCGGAATGCCCGGACAAAATGATTCTGACCGTCTTGGGATACTTGTCCGCCACCAACCTCATCAACTGCGAACCGTCCATGGCCGGCATCCGCATGTCGGAAACAATCACATCCACCCGTTGTTCCATCAAAATGCGCAGGGCCTCATCGGCGCTTTCGCAATAAAAAAGATCGTAATCCCCCCTCAAATTTCGGTAAGTGCGCTGGAACCCGTCCAAAATAAAGGGTTCGTCATCCACAAAAAGAACTGTTCGTTTGTTGGCCATGGGGTTGGGTTGTTGGACTGAAGGCTGAAGAATTCAGTCTTCAGCCTTCGGCCTGACAGCCTATTCATAAAGCCGCCGCGTCAACAAGGCAATCCAAAGTGGCAACCCTGCCAGGCATTGGCCATTCCCCAGGCTGAGTGTCCGGGCGGTTTTCCAAGTGCAGTTGAATCTGTTCAAAACCGTAAAACCGGTTGTCGCAAGCCGAACCAAAACGCTTTTCAATTTCATCCACCCGGCCGCCAATCCACAACAAACTTTGGATGCCGGGAACCGCCTGACGGATGGCCATAAGGCGGGAGTCATTATTATTGGCAACAATGAGTCTTCGCTCCAACCCGGCATGACGCGCCGGAAACCCGTGCCCCCTTACGCGCCCCAGCGTTTGATCAACTGATTTTCGATTCCGAACAAATCCAGCACCCGCGACACCGTGTGATTGATCAAATCATCCACGGTTTTTGGCTGGTGATAAAACGCCGGGATGGGCGGCAGGATGACCCCCCCCATCTCGGTCACCGCCGCCATCTGGCGCAGATGCCCCAGATGCAAAGGGGTTTCGCGCGGCGACACAATCAGGATCCGGCGTTCCTTCAAGGTCACATCCGCCGCCCGCGACAGCAAGTCTCCGGCCAGGGAATTGGCCACCGCCCCCAGGGTTTTCATGCTGCACGGAATGATCGCCATGCCATGCGTGGAAAAACTTCCCGACGAAATCGGCGCGGACAGGTCCTCCGGGGAATAGGCTGCCGACGCCAGGGATTTCACACGATCGACGCTCCATGCGGGGTTTTCCAATCGCAAGGTTTCCTCCGCGCCCCGGCTGATAACCAGATGGGTTTCCACTTTCGCATGCCCCGCCAGGACTTCCAGCAGCCGGATGCCGTAAATGGAGCCGCTCGCGCCCGTGATGCCCACCACTATTCTTTTCTTCATTTTTCCGCCTCCTTTTCCCGGTTGTTCCGTCCCTCATCCTCCATGACCGCGCGAGGCTCCCGAGGAGGCTCAATCCTTGGGTTTCGTTGCTGCGGCGTCTGGGGCCAATCCTCCGGATAGGTCTCGCCCGTGGCGCGCAATTCCCCGGCCAACCCGCGCACCGCGCTCAAAAAAGCCTCCTCCAGCCGGGAAACCTCATCCCGTCCCCGGCCTTGAGACAAAATCGGTTTTCCAAAACAAACCCAGATGGGCGGCCGTTTCAACAGGGACCACGGATTGTACAATCGATCCGATCCCACCACCAGACAAGGCAACAGTGGCGCGCCTGTCATGGCGGAAATCATGAAGCCACCTTGGTAAAGCTTGGGATGAGACCCCAGCAAACTGGCTTCACCCGCGCGAATGCCGCCTTCCGGATACAATCCGGCGCCTCGGCCGGCCTTGACGCGCCGGATGGCTTCTCTCAAAGCGCCATGATCCGCCTCATATTGCCTCACCGGAATCACGTTCAAGGCCCGGAAACAAGCGTTTCCCCATTTGGTTCGAAAGAGCATTTCCGCCCCCACCCAATCGATCGCCCGGGCGCACGCCGCCGAAAAGACCGGCGGGTCGAAATGGCTGATATGGTTGGAAACCAGAACAAACGCCCCTTTGGATGGAATATGCTCCAGCCCCCTGACCCGGAAACGGGTGAAAAGAGCGAACAGCACCCGCAAGGTATAAATCAATGACCAGTACGGCAGCATGTGTTTTCTCAGTCTTCAGTCTGACAACCTGTATTCCAACAAAACACCGTCACTCATAAATCAGGCATTTCTTCCGTTTTTCAGAAAACCGTTGGCAATCTTCCCTCCACCGGCCAAACAGGCTCTCCAAATCACGTCCGCTCGCGAGCCATTTCCGAGGCTCGTCCGACCCGCAAGCCTTGTCAAACATGGACAAATTATCTGCCGCAGCCTGTCCAAACAGCTTGGATGCGCCCAACATTGCCAGAATACGAAACTGGATTTCCACGAGGTTTTCAGCCTGGTCCTCATCAATGTAAATCTGCACCCCCTCGCAAGCCTGATCCTTGAAAATGGCGTAAAACGGTTTGTACCTCGCCGGACGAAAAAACAAACCGCGGGGGCTGCTCCGCGCGGCGTCTCCCCCCCTGTCCTTGCCGGCGTACCACGCGGCATCCCTCCAATGATCATTGAGAGCGGACGCCAGTCGGCTGCCATTGATCCACGGGGCGCCGATCAACTCAAAAGGCTGCGGATATCCCACCCCATTCGACACCTGCCCCAATTCCCCCAGTATTCCGGTGGCGGCATAATAAGCGCAATGCATCGACTGCGGAATATGGGGAGAGGTCGGTGTCCAGCGCAATCCAGTCCCGCGCCAGCCATCCGCCCGCTTCCATCCCTTCATGGCCGCCACGGTCAGTTTGGAATAGTGCGGCTGCAACTCGTCCCGCGTCCATTTTGCAAGTTCCCCCATGGTCATGCCATGCAAATAAGGAACGCTAAGCGCGCTGATAAAAGACTCGAACGGCTTTTCCACCATCGGCCCCTCGACCCGGACTCCTCCCAGCGGATTGGGCCGGTCCAACACCACAAACTCAATCCCCGCCTCGGCGCAAGCCTCCAGGCACAACTTCATGGTGCTGATATAAGTGTAGCTGCGCGAACCGATGTCCTGCAGATCAAAGACCAGCGCGTCGAGCCCCTTCAGCATTTCCGGTGTCGGTTTGCGGGTCTTGCCGTAAAGCGAATGTATCGGCAGGGCGGTCGCCGCCTCCACCCCGCTCTGAACCTTGCCCCCCGCATGCTCGCTGCCAAACGCACCGTGTTCCGGACCAAAAAGCGCTGTCAACCGGCAACGGTCCGTCCGGCGAAAAACATCCACGGAAGAAGTCAGGCTCGAAGTCACGCTGGCCGGGTTGGCCACCAACCCGATTTTTTTCCCCGACAGAGGGGCAAACCCCTGCTCCTCCAACGCTTCGATTCCCAGCTTGAACTCGCCGGCATTTGCCAAAAACACCATGCCCGCCAGCATCCACACATGGCCCCAAAGCGCAAGATGAAAGAATCTCATGCCCCCATGCTCGCACGCCAACCCGCTCAACTTCCAGCAGATTTTCCACCCCCCGGCAGTCTGTCCCCCACCCCAATGACTCCAACCTTTGCCAAATTCGGAACAATTTCGATCTCCCGCTGTTTTGGCGTCTTGACCTTGTCACAAAAATTATCCATGATGGCCCCGTCGCTTCGTTTCTTTCAGAAAGAAAACCTGCCATGGCCACCAAACAACTCGACTGTCGCGGGATGAAATGTCCCCAACCCATCTTGAAAATGACCAATGCCTTGATGCGCAAGGATGTCAGGCCAGGCGACATCCTGGAGGTAACCGCCAATTGCTCCACCTTTGAGAATGACGTCGAAGTATGGTGCAAACAGTGGAAAAAAATCCTCGTTTCAATGGCGGATGAAAATGACGGATCAAAAAAAGCAACCGTTCAAATCTAGTCCAGCATTGTCAAACAGGCACGCGCTCCACTCAAATTCACACAAACAGTCTCCTTGACATTCACATAGAAAAAACCGGTTTTCAGCGCCTCGAAGGTTGAATTTTGCGCACAATTTGGTATGGGTAGGGAGAATGTCTGGGTATTTATATTCCAAGTTTTTCGTTTTTTTCTGCCTGCTGTTGATGCTGTCCGGCGCGGCTGGCTTTGGCGAAGAAGCGCAGCCCGCGAAGTTCTTTGACGCCCCCTACCGCATCGTCGGCGGAAAACCCCGCGATTTCCGGGCCATCATCGACTGGGCCAATGAATACCAATACCTGAACGAACATCGTCCCAGTCTGCAGGACGATGGAACCCTCATCCAATCGGATATTCCCGACTGGCAGATGCGCTGGCAACAACTGGCGCCGGCCACCACCCAATGGGAATCCTTTCTCGTCGTGGGGCGAATCGCCAAAATCGACAGTTCCGGCATGCTCGTTGACTGTGGACGCGAAAAAAAACTCCTAAAAAACTATCCGCAGCAAAAAAAGCTCCAAGTGGATGACTTCATTGAGTGTCTGGCCATCCCCATCGGCTCGACCCAATACCGTCTGCAATCAGGTGAGGAGATCATCGCAGCCGTCTTGGATTATGGCAAACCTCTCCAAATCGGCGACCTCATCCAGATGGAACAACTGCTGGCAGCGGAAGCCTCCGGAGAAAAAGAAATCCTCATCCCCGAACAAACCCAGATGGTCAAACTGGAAAAAACGGAAACCCCGGAAAAACCCGGGAAAGATTCCTCTCCCGAACTTGTTCCCCTGCCCCCTCCCCCGGAACCTTCAATTGCCGTTCCCGCTTCCCCGCCGCCATCTGTTCCTGCGGCGCCACCCATCCCTCCTCCCTCCATTCAGGTTTCAGAAAAAGTTGAACTCCCTCCGTCCTCCATTGAGACAACCGAGGCCGCCCCCCAACGCATCCGGGGCCCCGTCCAAAGAACCGTCAACGGCAAAACCATCGAATTTGGCCCCATCATGGAGTGGGCTAATGAATACCAGTTTTTGAGGCAAAGACAGCCGATCGTGGACAATGACGGCACATTTGTTGAATCCGATCTCAAGGATTGGAACAAAAGATGGCTGAACATCCAGGACAACACCAAACGCTGGCAGGATTATCTGGTGGTCGGACGCGTGGTTCAGGTCCTTCCCGGCGGGCTGATCATCGACACCGGCCAGCAGCAATTGTTTCTTAAAAATCATCCTCAACAAAACCAGTTGACCCAGGACAATTATGTTGAATGCGTTGCCGTGCCATCCGGCGCCATCGCCATCAAAGATTCCCACGGGATTGCCGAAAACTTTGCCCTTTTTGACTATGGAACATTCAAGCTGTCCGAAGGCATCGTCCTCACCGAATCGGGGCGTCCTTCCCGGGCCGGACTCAAGGCTCCCGGGATTTTCAACGACATGCCGTTCCGCAGCATCAACGGCGTCATCCATGACTTTCGTCCGGTCATGAAGTGGGCCAATGAACGCCAGTTTCTGGCCGTCCATCGCCCTCAACAACAGGACGACGGCACCCTGCGCGATTCTGAGCTTTCCGATTGGGGCATTCGATGGCAGGCGGTTCAGGACCACGCCATACTGTGGGATTCCTGGGTTGTCGCTGGCCATGTGGACGCCGTCCTCCCGGAAGGCATTCTGGTCAACTGTGGAAAGGAAATGAAACTCGTCAGGAATTTCAGCCAGCCTGTCGTCCTCAAACAATCCATTTACTGCGTCGGCCAGCCCAAAGGGGTCTTTAAACGCACATCGAATAATGGCGAAAACCTTGCCGCATCCATTGTGGATCACGGACTGCCGGCTTCCTTCGGCCCGAACCGTTACCTGGGACTGGCCTACCGGCTTGTTCGCGGACGGGTTTACGACTTCTCATCCATCATCAACTGGGCCAACGAATTCAAATACCTCAGCGAATGCCGTTCCCTCAAAATCGAGGAATTCCCCACCGGCGCCATGCCGTCAATCAATTGGGATGCGCGTTGGAAAAAAGTCGCGGACGGCCAGATCAAATGGCGGGATTTCCTGATCTCCGGCAAGGTCGTCGAAACGCTTGAAGATGGATTGATTGTCGAGTGCGATGAACAAACCAAACTTGTCAGAAATCACCCGCGTCAGACCATGCTGGCCAAGGGCGACCCGGTGGATTGCATCGCAGTCCCCATCGGGGTGCAGTCCTACCGATCGGAGAGCGGATCACGAATCAAAATCCCCGCCTACGACCACGGTCAGCCCCTGCAGCCGTAGAAAAATCATGGCGCGCTGTAAACCAGCCAGATGCCGCCAAGGATCACAAGAACACCACAGGTGATCTTGACGGCGGCGGCGCCCCGCGATTGCTCGTTCCAATTCAGAAAATGCTGCACCAGTTCCGTGGATGTGCCGGCAATCACGATCACCGAGCAATGGCCCAGGCCATACGCCAGCAAGAGGAGCGCGCCATAAAAAAAATCGGTGGCGGCAAGCTTGAAGGTGACCGCCAGCATCGGAGCCATATAGGCAAAGGTGCAGGGCCCCAGCGCTATGCCAAAAACAAGCCCAAGGATAAAGGCGGCGAGAAACCCCTTGCGTTTCATCCCCACCTGCCCCGAACCGGACCACGACAGCGGAATGGCGCCCACCAGGTGAAGCCCCACCACAAGAAAAATGGCGGCCACGAAATAATTGCCCCATCGCCCCACGTCACCCATCATGCGTCCGGCCGCGGCGGTGATGACGCCAATCGCCGCGATGGTGATGAGAATCCCAACGGCGAAAAGCGCAGCGGTCCAGAAGGCCCTCCGCGCGGTCACCCTCCCCTGCTCACTGATGAATCCCACAATAAGCGGGATGCTCGCCAGATGACAAGGACTCAGCACCATGCTGAGGACGCCCCAGACAACAGCCGCCCCCAGGGCAATCCCGGGCGACCCTTCAACCGCGCGGCTCAAATGGGTAAAAAGCTGTTCCATAAATTTTTCCAAGTCCGTCCGGTCAGCGGCTGCCGCCCTCCAGATTTACCCCCAACTCCTTCCACTTTGCCAGGATATCCTCCTTGCCAAAGAAACCGGTGTGACGAAAAAGCTCCCTGCCGCCGGCGTCATAGAAAATCTGCGTGGGAATCATTTTCACCCCATATTGTTTGCCGGCGTCGGGATTCTGCCATACATCAATGAACACCACCTCCAGCCGCCCTTCATATTCCTTCTTCAGCTCCTCAAGAATGGGCGCCATCATTTTGCAGGGAATGCACTTGCCTGCGCCCAAATCCACGAGCCGGGGAATGGACTGGCGGGCAACCGGGCCCGGCGCAACTGCGGATGGGGGGGCAACCGGTTTTGCGGAAACCGCCGCGGGCTCAACGGTCGTGACGACGTTTGCGGGCTTCTTTTTCAGCAGAACGACCATCGCCACCGCCAAAATCACCGCTCCAATCAGAATGAATCGGGTCGAATTTTTCATGATCAACACTCCAAAATCTGGGCGCCCTTGGCCACAACCTTGCTGATGTTCTCGTGATCGGGAAGAGTCTTGCCCTTTTCCAATCCCATGTCCGAAAGACGCAGATATTCGAATTTGGAAAAGCCTCCCTGGTCCATGGTTTTTCGGGCGCAATCCTGCGGACACCCGTCAATCACAAGGATTTTTGCCGCTTTTTTCGTGTTTTCGATCATGTCTGGAATATGACCGCCGATGCCCGCGAGACAATACATCCTGCCTTTCCCTCGTTTCGTCAACTGCCGGGCGGCCCGATCGGTGATCTCCCCCACATCCGATGCCCCTGAACAGGGGAAGACCAACTTGGGAGCGGTTGCGCACGCACATTGCTTTTCCGTACTCATGTTTTTCTCCTTTTTTTGTTTATCGTCAGACTGCTGGCGTCCTGGCGGTTCTTTATCAAGCGGTAAAATTCCTCCTCAGTGCCTTAGTGCCCAAGTGCCTCAGTGCCTGCATTAATTATTGCAACATCTTTTTGATTTCGTCCGCGCCGGGAACCTTTCCGGACACCTTCACCACCCCGTCCACCACCAGCGCTGGAGTCATCATGACTCCAAACGCCATGATCTCCTGGATTTTCGTCACCTTCTCCAGTTGATACTCCATTCCCAGTTCTTTGGCCGCCTGTTCGGCGTTTTCGGCCAGCTTTTTGCATTTGGGACAACCCGTTCCGAGCACTTGCAGTTTTTTCATTTTTTATCCTTCTGTTGAAAAATCCCGATTTCTCATCTTCATCCCTCAAAAAAAAGCTCCATAAAGGATTCCGGCCGCTGTGGACAGGACCACCACAAGGGACACATACACTGCGGTCTTTTTCAATCCCATGATCTGGTTGATCACCAGCATGCTCTGAAGCGAAAGGGCCGGTCCCGCCAGAAGCAGGGCCAGCGCCGGCCCCTTGCCCATCCCCGCCCCCATAAGCCCCTGAAGGATTGGCACCTCGGTCAGGGTCGCAAAATACATGAACGCCCCCACAACCGAGGCCAGCAGATTGGCCCGAAGCGAATTGCCCCCCACCGCCCACTCGACCCAGCCGGATGGAATGATGCCCTCATAACCAACCCGCCCGAGCAGGAATCCCGACGCCAACACCCCGCAAAGCAACAATGGAAAAATTTGTTTGGCAAAGGTCCAAGTGGATGAAAACCACTGGCCGGTTTCGCCCCCATCCATGCTGGTGAGGATTGAAAATCCAATCACGCCCGCAACAAAAGCAATCAGGGGATCTTTCGGGAGAAAAATCGCAAGAACCAGCGGTGGAACCGCGACAAGCGACATCCCCAGGAGGGTGACTCCAAACCACCGGACCAAACAAAAACCCAAACCCGCCGCGCAAAGCGAGGCGATCGGCCACTTCCAAGTCCAAACAGCATGCCAGACGCCGGTTTCATCCAACGGTTTGCCCCAATTGGCAAAAACCAAAATTCCCACCATGGAGGCAAAATAAAGGCTGTTTTTCCAAAGAGGACGGTTGACTTCCGGAGGAGACATCCGGGCCTGCGCATCCGCCTTGGCTTGTTCTTCCTTTCGAAAAATCAGGTGCATCAGGAGCCCGATGATCACACCGAATCCAATTGCGCCCACCGCCCGGGCGATGCCGATTTCCAGTCCGAGAACACGAGCCGTCAGGATGATCGCCAGCACATTGATGGCGGGGCCGGAATAAAGAAAGGTGGCGGCCGGGCCAAGTCCCGCCCCCATCTTCCAGATTCCCGCAAAAAGAGGCAGCACCGTGCAGGAACAAACCGCCAAAATAGTCCCGGAAACCGACGCCACCCCGTAGGCCAGCGCCTTGTTGGCCCGCGCGCCAAGATATTTCATCACCGATTCCTGGCTGACAAAAACCGATATGGCCCCGGCAATGAAAAACGCCGGAACCAGACACAAAACCACATGCTCCCGCGCATACCACTTGACCAGTTCCAATGCCTCGGTCACGGCATGGTCAAAACGCGGAATCCCAACTGGCAGGAAGTAACACGCCAGAAACGCCCCCGCAATCCAAACCAGCGATTTCCATTCTTCTTTCCAGTTCACAATGTCCTTTGGGTTTGGGCTCCAAACCAATGCCGTGTGCGATTACAGAAATTGTTAAATTAGGCCGCGCCGGATCGCGGCGGCTTGACGCTCGATGCAGAAAACCAGCAAGCGGTGCGGGAGCCCCGCCCTCCATTTATTTCGCGACAAATGGAGGGCGGGCCGTCGCCTCGCTGGCCTGTCCCGCCGAAGCGCTCGTGCGAAGGCGGAAGTGGCTTTGGCCACGCAAGCGGGGCTCCCGCACCGCCTTTTCCACCAAACATTGAAATTCCTTAACATCAAGACGAGAACTCTTTCCTCATCTGCCGCCTGCAAATGACCGAGGGTTCAACCTCCAAAATCCTTTTCAGCTTATCACGATCCTCCTTCGCGCCCGAACTCTCGCCCAACGACCGGCGCACCCATTCCAGCGCACCCCGGACGGACGGCTTCGCCTCCTTTCCCGGCAGACGATAATAAACCCACCGTTCCGTCTTTCGGGATTCAATCAATCCCGCGTTGTGCAGGATCGAAAGATGTTTCGAAATTGTGGAAGGCGCCAACCCCAGCAACGCCGAAATCTGGCACACGCACAGTTCCCCGTTTTTCAAAGCCAGCGCCACCCGCACCCGGTTTGCGTCCGCCAGCGCCTTGGCAATCTTCATGAATTCACGCATGGCAATACTATAATTCGTCAAATGGCGAAATGTCAAGATGATCAAAAACCGGCGTCCCGTTTTTTCATGCCGGGAGGCGTCATAAACTGTGTTGCCACATTCCCCCGCCATCTTCTATGATCCGCGCATGAAAAGAAGGAAATACGCGGGCCTTTCGCTGCTGGGCCGGTCGGAGACATCCCTTCCCGGGTCCCCCAGCCATGCCCGTCTGGAGACATTCCCCAACCGGAACCGAAGCAGGGATTACTGGGTCCGCTTTGAATGCGCCGACTTCACCTCGCTTTGCCCGGTGACGGGGCAGCCCGATTTCGGGAGGATTTCCATCGAATACATCCCCGATGAGTCCTGTCTGGAAAGCAAAGCCCTCAAATTCTATCTCGCCTCCTACCGCAACGAGCGCAGGTTCAATGAGGAAATCGCCAACCGGATACTGGACGACCTCGTTGCGGCTTGCCACCCCCGCCGGCTGATCGTAAAGGCCGAATTTGCCCCCCGCGGCGGCATAGGCATTTCGATTTCGGCTGAACACCCGTCTGAAGGCGCCGGCGGAAGCGCTGTCTTCCCCCGGCAGTCCCCCCCCCCATGATCACGGTTGCCTTGGTCAGCGGGGGAATGGATTCGGTTGCAGCGCTCTATGCGACAGCCCGGGAACATACGGTGGCGGCCGGTCTGAGCTTCTGGTACGGGGCGAAGCATAACGACAGGGAAATCCCCTTTGCCGAGCATCATTGCCGCAGACTGGGCATCGAACACAGGGTGATCCGGCTGGATTTCATGGGAAAACTTTTCAAGTCGGCTCTGCTCGAAAGCGGCGGCGCCATCCCCGACGGGCACTACGAGGAATCCTCGATGAAACAAACCGTCGTCCCATTTCGCAACGGGATCATGCTTTCCATTGCCGGCGGTTTTGCGGAGAGCGCCGGGGCGCAGGGGATTGTGATCGCCGCCCATTCCGGGGACCATGCCATCTATCCCGATTGCCGCGAGGAATTCATGCGGTCCATGGCTGATGCGATGCGGCTGGGCACTTACGCAGGCATCAAAATCTTGCGCCCGCTCATCCACCTCGACAAAGCCCGGATTGCCAGGCTCGGCCACGATCTCGGCGTTGACTTCTCACAAACGTGGTCCTGTTACAAAGGCGGCGCGATCCATTGCGGCGCCTGCGGCACCTGCGTCGAACGGAGGGAGGCTTTTCTGGACGCCCGCCTGCCCGATCCCACACAATATCTGGACACTTCGCCGCTCCCCCCAAAACCGGCCGCCCGGCTGCCGGATGCCGGGAAGTTTTGATCGCCTTATGCAAACGTTTTGGCTACCGGTTATTGCCATCGCCTTTGGATCAACCCGCACAGTTCATCTTTTGATGGAGAATGCGGGTTGACCCGCTCGAAACAGAAGGGAGACCGGCCATGCCATATCGCATCTGCAAAATCATCAAGGTTGAAAACGGACACATGTTGTCCAAACACAAGGGGGGCTGCCATTTTCCCCACGGCCATTCGCGCCGAATCGAACTGGTTCTGGAGTCCGGCAAGCTTGATAAGAACGACATGGTCTGCGATTTTGCCGTCCTGAAAAGCGCGCTCAAGGAATTCCTGGACACGCTGGACCACAGCATGTGCATCAACACCCGGGATCCCCTGTACAAAACGCTGAAAAAAGTTTACGGGAACCGGGTGATTGGTTTCGACAACCAGGACCCCACCAGCGAGGTCGTCGCCAGGATGATTTATTGCCAGGTAAAAAAGCTTTTGAAAGGCGCCCCCAAATCCGGCCACAAAAAACCCATCCCGTCCAAAGGGGTCCGCTTGGTGCGGGTTCGCGTGTGGGAAACCTCAACCTGCTGGGCGGAATACGAAGAACAGGCGCCATGAACAAAAGCCCTCCATGGCAAGATCGTGTTTGGGTCAAAACAGGAAGATTTTAGCGCCGGAATTCGGCGGCCCCTTGCACAGTCCCTTTGTCGCCAGCGCCCGCACCGCTCAAGGCGCCCAGCGATAGGCGGATCCTTCCAGGGCGCCGGGGGCATCCATGAAAACCACATGGCCATCCGCAAAACAGACATTGGCCTTGCCGCCGATATGCCATTTTTCCGAGTAGCCATGCGACACTGCGGCATCCAAAAACACGATTGTCCGGGCAGGGTCCGGCAACGAGGAAATCTTCAGCCCGTCCAAGCCGCCGCCCACGTATTGCTGTGGCGGAAAAGGACAACCCACGGCGTTGAAAGTGTAACTGGTGCCTTCAGATTCGCAATGTGTCACCCCGGCCGCCTCCGCGAACGGCACGGTGTCGCCAGGACACCGGAAAACCTCCAAATTATTGCCGGCATGGCTGGATTCATTCCCTGATTCTGGCGGAACACCGGATATTGGCAAGCGTTTTTGGGGCCTATGGCGTCATCTTTCCCTGGAGGCAACGCGCTGCTCGCACACGTTTTTTACTGACAATGCAGCGCAAAAGCCACCTTATGTTTTGCTCCCACTTTTGGGCAATTGTTTCAGGAACTGGTCAAAGTCAGAGATGTACTCGGCGTCTTGCTTTTTCCTGAATTCCCCATACTTTTTCAGGGCGAGTTCTTTGGCAACCTCGTGACTAATGGAGCCGGAATCCGTCAAAATCTCGTATTCGCTAAACTTCAAAAAAGCATTCAGCTTCGTAATCCAGTCCCTCATGGTCATGGGCTTTTGCCGAACAGCCTGCAGTTCGGCGTAGTCCAAGTACATCGTGACGATCCGGTTCAGGTGATCCAACTCCGGTTTTTTGAGGTAGTTTTTGGCGATAGTCGCATCCGGCGGAAATATTTTGCCCCGCGGCCCCTTGCGCCAGGAGGTCAACCCCATGTGCGGTTTGGAACTATCCGCCCGTTGCGCGATGATTTCGGCGGCAGTCTGGCCGGTGATAGCAAAGTGGAGCTTGTTCTGAACCGTGGCAAAAAATTCCCGGGTATCCTCAGCCTTGGCGGAATAATCAATGGATGTGGCGTAGATGTCGGTGATCTTCTGGTAAGCCATCCGTTCGCTGGCGCGGATATCGCGGATTTCTTCGAGCAATTCGTCGAAGAAGCGGGCGCTGAAGCGGGAGCCATACTTGAAACGGTCACTGTCAATGGCATACCCCTTGTGGATGTAGTTCTGCAGAATGCGAATCGCCCACTGGCGGAACTGGGTGCCCCTTTCCGAATTCACGCGATAGCCGACAGCAATGATGGCTTCCAAGCTGTAGAGTTTTGTGCGATACTTTTTCCCATCGGAGGCAGTTACCGAGGATTCCTCGGAAACTGACTTTTCCTCCAATTCACGGTCCGCAAAGATGTTTTTCAAATGCAGGGAAATATTGTCCGCTGAACATCCAAACAGTTCAGCCATGCGCTTTTGCGGCAGCCAGATATTTTCCCTGGCATACAGCACCTCGATATTGACCGAACCATCAGGGGCCTGAAAAACGGCAATCTGGTTGTCCGGCAGTTTTTTCTGATTCATGGCATTTAAAAAATCGTCAACAAAATCAATCTGGAGAAGGAACTTCGGCAAGATAAAGCATGCGAAACATGCCAATAATCGTCTGGTTGGGCAATCTGCAAATTGATGAGGCAAATCTCGGTGAGGTGTTTGGATTTCCTGACAGGCCCTGAAAATCTCATTTATCAAATTGCTCCCCGGCAAGGAACAGGTTCGGGTGGTTTGCATGGAACACCTACAACCTTCTGACTGAAAAAAGGACTGCCCCCGTTTATGATGAAGATCCCTTTTTTGACCACTTCCGACGGGGTTCCAGACCTCTGTTCAGAGGGAAAATTTCCCTCTGGAGGCTGGAGCCGGCTGTCGGATTCGTCCTACGGCTCTCCCTGTTTAAGACACAATTTACGCATTTTTCCTCTGAAACTCAAGCCTGCTCTCCCACTATTTTCCCCTGCTCGCACGCGCTTTTTACTGACACTTTTACTGACAGTGCCAGCGGCCACTTGCCGTTCAGTCCAGTCCCCATCCGTCCATTCCTTCCACAAAAAGCCGTCAGGCAACCGCCGCACTTGCAAGATTTCAAAGCGATGATTTCCTAATCGTCGTTCATTGCAAATCCGGCGTTTACCCTCTCAAAAAAGGAGAAATGATCAAGGTCGTTGGGATGGTTGACAATGGGGACCACGGTCTGCCTGAAATGACTGTAAAAATCAATTGGCAGGGACGAATTTTGGGCGTTCCCTTGGAACAAATCGAGGGAGTCAAGGTTGATGCGACCACCCAAGAGACCATTTCCGACTGGCACTATTGGTGCGATCAGGGACGATGTTTCTGAAAAGGCATGAATTCCGAACGTATCCGGGAAATCGAAACGCGTTTGGCCGTGATCGACGCCAAGGAAAAAATCAAATGCACGGATTACGCCCATTATGAATCATCTCCCTGCCCCCCCCCGGAAATCGAGTGAGTTGTTTCCGTCGGCTTGGACAACTCTGCGAGTTGCCCACAACCCGTTGGCCTGTCCCGCCCCCCTTGGAGGGAGCTCGGCCAACGGTTTGCCGCCGCCAGAACAACTCAGGCTACGGTGTCATCTTTCCGTGAGGCACGCGCCGAAAATCAAGTAAGTTGTTTGGCAAACAGGAACAGACGCCTATCCAATGTATTCTCCCCCAACCGTTGCTGAGCCACCACTACTTGAGCAATAGATTGAACCCCGCCTGTTCGAAATGGCGGTCAGCCGTTAGCGCATCCGAGATTTCCTCATCCGCCATCACGACGAACGAGATGCAATCCGTGAGCGACCAATCTTTGTCGAGTCGCCTGGCATAAAGTTCGACACCCCGGTCAAACAAATCTTGAGAAGGGGGAAGAATTGTCAAAGACGGGCTATGTTTCAAAAAGGCAAGAAGATCCAAAAAGGCGGCGCGATTCTTGCCGTGGGCCAAGGCATCCGCAACTTCCGTCAAAACCCAGGCGGTTGTGACACGTTGACAGGTTAATTTGCGACTTATTTCAGCCGCCCGACTGTGGGCTGAATCGGAAATATTGATCAGCGCCAGAAAAAAGAAGGAATCTGCAAAGACGGCTTTCATTTCTGAAAATGCCCATGCAGATAGAAGTCATGTCTCTCCGCCAAATCCGACGGCAGCCCTTGGACTCGCTTGGCGATCTGAAGGATTCCTTCGGTGAAGTCCTCCGCTTCCTGTTTGGTCACCAAGGGAGTAACCTCCACTTTAATCCCTTCGGGCAGATGGACTTCAGGCGGCAGCACCACAGTTCCGTTGGCAACTTTTCCAATATAGGTCATGAAAACAATATGCCTCAGCGCCCACCGTCGCGCAACGTCGTTTTCAAAAAAAAGGGACATAACCGCTGAGGTTTTCCACATCAGAAAATTCACGAACCATCCCCTATCTCAAAGCGCGCAACCCACTTCTCTGCGAAGGGGATGAATTCAAAGGGAGAACCAGCAATGCCCATCATGAGCTTGGACAGTACCCCGCAAAGTTCCTGCATGCCCTTGTCCTCGGCCTTGCGCTTCACGATTCCGTTATTGGAAAGAACTGTGAGGAGTGCCTGCCCGGCACGATTGGGACGGTCTTGATCGTCCACCAGGTGAAGCATTCTAAAGTCGTAGTTCCGTTCGATCATCCCCTCACGCTCCGCGCCTTCCCACTGGTGGGTAGAAGCATCGTTTCTGTCGGCATAGCCGGAAACGGCAAATCGCTCGGTCGTGGTGACGCAAATGCGAATCCCGGTAAAACCATTTGGAAAGACGGTGATATCTGCCCATGCGGTTCCATCAGGAGTAGGGAATTGGAGCGATTCTTCGGATGAGATGCGGAAAAGCGTCTTATAGCAATTTTCTCGCTTGTCGTAGAGAATCATGTCGCCGTCGATCCCTGGGATCAGCGCCCTGATCCGTTCCCGCAGAACGGAGACGTACTGCTTAAAATTGCTACGTTTTTTCTCCTCGACTGCTTTGAATGGCAAGATACCACCATACATGGCGAATGATTTCAGAATACCCCACAGACAATTGGGCATGTTCCTTTTCCGTCTTTCCTCGAAACCAGCCTCCGCGAACGTGTATTGACGGCGCTTCCCCTTGGCGACAATGCTCATTTTTGTTTCGGCAACAACGATCCGAATATCTGCCCATATTATTTCAACCGGCGTCGGGAATGCCTTTAGTGTCACGCACGGAATCTTCTTCCGCCTGTCCGCAAGAAGGCTTTCCAGATGAATCCGGTCCACCGCCAGCCCCATCTTCTTGATGCGGGTCACTGTTTTGACCGCGACAATGGGTAGCGCCTCCCCATTCCAAACAGAAGCCGGGGGCACTTCGCCAGCAACGAGGACGAGTGCGGATTTTGCAGCATTGATCCGAGAACTCTTCCCCAAAACATCGCAAGCGTCTTCCCATGTCAGGCCACACGCCAGGAATAATTCGCGTGACTGCGCCGCAAGGGTTGTTCTTCCGAGGAACCAAATTCGCTCCAAAACGATTTCTTCCACGCTACCGGCAAGGTCCAATGCACGCGCAAGCCCTTTTGCCAAACCAAAAAAATTAATCTCCCACTGCCGCAGGCGCTCTTTCGATACAAACACTCGGCCATTCTCAGGACAATGGATATAGAATCGCGGGATAGAACCCGGTGGCTTCTTGATCATGACAACTTCTTCCACATGTCGGTCAGCGCAGGCATCGCAAATGACCGAAGTCGCAGGCTCCACTTCGCGGAGCAGCCCGCATTTTGCCAGATATTCCACCATCCCTTTGCGCCATGCGGCAACATCGTCCCCACTGAAACGGGGTTCGCGTGCATCAAATCGACTTAAGATGACGGACAGGGGGTCAAACACGTTCCAGTCCCCATAGCTTCAGGTATTTCTTCGCCACAAGATGTTCCGGTTTATCCTTCAGATTGCAAATATCTGGACTCGTGATTCTGAAGGATACGGTCATTGGACGGATTGTTCCGCCGTCCCTATTGAAACGCATCTGGATGACGGCTGAAACTACATTGACCATCGAAAGAGGCAAACGATGTTCGTGCAGGGAGTGCGTCATCAAATCGTGAATATCATGGGGGGCGCCCTTGGGCGCCACATGGAAGGTGATGCGTTTCCGTTCATTGCCGACAAGCGCCAACCTCAATTCGCGAATCCTCACCTCCATAACACCATCCGCCGGGTCCGTTGGAAAGGCAAAACTTGGGTTTTTCAAGCTGTTTAATTCATACGGAATCGAACGAGGATTCTCATCGCTGATTTCTTCATGAAGGATGCATCGGGCAAAAATCTTCTGCAAATCCTGCTTCAATCTTTTGTCACCCTCGGCATATAGTTCCAACGTACCATCCGCCGGGTCATAGACGAAAATTACATCGAAAGCGGGGGTTTGACGCTTTCGCTCGAAGCGGCCAGCGTTGTCATAACCGACAATGGTATTTGTGTAGTCTTTGGGATAGGCAAAGAAGTAATGATACCGGTTTCCGCGGAGATAGTGCTCGACACGGCACAACTTCCCCCGTCCTTGATTCTCCCGATAATAAGCTCCGACCGAATCTCCGAGTTCTTTTATCGTTTCGCCTGTAAGGTCCGGCTGTTTTCTCGGCATGTCCTTTCGCTTTTTCCAATAGCGACCGTTCAAATGGTCTGATTGGTCGAGGGCATAGACTGCGTCGAACAATTCCCGGTGTTCGAGAAATACCCAAAAGGCTTTATTGAGGCAGCCGTCTTTCTGCTCCAACTTTGAAACGAGATCAAGGTTTTGGCAATGTCCTTCCTCAATCAGTGTTCGAGTGCCATTGGCGGATGCAAGATCGAAGATCAAGCGGAAATCCTGCTCAACCTCTTCTTGTTTAGCTTCGGGAAGCATCTGCCACGCAGCATAAATCGGTTCGATCACCGATTCATTGATGTTATTCCAATCAAGATCAGTAAGCATCCCACGTTTGCCAAAGTACTCCTCAAGCAATATATTTTCCGCTAAACGAAGAAATTGTTTGGGGGTATAATCGTTTGCCATAAATCACCTTTTTCATTAGTCAGGAATCGCATGGGAAAACAATTTTCTGGGCGGGACACCCATAAGGCCGGCATATGCGCACAACAAAATCACAGTTTCTCTCTCCTGCTCTCACAGTCATCCATCTCCCCCTTTTTCGAAACAACCTCCGCCACCCTCCGGCTGCCGCTCCCTCTTCAAGCGCCAAACGAACAGCCAGCGCTCCAATATCACCGCCACCAGAGACATCAGCAACAACGGACGCATGATTGGGCCGCTTTTTTGAAAAAAACAAAAGCATAATGAATATTACTGTTTTTTATTATCGTAATATCCAATTCAGATTGCCTGCCGAATGAAAATCAGTCAAGTTTTTTGTCCGGCGTCAAAAAATCCGATATTCTTCCCCGGATTAGACTTGGCTGTGGGATTGTTTGGATTTTTGGTCATTCCGCTTGGATCAAAATGGAAATGAACAAATTCTTTCACCAACGTGATTGAACAAAAGCAAGCAACCGATCTGATTCAAGTTCCTCCATGCGGCAGTAATCCGCCGCCAGTTGAGCCGCAAGCCTGCCAGCCAATCCCATCCGAATCAATCCCGCTTTGTTCTCCGTATCAACAACCAAAAACTCGGTGGAAGGCAGTTCCCTCATCAACCCGGCGATTTTCGACACCTCTTTCTCGGGCGTGGCGCCGCCCAGACAATGGTTGGCCCGTCCATCCGTGATCAATGCCACCAAAAAACGCAACCCAGGCTCGCGCCGCCCCATCCGGCGAACCAGGTCATGCGCCGCAAGCAAACCGGCCGAAAGCGGCGTCCTGCCGCCCACGGGCATCTGGCGCAAACATCGGGAAGCCAGTTCCGCGCTGGATGTCGGGGGCAAAACCAGTTCCGCCCGGTCCTTGCGAAACACGATCATGGCCACCTTGTCGCGCTTCTGATAGGAATCCAAAAGCAACGACTGGATGGCCCCCTTGGTCGCAACCATCCGCCGCTGGGCGCCCATCGACCCGGAACCGTCCACCACAAAAATCGCCAGATGACTGACCTTCTTCTCTCTCCTCTTGTAACGAATATCCCCGGGTCGGATGACCAGCCGCCCATCCCCCCCCCGCAGCCGCTGCAACGGCGCGGCAGCCCTCACCGTGGCGTCAATGGCAATGTCGCCGTCCAATCCGCGTTCAGCGCTCCGGATATACCGTCCCCGCTTGTCGCGTGAAAGCGATTTGATCTTCCGTCCGGAAGATCCCCTTTTGATCCTGTCCCGGCGGTAATGAAAACGCCGGAGGGGAAACGGCTCGCCGGATTCGAAAACAGCCTCCATGGGCAGGGATTCCCGTTTTTCCGGCAAAGTTTTTTCGTCCCCTTGGTTGTCTCCGCCGGGATGCGATTGCCGGTCGGCGGCCGCCGATTTCTGATCCTTCGGATTGTTTTCGGGAGGGGGCCTGGGCTCCCGTTTTTCAGATTGCTCCGGCTCGTTTTCCGGCGGCAGTTGCCGGCGGCGGTGGTTGAGAACCAAAGGCGTCACAGCATCCACATCCGCCGGTTCCACCCGGTCTTTCCCCATCAGGGCGGCATGGGCGCGCGCCGCATAGAAAAGAAAAACATCCCCCCGATGTCCGGCCATCCGGCTCTCCAAACATTTCCCGGCCATGCAGTCTTCCACACCGGCTGAAATTTTCATCCCCGCCAAACGGGAACGGGCAACGCCGATTCTCTCCGCCAAAACCCGGTCCCTCCTCCCGGCCTCGGGACTTTCGGGAAAAAGATCCGGCATGGCCTGCCTGACAATCGCCGCGCGTTGCGCCGCCTCCGTGATTTTCCCCCACACGACCGCCATTCCAAAACAATCCAGAAGATGCGGCGGCAGGAAATTCTCCGCCGGATCCATGCTCGCCAGCAATTGAAACTCGGCGGCATGACGCAGGGTCAGCCCCTCCTTCTCCACCAGGTTTTCGCCCCTCCCCTGAACATTGAGTGTCAAAGCCAGAATTTCGACCGGCAACAAGTGAATATCGTCAATGTAAACAAACCCGTCATGGGCGCGCGACAAAATCCCCGGCTGAAAACAACGCCGCCCCTCGCGAATGGTTTTCTCCAAATCGATTCCCCCCATCAACCCTTCCTCGGTGGCGTTAAGCGGCAATTCGACAAAAGGAATTCCCCGGGGCAAAAGCCGCCGGAACCGGCGCGCCAGCGTGGATTTGCCGCACCCTTTTTCGCCCAGAAAAAGAACCCCGCCGCACCGCCGGTCGATCGCATTCAACACCAATGCCAGCTTGGCGTCATCCCTCCCCACAAATCCGCTGAAAGACATGTTGATCGACACAGTTCGTCTCCCTCAAATCCCCTCCAACAACCCCCTCAATTTTTCAGCCTGCGCGCCCATCTCCTCAAACGGCAGGCGTTTCATGCGATGCCCCAGGGCCAAGGCGGCCGCGTCGCGGATCTCCCCGGCTTCGACGGCCGTCTTGCCGCGAAACGCCACAAGCGCCCGGGCGGTTTTCATCATCACAATGTCCGCCCGGTGCCCGTCCAGGCTCAGGGCCGCGGTGATCTTGACGATCTTTTCCAACGCGTCATCGCCGGGTTGGATGGACGGAAGCGCCGTCTGGGCCTCCTTGATCCGGCGCGCCAGTTCTGTCTGCTCTTTTTTCCACGCGGCGGCCATCCGCCCGGCATCCGCGTCAAAAGCGGCCTTGCGCCGCAAAATCTCCATCCGCGACTCCTTCTCCCTCACCGAAACCACCTGCGCGCACAACCCGAACCGGTCCAGCAATTGCGGCCTCAAATCGCCTTCCTCCGGATTCATCGTGCCCGCCAGGATGAACCGGGCGGGATGGGTGAACGACACGCCCTCGCGCTCCACCGTGTTGACCCCCATGGCCGCGGAATCCAGCAAAAGATCCACAATGTGATCCTCCAGCAGATTCACCTCGTCCACGTACAGAAAATTGCGGTTGGCATCGGCCAGCAATCCCGGCTCGAACCGTTTCTCCCCTTTTTGCAGGGCATGCTCCATGTCCAGAGTCCCCACCAACCGGTCTTCCGTGACGCCCAGCGGCAATTCCACCACCCTCATCTTGCGATGCGCAACCGGCAAAGGCCCTCCCATCCGGTTTTTCTCCTGGCATTCGCCGCAAAGCTTTCCTCCGGGATCGCATTGGAACCGGCAGCCTTCCACCGCTTCAAGTTCGGGCAGCAACTCCGCCAGCGCCCGCACCGCCGTGCTTTTGGCCGTGCCCTTCTCCCCCATGATCAACAACCCGCCGATCGACGGATCAATCACGTTCAAAATCAGCCCCGTCTTCATCTCCTCCTGCCCCACAATTGCGGTAAAGGGAAAAATCATAACATTAGGTTGTTTAGACTGTAGGCTGAAGGCTATTAGATCTTGCGCATTGAACGCACCAAAGAGCCCAAAACTTTTTCAGTTTCTTGAATTTTTGAGTCTAAAGCTGCAAAATCATGTTCATCAGAGTACCCAAGACGTTTAGCCAAACCGCACTGGTAATGCAGCTCTCGCAAGGAGCTAAATGCGATTTCAAGAAAACGGAGATACTCGTCCTGACTCTCTCTTGCACATCCCTCTACAATATTTGATGGAACAGAAACCGCACCCCTCCTCATTTGGGCAGTCAACCCATAGATCTCTTCCTTGGGAAATCCTCTGGTTATCCGATAGATCAGAATCGCAACTTCATCGGCCAGTTCAAATGCTCTAAGTTTTGTATGATCACGCATGATTGTCACCTAGTCACCTATAGTCTAACAGCCTACAGCCTATCAAGCTGGGTATTACCCATAACCTCCTGCATTTTTTTCTTCCAACCCTGGACTTGCTCCTGGGTGATGACATCAATGCCGCCCCCCTGAAAATTGCCTTCCGCGTCACCCATCCGTTCTTCAATCCAACCTTCAATTTCAATATAAAGTTCCTTGAGCGCCTTCTGCACATCCGGCGCCGGTTTCCACAAACCGCGCTCAGCCGCCTCCAGCATCCGGCGCGCCATTTCCTCCAAGGCCCACGGATTGTTCTCCTCGAAAAACTTGCGATTTTCCTCGTCCATCATGAAGGTGCGGGCTGCGTCATCGAACACCGCGTCGTCCACCGCCTTGGCCGTGGCCTGCCAGCCGTAAAGCCGTCCCACGCGTTTGCTGATCTCCCCCGCGCCTTTGTATCCATGCTCCTTCATCCCCTCAATCCAACGCGGATTCAACAGCTTGGCGCGGGCCACCCGGCGGATTTCCTCGGTCAATGTCCGCACCGCCACCTCGTTCGGATCCCGCGTGTCGCCATAGTAATTTTTCACCTCGCGTCCCGAAATCGTGCGCGCCGCGTTGATCATTCCGCCATGTGTGCCAAAATAACAACAACAGCCAGTCAGATCATATTCGTCGGTCGCCGTCTTATTGAAAGTTAAATCCACTGTTTTAAGGCTCTGCTTCAGGCTGTGATGCGCCGGGGCACCAAAAGTTCCCTTGCCATAGGCATAACCGTTCCAATAAAGGAAAATGTCGGAAAGATCCTTTTCCGTTTTCCAGGCAGAGGCGTAAACCGCCAGTTGCGTGCCGGCCTGATAGGTTCCCGGCATGCTCGCAAAAATCCGGTAGGAAGCCTCCCTCCATGCCTCGTCGCCCGGGCGCCCGGACCCGGCCATCTTTTCCAGCGTATGCTTGCGCACATAATTAAGTTCCACCGGCTCATCCAGCCGGGCAATGGCCTGGATGGCTTCATCCAGCAATTCCATGGTCGCGGGAAAATTATCCCGCGTAATGCCGGACACGCGAACCGTGATGTCAATGCGCGGCCGCTGAAGCTTGCTCAACGGAATAATCTCAAACCCCTTGATGCGTCCGTTCGCCTGCCAGACCGGTTGGGCGCCAAGAAGATAAAGCATCTGCGCCAGACCTTCTCCGTCCGCCCACATGATATCGGTGCTCATCCAATGAAAAGCTATGTTCTCCGGAAGTTTTCCCTCCTCTTCCAGATATTTTTCCAGCGTCTTGCGTCCAAGCTCCTGGCCGATGACCCAGGCTGATGGCGTGGGTATCCGCTGGGGATCCAGGCTGAAAAAGTTCCGCCCCGTGGGCAGCACATCGCTCCGTCCGCGAGTGATCAATCCGGATGGTCCAGGTTCAAGATACCCGCCATTGCAACCGTTCAGCAGCGCTCCCATCTCGTCGGATGCCTCGACCCGCCGCAGGAGATCCCGGATTTTATCATCCACCGCCCGAAGAAGGGGCTTTTCTTCCGGTGACAGGCAATGCCGCGACGAAAGGGTTTCGCTCACGGAAATACCCTGCGTAATCATGGCCCGAACTGCGGCGCGGGCTTCCTTTTCGGTTGCCGCCTTCAATGCCCCTGCTTCTTGTCGTCCCTCCCTCCGGAGAACCGCCGTCAACACTCCACGCAGGGAATGGGGATCGGTGTCATAACGCAAAATGGCGTAAAGAAAATCCGCCAGTTTTTCTCCTTCGGGACGGATGCCAAAGATGTGCATCCCCTTGGGAATCTGCGTGTTTTTGAGCAATGACAGTTTGCCCCGCAATTCCTGGATTTTTTGTTCCAGTTGCGAGTGATCCAGTTTGCTGCCATCGAGAAGATTCAGCTTGTCGGCGGCATTGACGATCAAATGGGAAATGGTGTGGGCTTTCCCCGCTTCAACCGCGCGGTATTTTTCAAACTCATCAAGAAGACGTTCCAGCCGCTCCAGATCCCCATACAATTCCCCCTCCACCATCACGGTTTGCATATGATCAACCAACGCGCCATAGCTGCGGCGTTTGGCGATCGTTCCTTCGGGAGGGTTGTCGGCGTTGTAAATATACAGATGCGGCAGGGTGTCGATGCCAATGTCCGGAAAACATCCGGAGGAAAGCCCCGTGCCCTTGCCAGGCAAAAATTCCAGATTGCCATGGGTTCCCACATGCACGATGACATCCGCGCCAAAGGTTTGTGAAATCCATTTGTAAGTCGCCACGTATTGATGGGGCGGCGGCACGCTGGGATCATGCAGGATTTTGCAGACCTGCCCGTCGCAACGCGCCCCGGCGCAACCCCGTTTCGGTTGCGCCGCCACCATGGCGTTGCCATACCGGACACCGGTGACGATGATGTCGCCCTGATGAACCATGGCTGCCGGAATGCCATCCTTTTCCTCGCCAGGCGCCTTGCCCCAGGCCTCCTCCATGCGCTCGCGGGTTGCGGCAGGCAATTCCATGAACCACTCGAGATACTCCGGCTTCGTGACACGCGCGATGGCGCCCCCCTTGGCGACAATTTCCTCAAGGGGTGTCCAGCGAAACTCGGCGATGGCCTTCCGCCGCATGATTTCATCGATGATGGCCTTGCCATTCGCCGGCGCTTCCACCTGGTACCCGGACGCTTTCATGCGTTGCAGGATGCGCGCCACGCTTTCCAGGGTGTCCAGATGCGCCCCGCCGCCCACCGAAGCCTCGACCGAAACACAGGGATTGTTATGCAGGATGAAAGCCACTTTCTTGTCCGCGTTGGGCTTGCGGCGGAGCGAAACCCACCGTTTGACCCGGCGGCTCAGTTTGTGAATCCGCTCCTCAATGGCTTGGTCCGCCGAATCCTCCCCGTTGCGAAAACCCGAAGTGGCGCCAATGACCAGGGGTTCGATCACCCCTTCGAATTCCGGCAGGGCAATGCTCCAGGCAACCTGCGATCCCAACCCTTGCGGATCAGCCTCCCACTCTTCCCGGGTTTTATAGTAGGAATTGACAGGGCCAATCAGCGGAATATTCAGGCGTTTGAGCAATTGAACCCCCGCCGGAGCTTCGGATTCGCGCAGTCCGCCGCGCGAATTGC
>JAQUAF010000122.1 GCA_028687435.1 Verrucomicrobiia bacterium | reverse complement strand
ACAACTTGGAAATAAAATCCATGGAGCAGGTCTCCACACACGCCAAAATACGGCTTTTTCCAAAGTTTGAACCTGAAGGATGTCGAAAAATAATTGAAAAACGCCGAAATCTGAGAAACTCGGGTTATCTCAAGCCCCTCTTCCCGGGTAAGTGTCGCCATTTCTTTGATGGCCTGTGCCGCTTCCTCATATTTCGGAAGTCCCCACTCAATGCCTTCAAGGCCAAGTTTCTTGGCCATGTCCACAATCTGGCTTGGAAAATATTCCACCCCCAACAAGGAAAGGAACATCAAAACGCTTGGAGGCCGTCTGGCCAAAGCCATTCACCAAGCCATTGGCGCTTCCCGCAAAAATCGATTCGCCTCACCCTCGCTCGAATGGAAAACGTCTTTGTTCGATATTCCCTGCCGCATTCGCAAACCCAACCCGGCCTGGCGCAAAGTGATTGCGGACTCCTCCCAGCCCGTTCACGAACGGGTTTACAATGCCTGCAAACTTGGCGCATGGCTCGACCGCCGTCATCTGCGCCGTCAAGCCGCCGTCTCTCTCAAACTCGGTCCCTGCCAGGTCATTCATTTGCCGGGGGAAGTCTTTGTTGAATACCAGCTTTACGGCCAGCAATTGCAACCCAGCCGATTTCTCGCCTTTACCGCCTTGGGCGACTGCACGGCAGGCTATCTCCCGACCGCCCGGGCTTTTGACGAAGGAGGCTATGAACCTTCCGAATTGGCCACCGTCACCACACCCGCCATTGAAAGAAAACTGAAAAAGGCCATTGCATCGGTTGCGATTGCCGGAATGGCCACACGAAGAACGGTACAGAACAGACAGAAAATGTGATTTTTGCGCCTTTTTTGGCTAACTGCAAAACTTTGTAAAAACTGCTAAAAAATAAAATGGTCACAGTTTAGTTGACAATACACATTGTCGTGTTATATTGTTTCACGTCACATAACCCCTTTCCTTTGTCACCTGATTCATGCCACTCTAACCCCTTGACTGCGAGATTGTTAACCCTTGAACCATATTCATTTATCCCCGCAATCTTCTGACTTCCTTCCGCATACCCCCCACCCTTTAAACCATAAACCGCTGAACCGTGAAACCATCGAGCCCCTGAACCCCTGTCCCCTAAAACCTATAACCTAAAACCTAAAACCTCCTCCACCCTCCCATGCCCAAAACCGCCAACATCCGCGAAGTAGCCCGTTGCGCCGGGGTTTCCCCCACAACCGTTTCCAGGGTGTTGAACAACAGTTCCATTCCGGGCGCCGATACGCGTGAAAGGGTTTTGAAGGCGGTTGAACAGTTGAACTATTGCCCCGATCCGGGATTCAGCGCGGTTTTCCGCAGACATCATCTCGGAACCCCAAATCCCCGCACAAAAACCGGGGTCATAGGTTTTCTGGCCTCCAATGCCATTTTGGATCAGGCGCGCGCCGGGGATGGCTACTACAGCCAGATTTTTTCAGGGATTCAGAAAGCCGTCCAGGAAAACGGAAACCTTTTGATGTGCGAATCCGGGGATGAAAACACCCTGGCCATGTCCGAAATGGTTTCCCGCCAGCGCGTGGACGGCTTGGTTGTCGAGGGCAGTTTTCCCGCAACCACCCGCGCATTGCTGGTCAAACGGCTTTCCGTTGTTTTTGTGGACCGCACTTATCCCGATCTTCCAGCCAGTTCGGTGATGATGGATATCAAACGCGCCGTGGAAGAACAACTGGAATACCTCTGGCAACTCGGCCATCGCCGGATTGTCGCTTTTTTTCCGGATGTTGCCAGCTTGCACATTCAAATTTATCAGCAGGCGTTTCGCGGCTTTTTCGAAGCCAAAGGGCTTCCGGTACCCCTTGCCTCCTTGAGCCGCCCCCGCGAGATCGATCCGGAAAGTCACGCCCGGGTCATGGCCGCCTATGCGCGCGAGATTGTGACGTCCACTCCACGCCCCACCGCTTTGATTTCCTTCGATATATACGCCGCCAGCCTGTTGAGGAAACTCCAACAAGCCGGATTGAGGATTCCCCAACAAATCAGCGTCATGGGAATCGCCGACACCCCGGTCGCCGCCCTCCTCACCCCCCCCATGGCATCCTATGCCTTCTCCCTCCACGACATGGGCCGTTCCGCCGTGGAACTTCTCATCCAACACCTGCGGGATCAAAACCGCGCCCCCCGCCACCTCCTGATCAGCGGCCGGCTGGTTCCACGGGAATCCGCCGGCAGGCCGGAACCGCCGGAAGGGAGCGCTGAGACATGAAAATGTTTATGGGACGGTTTTCTGCTATTAGGCGGAGAATAACTCGTTGTTTTCACTTAAATTACAAAAAAAATCCGCAACAAACGCAGCAGTCGGATTTGCAAGGATGCCAGTCAATGACCCTGATTGAATTATTAACCGTTATTACCATAATCAGTACATTGTTTGGACTGCTTTCGCTTGCGCTCCGATCATTGTCGGACAAGTGCAAACAAGTGAAATGCATGAATAATATAAGACAATGTGGAATGGCAATTTTAGAATATTCAAGGGATTATGAAGGACAAGCTCCAGCGCCTTGGAATGGGAGCCGGGAATGGTTTCGCCTGTTGCAAGACAAAAATTATCTTCCGCAAGGTTCGGTAACAAATAAAGCGGATATCGTATTAGCATGTCCAAGTTTTCCACAGAAAAGCACTTCCTATTATTCTTCGACCTATGGCTTAAATTGTATTCACGGCGACTGGGGGCGGTCTATGTTGATTGCGAATGATCCAGTTGTTGACAATGTGGAGCATCTGAATCTTGGATGTTCATCTGATTGCATTATTTTAGCCGACTCGATCTTTGCAGCTCAGAATCGGCAATATTATTATTTTATGGCCGATTATCCTTATCCGACATCCCAAACCAGCATCCATCTCCGCCATAATGATCATGCAAATTGTTTTTTTGCAGATGGACATGTTTCCTCTTGTGAGGCCAACGATCTAAAACAAACTCCAAGAATTTGGTATTGCCGACAGTTGGATGGAACTGAAAAAAAGCTTTAAAGTGGCGGCAAGCGTCAATTTGGGGTGACGCGGAATGTCCATGGCGCCGAGAAACCATTTTCCCTTAAAAATGACCCGTTAAGACATGCAAATTTTTGAGATAAAGCGGAAGGTGCAATTGAAGTACAAATTTTGCAAATTTAAAATTCAATGAAAGAAAGCAGAGGCAAGATCCTGATTGTTGGCGGCGGACTAGGAGGAGTTGCCGCCGCAATGAGCGCGGCATCATTATGTCCCATTTTTCATATTCAATCAAGCCCGGAGATAATCCTGACCGAAGAAACGGATTGGTTGGGAGGGCAATTGACTTCACAAGCGGTTCCGCCGGATGAACACCCATGGATTGAAAAATTTGGCTGCACGCAACGATACCGCGTTTTTCGAAATGCTGTTCGGCAGTACTACCGGAACCACTATCCACTGATTGGAGAAGCGCTTTCCAATCCGGAGTTGAACCCGGGCATGGGAGGGGTTTCCAGACTGTGTCATGAACCTCGAGTTGCCTTGGCAGCGCTGGAACAAATGTTGGCTTATCCGAGAAGCGCGAATTTTTTGGAGGTTAGACTGCACCGAAAACCGACTGCAGTGGATGGACATGGGGATAGAATTCACGCGGTGCGATTTCAAAATTTAGAGACAGGCCACGATGAAATTATCCAAGCCGATTATATTATTGATGCGACCGAATTGGGAGACTTGTTGCCAATGGCAAAAGTTGAATATGTCAGCGGTTCCGAGTCTCGGACATCGACAGGAGAGCCTCATGCATCGAGCGATGACAGGCCGAATAATGTGCAGGCTTTTACTTGGTGTTTTCCCATGGCCTTTGATCCGCGAGGGGAACATATTATTGATAAGCCGCTTCAATATGATCGATGGCGAAATTATATGCCGCGCCTGACACCGCCTTGGCCCGGGCGATTGCTGGATTGGAAAATGAGTCATCCGCGTACGCAAAAGCCGCGTTTATTGTGTTTATTTCCCAATGAATGCGATGAAACCATTGCGAGTCTTTGGTTGTATCGCCGCATCATTTGTGGAAAAGTTTATCAGCCGGATTTGATGCCCCATGAGATTACGCTTGTAAATTGGCCTCAAAATGATTATTGGGAGGGAAATATTATCGACCAACCGCCTGATGTTGCAGCGCGGTTCCTTGAAGAATCTCGACAACTTTCACTAAGCCTGCTTTATTGGCTGCAGACGGAAGCTCCATGTCCAAAAGGAGGGCAGGGATATCCCGGCCTTTATCTGCGGCCTGATCTTGTTGGCACGACCGATGGCCTGGCAAAATCGCCGTATATTCGCGAATCACGCCGGATTCGCGCCATGCTTACTGTCACGGAAAGTCATGTAGGCGTAATTGCGCGAGAATCCAGGCCGGCTGAACAATTTTACGACAGCGTGGGCGTTGGATGCTACAGAATCGATTTGCATCCGACAACTGGCGGCGACAATTATGTCGATATTGGTGCTTTTCCCTTTCAGATTCCGTTGAGAGCTTTAATTCCTCAAAGGGTGGAAAATTTGCTTCCTGCCTGCAAGAATATCGGCACAACCCATATCACAAATGGATGTTATAGGCTTCATCCTGTAGAGTGGAATATTGGTGAGGCCGTTGGTCTTCTTTCGGCTTATTGTTTAAAAAAGAAAATGACTCCCAAGCTGTTTTTTGAAAATAAAGAATTTCTGAAAGACTTTCAGATGCTCTTACGCAAACAAGGCATGGAACTTGAATGGCCGGAAATGCACCCGCCTTAAACTGCAATATTCTTTAAAAAAGAAAATGGAGCATTTTTAAGAATCTTATGGATTGGAATTGCAGCGCCTAGATTCCTTAAAAACGAAAATAAGGTGTTAAGAAATCAAGTTTTGGGCGCCAGATGATTTTTAATTTAATGTTGATTAATTTTGAAATTTATTGGGAAAAGCGGTGCAGGAGCCCCGCCCTCCATTGGTTAGAAAATGATGCAGGGAGGCCCTTCGCCACGCCGCCCCGCGCTTCACCGAAGGCTCCCGAGGCGCGAAGCTTCCCCCGTCGTCCCGTTTTGCGGAACTTTGGGGGACAAATTGGCGAGGCGAGAGTGGCTATGGCCACGCAGGCGGGGCGGTCTGAAGCGAAGCCTCGCTAGAACAATGATAATCTAACTCTAATCCGAAAAAAAACAATGAGTTCTCAATTCAAGATGCAGAATATGGAAAAATTGTGGGACAGTGTGAACCGCAAGGTATGGACCAGAATTGCAGGACGGCTGTTCTTCTCAGTCCTTCTGACTTCTTTAATCAAGCCGACTTGCATTTTTGGCCAGGAAATCATGTCCTGTCATGACCGGCCTTTTTGGAATCATGTTATTGAGGTTGAGCGTGGCGGCATGCTTATCTTACGCCCCCTTTTGCCTTATATTCCTCACATCGCCAATGAGGAATACCTATTAATCCTGAATTTGCCGGATGGCATCTCTCTTAACAATATCCAGGCAGGATTTGATGTCAAAAATAGGATTGATTCCATTGTGGAAGAGATTCGGAAGTGTCCTGATGGCCGAATAGAGGTGAGCTACCGCCCTGATTTGACGGTAGCGCGTGACGGCTTGGAACTGAGTTTTCTATATTCCAGCACGGTTAACAGTGGGATGCTCACCGTTCAGTATTTGGGATATGCCCCTGCGATGAATTTTGTTGGGACCTTCGAATGGAAAAGATTTTCCAAGAACTTTCGAGTGCCAACGAGCGGGGATGTATTGTCGCCCTCTTTTTTTACCTGGGGCCGACTTCATGGTGGTGATTTCCTTTGTCGGCGCGTTCTGATCGAGGATATCGAAACCAGAGATGTTGTTTATGACCATCATCCGGACAAACCCATTCATATGGTGATCGAGAAACAGAAGCAATCCCATGTCCAGCTTCCCAAAACCGACAGCCTTGTCCCTGGAAAAATGTACAAACTCATTTGCGACGTTAAATCTGATCATATCAAAAGCACTGTCATGACGGTTGAGGCTGGACTGAAAAGTCATCCATGGTATACTCGAACCCTGTACTTTGATGTCAAACGCAGCCTTAAGCTGCCGGATAAGCTTTATTGGCGAATAGAGAATGGCAAAGGGCAATGTTTTCGGAATGGCACAGTAGAATTAATTGCAGCCAAGGAACGGATTGCCCCAAGGCGCCTTGACACATCCGCTTGGATTGCTGAGACATTGCTGCCATGCGAGAGAGACACCATTCAGGCAATTTATTTAAATGCCTTGCATTCCTGGGGGATGAATACGATCGAACCATTTTTAAACGAGGTGCTGTTTGGACAGGACTTATCGGAAGAAGATTTGAGGATCCCAATGGCAGCGGAAGCAAAAGAATTGGGAATGAAGGTGCGCGCATATTTAAGGTTCATGTATATGAATGACCGAACATTTTTTACAATTCATCCGGAAGCATTTCCTATCGGGCCAAGAGGAACGAGCGCATTGGGAGCGAGAGGATCTGCCTTGCCATGTATTACCTATTTGCTGGAAGGAGATAAAGAAAAACAGATTGATGGCGGTGCAGGCAACCCCTGGCTTAAATTTTACTGCAATGTGATCATGCAATCGATCCGGCGCAATAAACTGGATGGCATCTTTTTTGATTGGGAGCTCGGAGCGGCGCCCTTTGCCACAGTTGGAGCCCAGGAGGGAATGCCTACCGCCAGTCCGCGGCAGTGGTTCGATGACGTCTGTATGTGTCCGCGTTGCCTCCAAGCATTTGCAAAATATAGGCGCGCAAATCGAACTCCCTCCCGCGAGGAGTGCTGGAATAACCATTATAAAGAGTGGGTTGATTTTCGCTGTGAGCAGTTCATCCGTCTTTGGGATGTTTTTAGACAGATTGGTCGGGATGCAAAAAGATCGACTACTTTTGGAATGTATTCGAGCGCACCGCCGGTTCTTTTTGAGTATAGTCGTCAGCATGATGCTGTCGATTGGAAGCTAATAGCTTCACATATTGATTTCGCTATGGGACGATGGGGAATACCCGATGCCGAATCGCTTCAAAAGCTAAAACGTAAGCTTCTTGCTGGAGTCGAAAGCGAGAATCTTCGTCCAAAAATACTGGCTCAATTACATGTGTTTTATCACTACTCTAATCTGGGGTGGCCATGGGGCTGGGAATGGCAGGAAAGATTGCTCAATTTAAAAAATAATATTTTAAGGCTTGTCGTTCAGGGCGAAAGCTTCGGTTGGTCATTATGCGGGCTGCCGGGTGTCGACTCCCAGTTTGCCGGTCCGCTTAAATCTGCGCATGCCATTCTAGCCCAATTTGAAGAATATTTTGTCGCTGGCCGACAGGAGTTTGATGGGGTTAAAATAATCAAAGGTCGGGCTCCTTGTGTGACTTGGAAAAAAGGGGCAGACCGCATTTCATTTATTTTTAACGATACCGGAGAGGAACAAGAGGTGGAGATTCAAGATTCGATTTCCGGTGAAACCAGTCGCCTTCGCCTCCCGGCGCATGACACGGTGGTCAAGCGTTGGTGAATCGGAGGTGAGATCTAAAGTAGACGTGATTTCCCCCTGTCCATGTATGCCTCTGCGATGGAACGTCCACAGACGCATCGCGTTCTAAATATCAGGCCATAAAGCTTATGAAAAAATATTAACCCAAAGGGATGTTTATCGAAATTTTATTTTTCGCAAAACGGAGACACCTGTCCCTGATATGGAGACCGGGCCCTTGATGACTACCTATGAACGATGGTTGACGGAAGGATTGAGTCCGGCATTGAATCCGCAGCGTTACGACGAATGGTGTGACGCTTTTGGATTGGATCGCTGGTTTATGAATGTGCAGCTTGATCGGTCGCGTGAACCTTTATTCAGTGAGGTTGTTTTGGAGGAAAGCGAAACAACTATCATCAAGCGTTTATCCGATGGATCCGTTATTCAGGACAACAAAGGGTGGCACAAAAGCATTCCCCGTCAAATCCGCGCTTTCGGTGAAAATGGCATACCCGTGGATAATATTCATTTTGGAGAAGATATTTGCTTTAAAAATGGGCCAATGATGAATCCGGCTCATTTTCACGAAATCGTTGTCCCCCGTTACGATCGAGTCACGGATTTGGCAAAACGCTATGGCTACCACACAGTTTCAGTCGATTCAGATGGCAATCTTACCGCAATTTTGGAAGATTGGCTGGATGGCGGCGTTAACTTTTTCTTTCCGCTGGAGGTGCAGGCCGGCATGGATGTTAATATTTTGCAGAATAAGTACAATGGAAAAGCTGTTTGGATGGGCGGAATCAATAAGTATCGTCTTGCTGCCACAAAAAAAGAAATTGCAGCGGAATTGGAGCGGGTGAAATTAGCGCTGAAAGGAGGCGGATACATTCCAACTCTTGATCATAATGTGCCCCATGATGTTTCTTTTAAAAACTATCTTGATTATCTTGAACTCAAGCAAGAAATTCTTGGAGTAGGGACACACAAGGTTAATTTTCAAAAGGTGTTGGCGTAGGTGAAATTTTTTTGGAAAATTTCGATTTTTTCGCGTGTCAGAATAAGTATGGCTTGGAAACAATACCTTGAGCCAGCAAACGGCAAAGAGTAAAATTCGAAATTTAACTTGGCGCTTGCACTTTTCTGACGCAAGAGTCAACAGATATCTCTGACATAAAACCATAGACAGCCTGTTTTGTTGATTGAATTTTTCATTTTCGATTCAAATTGTTTGCGGCGCTTTGTGTAATATATGAAAACTTATCATTGGCATGTTGAGATCAATCGCAAGAGGCAGGCCATCGTATCTGAGGTGGGATGGCGTTTTGAAAATGCCGGCGGTTATTTGATGACAGACCGGGGACGGTTGATTTCCTCGGAAGATTCGCGCGCAAGATGCGGCGTAAGTCATTGTCTTCGCAGTCGGTTTTTGTCGGTTGATATTTTGGAAATCCGACAAACTCTTCGCAATACATCCAGTCTGCCGCTGCGGATATCAGAGATTGCGATGTTGAGGGGGTCGGTCGAACTTGAGGGCGATGGCTGGCAACTGGCGCATGGGGAGCTTTTCAAGGCGGAGCGTTATTTTGGGGGTTGCAGTTTTTATACGGGGGGTCTGTTCGCGGCCGCGCGGGGGTTCGAGGGTGAATTGGGATTGTCGGAGGATACGCCTTTTCCCGGCTTGTTTTTTGTTCATCCGGAGCGAGGCGCGGTTTTGATGGCGGCTTTGAGCCAGGAGCGGTGCAAGCCGCAATGGCGCCTGAATTGGAGAAAAGGCACGCTCGATCTGACCGCGCGCGATTTCTTTTCCGGGATTTCGGCTATTCCAGTCCAACCCGGGAAAACCTTTGAATCGGAGCGATGGGTGTTGATCGCAAGCCGGGAGGGAATGGGCGGCGCGCTAAGACGGTATTATGAATTAGAGTTTATTTGGAATAGGAATTTGAGCATGAAGTTTCACTTTTCACTTACTCAGGCATGAGCATGTCTGGCATCCATTCTAAAGTTATGCAACCCGCAGGCGACCTCCATGACCAGATCGTCA
>JAQUAF010000121.1 GCA_028687435.1 Verrucomicrobiia bacterium | reverse complement strand
CTCTATGTCATCTGAGATTTCGACATTCCGGCTTGATTGGTTGCCCGCACCGATCTATGGTCAAAACATACCCAGCCGTCGGAGCTTATTTTCCGCTGGAACTGGCCGAATAATGGGGTCCACCTAATCTTGTCCGTAAGCGTTGCTTTTATCACTGGAACAATTTACGCCAATGAACTTCGGATCATCGTTGAATTCTCCGGGCAAAATTCTGCTGTAAAACCGGATGGTTCGCGCAAGCCCATCAAATATCCTCTTTTGTTCTTCAGGTTCGGAAACATTTGTTTTGGTTCGGGACAACCGCTGATTGAGGACATCTTCAACCCAAAGATTTTCATATAGAGCGGATGGAACCCAAGCGGGCAAAGCGTCGTTTTTTTGGGAAACCGGCTTGATAGACGCAACCGGCAGGCCGATTTTGAGCGGTTTTTCATCCGGGGAGGTTTGAGTCTGCGGCGAATCGTTGGCTGCAACGCTTGGCGATTGAATATTTGTTGAAACCGCCACGCCTTGGCAATTTGTCGAGGCCGCAACCCGTTGAATGTCTGCGATTTTTGGAGCGGAATAATTGTTCGGTGAATGTTCGATCCCTTCATCATTCCAAAAGGGCCATTTTCCGCATTTCTGGTTATTGCAGTAATAGCCCCAAGTCTGAATGAGCCGTTTGCCCAAAAGTTAGACCAGATTCCATGCTTAACGGTTCGTCCATCGGCATAAACAATGGCATGGCCGCGTCCGCTCAATGCGCCATTGGCATAAAATTCTTCAATCACCTTCGCCTCTGCAATCTTGTTTTCTGATTTATGAGCGCCCACTTGGACGGATTCAACAGGGGATGAGGTTTCCGCAACGAGATTGGTGACAATGGGCGGGGGTTGCGGCGGTGAACCGGCCAAAATCACTTGGACGGCTTTTTGAACCTTTTTGAGAATGGCTTGTTTGCGGGGGGAATCCCAAAGAAAGATGAAGCCTGCGAAAAGAAACAAAACAAAAATAAGCCAAATAATACGTGTTTTCATGGAAAAATGGGGTGAAACGGTGATTTGGAAGGCTCAACCACGGCGGCGAATGTCTTCCGGGCAATGATGATAGCATAAAGTGTACGAGCGTACATGTCAACTCCATGGAATTTGTCCGATAAAGCATGGATGGTTTATTCTGATGCTTCTCGATTTTTGCGAAAACGGCTCAAGGCTTTGCGGACGAAGTTTTGCTTAAGTCAAGAGCAAATTTCCGAGTTGGCAGAGATAAGCTACGATTCATACAAGTCCACAGAACTTGGAAGACGCCCGAACGTTTCGCTTTATAACATTGAGAAGATTGCCAAGGCATACGGTCTTGGAATTCACCAGCTTTTTGACCCGACTTTTCCAACTCCACAGCTTCGACAAAAACCCGTTCCTCCTCCTCATCGTCAACCCCGGAAGAAAAGGGGAGTGAAATAGTTTCGCGTTTTATAGGAAGAGCATCCCCGTGTCATGGGGAGAAGGCTCAAAATTATCGGTTTTCGTTTGTTGCGTGCTTTTTTGCGGAAAGTTGCTGTTTTTTAGCCGGTTTGGGTACGCCAAGCAGTTCTTCCACGTTGACACCAAGAATTTTAGCCATGGGCAAAAGGAGGTCTGACTTGGGCGGCCTGCCGCTACGTTCCCAATAGGCAAGATTCGTCCAGTGGGTTTTTAGCAAATTGGCCAGTTCCCGGAGGGAAAGGCCAGCATTCTCCCGGAGTCGCGTCAAGTATGGCTTTTGGGACTTTTTCATTATCAGGAACACATTGTACCGCATTTTGAATCATAGGAACAATGCGAAACAGACTTGACAATACTGTATAATGTATTATACATTGTTCATAAATTGATCGTTTCCTGAACAGTCCATTTTGACGTTTTTTGAACCTGAAGCAAAAACACCCCTTTTATGAACACCCCTTTGCGAATCGCCATCTATTCCCGCGTGTCAACCGAACATCAGGACGCCCTTAATCAGCTTGCGCAACTCCGGGAGTTTTGTTCCCGCCAAGGCTGGGGGCTTGTCCAAGAATACGTTGATCAAGGTCAAAGCGGATCAAAGGCGGGTTCTTCCCGTCCCGAGTTTTCCAAAATGATGAAGGACGCCAGCCAAAAGAAATTTGATCTTCTCTTGTTCTGGAGCCTTGACCGTCTGAGCCGGGAAGGAGTCTCTGCCACGCTGGACTATTTGAACCGGCTTTCCGGGTGGGGCGTTGGGTTCCGCTCATTCTCCGAGCCGTATCTTGATTCCCTCGGGGTGTTCAAGGATGCGGTTCTGGCAATTCTCGCCTGTATCGCAAAGCAGGAACGAATCCGAATCAGCGAGCGCACCAAAGCGGGACTTGAACGGGCGAAGCGGCACGGAAAACGGCTGGGGCGTCCGGGCATTTCCGAAGCCGTGGCGGAGCAAATCAAAACCCTTCGTGCCTCGGGGGTCAGCATCCGCCAGATTGCCCACCAATGCGGGGTGTCGGTGGGACTGGTGGCCAAACTGGCCTGAAACTCAAAAACTTTATGAAAAAGCATCCAAACAACAAAGCAGGCCGCAAACACAACGAAAATCCCCCTGATTCGGGCGTGGCGGACAGGTTGAATCTCATGGACGCGCTTAATGACCGGCTGTTGCGCGTGCGGATCATGGCGGGATTGCTCGCATGCGCCAATCAAGAGGAGCTTGACGGCGATTATGCCACAAAAGCGGGAAGTTTGATGGTTGAAGACATCGAGGAAACCAAGGCGCTTCTGCGTCGCCTTTCGCAGAAGTGACAATGAAAACCCCCGAAATCATTTTCACGTCTGACGGCTTCAATGTCTGCTACGAAAAGCGGCGCTATGAACTGCGGGCCATTGAAAAGCCATCGGCTGGCCGGTTGAAAGCCACGGTGAAGGCGCTTAACGGTGAGGAAGGCCGGTTTCATATTGATACCGTGGATTTCTATTTGAGCCGTTCGCGCCGGGGCTTCATCGTCGAGGTTTCCCGGTTTTTCCAAATCAACCCGCTTCAGATCGAAAAAGACGTTGCCCGGCTTATCACTCAACTGGAAAATTATCTCATCAAGCAGGCGCAAGCCGCGTTGCCCCAACCGCCCACGGTTTCAGCCAAAGACCAAGCCGAAGGGGAAAAGCTGGGGCGTCACCGGGATTTGATCGGTGAAATTCTGCGGGACATGGAAAAACTCGGGATGGTGGGGGAAAACGTCAATGCCCTGACCGCCTATCTTGCCATGACCTCCCGCTTGATGGACAACCCGCTTTCCCTGATGTTTCTTTCGTCCAGCGGATCGGGCAAATCCTTTCTGCAAGATACGGTTTTGTCTCTTTGCCCGGCTGATTCACTCGTAAAAGTAGCCAGTCTCACGGATAAATCCCTGTTCTACAAAGGGGAGAACGCCCTTGTGCATAAGGTTCTGGCCTTGGAAGAAGACGCTGGCGGGGAAGGTGCCGCGTATTCGTTGCGCATCCTCATTTCCGCCAAATGCCTCGTCATTGAAACCACGGTGCGAAATGCCATGACCGGCAAGCTTGAGACTCAAGCATCCCGCGTCAATGGCCCCGTATCGGTCTTTTTTACCTCCACAAATCCGGCTCTTGATCCTGAAACCCGCTCGCGTTTTCTGGTTCTGAGCGTGGACGAAACCCCGGCGCAAACCCAAAGGATCATTGAGCAGCAAAAGCGGGCGCATACGCTTGAGGGGATCACCCGGCGAAAGATCGGCGAAGCCATTCTTACCCGGCATCACGCTTTTCAAAGGCTGTTGAAACCCCTGACCGTGGTTTTTCAGGACAAACCGCTTTTGGGTTTTGAAACGGATCGGCTTTGTTTTCGCCGGGATCATCCCAAATTTTTGCAGTTGATCCTTGCTGTTGCGTTTTTGCACCAGATGCAACGGCCCATCAAGCACCACCCCGCCATAGGGGATTACGTGGAAGTGATGGCGGAAGATTTTCAGACGGGCAAACGCCTTGGAATGGCCCTTTTGGGGGGTAGTGATGAACTGTCTGCGCCAGCCAAGGAACTCCTATCCCTCATTGAAACCCATGTGAGGCAGCAAAATCGTTCACGGGAAGAAGTTCAATTCTGTCGCCGGGAGCTTCGGGAGGCGTTCGGGTGGCGGCATACCCGGCTACGGATGTACCTCAAGGAATTGGCGGATTTGGAATATTTGCAACCAGTGGGAGGCAGGAAAGGGAGCATTTTCCGGTACAAGCTGGTTGATTTGACCAAAACTTGGCGCACTTGGCGCAACTTGGCAACCCCGAAAACGCCAAGTTAAAAACCTCTGTTTTACCAGTGAAAATGAACGCGCAAACATCCAACTTGGCGCACTTGGCGGCGGAAAACCGGGGAAAAAGTTTTTGAGGGGGTAAAACCATGAAAAACGCCTCTATTGAAACCAGTCTGCAAGCTTTCTTGGAATATCTGCGGGTTCGGAATTTCTCCCCGGCCACGATCAAGAGCCGGAAGCAGGCTTTGCGGGTGTTTTGCGGTTTTTTGGCGAGGCGTGGGGTGGGGGCGTTGCGGGAAGTTCGGCCTGAACTCATTCGTGAATATCAACAATGGATTGGCAAGCAGGGATGGAGTCCCAACACGATACAAAGCCGTCTGATGGGGTTGCGCCGGTTTTTCGGGCACTTGGAGAAGGAGGGGGTAAAAAATCCATGCGCCGGTTTGATTTTTCCCAAGATGGAAGACGCTTTGCCGCGTCAAGTGCTGACCCCCCAAGAGGCGCAAAGTGTGTTGGATGCGCCGGACACGCGAAGCGCCAAAGGAATCCGGGACAAGGCCATCATGGAGTTGTTTTATTCAACGGGTATCCGGTTGGGGGAGATGGCCAGATTAAATATTGAGGATGTGGACGCCAAGAACGGTGTGGTGCGGGTGAACCATGGCAAGTTTGCCAAGGATCGGGTTGTGCCGATGGGGGCAATGGCGGGGCAATGGGTGAGGGCATACCTTGATGTTCGCCGAGTGTGGGCGGTGGGACGTGCGGCGGAGAAAGCCTTGTGGCTGGCGAGTCATGGAAGGCATGGGCCGCTCAAGTCGCAGATGATCGAAAGGCTTGTGATCCAATACGGGGAGATGAGCGGGTTAAAAAAGCGGGTGACGCCCCATGTGTGGCGGCACAGTTGCGCCACGCATTTGGTCAGCAATGGCTCCAACCTTGCGGAAGTCCGGCTGCTGCTTGGTCATCGTTCAATGAAAACCACGCAACTTTACGCGCGGGTGGCGATTCCGGAAGTGAGGCACACTTTCAAAAACGCCCATCCCCGGTCTTCGACGATATGAAAAACAAAACGGTGCAAATAGGGGTGGAGCGATTCATGGGCGAGTTGGAAATCCGCAATTTTTCGGAACTGACCCGCACGCAGTACAAAATCAACCTTGGTTATCTGACTGATTTTCTGAGGGAAAAGAGGGTGGAAGGCTTGAAGGCTGTGACCTCTGAAATGATGTCGGAATTTAGGCAGTGGGTGTTTTATCTGCCCGTGAGACGTCCGGCCAGTCTTGGTGCAGGCCCTATGCGAAGCGTAGCCAACCAAAACCGGATCATGATTCAAGCGCGGGCGTTTTTTCGATTTCTGAAGAGGGAAGGGGTTTTGCGAAAAGACCCCACCGAAGGGCTTGAACTGGCGAGGGAGCCGCAAGGGTTGCCCAAGAACATCCTGACGCCGGAAGAGGCCAAGCGGATCATTGAGACGGTGGACATCAGCACAGCGCGGGGTTATCGGGATCGAACCATTTTGGAGGTTTTCTACGCAACCGGCATCCGGAACCGTGAATTGATCAATCTGAAGGTGGGGGATGTGAATTTGGAAGAGGAACTCTTGCGGGTGAACAAGGGGAAGGGTGGCAAGGATCGGCTGGTGCCGTTGTCCGGCGTGGCGTGCCGATTTCTGCAAACGTATCTGCGGGGCATCCGTCCTGATTTGATGCGTGAACCCAATGATCGGTTGTTTCTGTCGTATCGGGGAAAGCCCCTGACCCCGACGAATCTTGGGCAGTTGGTGGGGCGTTATGCCCGTCTGGCAGGGGTGAACAAGCACATGACCTGTCATGTATGGAGGCACAGTTGCGCCACGCATCTACTGAAGAATCAGGCGAATTTGCGCCATGTGCAGGAGATTCTTGGGCATCGAAGCCTTGCGACCACGGAACGGTACTTGCGGCTGACGATTACGGATTTGAAGGCTGCGCATCAGAAGTTCCACCCGCGAGAGCAGGATTGCCGCCATGAGTAGTCCCGCCATGGCGTGGAAGGCGCACCGGAGGTTTCACCCGAGGGAAAAAGGTGATTGAGTCATCGGGATAGAAGAAAAAACGGCTGCCTCAATCGTTTCTGACATGGAAACCGATCTGCCGACGTGGGGGTTCTGGCGGTGTCATCAACTGACGGATGGCGCTAAAAAGGTTTTGAATGTCCTTGCCGTGGCCTTCAATTTTTCGCTCAAGGTCGGCCAGTTTTGCCGCAAGTTCCTTGTTGTTTGAAATCATTTCTCTGGAACGGACAAAAACCCGCATGATGGCAATATTGACCTGTACAGCACGCCGACTGTTCAACACGCTGGAAAGCATGGCTACCCCTTGTTCGGTAAACACACATGGCAGGTATTTGAAATGCTGACCACGCTTTAAGCTTCCAAATTGGAATCTTAAAGATTCGGCTTCCTCTCGCGTAAGCTGAAACATGAAATCAGTTGGAAAACGGTCTGGGTTTCGTTTGACAGCCTTGTTCAAATTTCCTGTTTCAACCCCATAGAGAGCCGCCAAATCTCTGTCGAGCATGACCCTATGGCCTCGAATCAGGTAGATTGACTGTTCAATGCGTCCAGCGGGAATGATGGAAACCTTGGTTGTCATGATGAGATGTCATTGAAAGCAAACCTCTGACAATTGCAAGTCAGAAGGCTTGCAAATGCATTTTGGAAAGTTCATTCTCTAGGGCGTGTCGTACATTGGAACAGAACCGCGAACGCCATCCTTGGGTCTGAAGGAGGCGTCTTTCCCTGAAAGGGCCGATTCTTCAAGGCGTTGCGAAAAAAAGGGAACGATCGAGAAAGTCCATCCCGACAATAACCTCAAGCGCGTTTACTACACCAACGCCCAGATTGCCACCCCTGAGGTCAATTTCGAGTACGATCTCAATTACAACCGCGTCGCCAAGATGACCGATGGCACGGGCGAAACCGCCTACGCCTACAATCCCATTGCGGCCACCCCGGCGCTTGGGGCGGGGCGTCTTGCGGGACTCAACGGGCCGCTGGGCAACGATGTGATCCAGTATGCCTATGATGAATTAGGCCGGGTCACATCCCGCGCCATTAACAGCGTGGCCTCATCGGTCGTTTACGACGCTTTGGGCAGGGTGTCGAGCGCGACCAACCCGCTTGGGACATTCAATTACAATTATATCAACACCACGGCGCGGCTGGCGTCCATCGCTTATCCCAACGGGCAGCAGACTCAATTTAGTTATTATGGAAATTCCGGCGACCAAAGGTTGCGGCAAATCCTCCACCTGAAACCTGACACCTCAACCCTGTCCTCTCACACCTACGAATACAATCCCGAGGGACAAATCACCAAGTGGACGCAACAGGCCGACGCCGGGACGCCCACGGCCCACGAGTTTGAATACGATTCCATTGACCAGCTTTTAAGCGCCACGCTCAAGAACAGCCAGACACAGGCCATTGTCAAAAGATTTTTGTATTCCTACGACAAGGCCGGAAACCGCGTCAGCGAACAGATTGACGGGGGCATCACCAAGGCGAGCTACAACAGCGCGAATCAGCTAACCAGCAAGGAAGCGGGTGGCCCCATGAAGTTCAAAGGCTCGCTCAACGAAACGGGCACGGTCACGGTTCAAGGCAAAGCCGCCAGCATGGTCAGCAGCAACCGCTTTGAAGGCACGGCGGAGGTTTTACCGGGAACAAACGTGGTGCCCGTCATTGCCAAGGATTATTCGGGCAATGAAAAGACGAATAGGTATCAGGTCGTCGTGCCCTCGGGAGAGACAAGAACGCTGACCTATGATAATAACGGGAATTGCACGAGTGATGGAGTTAGGACGTTTGAGTGGGACGCAAAAAATCAACTGGTTGCAATTAATCAGGGGACGCACAGATCGGAAATGGTCTATGATGGCATCGGAAGACGGGTGCAAATTATCGAAAAAGAGAACGGGGCAGAGGTTAGTAATAAGCGATTTGTGTGGGTGGGAAGGACTCTTGCTGAGGAAAGAGACAGCAGTGGAGCGATAGTTGCCAAACGGTTTTATCTCCGAGGCGTTCAAGTGGGTGAAAATAATTTTTATTACACGCAAGATCATCTAGCGAGCATCCGCGAAATGCTGGATGCGAGCGGAACCATTCGTGCCCGCTACGAATACGACCCCTACGGCAGAAAGACGAAAGTTAGTGGTGATCTTGAGGCGGATTTCGGATTTACCGGCCATTATTATCATGTGCCAAGTGGACTTTGTTTGGCCACCTATCGTGGGTATGATCCGGAATTAGGGCGATGGCTTAACCGTGATCCGATTGGTGAAGCCGGGGGGATGAATCTGTATTCTTATTGCCATGGCAGTCCCTCGCGTTCTGTAGATTCCTTGGGATTACAAGATTTTGGAACCTACGATATGTTCAGCGGGCAACAATTGACTTTTGATGAGCAATGGCGTGCTTACGAAGCAAATGAAAGGGAGAACTGGAGGTATGAACGGGCAGAACGTTTTAGTGACCAAATTGTTCCAGACTATGGACATTGGGGTGGTCCTGATTATAGTGGCGGCTGGAGGCCTAGTCAACATTCGGGAGAAAATGGGCCACTTGGTCCCATAGATGATCTTGATGCTGCCGCTCAACGCCATGACGAGGCTTACAGACGAGCAGGTGTTCAAGCTGGTGATCCAAACTCTAACTGTGGAAAGATTAAAGATCCCTGTCAGCGCAAAAAGTGCTTTCAGAAACAGGCGGCGGACAACAAGATTGTCAATGATGCTGCTGCGGCAAAGCCAACATCGTTATATGGGCGTGCTTATCGTGCTGCAATTATGTCACCGATAGCACCTTTTAACACCAAGGAAGAAGTGCCTTATTTTGTGTGGTGAAATTGAATCGAGGTAAATATGTCAACGCCCGTTTTTCAAACGCTTGCTTATTGGGTTAGGTTTACCAGTGGTATTCCTGCTGGTTGTTTTTTGCTGCAACTGTTTATTGCTATGCCATCAGGGGTTTCCGAATTAACTTCTTTGATGTGGGTAGAACTTCTGTTAATCACGTTATTTATTGGTCGCTGGTCTCAAGAGGCTTTCAAGTTGTGTTGGTGGTTGCCGTTAGGGATTGGTCCATTTGCATTTTTTTGGATTTTTTCACGACTGATTGAAGGGCGATTAGTTCCTTTTCCATAAAATTGTTCCATCAACAATTCATGCCTCCAACCCTCCAGCCCCTTACCGCCACCCAAGCGCCGGTAGCTTTCTCGGAGTCCTTCTACCGCGCCCACGGCAAGCGTTACGCGGAGATCAACGAGGAGAACCGGCAATACGTCAAAACATCGGACGCACGCTTTCAGCGCGACGCGGATTTGCTGGAGGACTTCATGT
>JAQUAF010000120.1 GCA_028687435.1 Verrucomicrobiia bacterium | reverse complement strand
AAAAACCGATTCAAGTAAAGATAGAGGGGTGGTGTGGTCCTGAAAACAAGACCCTTCTGATGGATCAGACCATGGAAATAGCGTCGGGCGTCCAAAAAGCGCGAATATTTTCCGTGGTGGCGCCCCGGGGAAACACATGCCTTGCGATCAAGGGGCCTGAAGGGACATTGGAACAAACTGTTTCAGCCACCCTGATGATCCAAACGGATTACTGAACAAGGAAAAGGAGAACGCGTGAAAAACAAGAACATTGACCTTGTGAGAATCTCAAACCCAAATCATTAGCCCGACTCCCGCTATTCGAGCGATAAAAAAATATTTTTGAGGTGGGTTCTCCTCTGGGGAGGGGGCGATTTTTGGGCAAAAATGGCTGTAGTGGCGACCAAGTCACTTCCCAAAATTGAAAAGAGGAGTAGAATTCATCGTCGATATGTTTCTCAAATGCAGCATTCGGCGAAAAAACGGCAAAGAACATCGTAGCTGGTCGGTGGTGGAGAGCCGCCGACTTGGGGATGGACGCCGTATTCATCGACATGTGCTCTATCTGGGGGAGAACTGACTCAACACTACCAGTTCACCCATTGCCCCCATCATCATCCGGTGGTCATCATGGCCTGCCTGCTCATCAAGGTGCTGGCTTTCAATCTCTTCGAACTTTTTGTCCGCCTCAACGGCAAACTCTGGCGTCAAGGTCGCTGCAGCCTCAAAGAGGTGGTCCGGTGGCTGGACCTGTCCTTGGAGCGCTTGGAGGAATTGATCCCCATTTGGAGCGGTTGAGCGCCATCTTCAGGGAGGCAGCAGGGCTAACGTTCTTTGACATTCTTTTTCCAGTCCAGCGAGTTTTTGCCACAGGTGGGGTGTGTCCCCCCGCCTCAGTCGGGGGTGCCAGGCCGCAATCAGCGTTTAAACCGGCCGACGCCCCAAAAAAATGGCGGCGCTCCAAAAATGAAGGATTCCGGCAAGATTCTGAAATCGCTGCTGATTGTGTTAAGAGAGTATTGACTTTTTGCAGAAGCGTGTTAAATTTGATGCGTTATCATGAAAACAGCACTTCCCCATCCAACCGAGCCAAATGTTGTGCCTGAGAAAGGGTTGCTTTATTTGCGGCCTCGGGACCGAGTGATGAAATATCTGAAAGAAGGGATTGATAGTTCGCATTTAAAAAATGGCGATCGTCTTCCGCCGATTCGCGATCTGGCGGAATGTCTTAACGTGAGCACCCGCACTGTTCAGGTTGTCATTGACCGACTTAAAGAGGAAGGGCGCATCCAAACCCACATCGGGAACGGCAGTTTTTTGGTGTTTTCGCCGCCACAAAAAAAAGGCATCCCGAAGATTGCCGTGAGCGTACCCGCGTTGGTGGTCAGTGATCAGAATTGGGGCTATCAAATCAGCGTGGGGATCATGAAGGCGGCGACCCAGATGCCTGAGCCTTGCATGTTGGTGTCTTTACCTCAGGGGTTGACCGATGACCGGCCGGTTATCAAAAAACTTAAGGAAATCCGTTCGGAAGTCGATGGATTGATTCTCTTTCCGTACGTGGGGGCGGATGAGGTGCGGGATGAATACGAACGGGCAGGCAAGCCGGTGGTGGATCTGACCCCACCCTCCATGACCGAAACCAGCAATTTTGTTTCCCCCGACTTTTTTGGCGCGGCGGAAATCTTGGGACGCGTTTGGGGGGAAACCGGCCGTCGTAATGTTGTTTTCGTTGTGTATCCCGCCATCAACCAATCGATGGTGTCCAAAGGGTCCTATCTCGGTTTATTGAGCGGTTTAAAAGCTGGTGGTGAAGCCAAGATGGCTTTTCGATTCGTGGAAGCACAAGATCACACCCAGAAAAGTGGACATAACGCGATTGCCAAACTGCTGAATGAGCACGGGGAAAGACCGGATGCCATCTATTGTACGGGCGATTTTCTTGCCTTGGGGGCAGCGCAAGCGCTCCAGGAAAAGATGTTGCGGGTTCCGGAAGACGCGAGCGTAGTGGGCGGCACTGGCTTGCATCTTGCCGACACATCATTTCCATCCCTCACTCGACTCAAACAACCGTTTGAGGAATTGGGCGCCAAGTTGCTTGCAAAATGCCATGAGCGCATTCAGAAAAACTGCGCGGCAGTTCCCGCCGTATTTCTTCGTGCGCAATTTATTATTGGGAAGAGCACATTGGCAGAGGAAAATGCAAGATTAAGCTCGGAGGCTGGCTTTAAAAAAAATAATTTCAAAAAAAGCATTGACGGGAACTGAATTTGCGAATTATTTTTGGATAAAATAAAATTATGGCGTGTTTTTCTGGAAAATCACCATTTATCCAAATGGTGGGTTCGTGAAAAGACAACACCTGATAAAGGTATCAAGACACGAAGCATTGGGTTATTCTTAAAACAACCCGGTGGGACCTATGAAAAATTCACCTCAAATGATGACTTTTGCAAGAGTCTCGATGGATTAAACGTTTATTCATATGGAGGACGCGCCAACACTAGGTCTGAAAAAATGGGGGAGAAGACCCGCAAGAGATCATCCTATGCGCGGGTGGAGATGCGGGGCGAAGGTGGGGGTTTTGGATATAGGCAGGCGATGCTTTACATTGATAGAGTTGCTTGTGGTGTTGGGGCTTGTTTCGGTGTTGTTTGCTTTTCTGCTGAGTTCGGTTTCAAAGGCGCGGGAATCAGGTCGTTCCGCTCAATGTATGAATAATCTGCGTCAAATTGGAGTGGCATTTTTAGAATATGCTAATGACTTTGACGGCTGGCTTCCCTTGTCGTATCCGATAAATGCCGGAGAACCCAACTGGGTATATCCGCAGCAGATTGGCCGCTATGTCGGGATTGGGGGGCCGAATACCGTATGGGTATGCGCATCGGCAACCAGTTCTGAAAAATTAAATGGCCGCACATATGGGATGAATTGCAATATAAATCTTAGCAAGTATCGTCATCGGGTTGATAATATAAACGCAACTCCTGAAACCGTATTGGTGGCCGATAATCGCGGCAATGATGCGCTGATTTATGATGACAGTGTGGCTTGGGCAAATATAGCAAAACGCCATAACCAAGGAGCTTTCGCCCTTTATTGTGATTTTCATGTTGCTTGGCGCAAGGATTATCCGTTCAAAATTTTTAATCCTAATAAATAGTTGATTGAAGGTTATTTGGGAGGCAGGGGGATTCCAAAAAAATAAAATATGAAAAGCGCCTCAGCCAAGATATGGAGAGATATTTTATTGATATTTTTGCTGTTGATTTCAGTTTTATTTGGCGGGGAAACTGTCTCATATCAGATCGGAGCAGACGGTTTTGGCCTGATTGTCAAATATGGCGAAGTAGAGATTGAATTTCCACGCCAGACCTCGGTGGCATTTAAATTTCGGAATCAAACAGAAATTCTTGGGAAGTTATATATGTCTGCAAAGCTAAAAAGATATCCGGACAAATGGATTGATGAGACGCATGTGAAAATCAAGCCGGTTGAGCTAAAAGTTGATGAAAATAAGAATATTATAACTTTTGATGCTGAAGAAATGTGGCCGCACGCCGAAGTAAAGAAAATTGTTCGAGTATTTTTGATGGAATCATATGTTCATATTCGATATATGGTAAGGGCCAATGGAAATTCAAGCGATATCGCACATTGCTTGCTGAATTTCAACACTGGCAAGCTTATGGATAAGAAAATCATATTGGAGCCTGGAGGAGTAAAAACATTCAGCCATAAAGGCGGGCTGGTATGTCGGGAACAGGCTTTTATGAAAGGTGGATGGATTGCATACCAAAATAACTCGACAACAGAGGGGTTGGCCCTGTTATTCCATGATTTAAGTTTGTGGAGTTATTTTATGGGATCTCTGCCTTTGGGAAAGGATCAATTGGATGGCGGGTATATGTTGCAGATAGCTAATCCACGGATTCAAAAGCTTTGCTTGTTGAATGAGATTCAATATAGTCTTTATCTTTATCCTTTCAAGTTGCGTGACCCGGTTGATGCGATTGAAAAAGCGATGAAAACAATAAAAATAAAATTAAATGAATGTCAGGAAAATTAAAAAATAATCTTCATTGTCATTAGAGTTTATTTGGAATAGACAATTCCGTCTCATAGGTTATCATGGGTAACGAAATGAATATCGAAAAAATCCTCAATAATCCGCGCATGATGCGGGCGATCACCTCTTTGGATCCTGCGGAATTTGAGCAACCGGTATTTCCTTTTGAAAAGGAATGGCAAAAACAAAATGCCCGGAAAACTTTTGAGGGATCTCCCCGGCAGCGCCGGGTTGGCGGCGGGTGCAAGGGTGCGCTGCAGGATATACGGCATAAAATGTTTTTTATTTTGATGTATTTCAAGCTTTACCCCATTCAGGAAGCGATGGCCTTTTTCTGGGGGTTGAGCCAAGAGCAAACCTGCCAGTGGATTCATCGGTTGACTCCTGTGATTCAAGCCGCCTTGGGACGGGAATTGAAATTGCCGGAACGGCAGCCCAAAAAGTTGCACGCCATTTTGCAGGAATGTCCCGAATTGAAATTTGTAATCGATGGAACAGAGCGCCGCGTGCGACGTCCACGAGAGGAAAAACAGCAGAAAACCCACTATAGCGGCAAGAAGAAGACCCATACCAAAAAGAACGTTATTATCACTTCCCGAAAACGCGTGGTGTATCTGAGCAGCACTCAACCCGGCCAGTGTCACGACAAGAAAGTGGCCGGGGAAATTGAGGGGCGTCCATTTCCCAAAGGCAGCATCTTGTTGCAAGATGCCGGTTTTCAGGGATTTGAGCCTCACGGCGCAGAGATATTGATGCCGGTGAAAAAATTTAAGGGGGAAGAACTGCCGCCTGAAACGAAAACGATAAACAGAATTATCTCGCGCCACCGTGTAAAGGTTGAGCATGTGATCAGCGGCATTAAGCGTTGCCGCATTGTGGCGGATGTTTTTCGCAATATCAAACAAGGTTTTGTCGATCTGGTTATGGAGGTCGCCTGCGGGTTGCATAACTTTAGAATGGATGCCAGACATGCTCATGCCTGAGTAAGTGAAAAGTGAAACTTCATGCTCAAATTCCTATTCCAAATAATTTTCTCAGAGAGATTTATGGGTTTGCACAGGTTTTGGCGGCTCTTCCAGAATAAAAAAGCCCCAGCTTCATGAGTTTTTTGCGACAAATTGAAAAGGGAAAAACATCTGTTCAAAAGAAAATGGTGGATGTGATGGCCATAATGGTTGTGGCGGATAATCTAATCCTTTGTCGCGGTTCAAAACTCTAAGCCCCTACACTCATCATGAAAACTACTCTTGAATTCTGTTGTGAAACCAAAAAGACTGCAAAATATAACTGCTATTTGACGATCATTTTATTTTTGATTTTTTCTGGACACTACCTGAGGGCAGGCGGTTTGCAAATAAAAGATACAGATGCTGATGGAGTAAATGATGTTGTGCTAAACAATGGGCATCTGGAAGTTGTTGTTAATGTGTTTCATGGCGGTGTTATTTCAAGCATTCGAACATCTGGTGGGAGGGAATATGTGCCGTGGGATGGGGCCTCAACCGGAGCGCTGCAGGATTGTTTTTATCTCCCATGGCAATGCCATCGGAGTGGCGAGGAAGAAGCGCCTTATTGGCTTGTTTGCGAGGAAAAGGGAGAGGAGTATACGGGGGTTCGGCTTGCGCAATGGAGGCAGATGAAAGGGCTTGACGGGATTCGCGTTGATAAAACCATTCTGCTTTTTCATCGCGAAAATGTTGTTTATGTGAAGTATCGTTTTAACAATGAATCGCCAGCGCCGAGGACGATCGCTTTTTGGTCGCATAGCGTGGTGAATCCCGGCTATGATTCGTGCGAAGTGGCCGGCAAGGGGTTTTTTATGGAAAATGTTCTTAAGTTTTCCACTCGCATGAGCGGTGTTGCTCCTCATTATAATCTGAAGACGCTTGCACAAGAACTGATTTTCTTAACGCCGCTTCATGGCATTGATTCAATGGGTGTTAAATCCGAGAAGGATTTTATCAGGCCGATTCTTGACGCGATGGGGAAGTCTGGAATCAAACCTGAGTTGTTCGACGGCCGGTGGGCAATCATGGAATCTCCGGATGGCAACGATGGCCTGGCGTTGATTCCGCTGGAGTGTCAGCAGGTGGCGCGATTATACTCATGGCAAGGGTGGCTGGACAAAATTAAAGGGCATTCCTTCGAGATTATATTTCAGCCGGTCCGCATAAAACCCGGTGAATTTTTCGAAAATTCTATGCTCTTAAAGGTTGGGACAACGGCAAATGAACTGGCGGCGGACAAAAAAAATGTTTGTGTTCCAAGCCTGCCTGTGCGCTCCGTTTCCGCCAATATGCTTGAAGTTAAAATATTTAAGACGCGAGAACTCTGGAATGAGAAGGTGACCGTAATTTATGGAGAAAAGGAGAACGAAGGCATTATCCAGGAGTCTGCAGAATTGAGCGGTTGCATTGGAGCTTCGTTTGTTTCTGATCGCGATTTTCTGGCTTCGGGATTGCGGAGACCGTCCGAGCTTTGTGGCAAAAGGGATATTTTGATCGTGGGATGCGCAAATGAGCTCGCGAGAAAGTTAAACTTGCTTTTTTCAAAAAGCATTCCCGAAGATTCCTCTGTTCAATTCGAGGGCGCTGGTTTTGCGAGAAAAATATTCTGGTTGCGCGATATAACCTCGATCCGAATGGCGACGGCGGAGTCAAAAGTCCGGCCGGCCAAGCCGTCGCTGTCGGCATCGCGTTATTTGGTCAAGTCATTGCCGGAATTTTTTGTGTGGAAAGAAGGCTCGACAACAAAGATATTTGAGGATGAGGTCGTTTTTGAGGGAACTTTGCCAACAAGGGGGTGTATTGATATTTCTTTGGCTAAAAATGAATTTGAGCCATTTCAATTGATTCTGACATCAAAACAAAAAAACAATCTCGATGTGGAAATCACTCCGCTTACGTTGCGGTCGGATACTGGCGATTTGTTTCCTGCAGACAATGTGGTTGTAAATAAAGTGGCATATATTCCTGTGGAAGTGCCCACGGATTCCTTTTCAAAAGCAGGGGCGTGGCCGGATCCTCTTCTTGATAATGCTCCGACAGCCATTGTTCGTGGAAAACATTGTCCTTTTTGGATTACAGTTTACGCTCCGAAAAATATTGCCTCCGGAAGATATTTTGGTGGTTTGGAGATTAAATATGGAGGAAAGAAATGTGTGGTTCCGCTTCAGGTGAGCGTCCGGAATTTTGCGCTGCCAATAAAGGCTAATTTGAGGACAACTATTCAATTGGCCAATTGGGGAATGGGGGTTGAGATGAGAAAGAAATATGGTTATGGATTCGATGAAAAAATGTGCCGTAAAAATTATATGGAGCATCGAATTAATGATTTCTGGGCGGGAGATCATTTGGATGACTATGTCATGGCAAACAGCCAGCCGCATGCATTTTTGATAAAATATTATGAAATTAATTCAATTGTTAAAAAAATCAACGAAGGCAAAAAGGCGTCTATCCGTGAGAAGGATGATTCAGGAAAAGAGGTTGAAAGGCAGGTGCCATTTTTTTCGGATGAATGGCGCAGATTTGAAATTGAGGATCTGAGGAAGCGCATCAGCAAATATAAAAAGCTTGGCATTTTGCAGAATGGTTTTGTGTGGATCGGTGAAGAGCCTGCGCCTTGTACCTATCCATATGTTTCGCATTTGTCACAGTTGGTCAAAGAGGCGGATGTGAATGTAAAGCGAGCCCTGTGCGATTGCAATGTTCCAGTGCCAATTCCAGAATTATATAATGAGGTTGATATTTGGGTGGCGCAGATTCAAAACTTTCATCCTGAACGCGCTCGTGAAAGGCAGGCCAAAGGGGAGGAAGTGTGGTTGTATAGCGCGTATCCCAAATATCCCCATCCGCAGCTGTTGTTGGATTATCCTGCGATTTGTCACCGGATTATTTTTTGGATGCTTTGGAAATATCAATTGAAAGGATTTCATTTCTGGGGATCCGTGAATTGGAGTGATGACCCATGGAAAAATCCATGGACTTCCGGATCTAACGGAGATGGATATCTTTTGTATCCAACAAAAGAAGGAAAACCGCTAAATTCCATTCGATGGGAATTGATGCGCGATGGAATTGATGACTATGATTATTTTTGCATTCTAAACGATCGGATAAAAAGGCTGAAGGAGTTGAGAAAGACAAAACAAAGTTCTGAATGCAATGAGTTGATTGATTTGGGCGAAAAATCCTTGAAAACGGCTGACAGTTTTATTGAAAGCGTGAAAGTTTACGTCAAGGATCCGGATGCCATTTATCAGGCGAGGGAAGCTATCGGCGAACTGATTGAGAGGATTGATCAGGCATGTGGAGCTTTGGCTGAATAGCGAATGTTTCATGCGAAGCGTGAAATATGCGGGCGATGGAAATCCGTGGGTCCATGGTTAAAAAGTCTTTTTAAAAACCGTGCGCTACATGGACGGGAAATTTCTCTGAAAATTAGGATGTTTGTTTGGTCGAACAACAAAAATAACTAAAAAAAATATTATGTCTGACCTGAAATCATCGGTTGAAATTAATTCTGTGATGGATTTAAATCAAAGAAAAGTTCGAATTGCCATTGTCGGCATCGGAGGACGGGGAACCTGGGCGACTGAAAAACTGGCGCATGATATCAATTATGAGCTGGTTGCCTTGTGTGATCGTAATTTGAGGGGATTGAGGCGTGTAAAGGAAAAGTTGCGGTTGGTCCATATTCCCGGTTTTAGCGAGATTTCAGATTGTCTGGAAAAAGTTGATGTTGACGCCGTGGTAGTAATGACTTCCGATAGTCATCACGCAGAAGTGGTAATTCCTGTTCTGAAAAGTGGAAAATATGTTTTTGTGGACAAACCTTTGGAAGTGACCGAGGCGAATTGCCGACTTATTATTCGAGCGGATCGGAAAGCGGGAGGAAAAACCTTTGTGGGGTTTAATCTTCGCTATGCACCTATGTATGTAAAAATCAAAGAATTAATTGATGCTGGGGCAATTGGAAGAATCTTGACGATTCAAGCGGATGAATTTTATGATGGAGGGCGAACCTATTTTAGACGATGGAACCGGTTGCGCAAGTTTTCGGGCGGGTTATGGATTACCAAGGCATGTCACGATTTTGATCTCCTTTGCTGGCTGGCGGGGAAAAAACCGTTGGCGGTTCAGTCCTTCGCCCGGTTGAGTCACTATCGTTTACGGAGCGACGCTTCTCTCTATTGCGATCATTGCGACGCAAGGGAAACCTGTCCGGATAGCTATTACACCTATGGGGTAAACGATGTTGACGGCAGGAAGCGATTGGTTGAAAGCGTGAAGCTGGCGATTGAAGACGAAACGCCGCGACCCGATCTGTGTCTTTACAACTCGGAAAAAGACACGTTCGATCATGGCATGGCTACGGTTGAATTCGAAGAGGATATCTTGGCAACATATACCTGCAATGTCGTCGCTGGTTTTTCAGATCGACGAATTCGAGTGTCGGGGACAAAAGGCGCCATTGATGGGGAATTGAGCGGGAAGGTTATTGGGATCCGACGCCGAGATCCATCAACTGTTGAGGGGGTGGCAATCGAATCGGGCCAAGGAGAACATGGAGGGGCCGATCACATACTTTTCAATCATTTTCAGGAATTTGTAAAAGGGCAAATTACACGGATGGTTTCTCCGCAGGAAGGAATGATTCCAATTCTATTGGGCTTGGCGGCCACGCGTTCGGTGGACGAAGGCCGGTTGGTGAAGATGTGTAAGCGCCGGTCTGAAAATGTCCTAAAACCGCCGGTTTGAAAATGTTGTTATTTTGTTGGTCCGTGTTGTTCCAAGTTCGGTAAAATTTTTTGTTCAGTTGTTGTCTTGTTTGGGAGGGGGT
>JAQUAF010000047.1:34022-44593 GCA_028687435.1 Verrucomicrobiia bacterium | reverse complement strand
TTGCGCCGAGACTTGCTCCCCTCGGCTTTGAGAGTCCGCCGCAAGCGGATTTCTCTGCATGGTGTTTGTATTCATCGTTGTTGGGTGTAGCTCTTTCCGGGCTCACCCAACAATCACCATGTCATCTTTGAACTGCGACGGAATTGACGGAGGGCTGGCCACGTGAAACGTGGTGAACCTCCCGGCCTGCCCCGCCGTAGTATTCGACGAAGGCGGGACAGCCAAGGGGAAAAAGGGATGCCAATTTCGAGGCATCGAAAAAAATGTGTTGGAGACTCAGCCCCTTGACATCTACATGATCAGGGAAGGAGTTGCAAAAATTGCGCATTTTTTACGAAATCTGAGAAACTCGGGTTAAACTGGATCCCTGCTTTCGCTGGAATGACGGTGAAACCAAGGATGACGCAAAATCCGATTTCAGCAAAAAATCAATTGACTTTTGATTTTTTACAAAAAGACAGGTTTTACTTGGCTGTTGCCGGAGGCCGGTTTGTCTGGCCGGCTGGGGCGGGCGTCGGGAGGGGGTGCGAAACTGCGGCGGGAGGTTGATTGGTTTTGGCTGGAGGCGGCGGCGGACGGACGCGCTTGGCTTCGTTGGGCAGTCCGGCTTTGGCATAGAAGTTTGCCGCTTCCTCCATGCGGCCTTTGGCTTCGGCCGCCTTGCCCAGCTGCTGGCCGAGACGCTTGGCGTCGTCCATGGCCAAGCGCTTGACGTAGATTTCGAGAGCATCGGCGGGTTTGTTTTTTTCGAGTCCCTTGGCTTTTTTAAGGTCATCCTGCCGGAGGTTGGCCTTGATTTGGAAATCGCTTTCCAGTTTTTGAGGGGTGGGATCCTTGGCGTAATTGGTTTTCAGCTTCTGGCAGAGGGTCACGAGTTCCTCATAGCGTTGCTGCCGGTCTTTTCCGGCCAATCCCGCTTGGAATTCAAAGACATCGGGGAACTGGGCTTTCACACGATCATTGACTGATTTGATGTCGGGATTGAGCTTCCAATTGGTTTCCGCCTGTTTGACGGATTCAAGGGCGTCGAAAGGACGTTGATCATCCATGGCTTGATTGGCGCTGGTGACTGCGGCTCGGGATTTGTCCATTGCAGCCTTGGCTTGAGTCAGGATGGACTGGGCGCCATCGGCGTCGCTGGCGGTTTTTGTGATTTCCCCGCAGACCTCTTCGATGGCGGCCAGATCGCCCTTGGAGAGCATGTCTTGGGCGCGCGTCTTGAGTTGGGAAACCTGGATGCATTTGCCAATGACCTGCCGCTTGGCGTCGCTGGCCAGTTTGTTGCCGGGCCATTTTTGGAGGGAGGCCTCAAATATCTTTGCGGCGTTCATGGTTTTGCCTGCGTTTATGGCGGCCAGGCCGGCTTCATATTGGGCGGTGGATTCCGCGATGGCTTTGCGGATGGCGGCGCAATCATCGACCACAGGAAAATTGGATGCCGACAGGCAGCCGGCCAGTCGCGAATCACGGGAGAGATTTTTTTTGTAGTCAACGAGGGCCACCATGACATGGAAGGGTCCCACAGGTTTCATGGCTGCAATCCTGGTGTCCAAAGTCGAATTGACCGCCTGGATGGATTGGTTGAGGGTGCCCAGTTGTCTGGACGCCAGGGCGGCGGCTTCGCTGGCTTCCCTTTCCTTGTCCTTGGCGGAATCCTTGCGGGCCGCATGGAATCTACCGCTGCTTCCTCCTTTGAGGCCGCCTTTTTGGAGAAGAGCCGCACCGCCTTTTTTGCGGTCGGCATCCGCCTTGAGATTTTTATAATTTACGGCGTTTTCGAACATTTTGGTTGTTTTGGGGGACAGTCCGGCCAGGTACTGATAGAAGGAAAGGTAGAAGGGATCGGTGGGTTCAATGCCGGCGGCGACAAAGAAATTCAACTGGGCTTGGGCCAGGTCGTTGTTGAGCAGCAGTCCCAATCCGCGGCGGCAATAGGGTTCGGCGCTGAAAGGGCCTTTTCCCAGGCGGGTCGCCTGTTGCAGGGGGATCCAGCCGTTGACACCGTTGTGGATGACATTGGCAAAGGCTTCCTGCAGCCTTTCGATGGGCAGCAGGGTGCGGGGCGGGATGGCGCCCAGATTTTGCTGGCCCATCATGAGGGCGCAGTTGCCGCCGGTTACGATCAGCCATTCCTTGCTGTTGTCGGTTGATGGGGAAAGGGCCTGCCCGGAAAGGAGGGGGACAAGGGGTGAGCAAAGAAGAAGGAGGGAGGCGAGGCTGGCGGCCAGAATCAACCATGCGCTGGCGGCGCGGATTTTTGTATGGGGTTGTGTTTCCATGTGTTGCAGGAGCTTTTATACCTCCTGGCAATGGGGTTTGCCAAGTGGAAGATGAAGGGTGATTTTTGCCGGAATCCGGACGCGGGTGACGGCTTTGATTTCCGCCAAGAATTCATGCGATTCTTCGTTCGCTTGCGTTGGGGCGGGATTTTCCTTTAAAAGGGGGGCATGGATGTGATCATTCGACCGACAAAAGAGGAGGCTGCGCATTTGGTGGCGCGGCTGCTGGCCAAGGCTGTGAAGGCAAAGCCGCATACGGTTCTTGGGCTGGCAACGGGCAACACCATGGAACAGGTTTACCAGCAATTGGTGAAGCTGCACCGGGAGGAGAAGCTGGATTTTTCCCTATGCCGGACATTCAACCTGGATGAATACGTGGGGCTGGCGCCTGACGATCCGCATTCGTACCGGTATTTCATGAACTCCCATCTTTTCAAAAAGGTGAACATTGACTTGCGCAACACCCATCTGCCCAACGGCATGGCGGCGGATCTCGATGCCGAGTGCCGGGCGTATGAATATCGGATCCAGGAGTTTGGGGGGATTGACTTGCAGTTGCTGGGGATCGGGCGCGCGGGGCATATCGGATTTAACGAGCCTTTGTCGGCCCTGCGGTCGCGAACGCGGGTGAAGGCCCTGTCGCCGGTGACGATCGAACAGAACGCCCCGTTGTTTGGCGGCGCGGAGAAGATGCCCCGCCGCGCGATCACCATGGGGGTGGGGACGATCCTGGACAGCCGCCGCTGCATTTTGCTGGCGACCGGCGCCGGCAAGGCGGGGATCATTGCCAAGGCGGTTGAGGGGCCGATCACGGCCATGATTTCCGCTTCCACACTTCAACTGCATCCCCATTGCACCGTGGTGGTGGACGATGAGGCTGCCGGCCAGCTCAAGGGCGCGGATTACTATCGCTGGATATTCGAAAACGAGCCGGAGTGGGAGGAGTTTCGGTAGGCGGCGCGAGGAATGAATGTGGATCCCGATGTTGAATTGATGCTGCGTGTGAAGCAGGGGGATGAGGAGGCTTTTGACGCATTGATGGAGAAGCACAGGCAGCCGGTGTACAACTTTGTGTTTCGGCAGGTGGGAAACGAGGCGGACGCGGAGGATATCGCCCAGCATGTTTTCGTCCAGGTTTACCGAAGCGCCGCGAGGTATGAGCCATCGGCACGTTTCACCACATGGATTTTCACCATCGCGCGAAATCTTTGCCTCAACGAATTTCGCCGCCGCCGGAATCATCCGGCTCAATCCCTGGATGCGCCCGCGGCGGATCGGGGCGGCGGGGAATCCCCGCCGGTCCAATATCCGGATGCCAGGGCGAAGTCACCCGCCGCCGAATGCCAGGAGAACGAATTGCAGGAGCGCATTTTGCGGGCCGTTGACCGGCTGCCCGAAAACCAGCGCACCGCCATTCTGCTCTGTTGCATTGAGGATCTGCCATATGAGGAAATCGCCAGGGTTCTCAACACCAGTGTCAGCGCCACCAAATCGCTGATTCATCGAGCCCGCGAAACGTTGCGGGCTGAATTCAATGGGTAAAGGATGAGGCTTAATTTAATGTTTAGGAAATTCAATGTTTGGCGAAAAAGGCGGTGCAGGAGCCCCGCCCTCCATTTGTCGCGAAATGATGGAGGGCCGGCCTCCCGGACGGCTTCGGGCGGTCGTATCCCGCCTTTGAGTGATTGTTTCTGCATCGTGCGCTTGGGCGAAGGCGGATCGAGCAGCTGCCGAGCCTTGGGCCCGGCCTAATTTAAGGTTTTAACGAAACCAGATGCTTTTTTCAGTTTTTAACAAGGTGAGACCATGAATGACATGCCCCCAGATTGGAATGAGGATCGCAGGCTTTGGGAAGTCTTGCGAAAGATGCCGCGCGCCAAACCGCCATCCAATTTCAACTGGATGGTTCGTCAGAAATTGGCGCGGGAACAGGCGCCGGATGAGGTGATTTCCAAGCCGGAATCCGGCTATTCATGGATTTTTCACCATTGGGTGCGGATTGCAGTGCCGGCGGCCGCTTGCGCGGTCATATTGTTGATGGGGTTGTATTTGAATATGGGGCGAACCGCCAATGGAGGCGAAGGTGTGGAATTTTGTTTAATGGCGCAACACGTGGAAATGCTCCAAGACTTGGAAGTGATTGAAAACTTGGATCAGTTGCTATGAAAATAGTTCTTTACATTTGCCTTGGCTGTTTGGCTTTTTTGTATGGCGAAGTGAAAGCCCAGGATGCGGTTGAAAAGGGGGCGGCTTTGGGTGGGACAAATCAGGTTTCGAATGCATCATCCGGAGAAAATCGGAATTTCAAGGGACGGCAGCGGTTGACTGCGGAGCAGCGGGAAACCCTGCGGGAGGCCATGGAGCAGATTCGCAAGCTGCCGCAAGACCAACGCGCAAATGAACTGGCCAAACAACCTTGGTTTCAACAACTACCCACGGAAAAGCAGCAAAGAATCAAGGCTCGATTGGAGCAGGGGGTGCAAGGCGGAGGCAAAAACGATCCGACCCGGCGGAAGATGCGGGAACGCTGGCAAAAGCTTACTCCAGAACAGAAGGAGCAGGTTCGTCAATTTGCCCGGAAAGCCAGGGAGATGACGCCTGGGCAGCGCAAGCAGGCTTTTAATGAACTTCCGTTTTTCAAGGATGCTTCACCGGAGGAACGGCAGATGCTCAAGGAACGGATGAAACGCTTTCAATGCATGTCCAAGGAGCGGCAGGAGAAGGTCAGCAAGAATTACGAGCGCTGGCAGAAGATGACGCCGGAAGAGCGCGAACAGGCCCGCCAGCGTTTCAGGGAACGTCAGCAAGCCAGGGAAACCGACGCGTTGGCGCAATAAAGCCGCGTTGGCGCAATAAAGCCGCGATTTCCTGCGTTGATCGTTGGGCGTGTCCCCATCGGTCATGCTCCTTACGCCATGATGGCAGCGATGGCGGAAACCTTGACGATATCGTCCACCGAGCAACCCCGGGAGAGATCGTGCGCGGGTTTGGCCATGCCTTGGACCAGGGGGCCCAGCGCCTGGGCGCCGCCGATGCGTTCGGTGAGCTTGTAGCTGATGTTGCCCGCGTCGAGGTCGGGGAAGATCAGGCAGTTGGCCCTGCCGGCCACCGGCGATCCCTTGCATTTGCGTTCACCGATGCCGGGGATCAGGGCGGCGTCCGCCTGCATTTCGCCGTCGATGACCACGTCGGGCGCCATTTTTTTGGCCAGTTCGGTGGCCTTGACCACTTTTTCGGTGTCCTTGGATTTTGCGGAGCCCTTGGTTGAATACGACAGCATGGCCACGCGCGGTTCGGCATCGACCAATTGTCTGAAGGTGCGGGCGGAACTGACGGCGATATCGGCCAGTTGTTCGGCGGTGGGCATTTCCACCATGCCGGAATCTGAGTAGAGCAGCACTCCTTTTTCGCCCCACTTGGGTTCGGGGAAGACCATGAGGAAGAAGGACGACACGGTTTTAAGTCCGGGCGCGGCCTTGATGATTTGCAGCGCGGGACGCAGGTTGTCGCCGGTGGTATGAGTGGCGCCCGCCACATAGCCGTCCACGCGTCCCACCTTCAGCAGCATGGTGCCGAAGTAAAGGTAATCGCGGATCAATTCGCGGGCTTTTTCGGGGGTCATCCCCTTGTCCTTGCGCAGTTCGCAGAGCTTGTCAGCCAGGGGGAGGGATTCCTTGTCATCGGCGGGGTCCAGGATGTCGCAGCCGGAAAGATTGGCGCCGGCCTTTTTGGCGTCGGCGGTTATTTTGGATGGATTGCCCACCAGCACCACCCGGCAGATTTTCTCCCTCACCAGACGATCGGCGGCCAGCAGGGTGCGTTCGTCTTCCGTTTCGGGAAGCACCACGGTTTTGTTGAGTTTTTTGGCGCGGATGACGAGTTCGTCGGCGAATGACATGGGATCTCCTTGGCTGAGTTGAGGGGGGGGCTGGCGGGATTAGTTCTTCAAATTTTCCACGATATGACGGGTTTCCTGGGCGATGACCAGTTCCTCGTCGGTCGGGACGCAGAACACCTTGATGCGGCTGGAATCTTTCGAGATGAGGGCTTCCTTGCGGACGCCTTCCTCGTTGCGTTTGGGATCGAGTTCAATGCCCAGCGCATCGAGGCCTTCGCAGGTTTTTGCGCGCACGGGGGTGGCGTTTTCGCCGATGCCGCCGGTGAAGACCAGCACATCGAGGCCGCCCAAGGCGGCGATATAGGAACCGATGTATTTTTTAAGACGGTAGCAAAACACGTCCACCGCCAGTTTGGCCAGCGGTTTGCTGGCGGATTCCCTGAGCAGGACGCGCATGTCGTTGGAAACGCCCCCGGACGTTCCCAGCAGTCCGGATTTTTTCTGCAACAGGGTGATGATTTCCTTTTCGGGCATGCCGCGATCCAGCAGGTAGAAGGGCAGGGAGGCATCGATGTCTCCCGGACGGGTGCCCATGACCAGTCCTTCGAGGGGGGTGAAGCCCATGGTGGTGTCAACGACCTTGCCGTCGCGGATGGCAGCGGCCGAACAGCCATTGCCGAGGTGCGCGGTGATGATCCGGCAGGGTTTGTTTTCCAAACCGGCCAGGGCCCGCGCCCGTCCATGGACATAACGGTGGCTGGTGCCGTGGAAACCGTAACGCCGGATCTTGTGTTTTTCGTAAAGTTCCCGCGGAAGAGGATACATGTAGGCCACCGGGTCCATGGTTTGATGGAAGGCCGTGTCGAAAACCCCCACTTGCGGCACGCTGGGCATCAGATTTTTGCATGCCTGGATGCCTTTGAGATTGGGCGGATTGTGGAGGGGCGCCAGTTCGCTGAGTTCATCGATGCGCTTGATGGCCGCATCGTTGATGAGGATGGAGCCCGAGTAATCCTCGCCGCCATGCACCACGCGGTGTCCCACCGCGCCGATGTCGGCCAGGGATTTCAACACCCCAAGTTCCGGACTGACCAGGAGTTGGATCAATTTTTCCAGCGCCTCCGCATGGTTGGACAGGGGGTGGTTCCGTTCGACCTTGCGACCGTTGGAGGCGGTGATGCTGATGGCGCCCTTGGGTTCGCCGATTCTTTCGATCAACCCCTTGCAGAGGACCTGCTCGCGGGCGGTTTCACGGAGCTGGAATTTGATGGAGGATGAACCGCTGTTTAAAACGAGAATGTTCATGATATGGGAAAAATTAAAAAGATGGCTGAAAGATTAAATGTTAAACCGAAAACTGCGACAAAAAAATGTCGTTTCCCTGATGCCGATGTCGTTGAGCCGTTTCGCGTTCAAGTCCAACACACTTCAATCTTTTTTCGCAACGCACCTGCGCAAGGACACAGGTTACTCTCTTCGAAAACAGGCGCCACTCATGTTTTGCCAACTACTTGCCATTTTTTGGCGTTGCGGGGAGCGGGCGCAAAGGTTCCGGGAAGGGGTGCGGCAATCAGCCGTGTGCAGCCGGGCTGACAGGATTTCAAGCGGGGCGCTGGCTGGAAAGGTGGGAATACCAGGCATCCATTCCGGCGCCGGTTTTGGAGGAGATTTCCATGACTGCGGCCTGTGGCGCCACCCGTCGGATGTTGTTGAGCGCGGTTTCGCGGTCGAATCCGGCTGCCTGGGCCATGTCCATCTTGGTGACCAGGACGACATGGGCGCTTTGGAAAATGGGGGGATATTTGAGGGGTTTGTCCTCGCCCTCGGTGGAGGAGAGCAGGACCACCCGGATTTTTTCCCCCAGGTCGAAGGAGGCGGGACAGACCAGATTGCCCACGTTTTCGATGACCAGCAGATCCATCTGGTCCAGGGGCATTTTTTCCATGGCTTGTTGCACCATGGCGGCATCGAGATGGCAAAGTGTTCCCGTGGCGATTTGAATCACCGGCAGGCCCCTGGTGCGCAGCCGGCGGGCATCGTTGTCGGTGGCCAGGTCCCCCACGATCACTCCCATCCGCAATCGTCCGGCCAGATCGGTTCCCATCCGTTCAAGCAGGGTGGTTTTGCCTGATCCGGGCGATGACAGAACATTTAAAACCAGCAGTTTTTTGGCCTTGAAGAACCCGCGGTTTTGTTCTGCCATGCGGTCATTCCGGGCAAAGATCGATTGGTTGACTTCCACATGGCGATGTTCCTCGTGTGGGTGGACATGGTTGTGATCATGCCCGTCGTGGTGAGGATGGGGATGGGGATGAGGATGGGGGTGCGCATGATGATGTCCGCCGACGGCCGAATGGCCTGGCGAATCACCGATGCGAACAGGGACATTTTTTGAGCAACCGCATTCTTCACACATGGCGGAGGCAATAAACACCACTCCCTGGCGGAAAGCAAGCGGTCAGCCGGGCCGGAATGGTTGATTCAGCTTACATCCAGCGAGGCCAGTTCGATTTCCCTTCCCCGGCGCAATTCAAAATCGGACGCGCCGCATTCCGGACACAGAAGATTGTCCGGCGCCGGCTCAAAATCGTGCTGGCAGGCCCGGCAGCGGCAGGAAACCGGTGCTTCGGTGATTTCCAGAGTGGCGCCTTCGGCGAGGGTCCCTTGGGAAACCACCTCGAAAGCAAACCTCAGCGCATCAGACACAACACCGGACATCCGTCCGATGCGCATTTCCATTCGGACAATTCGCCCGGCCTTTTGCTTTTGCGCCTCTTCGACGGCCATGGCCAGGGCGTTCTGGATGATTCCCACCTCGTGCACGGCGATTTTTCAGCTGGAGGCCGGAAATTCGCTCCGGGCCAGTTTTTCGACTTCATCCAGCCATGCCTTGCGCTGTTCCCCGGAACTCATGATCACCGAGGTCAGGTTGCGGCGAACGACATGTTTCACTCCGCAAAGCCCGAAGATGCAGCGTTTCCAGAGGGTTTCGAGAGGATCGCCATACATTTCCAATTCGTCTTTTTCGGGGGTGTTGCTGGTATTGATCACGATGGCGCGGGCCTTGAGCATTCCCACTCCCACCCCCTGGCGGAATTCGTAAACGATGCCCTGTTTCAGCACGCGGTCCACCCAGCCTTTTAGAATGGCCGGGGGTTGTCCCCACCAGTTGGGATGGATGATGACAATGCCGTCCGAGGCCAGGATTTCATCGCAATACCGTTTGATTTCGGGGGGAAGGCTGCTGCCTTTTGCAAGCTCTTGTTCGGGCAGCACGGGGGCGAATTGTTCCGCGTACAGGTCGTGAAAGAACACTTCATGTCCCGGCTGTTGAAGGGTTTTGACGATCCGGGCGGCAAGGGCATGGTTGAAGCTGCCGCTTTTGGGATGGGCTAAAATAACGGAGATTTTCATTGGATGAAAGGGGATGGAAGATCGAAACTAACAAGCGTTTTTGGGAAGCGCCACACTTTTTTGAATCAGGTTTCCGGTTTGGGGAATGCTTGTCCATTCGTTCTCTTGTAAATGCGGATGGTGTAAGGCGACTGCGTTTGATGGGCGCGGGCGGCTTCCCCCCATCGGACAATGGTCCGGTCTTCCGTCACCAGGTCCAGCACTCCTTCCAGCGTGTAATGGTTGCGGGTGAAGGCGTCCAGCCAGGACAGCAAAGCCAGCCCGGAATCCCTGCCGATGCCCCAGGAGGTTGGCACGTCCACCACCACCAGAAAGGTTGGACGCGCTGTTGCGATGGAACGGATGGTTTCCTCCTGCATTTGCCGCGCGCGGGAGTGCGGCTTCATCATTTCATAAACATAAAGATAAGGGCTGGCGGGGCGGCGATCCGCCAGGAAATAGATTTCCGGTTCCGATCCGAGCACGGCCACCCGGTCATGGGGTTTGGTGTGTTCACGCAGGTATTGCGCCACGACCGGGGCTTCGGGAAAGGGATTCATTCCATAGGCCACGCGGCAGATTTGGTTGGGGGTCCGCAACATTCCCAGCAGAAAAGGTTCCAGCAGCGCGCCGAAAGCGGTTGCGGCGATGGTTGTTGCCGCTGCAAGGCGAAGTTTGCCGGACAGAGGCGCCAGGAAGCCAAGCAGTTTTTCCCATGCGAAACCGGCCAGCAGGATGAAGTATTGCCCGCGGAACATGAATCCCGCGCAGACCGCCGCCGCTCCCGCCAGCGTGCCGGGTATGAGATGACGCCGCGCCGGTTGGAGCGGATCGTGATGGGAACCCGGTGTCATGCCTTGAATTCCCCGGTGTTTGGAACGAAGGCATAAAAACAAAAACCCTCCCGCCGCCAGCAGCCAGATCAGGGGCGCGTCCGCCGCCGCCTGCCCCGCGCCGATTTTAAAGTATTCCCAGCCGGTTGACAGGGGAACCGCCGACGCGTATTGGCTTGCGTAGATGACGGTCCAGAACCAGAACGTGGAAAATACGCCGCAGAGTTT
>JAQUAF010000047.1:0-33922 GCA_028687435.1 Verrucomicrobiia bacterium | reverse complement strand
CCGCCGCCGCCTGCCCCGCGCCGATTTTAAAGTATTCCCAGCCGGTTGACAGGGGAACCGCCGACGCGTATTGGCTTGCGTAGATGACGGTCCAGAACCAGAACGTGGAAAATACGCCGCAGAGTTTCATGAGGGCGCAGGTGACGACCGCGGGAAGGATGAATCCTGTGGACATGACCGCCATGCAAAGCCAGCGTTTTGACCGCGGGGAAACCGGGTTGTTGAAGATCATGTGCATGGCAGCCAGCAGCCACGCTCCGGCGGGGAACGCTGCGTGTTGTTTGAGGACCGGCGCCAGCCCAAGCAACAGACAGCCCAGCCCCAGCCGCCAGCCGGCATGCTTGTCTTCCGGGGAGGAGGGCAAAACCCAGATGCCCGACAACAAAAACATCACGGCAAAGTGTTCGGCGCTCAGCCATGGACCGTACAGTCCCAGCCCCAGGGTCAATGTTCCATATGCTGCGCCCGCGAACAATCCCGCCCTTGCTCCCAGCAGACGGCGGCCCGTCAGCGCCACCAGAATCACGGCCAGCCCGTTGATGATCAGCAATGCCGCATGCAGCGCGCGTGTGGTGGGTCCCAGGCATTTGAAAATCAACGCGTACATGGCGGCGGTCCCCGGCCATTTCATGGTGTAGGTTTCCTGGTATGGCGGTGTTCCCCGCAGCATGCCCAATCCCATGGTGGCATATTCGCCTTCGTCGCGTTCCATGGGCGCGTCCAGCAGGGGCAGTCGCAGGCAGGCGATCACCAGAACGATGCCGGTCAGGATGAGGGAAAAACGGCGCATGGCTGTTCTTCCTTTAAGGCTCCGTCCAATTCAGGTCAAGGGGGCAGCGGTGAGCAATTCGCATTTTGTGTTAAATACGCGAATTTTTCGGAGAGGCCAGCGAGGCGACGGCCCGCCCTCCGCTTTTTAGTCTATGGAGGGCCGGCCTCCCGGACGGCCAGATGCAGGAGGTTTTTAATCCTCGGGAGCAACCTTTCAAAGACAATATGGAGCACGGGCGTTGTTTTCCCGTCCAATCAGCAAATGAAAGGAATTTTATGAAGACACTGATCGATTGGATGGGATGGATGATAACGTTTGTTTTTTTTGCCGGCATTCCGGTTTTGCGCGAGGCTGGCGCAAGGGAGGTCCCGGTTGCAACGGACAAACAACCTCTGGTCCAGATTGCTATACTTCTGGACACAAGCGGCAGCATGGAGGGATTGATCGAACAGGCGAAGGGGCAGCTTTGGAAGATTGTGAATGAGTTTGTCAGCGCCAAACGGGATGGCAAACGCCCGGAGGTGCAGGTGGCGCTTTATGAATATGGCAACAACGGGCTGAATCTCAAGAACGGATGGATCCGCCGCGTCCAGCCTTTGACGACGGATCTGGACAGGATTTCCGAGGAGCTTTTCAAGCTCAAAACCAACGGCGGCGATGAGTTTTGCGGCTGGGTGATCAACGACGCTGTGAAGGATCTGGAATGGAGCAAGTCGCCGGACGATTACAAGGCCATCTTCATTGCCGGCAACGAACCGTTCACGCAAGGGTCGGTGGATTTTCGTCAGGCGTGCAAGACTGCGATCGGGAAGGGGATTGTGGTGAACACCATCTTTTGCGGTGTCGAGAGGGAAGGGGTCGATGGCCAGTGGAAATCCGGCGCGACGCTGGCCGACGGCAAGTATTTGTTCATCGATCACAACCGGGCGGTGGTTCATTTTGAAGCGCCGCAGGACAGGGAGATCGCCGAACTGGGCGAAAAATTGAACGCCACTTATATTGCGTTTGGGGCGAAAGGCGAAGAAAGCCGGGCGCGCCAGGCGGCGCAGGATGCGAATGCGGCTTCTCTCAGGGTGCAGGGAAGCATGGTGCAAAGGTCGATGGCCAAGGCTTCCGCAAACTATCGGAACAGCGATTGGGATCTGGTGGACGCCCTGAAGGAGAAGAAGGTGGAGATATCACAAGTGTCACCCGCCGCGTTGCCGGCGGAAATGCGCTCGATGAACGAGGCCGAACGCAAGGCCTATGTGGAAGGCAGGGCGGCGGAACGGGAACGGATTCAGGCGCGCATCAGCCAGTTGAGCGTCGAACGGGCCCGGTATGCGGCTGAACAGGCGAAAAAACAGGACGGAGGCGCCACGCTGGATGCCGCCATGATCGGCGCGATTCATGAACAGGCTGCCAGAAAGAATTACCGGTTCGATTGAACCGGGTTTGACAACCCGGAAAAAGAATGGTAGGGGTATCAATCATTCACAGCCATGAATAACTTCACCCGGCATTTTGCAGTCATGATGAACAAGCCCTTTGGCTTGACGAATGCCGCATGGCGTCATCAGGTCCTGCCGTTTGCGAAATATACGATCACCTCAACCTTGGAGGCCCGCAGAGTGTAACAAAGTTTTCAACCTTTTTTGAAACCCTGCCCGCCTCCAAAGCGGTCAGGGTTTTTTATTTATGAAATTCAATGTTGAGCATGAGAATTCCGAAAAATTTTCACAGGCTGGGAGCCTGTGTCATCCTCCTGGAAAGGTTGAAGGTGACACAGCCATCCTGGATGTGATTTTGGCGCTCAGGCATTCTTTTTGCGTCGTGCGCCGGGCATGTCCCGTCGAACTGCCGTCCCGCCGTGGCGGGAGCGCGGCTTGATTAATCATGGATTCCCCGACAAAACGCGCGCGATTGACGGTGTTGACTCTTGGCCATGCCACAGTGGATTGTTATGGCGGTTTGCTGGCGCCGTTGATTCCGGCTCTTGCCCGGCATCTGCATGTGGAGGTTTGCCAGATGGCGATGCTTTTTGGAGGGCTGGGTGTTTTCATGAACCTGGTGCAGCCGGTGGCCGGATATTTCACTTCGCACCGGCGGTTTCCGGCGTTTTTGGCAACAGGCCCCTTGCTGGCCACTGTGGTTTGCCTGGTGGGATTTACGGAATCCTATCTTGTCGCATCGATCCTTTTTCTGATCGGCCACCTTGGTGTGGGGATTTATCACCCGCCGGCCTTGATGGCCGCCCAGGAGGCCAGCGGCAAACGGCAGAATCTTGGCGTGTCCATCTTTCTTTCCGGAGGATTTCTGGGAGTTTCCATTGCCGGGGTTGCGGCGACGCAGTGGGTGGCCCATTATCAATTCCAGTATTTCTGGCTGTTTGCGGCGCCTGGCGTTTTGCTGGCTTTGGCTCTGATGTTCCGGTTGCCCGGTTCCCGGGCGGTGTTTGCTTCCGGCGAACATCCGGCGGTGATGGAGCATTCCCCGTCGCAGCCTTTTTCAGTCATCATGACCATGGCCAGCCTCATGGCCGCCAGCAGCTGTTTGTTGATGGCGTTTCTGGCCGCCCATATGGAGGCATGCTTTGGACGGGAGGGTTTTCTGGCTGGCGGCGTTACCTTGCTTTTGCTGGGGATCAGTTCCGCGGCTGGTTCGTATTTTTGGGGATATTTGGCCCATCGTGTGGGGCGGTTCAAATTGCTGGCGGCCGGGCAATTCCTTGCCTTGCCGTTTTATGCGGCGCTCACCCATGCGCCATCGGTCCGCGCGGCCATGATCCTGAGCATCCCCACCGGATTGTGCATGGGCGGGGCGTTTTTTCCCTTGGTGGCCAATGCCGCCCGCCATGCCCGGGGATTGACGCCCGGGTTGCGGACCGGATTGCTGGTGGGCGGATCGTGGGGATTTGGATCGATGATCACCATTCTTGCCGGTTTTGCCAATCAACATGGCGTGGCCATTCCGGCCATTTTGACGATGGGGTTGCTGCCCATGCCTTTTGTCGCCATCCTGTCGGCGCGGATGGCAAAACGGGATAAAAATGGATGATGAGGAGTCTGACCAGATTGGCATCATTGCATTTGATGCCATGATGAAGCCTGCAAGCGGGAAGAACGAGCCTTTCCCGGTTTTTGAGATTTCTCCGGATGTTCCGCCGATCACTTCCGAGCAGGTTCACGACTTGTTGGATGGTGAAGGACCGGGGCGATGAGAGGCGTATGATTGGATGAAATCAAACGGAGTCCGGCTTCAACCGGAGGGCTTGCATGCGAGGGGACGGTTCGACTTCATTCTGGGGGCGGCTTGGAATGAGGACGCCGGCGAGGAACCAGAAAAGCTCCGCAAGGCTGGCCGTCCAGATGTCGTCGGTGAGATTGCGGACATAGAAGCCGATCAGGAAAGCCAGTCCGATGCGCGCGGTCCAGTCGAGTGCGCGATGGCGCCAGAAGCGCCAGGCGTAGGTTCCCAAGGCGGCCAGCCAGATGAGCAGTCCGGGGATGCCGGAGGCCAGGAGCACATTGAGATAGGCGTTGTGGGTGTGCTGGTAAATTTTGTGCCAGTAGTTCTTGACCACGGTGTCCTTGCCATATCCCACACCCACCCAGGGATGCTGGCGGATGAGGGGCGTCACATTTTTGAAAATCAGATCGCGGCTGGAGTTTTTTTCAAACTCGGATGTTGCGTTGGCGTCGTAGTCGCGCACAAACCACTGGGGGCGCACCTGGTACGCGGCGGCGGTCATGATCAGTGTGCCGATCAGGAAAATCGCGAGTTGCCGCCGTCCCATGAAAAAAGCCAGGATGAACAGCTCGATATAAACCGCCAGCCATGCGCCGCGGCGTTTGTTGATGAAAAGAAGGTAAAGCAGGACAAGGGCGGCGGCAAAGGCCAGCCAGCCGCGCCACCCCCGGGGGCGGTAAAAGACCAGCCACAGAATTGCCGGGGTGAGAAGGACCAGAATGTAGGAAAAAGCATTGTTGTCGCGTGAAAATCCCCGCACCCAGAGGGTTCCTTTGACGATTGGATTTTCAGGGGAAACGCTGCGTCCCAAGTCGGCGACTTCGCCCGCGTAGTATTGGATGAGGCATTTGACCAGCAGCGCCGCCAGCACAAAAGCCAGGCCGGTGAAAATCCGCCGCCGCCAGGGATCGTCCCGAAACGCCCAGTAGCCGCAGCACATCGCCAGCATGGGTTGGGCCAGATCGCGTTTCCAAAGATTCAGGCTGAACCACGGCTGGCGCATGTCCCAGCTGTTCGGATCCCATGAATTCATGGGGGGTTCCCGCCAGAAAGGGCTGGTGAGCAGGATCCAGAGCGAAAAAACCAGCAGGGGTCCCAGAACCCACCGGGTTTCAGTCCATGTTGAGCGCCAGTTTTTGCGATGGTCCCAAAAAATAAGAATGGAGGCGGACAGGAGCAATGCGGCCTGCAGGGTGGCGGTATTTTTGAAAAACAGGGATGATGCGTAGAAAATCAGCAGCAGACGGGCTGAGTCCCCGGCAGTGGGGCGGGAGAATGCCGCCAGAAAACCGGAACCTTGAGCCTTGAATCGTGAATCTTGAATCATCAATCACTGCCGGGTCCAGCGCATGGAACTGGGCGGATTGACCTGTCCGGAGGCGCCCCGGTTGAATAATTGGGCCTTGGTGAACCGGTCATTGGTCTGGCGGATTCGTCCGCTGAGGAGGCGGTTCATGGCCATGAGAAAACGGGCGGACAGATCGGGCTTTTCCATCACCAACTGTTCCAATGCGGCCTTTGACAGTTTCAGCAATGTGGAATCCTTGTTGGCGCTGACATTGGCCGAGCGCGGACCGGCATCGAGCAGGGCCATTTCACCAAAAAAGTCGCCGACCCCGAGTGTGGCAATGGCATTTTCCTTTCCATCGCTGCTGACAAAAACCCTGGCCTCGCCTTCGAGAATCAGAAACATGGAATCGCCGTGTTCGCCCTGTTTGACGATGGCCTGAAAAGCGCGCACCTTGATTTTTTCAACCAGGTTCACGAATTGTTCGGCTTGGGTGTCCGACATGTCGGAGAAAAGACGGATTCGCCGCAACTGGCTGCCTTTGAGTCCGGTGGGTTCGCGGATGGTTTCGGAATGGGGGGTGGGAGAGGTCAGGCAATCCTTCAAGATGGGCAGTTCTTTCGCCTTGGACCACGCATTGGCGGTGTCGGAGTAAACCCACGATTCCGCGGATACGGATCCTTGCATGGCCCATTCCCTCAACAAATTGGCATCGGCCGGACCATAGGTCTGGCGGTCCTCGGCAAAAACATAAAAGTTTTCAATATCAGCAGCCATGGCGGGTGGGTTGACTGTCATTATAGCCAAGCCCTGCCGGTTGGCGAGCATTTTGGCGGGGGCGGATCAAAATGACCGGATTGGAATGCAAAGGTCATTTTTCCAATTTCCCTTTCGTCATTTCCGCGAAAGCGTCCCTGGGAGTCGCGCAATGTGTCCCCGCCGCAAAATGGGAGCGGAAGGCGGGTCAGGTTCCGTGGACCAGCCTGGAAAGATTGTTGACCACGGCCTTGAGCTGGATGGACAGGGCATTGAGTTCCTGGGCCACGCCGGCGGTTTTTTGAGCGGTGGCCGCGTCTGACTGGGTGACCTGGTCGATCTTGCTGACGGTGGTGTTGATGAGGCCGATTTCCTTTGTTTGTTCGGTGGAGGCGGCGGAAATGTCGCAGATCAATTTGTCCTCCTTCTGGATTTTCTGGACGACGGACAGCAGGGCCTCCCTCATTTTATTGACGGTCTTGTCGCCGGTCTGGCTGCGAGCGATGGCCGTGTCAATTTTTTCCGCGGTGTTGCGGGCGGCCTGCGCGGTGCGCTGGGCCAGGGTTTTGATTTCGACGGCCACCGTTGAAAAATCGCTTCCGATTTCGCCCGTGTGGGCTGCTTCCACGGCGGGATGGAGAGCCAGGATGTTTGACTGAAAGGCGATTTCGTCGATGGTCTGGATGATCTTGCGGAACTCGGCGTTGGATTGTTTGATTTCGGTCATGACGTCATTCAATTCAGTCATGGTCTGGACGCTTTTTTCGCAGGCCTTGACGGCTTCCGAGGAGAGGTCCTCGGCCTGCCGGGTGTCTTCCATGTTGCGCCGGGTCATGGAGGATATTTCCTCCAGGGTGGCGCTGGTTTCCTGGAGGGAGGCGGATTGTTTGGAGGCGCCGGCGGCGACAATCTGGCTGGAGTCGGAAACCAGGTTGGTGGCATCCACGATCCGTTCCGCGCTATGCGAGAGCTGGCCGACGCAGTGTTCGATTTCCCTGGTGATTTTCCGGGTTTTGATGTGCCAGAGAACGCCCGCGAGGACGAGGGCGGCCAGGAACACAATCTGCTGGAGCAGCAGATCGAAGTTTCCCGTCTGCCGGAGGTTCTGGATCCACAGCAGGGCGATGATCATCGCAAAGGGCGCCAGCAGAATGGCAATGCCGAGCGCCAGGAACTTGTGATGAAGAGTTGTCTTCATGGGGAGTCCAGATGAATGAGCCCTTCGCGGATGCAATACTTAACAAGATCCACCTGGCTTTTAAAACCCATTTTATTCATGATTTGTTTGCGGTGGGCATTGGCGGTTTTGATGCTGACCTGGAGGGTGGCTGCCACGGCCTTCGTGCTTCGCCCTTCGGCGACGAGTTGGAGGACTTCCTGTTCCCTTGGGGTGAGAGTGGAGGATGAAAGCGCCGGGCGTCTGGCCAGGTTTTTAACATAATCTTCAATGACGACTCCCGACACCCGCGGGCTGAGATGGATTTGCCCCTTCATTGACGAGCGGACAGCCTGGAGCAGTTCCTCGAACGAGGAGTCCTTGAGCATGAAACCCGAGACGCCGATGTTGAAGGCTCTGGCCACCGTGAGGCGGTCGGACAATGTGGTGAGGATCACGATCCGGGTTTTGGGACAGGCGGCGAGGATCCGCCGGGCTGCCTCCAGTCCGTTCATGTCGGGGAGGGAGACTTCCGTAATGATCACCTGCGGGGAAACCTGCCGCGCCTCCCTTATGGCGTCCTGGGCTGTCTGCGCCTTGGCCACCACACGGATGTTCTTTTTGCGGGAAAACAAGGCGTCCAGCCCCTCAAGGAGCATTCTCTGTTTGTCCACAAGCATCAGGCGTATCTTCATTCCGGAATCCAAATCAATTTTCACATTCCACCCTACGCCAGAAAGGGGGATGCCGTAAATTGGCCAAAACCTTATTTAGGGGGTTAAAAAACCTAACCCCTTTTTTGAAAAAAACGCGGCGGAGGGTCATTCCAGGGAGGTCAGACCTTCCCGGATGGCGTATTTGACCAGTTCCGCCACGCTGTTCACGGCCAGTTTGTCCATGATTTTTTTGCGATGGGCGTCCACGGTTTTGACGCTCAGATGGAGGGTTGAGGCGGTTTCCTTGGAACTCTGGCCTTCGGCGAGGAGTTGAAGGATTTCCTGTTCCCTGGCGGAGAGGATGGGCAGGGCGGATGGATTGAGCCGGGGCATGTTCTGCACATAATCCTCGACCACGATGCCGGCCACCTGGCTGCTCATGTAAACGTGGCCGCCCATGACGGTTCGGATGGCCTGGATGATGTCGCGCGAGGCGCATTCCTTCAGGACGTATCCCATTGCGCCGGCGCCGAATGCCTTGGCCACGGTTCGCCGGTCGGCGAGCATGGAGAGGACAATGACTTTGACCTGCCGGTTTTCGGATGTGATCTGGCGCGTGGCTTCGATGCCGTTGAGACCGGGCATGGCGACGTCCATGAGAACGATGTTGGGCTGCAACTCCTTTGCCTTTTGCACGGCGATGCGGGAATCGTCCGCTTCGGCAACCACCGTCATGTCGTGTTGTTGTTCAAGCAGGGCATGGAGACCTTCGAGCACCACTTTGTGATCGTCAACCAGGATGATTTTAGTTTTCATGATTTGCGGGGTGTTTCTTCGCCGGCCATGGCACGGCGAGGGTGGCCTTGGTTCCGCGGCCGGGTTTGGATCGGATGGAAAAAGATCCGCCCAGCGGCTTGAGGCGGGATGGGAGGCTTGGCAGTCCGTAACCACCCGCCGTTCCAGGCGGCTGTGTCAGATGGGCCGGGTCGAAACCAGTTCCATTGTCTTCAACGCAGATCTGTAAAAATCCATTGTTTTGTCCAATCGAGACGCTGGCTTCCCGGACCTTGGCGTGTTTTGCAATGTTCATCAGCAGTTCACGGACGCATTGGAAAAGAACGGTCACCGTCTGGCTGTCCATGGTTTCGGGCAGTTTTTCGTGGCGAACGTTGATTTTCAGCCCGAAGAGGCTTTGCATTTTTTTTCGGAGCCGTTCGATGGATGTTTTCAGGTTTGAGTGGTTGGGTTCGAGGGGGTGGAGCTGGGAGATCATCAGGCGGATGTCTCGCGTCCCCTGTTCGATCAGTGATGAGACTTCCCTCAGCCGGATGGTCTTTGGATCCGTTTTGCCGGCTTCCTGCAAGGAGGCGAGTTTCATGGTTGCGCCGACCAGATATTGGCAGATCCGGTCATGAAGATGATTGGCGATGCGGCGCCGTTCGTGCTCCTCGGCAAGGAGCAATTCCGTGGCGCGGAGTTTTTCCTTGGCCTGTCTGGCATCCGTGATGTCCCGGCTGGTTCCCCGGCAACCCAGCAGAACGCCATTTTTTGACATGAAAGGCACGCCGCTGATCTCCAGCAGGACCTGACGGCCGTTTTTGTGAAGGAAGATGGCCTCGAAGGTGGGGATGGGTTTGCCATCGGTCATGCACTTTTGCATCAGTGTCTTGGCCCGTTTTGCTTCCGCAGGAATCATGAAATCGAACGGAGTTTTGTCAAGCAGCGCCGCCAGATCATATCCCAGCAGCGAGGCCACTTGGGGGTTGGAGAACGTGAACACCCCTTGAGGATTGATTTCCCATATCCAATCCCCAACGGTTTCAACCAGATCCTGATATCGTTTTCGGCTGTCTTCCAGCAGCTGTTCCATTAATTTTCGTTCCGTGATGTCAATGAAGGTTTCCAGGATGTAATGATGCCCATCCAGGATGATGGGTCTCAAACGTTCGAGAATGGACATGGGCTGTCCTTCCGGAGTCAGGATGACCTGTTCGGAGGGGGGCGGGAGATGATCCGGTTCGATGGGGGGCAGCCTGCCGTTTTCGCGGTGAAAGACGAACTGGTTGTGATGCGCGCCGATGATCTGGTTGCGATCGCCGCCCATGATCCTTACTGCGGCAGGGTTGGCGTCGATGATTCGTTGATCCTTTTCATCGAGGATGACCACTCCGGCGTCGATGGCATCCAGGATGGTTTTCAGACGGTGTTCGCTCTCGCGCAGGGAGTTTTCCGTTTTTTTGTGTTTGAGGATGTCCTTGTGGCGGGCCACGGCCTGACGGATGGCCAGGCGGAATTCCTCGTCATGACAGGGTTTGGTCAGGAAACGGTAAACAGTGCCTCGGTTGATGGCCTCCAACGCCATGTGCATGTCGGCTTCTCCGGACAGGATCAGGCAGACAATGTCGGCGGAAATTTTTTTTGCCTTTTCGATCAGGTCGATTCCCGACATGAAAGGCATCTTGAGATCCGTGAGCAGGACGGAGACGCCGGGTTGGGCCAGCCATTGGAGCGCTTCTTCGGATGATGAGGTCAAGAGCGTTTCAAAAGGCTCCTTCCGCAACAGCCGCTGGCAGGAATGGAGCATTCCCTTTTCATCGTCCACAATGATGACTTTTGAACGATGCATGGGGGTAAAAAGGCTGAAGACTGAAGGTTTGAAGCGCTCCGATGGAGTTGATGTGAAAAACGGATGCGGTTTTTCAGCCTGGGGGCCAGGCGAGGGGGCGGCCGCCGAGCAGGTGTATATGCAGGTGAGGCACGGATTCACCGCCGTCCTTGCCATTGTTGATCACCAGACGATAGCCGCTTTTGGCCAGCCCGAGTTGGCGCGCCACGGCGGAGGCTTCCATCAGGAGCCTGCCCAGCAGGGGCGCGTCGTCTTCGGTTGCCTCATCAATTCGGGGAATGGCTTTTTTGGGGACCACCAGCACATGGGTGGGCGCCTTTGGAGAAATATCGCGGAAGGCGATGACATCGGCGGTTTCATGAACGATTTGCGCGGGAATTTCGCGCGCGGCGATTTTCTCGAAGAGGGTCATGAGCCCATTATTGCATGAAGGCGGCTGGCGTCAAGCCGGGCTTGCTCCCGGGGAATTCTTTCTTTAGTCTCCTGCGCGCATGACGGCCTTTTTTGAAATGGCGGGGCGCGGGGTATTGGGTTTTGTCCAGTACCTTGGAGAAGTGGCCCTGTTGTCCGGGGATTCATTCAAATCCCTTGCGACCCAGCGTTTGCGCTGGAAGGAGACGGTTTTGCAGCTGCACGCCATCGGCGTCAAATCCCTTCCGGTCGTTTTGTTGACGGGCGCGTTTATCGGAATGGTCTTTGCCGCCCAGACCTATTTTCAGTTTCACAAGGTGCGCATGGACACCTCGACGGGGCCGGCGGTTTCCATTGCCCTGGCGAGGGAATTGGGGCCGATCATCACCTCCCTGATGGTGGCCGGGCGGGTGGGCGCGGCCATGGCCGCCGAAATCGGCACCATGCGGGTGACGGAGCAGATCGACGCCCTTCGTTCGCTGGCGGTGCATCCGGTTGATTATCTGGTGGCGCCCCGGCTGATTGCGATGGTGATCTCGCTTCCCCTGTTGACGGCCATGTCGGTTTTGACCGGTATTTGCTGCTCCTGGGTGGTCAGCATCGAGGTTCTTGGCATAGACAGCGCGTATTATCTCCACAACATGTACAAATACACCGACGCCAACGACATCAACACCGGTCTCATCAAGGTTTTTCTTTTTTCCTTCATCATTGTTTTCGTCAGTTGCCACAAGGGTATGCAATGCGAGGGGGGGGCGGAGGGGGTGGGCAAGGCCACCACGGAGGCGGTGGTCAATTCGTCCATTTCCATTTTGATCGCAAACTTTTTTGCCACCATGCTGCTGAGCAAGATCATTCCGCCATAAAAAATGACAGACCGAAGGCTGAAGACCGATGTAAAACATGGTTCAGCCAAGGCCGGATTCACCCATGATTGAGATTCAACAACTTTGCAAGTCGTTCAAGAGCGTCCCTGTTTTGCAGGGGGTGGACTTGGATATTGCCGATTCGGAGAGGCTGGTGATCATTGGAGGCAGCGGTTGCGGCAAGAGCGTGCTTTTGCGCCACATTGCGGGGCTGGTCAAGCCGGACAGCGGGCGTTTGAAGATCGACGGCCAGGATTTGACGCCGCTGAATGAGCGGGCGCTGAATCCGATCCGCCGCAAGATAGGAGTGCTTTTTCAGGGCGCGGCCCTTTTTGATTCCCTGGATGTTTTTCATAATGTGGCTTTCAGCCTCCTTGAAGAACGGACATTGGGCATGCCGGAGATCCGGCAGAGGGTGGCGGAGATGCTGGCGGCTGTGGGCATGTCGGGGCAGGAGGGCAAAAAACCAGCGGAACTTTCCGGCGGCATGCGCAAACGCATCGGGCTGGCGAGGGCGCTCATCCACCGCCCCCGCATCATGCTTTATGATGAGCCGACCACGGGGCTTGACCCCCAGATCGCCGATTCCATCAACCGTCTGATCCTCAAACTGGCGCTTGAATTCAATGTCACCACCATTGTGGTCACCCACGACATGGTCAGCGCCTACATGGTGGGTAACCGGATCGCCATGTTGCACAAGGGTAAAATCCTTGTTTCCGGCGCCCCGGATCAGATACAACAGTGTTCCAACCCGATTGTGCAGAATTTCATTCACGGCGTGTCGGAGGAAGCCGCCGCGATGAAGATGAGCCGTCGGGAAAACGCATCAAGCACATGAGCTCGCAAACCAACATTGAACGGAAGGTCGGCCTTTTTGTATTCCTGGGCATCCTGGTTGTCTGCTCCCTGATCATTCATTTTGGCAAGGTGGGAGATCGTTTTCGCGGCGGATTTCCGGTCCAGGTGGAGTTTGGCAACGCCGGCGGCCTGGTCAAAGGAGCCCAGGTTTTGTTCGCGGGCGTGCTGGTTGGCAAGGTGGACCGGATCAAGCTGGATTCCGAAAACGACAAGGTGATGATCGAGGTGGACCTTTTCGAGGGATCCGGCGTTCGCAGGGATGCCCGTTTCATGATCAAGCAATCGGGGCTCCTTGGCGACAAGCACATCGTGATTCTCCAGGGGTCCAGGAGCGAGCCTCTTCTCAAGGCGGGTGACCGGATCCGCGGCGTGGATCCCTTTGATTTCACCGACATGGCCAACCAGGCCGGCGACACCATTCGCGAACTGAACAAGGCGATACGCAAGCTTTCCACTGAGATTGGAGACAAGGATGCCATTGGCAACATCTCCAAGGGCATCAAAAGTTTCACCGAATTGACCGAAAAATTGAAGACCAATTCGGAGCGGCTCGACGCGATTCTCCGGCGCGTGCAGAAAGGCAATGGAACAGTCGGAAAACTTCTGACCAACGACGGCCTTTTCGAGGAAATGACGAAACTGGTGCACAACTGGCGGGTTTATGGGATTCTCCATCAGGAGAAGAGCGAGCAGCGGTATCCCAGCCCCCGGCAGACCAACCGCCCACAATAATGGATCGAACCCTTCTTCTTTTTCGCGTGCTTTTCCTGACCTGCTGCGGCGCGGCGGGTTGGTATCTGGCCCAGACCGAGCACCTCTGGCATGCCGAACCATGGCTGGGCGCCTTTTTGGGGTTGGCGCTGGGGCTCATGGTGATCCTGGCAGATTTGCTTCTCAAGGGGGTTTCCCTCCGCGCCTTTTCCAGCGCAACCTTTGGTTTCCTGCTGGGTTTGATTCTCGCATGGCTCATCAAGGCTTCGGGTCTTTTTGAATACGCCGCGGATGATGTGCAATGGATCATCCACCTCAGCATCTTTCTCATCTTTGGTTACCTGGGCATGATGCTCGCGCTGCGCAGCAATCGCGATGAGTTCTGTCTCATCATTCCCTATGTGCGTTTCATGCGCCGGGAACCCCATGAGTACAACACTCTGTTGGACACCAGTTCCATCATTGACGGGCGGATTTCCGACCTTTGCAAATCCGGCTTTCTTGAGGACACCCTGGTGGTGCCGCATTTTGTGCTGGATGAGTTGCAGGCGCTGGCGGATTGCCCCGACGCCACCAAACGGGCCCGCGGACGCCATGGATTGGACATTCTCAACCAGCTTCGGGATGCGCCGGAGGCGGAATTGAAGGTGCACGAGACTCCCGAGAGCGAGGATCCGGTGGACACGCGGTTGATCAATCTGGCCCGGGTGCTGGATGCCCGCATTGCCACCACCGACTACAACCTGGCCCGGATCGCGGAGTTGCAGCGGGTGCGCGTGTTGAACATCAATCAGCTGGCAAATTCCCTGCGCCCGCCGCTGATCACCGGCGATCGCTTGCGCTTGAAACTGGTTCGCGAGGGCAAGGATGCCGACCAGGCCGTGGGATTCCTTCCGGATGGCGCCATGGTGGTTGTCAACCAGGCCAGGCGGCTCATCGGGCAGGAAGTCGATGTGGTGGTCAGCGGTAATATTCAAACATCCGCGGGGCGCATGTTGTTTGCGGAACTTCAAGGTTTCCCGGCCAAGGGAGGCGGCAGGTGATTTCGGCCATTGTGCTGGCGGGGGGCAGCAGCCGGCGGATGGGACCCGGGGTGGACAAGTTGCGGCAGGTCATTGCCGGGCGGCCCCTGCTGGCCCACAGCCTTCTGGCTTTTTCCAGATCCTCCATTGTGGATGAGATCGTGCTGGTCTCCCGCGAGGACCGTCGGGAGGATTATCGGCGTCTTGCGGATGAGCATGGGGTGACAAAGCTTTCACGGATTATCGCCGGCGGCGTCGAGAGGCAGGATTCCGTTTGGTGCGGGCTGATGGAGGTTTCCGCTTCCTCCGAGGTGGTGTTGATTCACGATGGCGCCCGTCCTTGCGTGACCCATGACATCATTACCCGTTGCGTCGAGGGGGCGCGCTCCAGGGGGGCTGTCATTCCGGCGGCCCGAGTCAAGGATACCATCAAAAAGGCCGGGGCGGATTTGCGCATCGAGGATACTCCCGACCGATCCATGTTGTGGGCGGCCCAGACCCCGCAGACGTTTCTCACCCCGCTCATCAAGGAGGCTTATGAACCGCTGATCCGGCGGAAAATTGTCGTGACGGACGATGCCTGCGCCGTGGAACGGTTGGGGCGTCCCGTCTGGATTGTTGAATGTCCGCCCACCAATCTCAAGGTGACCACGCAGGAGGATTTCCGTCTTGCCGGGCAGATTCTTCAGGCAGCCGGTTGAAAGGATCTGGCATGAAAAAACAGCGTTTTCCAGCGGTTGCCGGCATGTTTTATCCCCAGGATACGGAAGAGTTGCGCCGGACAGTCCAATCGCATCTCGATGCCGCAAAAGTTAAGTCCGCCGGAATTCCAAAGGCGGTGATTGCGCCGCATGCCGGTTATATTTATTCCGGTCCGGTGGCCGGCGCCGCGTTCAAATGCCTGGCGGCCGGACGGGAAACCATCCGCCGGGTGGTCTTGTTCGGGCCCTGTCATCGTGTTCCCCTGAAAGGAATGGCGCTTTCTTCCGCGGATTCGTTTTTGACGCCGCTGGGGGCTGTTTCCATTGACCGGGAGTCCTGCTTGCGGGTGGAAAAGCTGCCTGGCATGGTTACGATGGACCGGGCGCATGAGCAGGAACACAGCTTGGAAGTCCAGCTTCCCTTTTTGCAGGTGATCCTCAAGGAGTTTGTCCTTGTTCCCATTGCGGTGGGAATTGCCGACGACCGGCAGGTGGCGGAGGTGATGGAGGCCCTTTATGGAGGTCCGGAAACCTGTATCCTGGCCAGTTCGGACCTCAGTCATTTTCTCGACCATGAAACGGCGAGGCAAACCGACCAAGCCACTTGCAAGGCCATCGAAAACCTTCGTCCGGAGACCATCGGTCCCCATGATGCCTGCGGAGAGATTGGCGTTCGCGGCCTGTTGCGAGTCGCCAAAAACCACGGTTTGAAAGTCCAAACCCTTGATCTTCGCGATTCCAGCGACACGGCAGGCGACCCCGGACGCGTGGTGGGATACGGCGCATGGGCTTTCAATTGATGCCGGTCTTCAGCCTAAACACCCAAAAAATCATGAGCTTTACCCCCGAGCAGAAAGAGGCGCTTCTTCAACTGGCCTGGAAATCCATCCGGCACGGCATGGAGCGTCACGAACCCCTGGAGATTGACCCGGACGATTATCCTCCCGAGTTGCGCGAACCCCGCTGCGTTTTTGTGACCCTTGAGATCGAAGGTGAATTGCGCGGTTGCATGGGAACCCTGGACGAATGGGAGAAGCCCTTGGCGGCCAATCTCGCCCGGATCGCTTATGTGGCCGCTTTTTCCGATCCACGTTTTCCGCCTTTGAGGCAGGATGAATTGAAGAAGGTGGATCTCCATATCTCCGCCCTGACCCGTCCGGAGCCCATGAGTTTTTCATCGGAAAGCGACTTGTTGTCCCAGATCCGTCCGGGCGTTGACGGGCTTATTCTCCAGGATGGCTGTCATCGCGGCACTTTTTTGCCGGCGGTATGGGAAAAGCTTCCGGACAAACGCGATTTTTGGACGCATCTCAAACACAAGGCCGGCCTGCCGCCGGATCATTGGTCCGATCGAATGAAGGTCCAGCGTTACACCGCCGAGAGCATTCCATGAATTTGTCGGCAGGGCTGGATTTTTGTCGGGCGGTCTGCTAACAATCCCTGTGTGATACCTTTAATTTTTGGCGCAGGCGGGATGGTGGGGAGGTCGTTGTGCGAGCATTTTCATGCGGCCAATGTGCCTTTTGCGGGCGTGGCGCATGATGAACTGGATATCAGCCGGGAAAAAGACCTGGAGGTCTTGGTTGAAAAGTACAAGCCCACGGTGATTTTCAACGCGGCGGCCATGACAAGGGTGGACCAGTGCGAGACGGAACAGGACCGGACCATGGAGATCAACGCCCATGCGCCGGGCCGCATTGCCGCCATTTGCCATCGCCGGGGCATCCAGATGGTTCATTTGAGCACCGACTACGTTTTCGACGGGAAAAAGAGGTCGCCCTACAACGAGGAGGATCGTCCGGCGCCCCTGAGCGTTTACGCCCGGTCGAAGGCGGATGGCGAGCGCCTGGTTCTGTCGGCGATGCCGGACGCCCTGGTGGTGCGGGTGGCCTGGGTTTTCAGGGCGGGGGGAAAGACCTTTTTTTCCAAGATGCACAGTCTCATTTTTAAACAGGATCGGATTGAGGCGGCCAACGACAAGGTGGGCAACTGCACTTACGCGCCGGATCTGGCCACGGCGCTGGTGGCCATGGCCCGCAGGCGGGTCGCCGGCCTGATTCACTTTACCAACGAGGGGGAATTGTCCTGGTACGATTTTGCCGAGGAATTTCTGGAAACTGCCAGGCGGGTGGGATTGCATCCGGCCTGCAAAAAAGTGGCGCCCATTTCCAGTTCGAGCATCAAGTTTACCGCGCCCCGCCCGGCCTACACCGCCCTCGACAAGAGCCGTTACAAACGACTCACCGGCAATTCCATCCGGCACTGGCGCGAAACCCTGTTCGATTTCATCCGCGAAAAAGGGGAGATCTGAAAAACAGGTGTTTCCCGCGCTGCGCCGAAGCCTCTGCGAGGTGGGAAGGCTGAAGGTTTGGATTTTTGTTTGATGGATTCCTGTTCCCGGTTCTGCCGTTATCCCGCGAAAGCGGAAATCCAGTCTTCCATCACTTGCCTGTCATCAGGCGTTTCCATTGTGCCTTCATTTTCAGCATTTCCCGGTTGGGTTTGATTTTTCGGGAGGTTGTCTGGTTTTTTTTGTCGAACAGCCATTTTCCCTGGTTGTCCCGCAGGACGGGCAGGCGTTTGGCCATGGGGGGGACCGGACAGGCGGGGGAGGGCTGGTCTGCGTACCAATAGGCCACACTGCTTATTTCATTGCACAGGTGGTTGCCATGGCCATGTTCGATGGTGACTTTGATTTCCTTTTGGAATCGCACGGGATTTTCCAGGTGATGCACATAGCTGGTTTGGTAGGCGCCTTCCGACGACCAGGGTGAATTGGAAGGCTCCAACGTGGTCCGTCCTTCGAAAAGGGAGCTGCCGTTGCGCAGGAAGGCGTTGTCTTGCATTCCCCAAGCATGGTTCAGGTAATCTTCGCTGCCCGTGCCGTGAAGGTCCGGAGGCCACTTGTAGCCATCCACCCAGATCATGTCGTCGCCTTCCCCCCACCAGGTTCCCTTGAAATTGGTCACGCTGAGATTGCATCCGATATAATGGCCGCGGCCCCGTGTTTCCAGAATCACATAGTTGTTTTCCCAAGCCAGCCGTTCTTTGTTTGCGATATTGCTGAGATGGGAGTCTTTCTCGTTGTTGGAGATTTCCGGTCCCCAGCCGCCGAAAGGGTTTTCCCGCCGGAATTCCGCGTGAAAATAACCCTGGCCGTTTTCCGGTTCATCCCACGTTTCATAATCCACATAAAAGTATTGAATGTGGGATTCACGGCTTTGATTGACCAGTTCCACGACGGCGCGTTGATGGAAGGGCATGGGGGCGTAACAATTGAGCGCGCAGCCCTTGTTGAATTGATAAGGGAAGCGGGTGGATGCCGAAAAAAGGAGGGATTGATAGGAAGACACCAGCCCGTGACCCAAGCCGAAGAAATCCCCAAGCGGGCACAAGATGCTGGGTTGAGGCGCATTGTCCCAGGTGATGCGCAAGAGGCATTCCCGAAAATGCTTGAGCTGGGTCATCCAGATATGCGTGATGCAGCCGGGACCCTTGATGTCCGCCAGCACCGCCGATTTGCCGGCTGGAATGGTCCAGACGTCGTTGTTGCGTCCGGTTGTGTCCCAGGATGAAAAACGTCCGGTTTTTCGATTTTGGATTTTTGCGAGGGAGGCAAGCATGGTGAAAAGGGGTTGAATTAAAAAATGTTTTTTCAAATGAAGACAACAAGATGACTCTGCCATAAATACGGGTAAATAAAATGGGTTGTCTTATGAAAAAGATGTGCTTTCTTATGGTTATGTTCATGTTAAGAACTTCCAATCTTTCCTGAATGAAGAGCATCCGATATTTTTTTGACGCGCCGCCGGTGGATTCCCCGGACATCAGCATTCATGGGATTGGCATCCGGGAAAGGATGCGGCCCGGGGTGGTCCGGCGCCCCCGAGGCACGGGCGATTGGCTTTTCATGCAGTTTCACGGGGAGGTTTTTATCCAGACGAGGGAGGGATGGGGGGTGCATCCCGAAAATACACTGGTCATTTGGACGCCCCGGGATGGGCACCAATATGGAAATCCCAACAAACCCTGGAGCCATTCCTGGTTGCATGGCGAAGGGAGGTTGATTGGGAAATTTCTGGCCGAAAGCGGATTGCCCGCCCATGCGGCCATTTCCCTGCCGGATGCCGTCACCACCGATAAGCACCTGCTCGATTTGCATTATGAATTGACAAGCCATGTCCGGCCGGATGCCGTGATTGCCAGGAACATCCTTCACAATTGGATTCGTGAGATTGGCCGGCGATTTAAATGGACTGAAAGTCAGGTTGTGGCGCCGCCGGAATTGATGTCCCTCAAATCCTTTGTTGAAAGAAATTTCGACCAGCCGATGAATCTGGCGGAACTGGCTGCCCGGGCCGGCCTGTCTGTTCCCCATCTGTGCAGTCAATTCAAGAAATGCTTTGGCTTTTCTGTGATCGGATACCAAATCCGGCTGCGTCTCCAACGGGCGACCTATTTATTGCAGGACCAGGGATTGCGTCTCAAGGAAGTGGGGCGGCAGGTGGGATATGAGGACTATTATCATTTTTCCAAGCTCTTCAAGGAGCATTACGGTTTCAGCCCCCGCGCCATGCGGCGAGCCGGCACCCGTTTGTTTCATGGAAAGATTGGGGAAGTCCGGTTGAGGGATGTTCGAAGCGGTGGAAAATAGAAAAGCCCAGATTCAGCCCGTCTCGGTTCCGAGGCGGAGAACAATGGCGGAACGCTGTTGCCGCTTTATTTTGCCTCGCGGCGCGCCCGGTTCTTGGTCCCTGCATGGTTGTCTTCAGTCTGACAACCTTCAGCCTAGCAAGGCAGGGTTTCCTTCATGATCTTTTGTTTTTGCTCCTGGCGGAAGGCTTTCAATTTTTCCTGCAGGCCGGGTTGCTGGCGGGCGAGGATGGCGATGGCGAAAAGAGCGGCATTGCGCGCGCCCGCGGAGCCGATGGCCAGGGTTCCCACGGGGATGCCGGCGGGCATTTGCACGGTGGAGAGAAGGGAATCCAGCCCCTGAAGCTTGCTTTCCATGGGGACTCCCAGCACCGGGAGGATGGTGTGGGCGGCGGCGACGCCGGCCAGGTGGGCGGCGCCTCCGGCGCCCGCGATGATCACTTCCAGTCCGCGTTTTTCCGCGTTCTTGATGAATTCCGCCAGCAGTTCCGGCGTGCGGTGGGCGGAGATGACCCGGCATTCGTGGGGCACCCCGAATTCGCGAAGAATTTCGGATGCGTTTTTCATGGTGTCCCAGTCGGATTTGCTGCCCATGATGACGGCGACTTGGATTTTGGATTCAGTGGTCATGTTTTTGGGGAAGAATGTTGTTTGGAACTTCAAATGGCGGCAGATTTTTAGACAGAATCAACAGGATTGACAGGATTTTTTTGCGTCGGGTCTTATCCCCCAGTGTGTGATTTACGCGTGGCGAGCATGGAGGCGGCGATGGAGATGCCGAGGACCACTCCCACCACGCTGAGCGATTGGGCGGTGGAGATGTGCCAGAATTTGGCCGCCAGCATTTTGACGCCGATGAAGCTCAGGACGACGGCCAGGCCGTACTTGAGGTAGATGAAGCGATCCACCACCCGGGCAATGAGGAAGTAAAGGGATCTCAATCCCATGATGGCGCAGACATTGGAGGTGTAAATAATGAAAGGATCGGTGGTAATGGCGAAAATGGCGGGAATGGAATCCACGGCAAAGATCAGGTCGGTGGATTCCACGGTTGCCAGGATCAATGCAAGCGGTGTCAGCGTCCATTTGCCATTTTCGCGCGCGAGAAACCGGGGGCCGTTGTCCTTTGCGCTGATGGGAAGGAAGCGGCGGCAGAGCCGAACCAGAGGATTGCCCTCCATGTTCACGGCGTCATCCTCCTTGTGGAAAATCATTTTGATGCCGGTGAAGACCAGAAAGGCGCCAAACAGGTAAAGAATCCAATGAAACCGTTCCACCAAGGCGCTTCCCACGCCGATCATGATGCCGCGCATGACCAGGGCGCCGGCGACCCCCCAGAAAAGAACCCGGTGTTGATATTCGCCCGGCACCTTGAAGTAGGAGAAAATGAGAACGAAAACAAAAATATTGTCCACGCTGAGCGAATATTCGATTACGTAGCCGGTGAAAAATTCCAAAGCCTTGTCCGCCCCTTTCCAATGCCAAAGCAGGCCGTTGAATCCCAGGGAGAGGGAGACCCAGAGGATGCTCCAGAAGGATGCTTCCTTGAAGCTTACGGTTTTTGTTTTCCGGAAGAGATCAAAAGCCAGAATGGCAAAAACCCCGATGTGGAAAAAGATCCAGAATTTGAGCGGTGTGGTCATTCAGGCAGATAAATGGAGCGGAGTGAGGGAGGTCTCAAACATGCCGGGGTTGGATGGCATAGTGCAGGGTTCCGTGGGCCTCGACTTGGGAGGCCAGCACCAGGCAGCCGCCGGTTTTCACGCAGCCCTGTTTTTTGAGCATGTCGAAAGCGCTGTTGACGGATGCCTCCGGATCGGCGGTGTTCAGTTCCATGAGGAAAGAACGGACGCCCCAATGCAGGCAGAGTTCGCGCCACACATTTTCGGCGGGAGTGAAGGCGTAGATTGCGGACCGGCGCGGTCGCAGCCGGGAAATCATGCGGGCCATGCGGCCGGTGCGGGTGAACACCACAATGCCGTTGGCTTGCAGATCGTTGGCCAGCACCACGGCGGCGTCCATCAGGCGTTGCAATTCGTCGGAGTTTTCCAGATCGAATGACACCATGTGTTCCTGGTCCCTTTCAACCCGGCGGGCGATGGTGTCGAGGGTTTCGATGCATTTGACCGGGTAACGTCCGACGCTGGTTTCGCCGGAAAGCATGACGGCGTCGGCCTGTTCGTAAACGGCCACCGTCACATCGGTGACCTCGGCGCGGGTGGGCATGGGGTTTTGGGCCATGGACTCGAGCATCTGGGTGGCGACGATGACCGGTTTGCCGGCTTTGAGGCATTTGGTGACGATCTGGCGTTGGAGCACGGGGAGTTCCTCGTAAGGAAGTTCCACGCCCAGGTCGCCGCGGGCCACCATGATGCCATCGGCGGTCTTGAGCAGGCCGTCGAAATTTTCCAGAGCCTCCGGGCACTCGATCTTGGCGATGATGCGAATGGCGGATTTTTCCGCGTTGAGCAGGCCCCGGAGCTGTTGCACATCCTCAGCGGAGCGGATGAAGGAGAGGCAGATGAAATTGAGTTTTTGCTGGATGGCCCAGCGAATATCCAGAAAATCCTTTTCGGTGATGGTGGGCAGGTTGATGTGCGAGCCGGGCAGATTGATGTGGCGGCGGCTGCCGAAACTGCCGGGCGTGAGAATCTCGCAGATCGCGCAATGGGGCTTTTTCTCAACCACCTTCATCCGGATGACGCCGTTGTCCACCAGCACTTGGGATCCCACGCCGACATCGTCCACGAAACCGTCGTATTGGACCGTGGTTCCGGCGCCTTCGGGCGGTTTTTCCCCGCAAACGGTGAAGGTGAAAAACTTGCCGGGTTGCAGTTCGATGGGGGAGGCCAGTTCGCCGGTGCGGATGCTGGGTCCCTGGGTGTCGATCGAGATGCCCAAAGGACGTCCCAACTCCTTTTCCAATTGCCGCACATGGGCGACCACGGATTCCGCCCAATCGTATTTTGCGTGCGTGAAATTGAGGCGGAAAATATCAACCCCCGCGTTGGCCAGCAGACGCATTTGGTCCAGGTTGTCGCAGCTTGGACCGGCGGTGGCAATGATGCGGGTCTTGCGGGGAAGGGAGGGGGTGGCGGATTCAGCCATGCGGCTTATTCAACCCTTGCGGGAGGGAAAAGTCAAATCCGCGCCATTTTTGGGAAAATGCTTCTGCTATTGCCAAAATACCGGCTTGGAGTATGTTAAGCCCTTCGTTTATGAGCGAGAAAAACTTGAGCGTGTTTTTTTTATTGATGGGACTGGCCGGGCTGCTGGCTTATTTTTATGAGCCTTCTTCCGCGCCGCCGTCCATGACGGTTTCCGTGACGACCGTGCCTTTGGCCAGCAACCGGGTTGAGCGGGCGCCGGCGCCTGTCCAACCACCGGCGGAAGTCAAATTGACGGCGCCCGTTCCGCCGGTTTCCCAGACCAACATCGCGACAAAGGAAGTTGCCAGTCCGGCGCCTGTTGGAACAGAAGGGAAAGTCAGCGCGCCGGAGAAGGGAGATGAACCCCATTATGTGGCGTCAACCGAGAGATTGGGCCCACCCTTGCCGCCGAGTTTGCCCGCCCAACCCGTGGAAATCCTGCCTCCGCCACCGAAACATGAAACGACAACACCCTTTCATGTGTGGAGTTCCGGTACATCAGACTCCAAAAAAATAGCATTGACATTTGACGATGGCCCCCATCCAACTTATACCTATAAAGTTTTGGATGCTTTGAGGGAAAGAAACATCAAGGCGACCTTTTTTGTTCTTGGGCAGAATGCCAAACGGTATCCGTGGATTTTGCGGCAGATTTCCGCGGAAGGGCACGAGGTGGGCAGTCATGCTTTTTCCCATACTTTGCTGACCAAGCTTTCCGCCGAGGCGGTGGAAAAGGAGATTTCCGATACGCAGGAGATTGTGAAAGATGCCACGGGGTATGAACCGCGTTTGTTGAGGCCGCCCTATGGCGCCCATGGGAGTTCGGTGCGGGAGAGCATTGTCAAACATCATCTGGATGTGGTGTTGTGGTCGGTTGATCCGCGCGATTGGCGGCAACACGATGAGGAAAAGCTGTTCAATTCCATCACCAACCAGGTGCGTTCCGGTTCGATCGTTCTTTGTCATGATATTCATCTCAGCACGGTGAAAGCGCTGCCCCGGATTCTTGACAGTCTTTTGCAGCAAGGATACCAGTTTTCGACCGTCAGCGAGGTGTGCAATCTCACTCCGGCGGTCACGAACGTGGTTTCTGTGTCAGCCAAGTGACATGAAGCGGGATCATCGTTACGTGCATGGTTATTCCGAGCGGGAAGATGTCCGGCTTCAGGATCAGGCCGGCGTTTTGGCGGAATTGCTGCATGCCGGCGTCCGTTACGCCGCCGGTGAGCGTATTTTTGAGGCGGGATGCGGGGTGGGGGCGCAGACGGTTTTGCTGGCCCGGAACAGTCCCCGCGCCCGTTTTCTTTCCGTGGACATTTCGGGCGATTCCCTGCGGGCTGCCGCCCGCCGTGTCCGGAGGGCGGACATTCGCAATGTCGATTTTCAACAGACGGATTTGAATGATCTGCCGTTTCCTCCCGGCTCCTTTGATCATGTGTTTGTTTGTTTTGTTCTCGAACACCTGTCCAAACCGCTTTTCGTTTTGAGGCGTTTGAAAAGAATGCTCAAACCGGGCGGGAGCCTGACGGTGATTGAGGGGGATCACGACTCCACCCTGTTTCATCCCTGGAGCGAAAAGGCGTGGAAAACCATTCAATGCTTGATTGATTTGCAAGCCAGGGCGGGAGGGGATTCCCTTATCGGAAGACAACTTTTTCCCCTTTTGAAACAGGCGGGGTTTCGCAAGGTGAAGGTGTCTCCGCGTTTTGTTTATGCCGATGCCAGCCGTCCCGAATGGGTGCGGGGATTTACGCGCAACACCTACATAGCCATGGTGGAGGCTGCGCGTGACGAGGCGATCCGTCAAAAAATGATTTCACCCGCCCAATGGCGCGAGGGCATCCGGGATCTTCGTCGCGCCGCCGGAAAAAGCGGTGTTTTTTGCTACACGTTCTTCAAAGCCGTGGCTGTTTTGATGTAAATGGAGTCATTTACGCTGACAACAGAGTGGCGCCAAAATCCCGCATGGCTTTGATGAGATCCGTTTTTTCGGAGTTCCAGTGTTGAAGCAGATAACGCAGACGTTCGGCGTCCAATTCGAAATCGTAACTGTGCCGGAAAATATGGCGAAAGCCTCGAAGGTCGTGAAGTATTTTTCGAAGGTTTGGAGGAAGCACAGCGGGACGGATTTTGGGGATTGAAAGGAACATTTTTTTCAGCAGTTCCTTGTGCCACTGAGCCTGGTCGACCACGTGGTTTTCAAAGGTGCGGGAGATTTGTTCAAATGAATTTTCGAGAGCGTTATAGAGATTGTGGAATGTGTAGGCGGCGGCCGCCAGATCGCGGAAATCGGGAGCGGGCGAATTCAAGGAGGCGGCGATGCGTTGCAATTCCAGATCCAGGCGCTCGATTGCGGCGATATCGTGGCCAATAATGGCATTCAGCGAAGCCAGGGCGGCGGGGTCAGGTTTCATAAAGCAGTTTTCCCCACTTGGTGATTTCTTCGCGCAAAAGGGCGCTTGCGGTTTCCCACCGAATCACATCCACCGGCATGGAAACTGCTTGATCCAGTTCGGACCAAAACCGCGCATGCAAATTCACGGGCAGGCCTTCCACAGCCAGATCCAGATCCGAACGCCAGTCCGATTTGCGTCCCCGGGCCAGCGATCCGAAAATCCAGACGCGCCGGATGTCCAGGTAGCTTGACAGCACATCATGCATCCGGCGAAGATTTTCTCCGTCGATTCCCTCGATTGGTTCACATGCCAGATGCAGGTTCATTCAAGGGTACCTTAGAATAATGGCCGGTGTGTTGCAAGCTCCCGGCTGGTGTTCTTGATTGAAAGCGTCTGTCTCGAATTCGACCACTCAACCCGCCACCAGGTTGACGAGCTTGTTGGGGACGACGATGGTTTTGCGGATGGTTTTCCCCGCCAGAAGTTCCTTGAGCCGTGGGCAGTCGATGGCGCGCTGGCGGAGTTCGTCCTGGGACAGGCCCGTTGGAACGCGGAGTTTTTCGCGCACCTTGCCGTTGATCTGGATGACCACTTCGACCTCGTTTTCCTGAAGATAAGCGGGGTCGAAAGACGGCCAGGGGGCGTAGGCCAGGGTGTTGGTCTCGCCGATGATCCGCCACAATTCCTCGGCCAGGTGGGGGGCGAATGGGGCGAGCAGCAGGATGAAGGGCTTCATGACCGCCTTGGGACGGTTGGGCCAGGTCATGGCTTCGTTGACAAAAACCATGAGGGCGGAAATGGCGGTGTTGAAGGCCATGGCATCCAGATCGGCGGTGACTTTTTGGATGGTCCGATGCAGGACGACGAGTTGTGCTTGGGCGGGTTGCGCGTCACAGATCAGGGCATGCGGTTTCACCGTGGCCAGCAGGGTTTCGCGCTCAGCGGGATCGGAAGGGGCAAGGGTCAGTTGCTGTTCGCAGGCATCGACGGAGGTTTCGTCGGTCAGGAGGCGCCATGCGCGTCCCAGAAAACGGTAAACCCCTTCCACGCCGGTGGTGCTCCAGGGTTTGGTTTGTTCCAAGGGGCCCATGAACATTTCGTAAAGCCGCATGGAATCCGCGCCGTATTCGCCGATGATCACGTCGGGATTCACGACGTTGCCGCGGGATTTCGACATCTTTTGCCCGTCTTCGCCCAGAATGAGTCCCTGGTTGACAAGGCGTTGGAAAGGTTCGGGGGTGGAAACGTGGCCCAGATCGAAGATCACCTTGTGCCAGAACCGGGCGTAGAGGAGGTGCAGCACGGCGTGTTCGGTGCCGCCCACATAGAGATCCACGCCTCCCACGCTCGATGCGCGACGCTCGATGCTCGACGTTTGCCGGTCAACGTTCGACGCGTCCGTGCTTGTCGCGGAGGGGCCGATCCAGTAGTCGGCCTTTTCCGGCGCGCAAAAGGCGGTGTTGTTTCGGGGATCCAAGTAGCGCAGGTAATACCAGCAGGAGCCGGCCCATTGGGGCATGGTGTTGGTTTCGCGCCGCGCTCCGTTGGGCAGCGTGACCCAGCCGGCGGCTTTGGACAGCGGGGGTTCCGTGGTGCCGGTGGGTTTGAAATCCGTCATGGCCGGCAGATCGACCGGCAGGCTGGCCGCATCCACGGCATGATGTTTGCCGGAGGCGTCCCAAGTGATGGGAAACGGCTCGCCCCAGTAACGCTGGCGGGAGAAAAGCCAGTCGCGAAGTTTGTATTGGATGGCGCGTTTGCCAAGGCCTTTTTCCTCCAGCCATGAGGTGATCCGCTTCTTGGCTTCGGCAGTGGGCAGGCCGCTGATGAAATCCGAGTTCATGCTCACGCCGTCATCCACAAAGGGAAGGGCGGTGGCTGGATCGGCGGGTTTGACGACCTGGATGATGGGGATTTTGAATTTTTGGGCGAATTCCCAGTCGCGTTCGTCATGGGCGGGCACGGCCATGATGGCGCCGGTGCCGTAGCCCATCATCACATAGTCGGCGATCCAGATGGGGATGGATTGGTTGTTGACGGGGTTGACCGCGAAAGCGCCGGTGAAAACGCCGGTTTTATCCTTGGCCAGTTGGCGGTCCTGGTCGGATTTTGCGCCGCAGGCTTTGCGGTAGGAGGCGATGGCGTCGCGGGCATCGGCGGCGGCGATCTGGTCCACGAGGGGGTGTTCCGGCGCGAGCACCATGTAGGTGGCGCCGAAAAGGGTGTCGGGGCGGGTGGTGAAGACGGTCAGCTTTTGTCCTCCCCTGGCCATCACGAAATCCACAAAGGCGCCTTCCGACCGGCCGATCCAATTGCGTTGAAGAAGCTTGATGCCTTCGGGCCAGTTGACCAGATCAAGGTCTTCGATCAACCGTTCCGCATAGGCGGTGATGCGCAGCATCCATTGACGCATGGGACGCCGTTCCACGGGGTGTCCGCCGACTTCGCTTTTGCCGTCGATGACCTCCTCATTGGCCAGCACGGTTCCCAAGGCGGGACACCAGTTGACGGGGGCTTCGGCGACATAGGCCAGGCGCACGGAGTCGGGGTCGGGGCCTTGATAGGTGGAGATGGGTTCCGCCTTCCGGGTGGCGGGGTTGAACCATGAATGGTAGAGTTGAAGGAAAATCCACTGGGTCCATTGATAGTATTTGGGGTCGGTGGTATCCACTTCCCGCTGCCAGTCGTAGCTGAAGCCGAGGCGCCGGATCTGCCCCCGAAAGGTGGCGATGTTTTGCTCGGTGGTTTTGCGCGGATGCTGGCCGCTCTTGATGGCGTACTGTTCGGCCGGCAGGCCAAAGGCGTCCCAGCCCATGGGATGGAGAACGTGCCGCCCGCGCATGCGCTGGTAGCGGGCCAGGATGTCGGTGGCGGTGTATCCTTCGGGGTGGCCCACGTGAAGTCCCGCGCCCGAGGGATAGGGAAACATGTCGAGGACATAGAAACGGGGGGCGTAGGGATCCTGTCTGGAAGGAGCGCGGGGTTTCCGATGCCGTTGGCGAAAAGGATGGGATTCCGCGATGGATTCGCCCGGATCGAAGGCGCGAAAAGTCGCCTGTTGCAGCCAGTAACGCTGCCACTTGGATTCGATGAGATCAAAAGGATACTGTTTGCGCATGGATTATTGAGGATGCAGGAAAGCGGGCCGGGGATGCAAGTTCTATTAGGTTACGAGGCTGGTTTGCTAAATCTTTCCACCCTTTGGCCGTCCGGGAGGCCGGCCCTCCGTCAAATCCATGAATGAAAGGATGCCGGGGGTTCCCGCGACGCTTGCCGCAAAGCGGCGTCACAAAAATACATTTGCTTTTTGGCTTGCGCTGATGGTTTCCCAATGGGCTAAATCAAGCTTTAAACCAGGATTGAACCGACCATGCCTACCTACGAATACGAATGCCTCAAATGTGGAAAGCGCTTTGAATACCGCCAGTCCATGAAAGACAAACCCTTGACGGTTTGTCCCAAGGAACTTTGCGAAGGAAAAAAGTGGCACAAAGGAAAGGTCCGCCGTTTGTTGAGCGCCGGCGCCGGGATCATTTTCAAGGGGTCGGGTTTTTATATCACCGATTATCGAAGTGAGGGTTATAAACAGGCCGCCAAGAAAGACGCGGAGTCGGCAACCAAGAAGGAAACGACCTCCACAAGTTCCGAAAAAACCTCATCGGGATCGGCTTCCGGAAGTTCGGCTGGCAAGGAAACCGGCGCCAAGGCCGCCAAAAAAAACAAGAGCGTCTGATTTAAGATCAACACCGCACGGTGGTTTCATACCAAAGGCAAAAACATGCTTGTGTGTCCAAAATGCCAATACGACAACGAACTGGGACGCATCTTTTGCGCCAAGTGCGGAGAAAAACTTGATCTCAACCGGGTGGGGCCCCAGAGCGGGGTCGTCAAGCGGGCTCGAAGCGGAAAGAAACAGATGCCGTTTGGAAAGATTGTGGCGTCCGGCATGACGAAATTCATTGAGGTGATCATGCTGGCGGCGGTGGCGGCTTTCCTGACATTGATCATGATGCCTCCGCAGGTGTTTCGCAAGGGGTTTGACGATCGCCACTTTGAGTCTTACCAAAACAAGCAGACCCAGTTAATCGAGGCGGTTTCGGTTGACCAGGTGGTGTCGATGAATCTGGACGAGGAGGAGCTCAATTCCATGCTTTCGCAGGTGGTCAAACAGGCTCAAAAGGCCATGGCGGACCAGCCCATCGGTCTTGACAGCGCGTATGTGAGCATCCGGGACGGGGTGGCGGTGGTCGTCATCCAGATGAAGTGGAAGTATTTCCGTCTGGTCTTTTCCCTGGAAGTGAAACCGGCGCTGGTTGAAAACCGGATGACGTTTGTGCCGGTCGGAGCCCGGGTCGGGCGGGTGCGGGTGCCTCCGGAGAGCGCCTTGTCTTTGGAAAGAATCCAAAAAATTGCGAAAGGGCTGCTGAACGGTTTGGAAACAGAGAAGCAGATTCTGGCCAAGACGGAATCCCTGGTGTTCAAACCCGGCCAGGTTTCATTGAAGACCCGGAAGACGGATTTTTGATTGTGTCGTTGCGGCACGGGCTGATGGAAGGCTGAAGGAATGAAAATGTGAGTGTGATCCGATAAGACTCGCAAAAATGACAAGGAAAGGACAGATGCCCGGGATGGGATTTTTTTTGAGCGGATTGGTTTTTCCGTTGGCATTCGCGTTTTTGGGAGCGGGGTGGGGAAAGGCATTTGAGCGCGGCTATTCGGCCAGTCAGGAGTGGCAGCTGCATATTTATGCGCCGTCGGATGAGGATGCGCCCGTGCTGGCCATGCAGGCTGACCGGGTGGCCGGTCGTTTTTGTTCGATGATGGGGGTGAGATCATCCCGGAGCGGGGTTCCCATTGTGCTGGCCGTGGGACGGGAAAATGAAGGGGGGAAGCTCGAGCCCGGCGCCCTGCGTGTGTATCGCAGGGATCGTTCGATCAAAATCCAGGTCAATTGGGACGAAACGCCTGTCACCGTTGATGGTTTTCAACGCGGTGTGGTTCGGGCCCTCTGTGTAAGGACGGCGTTTTTGGAGATGAATGAGAAACAGCGTTTCAAGGCGGATTTGAGGGTGCCGGTGTGGGTGACGGAGGGACTGGCTGTTTTGGCGATGGAACCGGATGAGCGCAACGAGGTGTTGGGCCGTGTTTCGCTGCTTGCCCGCATGGAACCGGAGTTTTCCTTTGCCATGGCGCTGTCGGAATTGGAGGGAAAGGTTTTGCTGGACGACAATGCCAGGGCTCTGGCGGCGATGATCTGCCAGACGTTGCTGTCGCCGCAGTCAACGCCGGTTTTGCGGAAAAATCTGAACTGGAGCGACTCCATGACCGCGCGCCGGTGGCTGCGCGAGACGGGCGGGTTGGAGGATGTTGAGAGGTGGTGGAAGGAGCTTTGGAAACGGCAGGCAGCCAGCTTGTCCTGGCTGAGGCTGGGGTTTGCGTCAACTTTGAAAAAGGTGTTGTTGATGGAGGAAATCCAACAGGGCGCCGATCCCGGGGATGAGGCAAGGAAGGCTTTGGCGGCTCAACAGATCGGTCCTGTGGCCAATCCGTGGTTCCGCCGATGGTTTGATTGCGCAAGGACTTCGATGAATGAGGATGGCGCGGTTTTGAAACTGGCCTCCTTGCGCCGGGATGCCGAATTGCGCCGGTATGCGGCCCTGTCATGGCTGGCGGATTTGCATCGGGAACAACCGCCGCCATCCCGCATGGATTGGCTGAATTGGAGGGTGGAGTTGAATGACAGGGACCGGGTTTGTCCCGCCCGGATTCGAGGGCCTGCCCATGAGTGGTTTGACGCGGTGGAGGCCGGAAAAAGGTGATGATTTTGAATGGGAGGGTTGAATTTTCGATTTTAGAGGCTCTTGTCTAGGTAGAGCCGCCAGTTCCCCGGCGGCTCTACCTAGACAAGAGCCTCTTTAACCTGTTCGAAAATGGTAATCCATTATCGGACACCGGACACTTTGTGTCTTTTGGGGCGATGGCGCAAAAGGCGCATAAAGTGTTGATTTTGAACAGGTTTTTGTTTTGTTTACGAAAGTGAAAAGAATGGCATAATGTGTGCTTTAAGGCAGACGATGATAAAAAACAATGTAGGCATGATTGTCGGGCAGAACGTCAGGGCTCTGCGCAAAGCAAAGAAATGGACGCAAACGCAGCTTGCCAATAAAGTTGGCATCCACCTGCGTTATTTGCAGAAAATCGAGATTGATGGCGTCAACGTCTCCTTTGCCGTCTTCTACCAGATGAAGAAGGCTTTTGGATGCGATTGGAAGGATCTCTTCAAGGGGGTTCCCTGATCCAATGATTTCACACATCGTGTGAAGTGCCCGCTCAATTGGTTTGGCTCTGCGTCTGCTTCTTGACTTGGATCGGGGCGGTTGCAGCTTTCCTCTTGGGGGGTGGAGCAGGGGGTTCCCCATTGGGACGGGGCAAAGTCAGAGGCGCAATGATTGCGACCCTGATGACGTTTTATCATTCCGCGCGGGTTGATGGACGGCGCTTATGAGCGCCGTCCATCATGCCTTGGGTAAAAGGGGCGAAAAGGGTCCGAGTTTTAAGGCATTTTGCTGTCGTCGCGCCATGAAAATCATGGCGCGTTTGATTTTTTCCAGCCTTTGTTCAACCGGCAATCCTCGCCCAACCGCCGGTTTTCATGAGCGCCAATCTGGATGGCGGGGATGACTACAACCAGCGTCTGCTGGAAGCCAACCGGCGCCGGATCCACTATTTGGGATAGAAAACAAGGCGGCGGCGAGGGAGGAACGGCTTTTTTTGTCTTGAGTACGCCCCGTTTGGCGGTGCAATTTTGCCATTATTTTGAAGTATAAAATTTTACAAAAAAATGCTTGCGGAATAAAAAAGGTTTGTCATTATTAAAAACTCAAAAAAGCAAGGAGGAATATTGTGAAAACCTTGGCAAGATTCGCAATCTATATTGGAGTGATCTATCTCATCGTTTTGGTCACCTACGCCAACCAGCAACAGCAGCAAAAGGGCAAGGCTCCTGTCCCGATTTGTTTCGACGACAATCAATGCAGTTCCAGCGGCGGCAGTTCCAGCGGAGGAGAGTAGGAAAAGGCGGGTTTTCGGGTTTGGCGATCCTTTCCACTCTGTTTCGGCATGAAATTTCCACTCAGAACGGTTGTCTGGTTATGGTTGGCATGGATGAGTCTTTTTACATGCCAACAATCATTTTGTTGTGGGATAGAATGGAAGGTCCCAGTCAACCGGTTCCAAAATTGCAATGAGAGGGGATATTTGTCTTTCTGGGAAAGGATTGCCGAGATTGAACTGAAAGATTTCAAGCTTCCCCTGATTTTGAATTTCAATTCCAGCCGCGAAAATGGATCTCCCTATGCCGGAAAATCGTTTGCAATCTTTCCCTTGGACTCAATCTTCCTGCAAACCGACGAAAAAACATTTTTGATGACGCAACCCAACGGTCTGAATAACTGGTTTGGCCGGCAAAAGCTGACCGATACCGTCCTCAAGGGATCAAGCAATTGGGCGGCTGAGATCAAGGATAAGTGCGCCAGCGTGTGGACATCGTGCGATTGGCGTTTTGACTATGTCAACGCAAGAATTGTTTCAATGAGCAATAAAAACCAACGCATTGATTTTATCCGGTCAGGGGGGGCGGATGGGGCGGTGACGGAATTGCGTTGCGGCGGGGTTTCTGTTTTGCGTGTGGAGACGAATCCGATGACCAGGGAGATCAAGGCGCTGGTTTATGGCGGCGGGAAACGGATTGCCATTGGATGGGGTGACCGTCCGCATTTTCAGGTCAGCGGAACGAAGGTGGCGGTCAATGGAACCGACCGGTGTTTGACCCGATTGACCACCCCGGAGTTTGAGCAGCAGTTTTCCTATGGGGTGACGGAAAAAATGCAACCGACCTTGAAGATCGCCAACAGCGACGGGACATGGCATGAATTTTCGTGGGATGCCGCGACAAAGCTGCTTTTATCGGATGTGACCGCTGAAAATTCATGGCGATACACCATAAAACCCGGGGCAACCGCGCGGGATTATGCCGCCATCGAACGCAAGGATGAGAAAAACGGGGCGGTGGAGGCATGGAAAACATCCCCGGGGAGGGATGAGACCTTTGCTAATGGAGTTTGGACTAAAAGGTATACTTTCGTAGGCGGTCCGTTGGCCAATCGATTAAGAAAGATTGAACGGCAACAGGGAAGAGACGGAAAGACAACAGTTGTTTACAGGGCGATTTTTGATGAGAAGGCAAGATTAGTCCGCGAGATTGATGAAAAGGGTCGAACTACCACCTATCAATATGATCAGCACGACAATCAGATCGAAGCAAGCAGGGATGGCAGATTGCTCTGGATAAAAAAATATAACGCACAAGGGAAAGCCATCGATATTTTTGAACCCAAAGAAACCGATCCGGAGATTCTTAAACAGCTTGAGGAACGTGAAAAAGCCCTTATCGCTCGTGTTGTGAAAACTGTGGAGACGGAGTCTAAGGACGAGGCATTGCAGGAACTCGGCTTCTTCTATGTTCACGAGATGAGAGACGTGGAGAAGGCAAGGAAGATTGCTCCAAGTATTACGACACATTTAAATCGTTTTAATGTGCTTCTCCATGCCATTGACCATAACCGCGATCTGAAGCTCGCGGATCAGGTCGCTGGGTACCGGGCTCTGCTT
>JAQUAF010000154.1 GCA_028687435.1 Verrucomicrobiia bacterium | reverse complement strand
GGTCAAGCTGCGGCACGGAAGACGGCTCTGCGTTTTCCAAATTAAGGCCGCACTTCGAATCGAGTCTATGACAGCACTTCGGAAAAATCCTGCGGCACAGCTATGATGCCAATGTGGAAAATTACAAGAACTTTGCACGAGAAACGAGTCAGAAACGCGACTGCTTTGGTTCTGGAATCATCTTTGATGCCAGTTCGGTGGGGTTGCCGTCAACCCTGAATGTCACCGGTCGAATCAAATGCCGCCACTTTGAGGGCTATGTTTTTAACAAGATCATTTTGAATTTTTAATTTCTACTTTTGAATTGCGAGACTTTGCCTTGCCTGCCTCGCCGCGGTCGGATGAAGGCGGGTTGGTCTGAGGCAAAGCCTCGCCAGGATAATCATCCATAATCTTGAAGGAAAAGGTGAACAATCGTTGGCAGGAAAGGAAGCCAATCAACCTGATTGCGGAAGGGAAGGAAAGGGTTTTTCTTCAGCCGTCGCCATGGTGCGTTATTCGACATTGAAAACCATTGTGGCGGCTGCGATTTTTGTGTCATTTACGGTTGAAATGTCCCCTTAAATGGGTTTAGTAAAAGGCTGCATATGCATCGTATGGCGTTACATGGACGGCGGTGGCTTTGGCTGGGAGGGATCTTTTGCCTGGGCGTTTTTTTGCGCGGGCAGGAGCCCACCCCCGAGGCGTTGGAGGAGGAGGCCAAGACCCTGGGTTCGCGCGCGGATTTGACCGTGGTGGGGGCCAGGGGGTTGACGGTCCGGGGAACGAATCTGGAGGGCGACGGGGTGCGGCGGCCGCGCATGCTGCTGGCGCGCGCGGCGGAGCTTTACGCGGAGCGGGCCATCCAGACGGGGGATTACAATTTTTTCAGCCAGCGCGACAAGGCCCTGGCCATCTGGGACGATTTGCAGGATTGCCGGACGCCGGTGGGCTATTTGCGGATGTTCAAACAACAGCATGGGAGGACCAAGCCTTCGCTGGCGGCGGCCTGCGATTACGAAATCGCCCGATGCTACGAAGAGCAGGGGGATTTGGAGAGCGTCCGGACCATCTGCAAGGCCTACGCAACGGTTTCCTGCGACGATGAATACACCGGACGCTGCAAGGCGCTTTACGCCATGGATTTGTTGCAGGAGCGCAACTACAAGGATGCCGCGGCCATCGCCGAGGAAGTCAGGGCAAAATGTCCGCCCCGGGATGTTTACCGGGAAAAGATGGACGCGGCGGCGATGGCGGTGCGGGTTCTATCCCTCATCCCGGCGGAGGCAAGGGGCAAAACCGTGCGCAGCGATCAATCCGATGAGGCGGAACTCCTGGCCGGAGTGAAGGAAAATCCGCGGAAGTATCTCCGATTGGGGCAATTGGCGGAGCGGCGCGGAGACAAGACCAAGGCGGCGGAATATTACGCCGAATTCCGCAGGAATTTTCCAACGGATGAGACCTCCTTCAATCTTGGTTTGAAACTGGCCCGGATGTGCGTGGAAATCAAGCAGGCATCCAAGGCATTGGAAACCTACCAGAGTGTCTGGGTGAGCAATCCGAACCTTCCCCAGTCGGCCACGGCCCGGATCGAGGCGGCGGCCCTGATCATGCAGACGGGAAAACCGGAGGGCGCCGTCAAGCTCTTGCGGGAGGGCATCACCCAGGCGACGGCGGCCGGCGCCAAAGCCACGCTGATGGCGGCCCTGGCCGAACAGCACCTGACCGCCCGTAGAATGGATGATGCGGCGGCAATCTATATCCAGCTCATGTCCTCCTATGGCGAGCAGAACGCGGCCAAGGGTGCCATCGACAAGCTTAAGGCGGTCGCTCCCAAGGTGAAAAACTGGCAGGGCATGACGCAGCAAATCCAGACATGGGCCACTGGTGGAAAGAACCGTCCGGGATATGGCATTCATGAGCTCACCCCCCAGGCAGTGAGCGATCTGCGGCGGCTGGCGCTGATGTTTTACATCCAAAACGGAGAGTATCGCGGGGCGCTTTCCTGGTTGCAGCAGTGCGGCGCCAAGAGCCGGAGCGAGGACATGAGTTTCATCGTCCTGGATGAAGCCTGGCTTTACGGTGAAACGCTGCGCCATGCCATGTCTCCGGCGGGCCGGACCAAGCTCAGGCCCGCGGATTATCCGACCCTGATGGATCTGGGATTGCGCGGGTGGAATATCGCCCGGTCGGGGAGGGAAGGCTGGGATTGCTTGAAAACAACGGCCGATTTCGTGAAAATGCTGAAACCCAAGTCGGACCGGGTGAAAAAACTTTGCGATGAGCTCAAGGCGCTGCGCGGCACAGCCTATGAGCAGGACGCACAGGATTTGCTGGTGGATACGCTGACCGCCATCGGGGAAAAGAAAGAGGCCGAGAAGGCAAGGCAGGGGCAATGATTCAAGGCCATGCTGTCTGATTGTCAGGCGACAAACCAGAATTTTGCGGCAATAAATGGAGCTTGAGAGTACCGAATTCTGGACTACTCCTTCAGTGATTTTTTAGCTTCCTCAACTTCCAGTCTGGAGAGCGTCAGGGCGAGGTCGATCCATTTTTGGGTCAACATTTTGAATCGTTTGAAGTT
>JAQUAF010000046.1 GCA_028687435.1 Verrucomicrobiia bacterium | reverse complement strand
TCTTGGCTGCTTTTCAAAAGATCAATCATTTACAGTTCCAAGAAAATTTCCCGTTTTGCAACTATTCCAAACGGTCCCTCAGAGGGAACAATATCAAAAAATGAAGTTTTCACGCATTTTTGAGGTTCAACAATGAAGGCCGCGCCCCCATTTGCAGGACAATCCATCATCGATATAAAATAAAATTCTGATTGTCATGAAAGTAAGACGCCTCCCTGCCCTCAACATGCCCATCGGCAAAAAACGCGTTGGCTTTGCCGGAATGCCGCAGATGCACGCCAGGATTTGTCCCGCCATAATGCAACTCATCACATACATAGTACCGTTGCGCATTTAAGGAGCCAAGGCTGTCCACAAGGAAAAAGAATTCAGCCGGAGTTGTCTGCAAGGATGGCAGATTCTTCACCGAGTCTTCCAGATTTGTGAGGCGAAAATGATAATTGTAGCCGGTGATCGAACCGGAAGCCTCCCGGTTAAACATCCTGAGCCCATAAGTTGAGCTATAATTGATCCATTGCTTTGGCGCCCAAGACGGACAAACCAGGACATTTTTATTGCCGCCAAGATAACCTTCGTCAAACAGGGTCTGAGGCCATGTCTTTGCATCGTAGATGCACGGCAGGCTCTCCTCGTTCTCATTGGCATAATTAAGCAAGGCCATGCCAATCTGCTTGAGATTGTTCATGCATTGAATCTGAAGCGCGGTCATCCTTGCCGCCCGCAGTCCCGGGAGCATCAAAGCGGCAAGCATTCCAATGATTGCCAATGTTACGAGCAACTCGGTCAGAGTCATCCCCCCGCATCCGCGCCGGAAAATTAAAAACGCAGAAAAAAAACGCATCTTTGGCATAATGAATCTCATATTCTCATGCTGAGGAATTTCGGAACGGAAGAAAATCAATTTTTCAGGCAGGCGGTTTCCTGCGGACGGGTGGTGGCGCCGCCGCAAAAAGGAAGCGGAAGAATTTTTCCGGGCAACGGAACAGGATGGGATTCATCCATGAGAAGACGGTTCACAAGCCCTTGCGCCAGCGCCTCGCCAAGTTTCTCAAGCGGTTGGACCATCCGGGTCATTTTGGGATAATCCGTTTCGGAAAGGTCAATGCCTGCGCCCCCCACGACGCTCACCTGTTCGGGAATTTCCAAGCCGTGTTCCAAAAGGGCTTTGATCGCGCCAAGAGCCAGCAAATCACCCGAGCAATAAACCGCATCCGGCTTCCATTCCATTTCCTCGAGAAGTTTTTTCATGGTCATGAAACCGTTTTCCTCGCGAAATGAGCCCGCATTGACCACTCGGCACGAAATGGACGACCCAAGGGCTTCGCCAATGCCACAGAGAAATCCCGCCAGACGCAGCCGTTCGGAAACATATCCTCCCTCATCCAACGACATGCTGTTCAGCACCACCATGTTGCGGCGACCTGCCTGGCGCCATGCAGATCCAAGACGAAAGCTCGCCCCAAAAAAATCGGCCGCCACAAAGTTACACGTCGCCGAAACTGCGGGCGGATCCAAATCCATCACCGGCTTGCCCCTCGCCTCGTAAGCCGAACGAACTGAATCCGAAAAAGGACTGGGAAATAAAATCGCGCCGTCCACACGTTCAACCTCATCCAAAAGTCTTTCCGCGGCCCGCTCAAACTCTTTCCCGGTGGGAATTTCTCCTTGTGTGGGCAACAATGGCAAAAGTTTGACGGGAATCTCCGATGACAGCATCGCACGAAAGATGCCGCTGTAAATCCGGCTGGCCCAAGTTTCTTCCAATGACCGTCCCCTTTGTGGAATATTCAAGCCAACAGTGCAACTCTCTCGTTTGACCTGCTTGAGCACGGCAAAAGTGCCATTCCTCGTTTGTGTCTGAATGGTGCCTTCGTATTTCAGTTGATTCAACACACTCTGAACAGTTGAGGTGCTGACATCCAAGCGTTTGGCCAGCACTCGAACAGGGGAAAGCCTTTTTCCGTTTGTCCTTGAAAGAGTCAGTTCTGTTTTCAGGCACGCCAAAACACGATCTCTGGGCCTCAAATTCCGGTTTTTTTCAAAACCCGATTCACTTGGAAGAGTAGAATCCACTGTATTGCCTGTGTGTTCTTTTGTTCGATACAATATACAACAGATTTGCAACAAATGCAATTTTTTCTTTCACTTGACGCACAATTCGATCGGAAACCTTGATCCCCCTTGGTCATCAACGCCATCGCAACTCCATGGGCGGCAATATCGTCCGACACCATCAGAGATCCGGCAGGGCATCCCTTTTTTGCCATTTCTCAATCAAGGCAATCGTTTCCCCACAAGGAGCTGCCGCAAAATAACTTGAACAATTCCGCTGGTTCTTTTGCCCGCTGGCTGTGTAGCTCGCGACTTGCCAGCCAGGCAAATTTCCTCCAGCAAAATGTGAATTTTTTGCGCAGGCCCTAAGCCTTGATAAACATGGGAACCTGCCGCGCAGCATCAGAACATGCCGGCGACCATGTCCCCCACCTGCGTGGTGGAATAACCCATTTTGCCGGCGGCGAGGCTTTCGATCTTGCCCCTCACCACTTTGATCACGGCCTTCTCGATGGCCTCGGCAGCCTTGGTCTCGCCCACGAAATCCAGAAGCATCTGTCCGGCGCAAATGGCAGCCAGGGGATTGATGACATTTTTCCCGGCGTATTTGGGCGCGCTTCCGCCAATCGGCTCGAACATGCTTGTTCCTTCCGGATTGATGTTGCCGCCGGCGGCGATTCCCATTCCGCCCTGAATCATGGCGCCCAGATCCGTGATGATATCCCCGAACATGTTGTCCGTGACGATGACATCAAACCACTCGGGATTTTTAACAAACCACATGGTGGTGGCGTCCACGTGGGCATAATCGCGTTTCACATCCTTGTAATCCTTTTCGCCCACTTCGTTGAACGCCCTCTCCCATAAGTCGAACGCATAGGTCAGCACATTGGTTTTGCCGCACAGGGTCAGTCTTTTATTTTTACGTTTCCTGGCTACTTCAAATGCGTAACGCAGACAGCGTTCAACTCCCCGGCGGGTGTTGACGCTCTCCTGGATCGCCACTTCATGCGGCGTGCCCTTGAAAACAAACCCTCCCGATCCGGTGTAAAGCCCCTCGTTGTTTTCCCTCACCACCACAAAATCGATGTGTTCCGGACGCTTGTCCTTGAGCGGGCAAAACCGCTCATCGTAAAGTTTCACCGGACGCAGATTGATGAACTGTTCCAACTCAAAACGCAGCCTCAACAAAATTCCCTTTTCCAAAATGCCCGGTTTCACTTCGGGGTGGCCGATGGCGCCCAGCAGGATGACGGGAAATTTTTTCAATTCCTCCACCGCGCTGTCGGGCAACACTTCGCCTGTTTGCAGATAACGCGTCCCTCCGAAATCATAGTGGGTGAAGTTGAGTTTGAACTTGTGCTTCGCCGCCACAACCTCCAAAACCTTGATTGCCTCCCGGATCACCTCGGGGCCGGTGCCGTCGCCGCCAATCACTGCAATGTCGTAATTTTTCATGTTTTCAAAACCTCATCAAAAAAACCGGCGTCCCGCCGGTTGCAAGAAGAAGGGTAATCGTAGAAAATCCGCGCTGGGATTCAATCGAAATCTGTTCCGCCGTGTTTTTTTGTCCCAACACGAGTCATCGAACATCGCGCAAAACAAACCTTTGATCTTGCCCTGACGATTTTTTTTCATCATAAACGACCCATGAAATTATCCACTCTCATCCACAAAATCTCAACCCAGCTCAAGCGCGCCGAAAAACTGGCCGCCAAATACAACGCAAAAATTGAATCCTTGCGCGGGAAATTGTCCTCATCCAGGCGCAAGCCGGGAAAAATGGCCCGGGGGAAGGCCGCCGTTTCCAGACGGAAAAAGAAAGGCGGCATGTCCGCCGCAGGCCGCGCCCGTGTCGCCGCCGCACAGCGGAAACGCTGGGCCGCCGTCCATGCCCGCCTCGGCATCAAACCGGCCGCCAGGAAGAAAAATGGCGCCGGAAAAAGGCGATCGATGTCCGCCGCAGGCCGCGCCCGCATCGCCGCCGCGCAACGAAAACGCTGGGCCTTGTTCCACAAGAAAAAAGCCGTCCGGAAGTAAGAAGCGGCCAAGTCGAACACCTTCCTGGCGCGGACGTTTTTTTTAAATGGTGCGCGAGGAGGGAGTCGAACCCTCACGGTAAAACCACACGCACCTCAAGCGTGCGCGTCTGCCATTCCGCCACTCGCGCATTAAAAATGACGGGTGAACCCTAGGCTTCGCGAACCGGTTCTGGCAAGCGGAATCTTGTTTGACTTGAATAAAAAAGAGCGCAGGATTTCCCCGATTCCCCTCCCACCCCGCATCCGCCTCCCGGATTTGACAGGGGCGCGGAAGAAAAAAAATCCCAACCCCAGACTCCCATGCACACCTATTTTCCGGAAGTGCGCAACCCCATCGCCCATGAAGGGCCGGACACCAAAAACCCGCTGGCTTTCAGGCACTATCACCCCAAACGGAAAGTGGCGGGCAAAACCATGGAGGAACACCTGAGGTTTGCCATCGCTTACTGGCATACTTTCAAGGGAACAGGCGCAGACCCCTTCGGCGGCGGGGTTTATGACAGGCCATGGAACCGGGGACACGACGCCATGGACATCGCAGAAAAGACTCTCGACGCTGCCTTTGAATTTTTTGTCAAGCTGGGCGTGCCTTATTATTGTTTTCATGACCGGGACATCGCCCCGGAAGGCGTCTCATTGGCCGACAGCGGGCGCAATCTGGAACGGATCGTCCGGAAAGCCTCACGACTGCAGAAGGAAACCGGCGTCAAACTGTTGTGGGGAACCGCCAACCTTTTCAGCCATCCCCGTTATGCCAACGGCGCCGCGACCAATCCCGATCCCCGGGTCTTCGCCCATGCCGCCAGCCAGATCCGGCGGGCGATTGAAGCCACCATTGAACTGCGCGGTTCCGGTTATGTTTTCTGGGGCGGGCGCGAGGGATACTCTTCCCTGCTCAACACCGATCTGAAACAGGAACGCGAACAACTGGCGGCCATGCTGCACATGGCGGTGCACCATGCCCGCAAATGCGGATTCAAAGGCATGTTCTTCATCGAACCCAAACCCCGCGAACCTTCGACCCATCAATACGATTTCGATGCCGCCACAACCCTCGGATTTCTCCGGGAATTCAATCTGCTGGATGATTTCATGCTGAACATCGAAGCCAACCATGCCACCCTTGCGACCCACAGTTTTGAACATGAACTGGCCGTGGCTTCTGCAGCCGGCAAATTGGGGAGCCTGGACATCAACCGGGGGGATCCGTCCTGCGGTTGGGACACCGACCAGTTTCCCAACGACCTGGCCAGCGCCACATGGACCCTGTACACCCTGCTCAGGCAGGGCGGACTCAAATATGGCGGACTCAATTTTGACGCCAAGGTGCGCCGCGGATCCTTTGACACGATTGATCTTTTCCATGGACACATCGGCGGAATGGATCTTTACGCCCGGGCCCTGCTGATCGCCGACCGGCTGTGGCGGGAAAAACCCCTTGTTCATGCGATCAATAAAAGATATGCGGGATTCCGTTCCGGCATGGGCAAAAAGGCGCTGACCGGCAAAACCTCATTGCTTGAACTGGAAAAATGGGCGGCCCAACAAGGCGAACCACCCCTCGCCAGCGGACAACAGGAACTGCTGGAAAATACTTTTTCCCGTTATCTCTACGACGTCTGAAAATGAAACACCCCCCGCGGTTTTTCCGCCGCAGGGGGTGTTTTTGCGGAATTCAATGAATCAAGCCGCCACCAGCTTGCGGGTCAGCGTCACCGCGCCACTGGCGTTGTCGCTGTAACCATCGGCGCCGATTTCCTCGGCATACTTCTGGGTGACCGGAGCGCCGCCAATCACAACTTTGACCTTTTCGCGCACGCCGGCTTTTTTCAACTCCTCCACAATGCTTTTCATGGAAGGCATGGTGGTGGTCAGCAGGGCCGAAAGCGCCACCACGTTGGCGCCCTTCTCCTTGACCGCCGCCAGGAATTTTTCCGGCGACACATCAACACCCAAATCAATGATTTCGAAGCCGCCTCCTTCCAGCATGGAGGCGACAAGATTCTTGCCGATGTCATGCAAATCGCCTTTCACCGTGCCAATGGCAACCTTGGCCACCGGTTTGCTCCCCTTGGCGGCCAGCAGGGGTTTCAGTATTTCCAACGCGCCCTTCATGGCCCGGGCGGCAATCAGAAGTTCGGGCACAAAAAATTCGTTGCTTTCAAACTTGCGCCCAACCTCATCCATTGCGGGAATCATATATTGGGTCACAATCGCTTGAGGATCAACCTTGTCACCGATGGCTTTTTCAACAGCGGCCTTGGCGGCCTTGGCGTTGCCTTTGACAATGGCTTCGTGCAGTTCCTTGTAATCTTGCATGGGAGTCTCCTTGGGGAGAAAATATACTTTTGATTGGGGTGTGAATTTGCAGCCCGCGTTTTTCACCGCAATCCATGGAAGATGGACCCGTGGTTTCAACGCCAAGCCGGTTCAGTTTACAACAGATACATTGTACGACAAATGACAACGCGCTTTCTTGTGTTTTGGTATGTTTTCTTGGTGTTTTGGTGCTTGCCGCAGGCAATTTTTGCATAAAAAGCCCTCATCTAAAGAAAAAATTCATTAAAAACTCCATAAGATGCCTGAAAAAATGTGTTATTTGGCATGAAAGCTGCTAGTATTATTGCGACATATGTTCATGCCCGCGCTAAAGCAACGCTTGGAAAAGGCCATTTCCGTCGGCCATCTTCCCACCATTCAAGGCATGTTGACAGATCTGGAGCAATTCGCCAACGACCCCCATGCCACGGTCGAACAAATCAGCGAGCATATTTCCAAGGATCCCTCGGTTTCGGTGCGGCTTTTGCGCATTGCCAATTCCGCCTATTATGCCCGGGCCGAACCCGTGGTGGATGTGCAGGAATCGGTTCTTTTCCTCGGAGTGGCCCAGATCCGCATTGTGGCCATGACCACCCGGTGCGTGGAAGCCATGTGTCCGGAAGATCAATCCGGTTTCGTCTGGACCGATTTCTGGAGGCATTGCATTGCCACCGCCCATTTCTGCCGGATGCTGGGGCGTTCCTTCACCTATCCCGGATTCAATCCCGAACTGAATTGGATGGCAGGGCTGCTGCATGACGTTGGCAAACTGGTCATTGCCATGCTGGCGCCGGACAGCTTCAGAAAGGTTATCACCAAGGCCACGGAGGAAGGCATCAGTTTTCAGGACGCCGAACATAAATACCTGGACACCGATCACGGCGCCTTGGGCGGCTGGTATCTGGAACGGCAAAGCCTTCCACCGGTGGTTTTCGAGGCGGTGCGCTGTCATCATAAATGGGACATGGCGGTTGAAAAAAAGGAACTTCCGGCAATGGCCAATGTCGCGGATTTTCTTGCCCGTCAGAAAGGATTTGGCAACTCGGGCAACATGGAATTGGTCATGGGCCCCTTTACCGAAACACCCGCATGGCAATTCCTTGTTTCAAATCTGGCCCTGAGAGGGGATCCAGCCTCCCTGCAACTCCAGCTCGACGAGGAATCAACCAAGATTGCCGAACTCATCGAAAACCTTCTCCCCAATCAAAAACGAGTGGTTGTCAAAAGATCGGCTCCCGCCGATCCATCCGAACCCGCCAAAGGATCCCCACCCCCGCCATCTTCAAATCCCTCTTCCAATTTGAGCGTTGAAACCACAGCCTAACCCCCTTTTTCTCATGCAATCACCCTCCCAGCCAGCCTCCCCAAAACCCACGGTTCTCATCGTGGATGACGAACCCCAAATCCGCAACATCATGAGTGACACCGTGGAATCCCTCGACTGCGATTCCATTCAGGCCGCCGACATTTCCCAAGCCCGGCAGGCATTGGAACAACCGATTGATCTGGCCGCCATCCTGTGCGACCAGCGTCTGCCGGACGGTTCAGGGCTGGACTTCTGCCGGGAACTGAAAAAGACCTCTCCTGACATGATCCGCATCTTGATCACCGGCTTTCCCGACATGAAAGTGGCGGTCGCGGCCATCAACGACGGGGAAATCTTCCGCTTTGTCAGCAAACCGTTCGAAGTCAGCGAACTGCGGGGGATCATCAGGGAAGCCATCGACAAGAACCGGCTGGTCAAGGAAAACCAGCGGCTGCACAGCGCCCTGGTCGGCGCCAACGACCAATTGCAAAAGGCCAATGCATCTCTCCAGAAGGCCCTCTCCAGTTCCTTTGCGCTTTGCGTTGACATCATCGACCGGTTTGACCATGTGCTGGCCAGCCACTCGTCACGCGTCGCAAAATGGGCGGTTGCCATCGGGAAACAATTCGCCCTCTCCCAAGACCAACTCGCCACTCTGGAAATCGCCGGACAGATGCACGACATCGGGTTGATCAGCAGTTCGCGCTCCACCCATGGCAACCAGCAAATCGGATGGGAAGAACTCTCCCCCCTTCCCCAGACCGCCATGCACAATCATCCCAAAACAGGCGCTGAACTGACGCGTTTCCTCCAATACAACGATGTCCCGGAAATCCTCATCGCCCACCATGAATGGTTCAATGGGGGGGGATATCCCTATGGACTGGCAGGCGAAAGGGTTCCCCTGTTGTCCTACATGATAGCCGTCCCTGACGCCTACGATGAAGTGCCCATGAGCCGTTCAGACGCCGCCAAATTCATCGAAGAAAATCTGGGAATCCGTTTTCATCCCGAAGCCGGACGGGCCTTTTTGCGCATCCTTAATGAGAATCCCGAAATGACCAAACAGGAACGCGAAGTGCTCCTCACCGAACTCCAAAATGGCATGAAATTGAGCTGCAACCTTTACAGCCCCACGGGCATGATGCTGGTGCCCAAGGGCCAGTCGTTAACCCCCAAACTGATCCAATATATTCACCAGCACAACCTCTCCGACCCCATCACCCAAAGAATCTTCATTGAATCATGAAAACCATCCCAAAACTCGTTTCATTGACCTGCCTCCTTGTCCTGACAGGCTGCGCTACCACTGAGTACATTGAAATCGATCGCACCGTCCCCCCCTATTTCCAACCCACCAACGTGTACCACGACCCCCAGGCAGGAGATTCCCGTCCCAAACGGGTGCTCGTCCTTCCCTGTCATGGAAACGCCGGCACCCCGTTGATCTTGAAGGATTTGAATGAAATCCTCATGCAGGAGCTTACCAAAGCCAACTTTTTTGAAGCCATTCCATTATCCACCAAAATCGCCATGAACCGGCGACGGGATCAGGACTATGACCTTGTATCCGCCCTGGGATGGGCCAAGGATGCAGGCGCAGATGGCATCCTGATTTGCCGGGTTACATCCTGTCAAGCCTCCAAACCTTTGGTATTGGGGGTTTCCATGAAGCTCTGGAGCATACCCCGGGAAGCCAATGTGTGGTCGGTGGATGAAACTTTGGACAGCCAGTTAACACCTGTCGCAAACGGAGCAAGAAATTACTACTTGACAAACCTCAGAGCAAATTATCCATCCCGCCGAAGCGAAAACATACTCGATTCACCACGAATGTTTTTCCAATATGCTTTTGCCGAGCTGTTTTCCACCCTTCCAAAACAAAAGGCGGAACAAATTCCCCAGTGAACGAGGTTAAATTGGTCTGTCTAAAAGAAACTTTAGAAAAATTTTCACTTTTTTTGATGATAAAAAAAAATTCATAACTCCTTGATAATGAGTCGGTTACGCATGCAGCTAGGAATAATTTTCCCGCTAGGAAAATTATTTTTAGCTAAAGTTTTCCTAGTTCCTGCCGATATCCGATAGTGAACCAGTGTAAAACCTATGATCGACTCCATGAACATTAATGCAGGTGCTGTACGACCTGTCGAGCGGACACTCCCTTCGGAGATCGCTAGGATCTCTCAAAGTGAGTCGGTTACGGCCATGCAGGACACCGCGGTTATCTCTCCCGTTAGCCGGGAACATGAAAGTTACATGAGCGCCATTAAAGCTCTGCCAGAAGTGCGTTCAGATACAGTTGAGAAATCCCGCGAGATGTTAAACACCACCGTAAACTATCCTCCTCTGCAGGTGATCAAGAGCATCTCTGCCCTTATGGGCCAAATCGGTTAAGCAACCTGTCACTTAAAATGGCGAATGGGTGCTCTCCATTCGCCAAAGCGATTGGGTGATTCAAGTCGGATCCCCACGTTGTGAATGTCGTACCAGCCAGTTTTAGATTGCTTATTTTTTGCCTTTACATTTGCTTTGCCGCTTGCGTGTTTTGGCCACAAGTTCATTTGCCGCCAAAAGGCTTTCATGAGACTCTCCGGCATCCGCCCACCACCCCTTTAATACTTCGTGATGCAGCAATCCGCGACGCATATAGGCATTGTTCAAATCCGTCACTTCAAGTTCCCCGCGTTTGGAAGGTTTGAGTGTCCGAATCAGGTCAAAAACCGTCTCATCATACATATAAACACCAATCACAGCATAGTTGGACTTGGGTTTTTGGGGTTTTTCTTCAATCCCCACAATCCGTCCATTTTTAAGAACCGGCACCCCATAGGGACGAGGATCGCGCATTTCCTTCAGATAAACCAGAGCCCCTTCATCCATTTGACCGAATTGGCGCACCCCTGCGGCAATCCCCTTCTCCACAAGATTATCGCCCAGCATCACCACGATGGGATTTCCCCTGGCGAAAGGTTCCGCCAGAGACAGCGCTTGAGCAATCCCTCCCTCGCCTTCCTGATAGGCATAATTAAGGTGATCAAGACCGAAATCTTTTCCATTGCCCAAAAGGCGCAGGAAATCGCCTGCAGCGTTGCCGCCGGTCACCACCAACACATCGCGGATGCCCGCATCCACCAGCGTCTGGATGGGATAAAAAATCATGGGTTTGTCATAAACCGGCAACAGATGCTTGTTGGTAATGCGGGTCAACGGCCTCAAACGGGTGCCCAACCCTCCCGCCAAAACCACGCCTTTGATCTCTCGATTTTTCATAATCATCCTTTCTTTTTTACCTCGAATTTTCATCGACCGCCACCGCCACCCAATGCCCCCTGCCTCAGGGTCGATCCATAATGCTTGAGATAGTATTCACGAAACGCTCTGTCCTTCAACTTCAACCACCAGCGGACGTTTTCCCGATACCAACTCACCGTTCTCTCCAGCCCTTCAGCAAAACGCACCTGTGGTTTCCACCCCAACTCCCGTCCGGCCTTGCGGCAATCCACCGCGTAGCGCCGGTCATGTCCAAGCCGGTCCTTGACATGTTGGATCAAACTTTCCGGTTTGCCCAGAATACGCAGCAATTGCCGCACAATCCCGATGTTTGACGGTTCCGAGCCCATGCCAAAATTATAAATCTGCCCGGCCCTGCCTTTCTGCAACGCCAGCCACACTCCCCGACAATGGTCCTCCACATGAATCCAGTCGCGTTTTTGCAGGCCATCGCCATAGATGGGCAGCGGCAGATCATGCAATGCGTTGGTGATCATCAGGGGAATCAATTTTTCCGGAAACTGCCACGGCCCATAATTATTGGTGCAACGCGTGATCACCACCTCCTGTCCATGAGTATGGTGCGCCGCCAGCGCACACAGGTCCGCCGCCGCCTTGCTGGCCGAATAAGCGGAACTGGGACGCAAGGGCCAATCCTCCCTGGCGCGCCCACGGCCTTCGATGGATCCGTAAACTTCATCAGTGGACACCTGCACGAAACGGGCGCCCGTCTCGCGGGCGGCATCCAGCAGATTCTGGGCTCCCAACGTATTGGCGCGCAAAAACGGCAGCGCCGTCCGGATGCTTCGATCCACATGGCTTTCCGCGGCAAAATTCACCACGGCATCCGGCTTTTCCTTGATCACCCGCTCGGCGGCGGCAGGTGAGGCAATGTCAACACGCACATGGCGATACCGCCGGTCACCATCCAAATCCGCCAGGTTGCGTCCGCGTCCGGCGTAGGTCAGGCAATCCAGATTCACCACCTGTCCCGTGCGAAGCCTGCGCAGGGCCAGACGAACAAAATGACTGCCGATAAAACCGCAACCTCCCGTCACAATCAATTTCATCCCCTGGTAAATATCTTGTTTGCCACCGGATGACAAGATAAGTTCTCCGCTGCATATGAGCAAAAAAGCCCTTATCACCGGCATCACCGGGCAGGACGGATCCTACCTCACCGAACTGCTGCTCGGCAAAGGCTACGAAGTGCACGGTCTGGTCCGGCGCACGAGCACTGTCCACCGCGAACGTCTCGACGCCCTTTTCCTGGATCCGGAGACGCGCCCCAAACAACTGGTGCTGCATTATGGCGACCTGGCTGATCCCACCGGGCTGGTCCGGTTGTTCCACAAAGTCGATCCGGACGAGATTTACCATCTTGGCGGCCAGAGCCATATCGGCATCAGCTTCGAATCCCCGGAATATTCCTTCGACATCAACGCCTCCGGCACCCTGCACCTGCTCGAATGCCTGCGCGACAGCAACCATCACGCCAAATTTTATCACGCCTCATCGAGCGAAATCTTTGGCCGCCCGGAAACCTCGCCGCAAAACGAAAAAACCTCCTTCCGCCCGGTCAGTCCCTACGCCTGTGCCAAGGCGGCCGCGCATTTCATGACCACCTGTTACCGCGAAAGCTACGGCCTCTTCGCCTGCAACGGCATCCTTTACAACCACGAATCCCCCCGCCGCGGCGAGAACTTTGTCACCCGTAAAATCGCCCGTGGTGTGGCCGCCATCGCCAAAGGCCGTCAGAAAATCATCAAACTGGGCAATCTGGATGTCAAAAAAGACTGGGGTTATGCCCCGGAATACGTGGAAGCCATGTGGCGCATGCTGCAAGGCGGCAAACCCGACGATTATGTCATCGCCACCGGCGAAGCCCATAGCGTCCGGGATTTTGTCGCCGCCGCCTTCGCCCATGTCGGGCTGGACTGGCAAAAGCACATCGAAACCGATTCCCACCAGTTCCGTCCCAACGAAGTGGGACTCATGATCGGCGACGCCAGCAAAGCCAGAAAAGAACTCGACTGGCAGCCCCGCACCCGGTTCGAAGCCCTGGTCAAACTCATGGTCGACGCCGAACTCAAGGCGCTGGAATGAATTGATTCAACCTGGCGAGTTCTCCGCGCCTCCGCGTGAAAACAATGTCCTCCGCAATCAATCTTGAATTTTGAATTTTACGCTGGCAAGGGACCACAAGGTCCGGCGGCGTTTCTCGAACCGGGCATATTCCCGGTAACCGCAAGCGCGGGCCAGATCAACCGCTTCGCGAAAGCCGCTGCCCACCTCGGCCGGGGCATGGGCGTCCGATCCGAAACTGATGGGCACCCCCAATTCGCGGGCGATGCGCAGAAAAGCCGCGCTGGGATAAATCTCCTTCACCGGTTTGCGCAGCCCGGCGGTATTGATCTCCACCGCCACCCCCATTTTCGCGGCCACCGCCAGGGCTTCGCGAAATAGCGGACGGCAATCCTCCCGGGGAATCGTCCCGAACTTCTTCACCAAATCCGGATGCCCCAGCGTGTCATAGAGTCCCGTGGCCGCGGCTTCGCTCCACAAGATCCTCCGCGATTGGTCGAATTCGAAGAATCCGTGAGCTTCCGTCCGTCTGCCCGCTTTCTTCCTTGGTCTTGGTACATTTGCCAGAACAGGATCCATGGATCCAGGAGGATGAGTTCTCCATGATCAACAATCGAAAAGCCAAAATGACTATGCTCAGCGGCGCCGACATAGACCCCTGCGGCTTCCGCGTACTGTTGTCCTTGGCGGAGAGGGGTGTGTTCCTGAATAGTCAGGCGGCTCATATGACTGCTTGCCAACACCCACAGCGAGCCATCCGCCCACATTCGAATGCCGCGCCAGCGATTACAATTATCGCCGAATTCGGTTGAGTGGTACAAGAATTGGTCGTCCAAGTCGATGGGTGCGTGAAGCGGCGTGCCTTTCGGGTGGTTAATGTCGAGGCCGGCGTGCGCCGAAACTCCATCAAATGCTCCCATCCAGCAATCCTCGCCCCGATAACACTCCTCGATTCGCAGCCCTTCCGGTGGCAAGGGACACCACGGATGCACGATCTCGGGGCAAATACGGAGAGTGGCGTCCTGCACCGCGAAGCGCGCGTGACGGCGCTGAGGGAGATAGCAGACGCAGTTTTCCTGCAATCGGCATCGACCATGAGTTTCCTGCACGAATTCAAAGATGGCATCAACGGCGTCCAACCAGATGTTGACCCCTCCGATGGTCCATGGCTCGTAGAAGCTGGCCTGGGTTCCGACTTCACGCTCCAGCCGATGGGGTTGGCCGTTGACGCGAATATCAGCCCAAAAGCGATAAACCGTTCTGGCGGCGGGCTCTCCCAAGCCGGGAGTTTTCAGAGTTGTATGTTTGATCTCCGCGGCGGTGGCGACCAACTCAATTGTGGTCTTGCGACCATCCAATAGATAAAACTCCAGTGTTTCTCCGTGCAACATTTCAACGGCCGTAAGCGTTGTTTTAGCGTATCGCCTGAGTTTCATTCTTTCATCCTTTCTGCAACTGCGGATTAACTTATCGTTCGAGTTATGATGATGGACAGCGCTTTTTGCGCGGTGAGTCTTTGTTGATTTGGCGCTTGCTTCCATGAAGATTGAGGGAACTTGGGCTCGATGCCGATCCGCGCTGAAACTGACTCGGCGACCTCATCAGTTGCTTTTGTATTTCGGCAACCTCCAGGTGTCTGGGTTTTATATTATTCAGCGCCGAAAGGGCGGCGGCCGCGCCGGCCGCGGCTCCGGTGGAAATGGCGATATTCATAACTCGGTAGGACGCGTGGGCTTCGTGGCTTCCGCTGATGCATCGGCCGGCGACGAGAAGGTTGTCGACCTTTTGAGGCACGAGGCAACCGTACGGGATGTCGTAAGGCTTGACCCGCTCGGCGATGCCGTGGGTTTGGCCCCCGCCATCTGGGTTGTGGATATCCATGCAGAAGAATGCATCCCACACCACGGCTGTATCCCATTTGCGTCCAGCGACCAGGTCTTTCTTGGTGAGATATTCCAGCCCCAGGAAACGTCGGGTTTCGCGCACGCCGATGGTGGCGGGCATTTCGGCCGCGCAGGCCTTCTCGTAACCCGGCGCATGTTTGCGCAGGAAGGCCACGACCTGAAAGGCCTGCCGCCGCCCCTCCAACTCCGCTTTCGTGAGATCCGCCACCTTTGTGCCATCGACGTAATTGACCTGTGTCGCGTTTACGGTTCGGCAACCGGGCATCGGAGATTCATAGACGCGGATGACTCCGATGTTTTTCGGGAGTTCGCCGGTCGCCTGCCCCTTGAGAACGACCTCTTCCCAAGTGCCTTCGGGGACGCGCCGTTGTTTGGCGCATTCCTCTGAGCCGCAGAGCATTGCCCGAGATTTATCGACGCCCGCAATGCGGAACATGATGGACATCGGCTGCGCCAGGCCATTGCCCTTGCGCCCCATCTCGAAAGGCGCACCCGCGGTAAAGGCGATGTCGCCGTCCGCGCTGGCATCAATGATCACCTTTGCTTTGATGATGGCTTCCCCTTCCTTTGATACGGTGTGAACGCCGGCAACCGTTTTCCCTTTCATAACCGCCTTGTACGCCCAGGTGTGAAGCAGGATCTCGACATTGTCTTTCAGAAGAAGCTCGGCAAATTTCATGTCATAGGTGGCAAAATCGACCTGCGAATTGCCAAGGTGATCGAGAATTTCTTTCAGAATGGACGAGCGTGAAGTGCCCATGAACGGGGACACCATCGCGTTGATTGCCGCGCCCCCTAGGCGTCCATAACGTTCGACCAGAGTCGTGCGGGCGCCGCCGCGCGCCGCCATGAGTGCGGCGCCAATGCCGGCAGGCCCGCCTCCTACAATCAGAACGTCGGTTTCGGCAAGTGTCTTCATCGGTTTTCTCCCAAGTTGATGGTGAATCATTCTTCTATTTAGTCGAGGACGGTAACCGCAGTATCAGGGGCTAGTATGAAGTTATCTATTTATCTCTTATATGCAACGGGTAAGGCTATCTTGCCTTCGTCCTAAAATAGTCTATTGTTATCATTATGGACCGCCATTCGCCTGGAGAGTTGAAATGCGTTGAAACGTGGGATCAACTGGATTGCCGTCTGCTGCATGCTTACGACGGGATGATTCCGCGTCGCGGGGACTCTTACGAGGCGTTTCCAGGAAGTGCCTATCACCTGTGGTGGGTTCGGCGAGGGTGGGTCCGAGTGGAGGCTTTGGGGCGGTCTGTTGAGGCGGGGCCCGGTCAGTGGCTCATGAATGCGGTGGAGGTTAAGCGAGTGCAAAGTTTTTCCGTCAATGCGGCGATTGTGTCGCTGTGGTTCATTGCCCGATGGTCTGATGGGCATCCGCTATTCGATCACGGGTTGCCTTTAGTTATACCGTCAGGAGATGGTTCAAAGCTCGAACCGTCGGTTGCCGAGTTGCTTGACGCGTTAGGTCATCCCAGGACATGGGACGGCTCGTCCGTGCAGCAAAGGGATTTCACGTTCAGTGCTTTTCTCAAACTGCGGTGCCGTTTCGCCGATTTCATTTCAGCGTGGGGCGAAACCCTGCTGCAACTCGGCCTCAGGCCAATGCCTTCGCGGCCACTTGATGCGCGGATTGATGCCTGTCTCGCCGAGTTGGAAAAATCGGGATTTTTTGCCTGTATCCCGTATGCGCGGTTAACCGCGCTGAGTGGCCTGAGCCGTGTTCACCTGGACCGGCTATTCCTGAAGGCCACCAGCCTGACCCCTCGCGCCTATGTGGACCGCAAATGTCTTTCCGAAGTGTTGTTCTTGTTGCGAGACCGAAGGAGAAGCATCAAGGAGATCGCTTATGTGCTCAGCTTCAGCGGTCCTGCGCATTTTTCCGCGTGGTTCCGACGACAGACCGGGATGTCGCCCAAGGCGCTGCGGGAATTGCCGTGATTCGTCAAAGGGTGCGCTGAAAGTTGCGCGTGGTTAGCTTCGGGCAATCCTGTGTGATCGCGAGAAATATCGGTCAGGCTGCTGCTGTTGTTGTTTGTGTAGGCTTAGGGCCTGGACTGGCAAAAGCACATCGAAACCGATTCCCACCAGTTCCGTCCCAACGAAGTGGGACTCATGATCGGCGACGCCAGCAAAGCCAGAAAAGAACTCGACTGGCAGCCCCGCACCCGGTTCGAAGCCCTGGTCAAACTCATGGTCGACGCCGAACTCAAGGCGCTGGAATGAATTGATTCAACCTGGCGGGTTCTCCGCGCCTCCGCGTGAAAACAATGTCCTCCGCAATCAATCTTGAATTTTGAATTTTACGCTGGCAAGGGCCACAAGGTCCGGCGGCGTTTCTCGAACCGGGCATATTCCCGGTAACCGCAAGCGCGGGCCAGATCAACCGCCTGTCGAAAACCGCTTCCCACCTCATCCGGCGCATGGGCGTCCGATCCAAAACTGATGGGAACCCCCATTTCGCAGGCAATTCGCAAAAAAGCCGCACTGGGATAAATCTCTTTTACCGGCTTGCGCAAGCCGGCGGTATTGATCTCCACCGCCACTCCGCCTTCTGCGGCGGCAGTCAAGGCTTCACGAAACAGCGGACGGCAATCCTCCCGGGGAATCGGCCCGAATTTCTTCACCAGATCCGGATGACCCATGGTATCATAAAGCCCCGAAGACGCCGCCTCACGCCACAATTCAAAATACTGTCTCCATTTTTCGTAAAGATCCGCACACTCCCGCCATTCCCGCTCCGCCTCAGGGGCATCGAAGTTCCACATGCCCATGTAATGAACCGATCCCAAAATGTAATCCCACGCATGACGTTCCACCATGCGCCTCACGTACGGCAGATCCTCCCTCACATATTCCGCCTCCACCCCCAGCCGGATCACCATGCCCGGCGCCGCCCGCCGCGCCTCCTCCACCAAACGCACATAATCCCCCAACTGATCCTCCCTCAAACGCAGCCGGTCATAACCATCCGGCAACGGACAATGCTCCGAAAATCCAATCTCCTTCAAACCCAAAGCCGCCGCCCGCCGGGCATACTCGGCGGGCGCCCCTTCGGCATGATGGCAAAGGGGCGTATGCATGTGATAATCCACCAGTCGTCCGTAAAAGCCGGCATCCGCCATGCCTCACAATTTGAACCCTCAACAAAAAACCTGCAAACTTTTTCGGAACCGGACAACACGTCGCGCTCAACGCGGCCACATACCGTCCAGCGGCGGCAACCTTCCGCCGAATTTCCGCGCGTTCAAGCCATGGTAACGAGCCAGGGACAGTTGGAATTTCAGTTGGAGACGCAAAGCCCTGTCCTGGAAAAAATCCATCCGCGCCCGCAGAAACTCATGACGAAACTTGAAAAAAGCATAGACCGCCCACACTTTCACAGACATCATCCCTTTTCCCGGACTTCTGGCAACATCTCCTCCATTGCACAAGCCCCGCTCCGCCTCATTCAATCCCTTTTTGTCGTTCATACCCATTCCCTGCATCCTGCCTGAATGGAATATTATTGTAAACATAATAAAAATAAAAAAAGCATACTTTTATCATCTTTTTTCAATGATCCCGCCATGGCGGGACATGCTCGATGCTCAACGCCACCCCGCCTTAAACAAGGAGGAGGTTGGGGAGGCCCCCCTTTTGCCATGGCGCTTTCGCGGGAACGACGATGGTGAAATGGATATGCAAAAAAGGGGGACATCGAAAAACGAAATGCCCCCGTCCGTCATTCCCGCGGATGCGAAAATCCAGGGACTATCTCAATCTCGTTTTCATCCAAAAACATTGAAAACCCTGAATATAAAAAGAACGGACACGTCAAAAAAAACAAAAAGCTGTTGACTGCGCGGCCCAATCTGAGTAAACGTCTCCCTTCCCATGAAGAGAGCACTCACTACTTTTAAAAGCAAAGAAACAGCCAAACCCCGTTGGTTTCTGATCGACGCCGAGGGACGGTCGCTTGGCAGGGTCGCTGTTGCCATCGCCAACATTGTTCGCGGCAAAAACACCCCCGCCTTTACCCCCCACGCCGACGCCGGCGATTTTGTGGTGGTCATCAATGCCGCCAAAGTCCGGCTCACCGGCAAAAAGGAAGTCCAAAAAACCTACATGACCTTTTCCCGCTTCGTCGGCGGCCATAAATCCTGGACAGCCAAGGAAATGCGGGAAAGACATCCGGAACTGCTGATTGAACGAGCCGTCAAGGGCATGGTCCCCCATACCCGCCTTGGCCGCGTCCAACTGCGGAAAGTCAAGGTGTACCCTGGCGCCGAGCATCCGCACGCCGCCCAGAATCTCGAACCCCTCAAAATTGCCGCCTGATTAAATACTGCATCCTATGAGTTCGTCCCAAGCATTTCTCGGAACCGGCCGCCGCAAAACGGCTGTCGCTCGTGTTCGTCTCCTCCCCGGCGCCGGCAACATCAAAGTCAACGGATCGGCATTTGACGATTATTTTGCCAGCGAGGAACTCCAAACTCACGCCACAGAACCCCTTCGCATCGTCGGCAAACAAAAGGATTTTGACATCCAGATCACCGTTCAGGGCGGCGGTCCCAACGGTCAGGCCAGCGCAGTGCGCCATGCCATCAGCCGGGCTCTGCTGCAAGTGGACGCCAATCTCAGACCCGCACTGAAGGAAAAAGGCTGCCTGACCCGCGACCCGCGCATGCGCGAACGCAAGAAGTCCGGTCAGCCCGGCGCCCGGCGGCGCTTCCAGTTCAGCAAACGTTAATTCCCTTCTTCACCCCGTGAAGGAAGAAATCAACGTCCAGGCTGTCATCATCGGCGCAAGTGGTTATTCCGGCGAGGAATTGGTCCGGCTGCTCATCCGCCATCCCCGCGTTCATCTGGCCGGCCTGACATCCCGCCAGCATTTCGGAAAGAAACTGGCCGAGGTTTTCCCGAGGTTCGCCAACCATCCGGATGCAAAAACCATCGGATTCATCAAACCCGAGCCGGATCTGGTCAGGAAATTGCTCAAGGAAGCCTTGCTCAAGGAATCCAGCAAGGATCTCCCCCCGGTTGTGTTCCTTGCCCTGCCCCATGGAGTGGCTTTCGAATGGGCAGCCCCCATGACCGAAGCAGGCGCCTGCGTAATCGACCTGAGCGCGGACTTTCGCCTGCGCGATGCATCCGTTTACCTGGAATACTACGGGCACCCTCACCCGACCCCCGGATTGATGAAGGATGCCATCTACGGCCTGCCCGAAATCAACCGATCCGAAATCCGCAAAGCCAGGCTCATTGCCAGCCCCGGCTGTTATCCGACCAGCATCCTTCTGCCCCTGATTCCCCTGCTCCGGGAAAAATTGATCGACCCCGCAGGAATCGTGGTGAACAGCCTCAGCGGAGTCACCGGCGCGGGCAGAAAGGCCGAGGAAGCGTTTCTTTTCTGCGAATGCAATGAATCGTTGCGCGCCTATGGGGTTCCAAAACACCGGCATCTTTCCGAAATCGAACAGGAATTGAGCCTTGCCGCCCGCAAACCGGTCGTCATCCAATTCACCCCCCACTTGGTGCCGGTCAATCGGGGCATTCATACCACCATCTGCGTCCGGCCGGCGGCAAAACTCAAGGATGATGTCAGCGAGGCCATCAACCGTTGCTACCAACAGGCCTACGCCAACGAGCCTTTCGTCCGAATGCTGGGTTCCGCCACCATGCCCGACACCAAGCGCGTGACCATGACCAATGTCATCGAAATCGGCCATCGCTTTGATCCCCGTTCCGGCAACCTGCTGATCTTCTCAGCGGAAGACAATCTGACCAAGGGCGCCGCCGGACAGGCCATCCAATCCATGAACATCGTTTGCGGTTTTCCTGAAACAACGGGATTGCAGTAAAATGCCCCCGGAAAACACGCTTTACCGGCAGGCCGCGCTTTACCGCTCACAGTACGCCACATCGGCAAAAGATCTGCGGTTCTATCAACGTCTGGCCCGCGAATCTCATGGTCCCGTGCTGGAACTGGGCATGGGAACCGGACGCATCACCGCCGCCCTGCTTGAGACCGGCTGTCAGGTCGTCGGATTGGATATCTCCCCGGACATGCTGAAGGAGGCGCGGAAGCAAGGCGCCGCCGTCCCAATGGCCTTTTGCGGCGATTTTCTGGCCTTCGCGCTGAAATGCCGCTTTAACCTCGTTTTGTGCGGATTCAACTCCTTCCAACACATCCTTTCCCGGAAAGATTTCGCGCAGATGCTTGCCTGCGTCAAAAAACATCTCCATCCCAATGGGGTTTTTGCGTTCGATCTGCCTCATATCGAACCGGAAAACCTCCAAACCCCATCGCCCACCCCAACCCTTCGGGAACGTTTTTTTGACGAAGACACCTCCCAACCTTGCGAGGTTTGGGAATCGTTCGATTACCATCCAACCTCACAGATCAAGCAATGCGCCTGGGAATATCGCTGGGCCAATGGCCGGCAAAGACGCGAAACATTGCTTTTCAGGGTCTATTTTCCATCGGAAACGCTGGCATTGCTTGACGAAGGAGGCTTCCGCGTGCTTCAACATCTTGGCGGCTTTGAGGGTTCGCCTTTCAGCCGCGTTTCAACCCGACAAATCTTTATTTGCCAGCCCTTATGAAACCCAAATCGTTTTTTCGTCCCGTCCCCGGCAGCGTTTGCGCGCCCAAAGGCTTCCATGCCACAGGCGTCACCGCAGGCATCAAACACGAGTCCAAGCCCGACATGGCCATGCTCCTTTCCGAAACCCCCTGCCTGGCGGCGGGAACTTTCACCACCAATACCGCCAAGGCCGCTCCCGTTCTCCTCTGCATCCAATATCTGAAGCAGAGCCCCGCCATGCGCGGCATCGTGGTCAACAGCGGCAACGCCAACGCTGGCACTGGCGCCCAAGGGTTCCGCAATGCCCAAGCCACCGCTCTCCATGCCTCTGAAATGGCCAATGCCCGGGGATTCGCCACCTCCGCCAAACAGTTCTTTGTCTGTTCAACCGGGCGTATCGGCGTCCAACTCCCCATGGCGAAAATCCGGCATGGCATCTCCCTGGCCGCCAAAAACCTCTCGAAGCAGGGTGATGACGCCGCACATGCCATCATGACCACCGACACCTTTGCCAAAAAACTGGCCTTTGAATTCAAAATCGACGGCAAAACCGTCCGGCTGGGCGGAATCTGCAAAGGCGCAGGAATGATCCAGCCCGCCATGAGCCAGACCGGCGCCCGCCCCGCCCTTCACGCCACCATGCTCTGTTTCCTGACCACCGACGCTGCGATTAACCGCCATGTCCTTCAACAATGCCTGAATATCGCTGTGGCGCAGTCTTTCAACTGCGTTACGGTGGACGGCGACACCAGCACCAACGACACGGTGCTGCTCATGGCCAATGGACAGGCCGGCAATCACCCCCTGCGTAAAGGCTCTCCAGGACTGAAAAAATTCCAAACCGTCCTCAACCATCTGACGCTGGGACTGGCCAAAATGATCGCCAGGGATGGCGAAGGCATTTCCCATGTCGTAACACTTAAAATAAAAGGCGCCGCTTCATCCGATGATGCGGAAAAAGCCATCCGGGCCATTGGCAATTCCGCCTTGGTTAAATGCTCTTGGTGCGGAATGGACCCCAATTGGGGCCGGATTTTGGATGCAATCGGCTATTCCGGGGCAAAACTCAAAGAATCTTCCTTGACAATTACATATAATGGCATCCCTTTTGTCGAGAAAGGCTTGGAAATTGAAAAAAACCTGTACAAAGTCCGCCAAATTGTTAAAAAACCAACGTTCGGGATTGAATGTAATTTGCATTTGGGTAAATACGAAGCCATCCTTTATACCACTGACCTAACCGAAGAGTATGTTCGCCTTAACAAGGGCGAATAATCAACGCCTATGGAAACCATCTCTGCCAAAGCCCAAGTCCTCGCCGATAGTCTTCCTCGTCTCCGGGCATTGAAAAATTCCCTTGTTGTCATCAAATACGGAGGCAGCGTCATCGACGAAACCATCTATGCCGACAGCATCCTGACCGATGTGGCTTTTCTGCGGCAAATCGGCGTCTCGGTCGCCATGGTTCACGGAGGCGGCAAAGCCATTTCCGGAAAAATGCGCGAAGCAGGAGTGGTTCCCAAATTCGTGGACGGCCTGCGGGTCACCGACAAGAAAACCATCAAGATCGTCGAATCCGTCCTCCAAGGAACCATCAATCCGCAAATCGTCAAACAACTCAATGCCCACGGTGTTCATACTTCCGGTCTGTCAGGAAAGAAGGCTTTCGCAGCCAAACGCCTGGTTCATGAAGGGACTTCGGGACAAAAGGTGGATCTCGGTTTCGTAGGCGACATCACTTCGGTGCAAAAGAAAAACGTCGAGGCGCTGCTCAAGAAAGGCATCGTGCCGGTGATCACCCCCCTCGCCCTGGGGTCCGGCAATGCCACGCTCAATATCAACGCCGATGTGGCTGCCGCTCGTCTGGCGGGCGAATTGAAAGCTTCCTCCCTTCTGTTCCTGAGCGATGTCAACGGCCTGCTCGAGGATCCCCAGCATCCGGATTCAACCATTTCCAGGGTCTCTCAAACCGACATCCAGGGACTCATCAAAACCGGCGTCATCCAGGCCGGCATGCTGCCCAAGGTGGACAGCGCCCTGAACGCCCTTCGCAAAGGCGTAAAACGGGTCAAGATGCTTAACGGCCAGATGGCCCATTGCATTCTCATCGACCTCATGATCGACTCACGGCTCGGCACCGAAGTGGTTCTTGCAACGGAAAACCAATGAAGTCCGCTGAAATCGTCGATCTCTTCACCAAACAGGTTGTTCCATCCTACGGGCGCTATCCAATGGCTTTTGTGCGCGGCAAAGGCACGCGGATCTGGGACGCCGAGGGCCGCGAATATCTGGATTTCTGCACCGGCATCGCCGTCAATGCCTTGGGACACGCCCATCCGGCCATTGCCGAAACGCTTTACCGGCAGGCGCAAACTCTCATCCACACTTCGAATCTCTATCACACCGAGCCCCAAGGCCGTCTCGCCGGCCGGTTGGTGGCTCTCATGGGCGATGGAAAATGCTTCTTCTGCAACAGCGGCGGCGAAGCCAACGAGGCTCTCTTCAAACTGGCCCGCAAGTTCGGCCACGACGAGGGACGCTACGAAATCATCACCACCCTGAATTCATTCCACGGCCGCACCCTGGCGGGAATTGCCGCCACAGGCCAGGACAAGGTCAAGAAGGGCTTTGAACCTCCGGTTGACGGCTTCAAGCATGTCCCTTACAACGACTTGGCGGCCATGGAACAAGCCATCGGCCCCAAAACCATCGCCATTCTGATCGAAGGCATTCAGGGCGAAGGCGGCATCCATCCGGCCACCCCGGCCTATTTGCGCGGACTGCGGGAACTCTGCAACCGCAAAAAACTTCTGTTGCTGATGGATTCCGTCCAATGCGGCATGTTCCGTTCCGGCCGTTTTCAAAGCTTCCAGCGAATCCTGGAAGCGTGCCCCGGCGACGATTTCCTTCCCGACGCCGTTTCCATGGCCAAGGGACTTGGCGGCGGCGTGCCCATCGGCTGCATCTGGGCTCGGCAACCTTATGCCAATCTCCTTTCCGCCGGCAGCCATGGCACAACCTTTGGCGGCACCCCCCTGATTTGCGCAGTCGCATTGACCGTTCTGGACATCGTTGAAAAAGAAAACCTGGGTGAAAACGCCCGCCGCATGGGCGAACACCTCAAAAAACGGCTGGCCTCCCTGAATTCTCCCCATATCAAGGAAATCCGCGGACTGGGCCTCATCATGGGCATCGAACTCAAAGCCGGCATTCCCTCGCTTAAAGCGGAGGGCAAACTTCCATCCGCCCTGTTCATCAACCGCCTTCACGACCAAGGCCTGCTGACCGTTCCCGCTGGCGCCCAAACCATCCGCTTCCTCCCCCCCTTGAATCTCTCTCTGGCCGAAGCCGACGAGGGAATCGACCGGTTCCGGAAAGCCCTGGCTGGTTTGCAATAATTACGGCGAGTCCGAAGTCAATTTGCGTCCCAAGCTTCCTTGGCTGGCGCAAACCAATCCTTCAAGAAATCTTTTCCCCAAACAGATCTCCTTGGGACTGGCCATGCCGTTGACTTCCATCACCATCAAACGGTGCGGGCTGAAATATCCGGCGACTCTGGAAAAATCAAACTCACCCAAACCGGGCGGTTTATGGTCATAAACCATAAATAAATCATGCAGATGAAATCCGATCAAACGGTTGGAAAACGTTTCCAACAAAAACCGGTGCGAGCAAAGGCCCAGATTGTCCAAAACCTGCGCATGCCCGACATCATGCCAGTACCCGACATTCGTTTGGGGGGAAAAATGCTCAAAAATTCTCTTCAATTCATCAGCCCCGGGCATTTGTTCGTAATAAAAAGGATTTTCTATTCCCAACTGCACGTTCATTTTTTTTGCATGCCGGGCCAATTCTTCAAGGCTGCTCATCACGGAATCAAATTTGGCGCATGCCATTTTTTTGCGGCCGCCAACAATCTCCCTCCGCAAAACATGGAAAGACCTGGAAGCACCCTCTCCACACGAAAAAAGCCCGACCAGCTTTTTGCTTTGGAAATCAGCCTTTGAACCATCAAGATGCAAAACCACGGCTTTTGCGCCAAGTTTTTCAGCCCAATCAATGGTTTCTTTGGCGCAAGCCACAGCCTTGCTCCGTTCCGTCGGGCTGACCGCCGAAAGCGCATAAGGCTCAAAGCAATTCTTTTTGTCAAATCCCCTCGGAATCGGACAAATATTGTGAAGGCTTGCGACCGTCACCTCCCCATCCCGCTGCATGCGGCCAATCTCCCTCAGTTCCCGCCGATCAACCGTATGGTTGATCTCAATGCCGGAAAATCCCATCCGCAGGATTTCCCTGACCATGGCACGCCCGCCATGATGGCGTCCCGCATTCCAACACGTTGAAAGGGCGATTTTCACCGGCCAGCCTTTTCAATTGACGCCGGAAAGACCTCCATGCCAGCCTGTCCCGGCATTCAGTCCTCCAACATCAGGGTTTCAATTCTGGACTTTGACTCATGCGTCCACCTGATCACCTGTTCGGATGATCCCCCGAATTCAAGAATCATCAAGCGGTCATACTCGATCCTTTTCAAGGCCTGAAACAGCTTCACATAATCAATGATGCCGCTCGTGACTGAAAGGTGATCCCGCCAATCCTTTCTCCTCACATTGTGAAGATGCAAATGAAAAACCTTTCGATCAAGTTCCGCCAGCATTTGCCCCAGATATCGGTTGAACTTTTCCTCGCCAGCGGGGGTCCGGTGGAGCCGCTCATGAATGTAATAGGAAATATGCCCCACATCAATGGTCGCTCCGACAAACGGATGCCCAACGTCAAAAATCAAATCGACATACTGGCGCACCTTTTTTGGAAACATGGTTTCAATGCCGATTTTCACGCCTTTTTTTGCGCCAAAATCTCCAAGTTCGCGAAAGGCATCCACCATGTCGCGCCAGTACCCCTTGACGCCCAGAAACGGACTTTTTGCGTTGGCATGCACCGTGATCATTTCGCCACCGAGAATCTCCGTCACCTTTATGCAGTTTTTTATCTGGCGCATGACCTCCTGTTTTATTCCTCGATTGAAAGTAAAAAGAGGCGTGTTCACGAACGGCGCATGAGTGGAGACATGGGAAAAATCCGCGAGTTCTTTCCGGAATCTGGCCTTCTCAAGGCTGGAAAAATCATCAAACCAGAAGCCGGGCAAATAACCATGAACCCAGTTTTCACCCCAAAACGGCATCAGTTCAATGGATCGCAGCCCCATTCTCCGCACCGTTTTCACGGCATCCCACACGGATCGCACAGGCAATGATGCGATTCCCAATCCTATCTGCTCAGTATTCATTCGAATCTCCTCCAAACAGTTTTCCCCAAACCGTCAATAGGCCAGGGCAATCTTGATGGCATCCTGCGGCTTTTGTTCAATAAGCTCGTAGGCCTTTGGCGCTTCAAAAAATGGAACTTTGTGGGTCACCAACCCCCTTAAATCCAGGCGCTTCCGGGCTACCAACTGCAGAATGCCATCCCGAATGCGCTTCAAATTCCACAGGGGATAATCCCGTTGAGGACAATCCCAAACCCCCATGGAAGACAGGAGCTCAACCCGATTGTGATGCCATTCCTCCCCCAACAGAAGGTCTTTTCCACCTCCCTGGTAGTACCCCAAAGTGACCACCCTGCCTGCCATTCGAACGGAACGAATGGCCTGCTGCAATCCCTTGTAGTTTCCAGAGGATTCCAGGGAAACATCCACCCCCTTCCGGCAACTGGCATTTTTTTTCAATTCCAAAGCCACATCATCAACTTTTGACGGATCGATCACCACGTCGGCGCCAAATTGTTGAGCCAGAGCCCTTCGTTTTCCCATGGGATCAATGGCAATAACCCTGCCGGCCCCCTCCAATTTTGCCATCTGCACCAAAATCAATCCAATGGCGCCAAGGCCGAATACGGCAACTTCATCCCCCAATTTAATCCCCGCGTCATGGATGGCGGTAAACGCAACCGTCGCCAGGGCCAGAAGAATGCCATCCTCCGGCGTCACCTCCGGAGGCAGTATGGTGACCCACTTTTCAACCCAGTTTTTGTCAATAAAATGAGCTTCGGCATGGGGCAAATGACTGGCAACAATATCCCCAACCTTCAATTCCGTCATTTCCGCGCCAGCCTCCACCACCCGGCAAACAGACTCGTATCCAATTTTGAGGGGATACACGGACTCATTGGCCTCCTTGTCCTCAACAAAAAGACGCAAATCCATGTCGAATTTCTTCCTAAAAAACGGCGATGTCCCCAGGTAAAAATTCATCTCGGTTCCATGGCTTATGCCGCTCAGCAGGGTCTTGAGTCTCACCTCATCCGCCTGCACGGGGCGATCGGCCATTTCCTTCAGTTCAAACGTCCGGGGACCAGTCAATATCAATTCTTTTGGCATATTTCCGCCTCCTTTTTCATTTTAATTTCATAAAGATGAACGGCAAACCCGTCGAATTCATCCTCCAAAATACCTCCATCAAAATTAATCTTCCGGTTTTCAAAAAGAACCGATGCCGCACCGGACTTCACGGGCATTGTTTTGAGTTGAGCCCGGATTTTTCCGTTTTTGCGGTTGGCGGCCATCAAATACAACTGATCCCCGGCCTGCCTCATGGAAACGTCGATCCCATCAGTCATGCCTGCCATTTCCGTCCGGGAATCCTCCCCGGCTTCGATGACCGAGCTCAGTCTCTTGAATTCACCGGCAATTTTCGAACATTCCCCCCATAATTCCCGATGATCCCTCACACGCCAGTAGGTTTTGACATCATCGGCGGAATGATAAATGAACCACAGCAACCCCCTGGCGCCGTTGATCACCGACAGATAACTCATGCAGCGGATTTCCCAGGGTGTTGGATATCCATGGCTCACCCCTTTCTTCCACCTCCCATCACATAAGCCGGGATCAAAAGCTTGCGTCACATAAATCACGGGTTTTTCATCATCCACATAGCCCACGGCCTTCCGGACATTGTCGGAAACAATATCAAGCGAATCCATCGGATAAGGATACTTAACCTTGTCAACGGGATAATCATTGGTCACCACGACATCAGTGGCTTCACTGTAAATCGGAATGACGTCGGCCAGATTATTGCAAACAAACACCAGATGATGGGGATCCAACGACTTTGTCGTCCTTCCAATCTCAAGCAACTCTTCCCCTGTCACGCCATGAAATTCCGGCTCATCGGCTATCCACCAGCCAAAAAGCGCCGGATGCTCCCTGAAAATCGAAATAACCGCCCTGTAATATTTCATTCCCATATCGTCGCCAAAGCCGTATTTCTTCATTTGAACCGGCAAAAAGGGGGTAACGCTCAAAATGACTTTCATGCCATTCTTCCGGGCGTTGTCCAAATAGGATTTCATCACTGGAAAATCCTCCATTGAACCGGGCACGGTTTCCGGAATGGCCACCCGGAAAAAATACCCCATGACCAGGTTAAAACCGGCATCGGCCATCGCCTTGAAATCCTCCTCCGTTGTCATATGCGCCGCCGTAAACCATCCGATTGGAAGAAATGCCTTGCCATCCACCAAAAAGCTGTTTCTTCCGGTTACTTTAACCTCCCCCACGACCGGTTTATGCTTGTGAAAAATCACGCTGTCCGTTTCCACATCGGCATTGTTTTTGTCCCGAATGCCGGCCTTGATCACATACGCCCCTTCCGGAAGTTTTTCCAAAGGAACGCTCAAATTCAACATCCGTTTGCCCGGCGGAGGCGCAATCCGGCGCTCAATCAGCCGTCCCGCCAGATTCTTCACCTCGATCATCCATGTCCAGCCCTCGCCCATTTTCACCCTCTCGCCCATTTTCACCCCGATCCGAGCCTCCCTTTCCGTGGTATAGTAGGAGCGGTCCATTCGAATTTTCAAAAGGGGCGACACCTGAACATGATAGCAGGCGCTATGGACTTCCGAAATCGAGTCGAAAAGCGAAATCACCAGTCTGTTTCTTCCGCATTCCGCAGGCTCATACTCCATGTTCACCTGCCGCGTTTCGCCTGGCCGCATTTCAATTTTCCTCCCAAATGAAGCGCTTGCGCCCAAAGGCCCCGTTATAACCCCTTTCAAATCCAGCTTCTGTCCGGCGGCGGTCTTGTTGCTCACCTTGATTTTCAGGGTGTTTCTCCCCTTTTCCACATGATGGATGCCGGTTATTTCTTCTTTCCCCGACAAAGACTGTCCGCCAAAAATCGGATTGGAAAACGACGCGGTCCGCGCTTTCGCGTCACACAGTCCAGCCTTTTTTGAAATGCATAATTCGTCAATTAATCCCTTAAAGTAATAGGCATTGGGATCCTTTCCCCCGGGATTCAGGCGTCCAACGCATACCCCTTGGGTGTTGATTGCCGGGGGCATAAGACTCTGCGAACTTTCCGTGCGGTCCGAACCATTGATAAATATCCTTCCTGTGGAGCCGTTTTTTATCGCCAAAACATGATGCCATTTCTTTGGCGTAATATCTGCAAACGAAACGACATTCTGGTTGGTTCCATTTTGATTCATTGACCAAACAATCTTTCCGGAAGACAGCAGCGCCATATGCCACCCGTCGATCTGATATCGCCCTTTTCCGACAAGACCGCAAAGAAAACCGGGAAGCGCATCCGGATAAATCCAGAATTCAACGGTAAAATCATCGTCGATCGCCAGCGAAGCGGAGTGCGGCACAAGAACATATCTGCCGACGTCAAAATGCAACGCATCCCCGAACCTTCCTCCCTCCGCTGATGCAGAAAAGTCGCCATGGGCTTCTCCATGATTGTGATGGGCTGCTTCATCCTTCAAACGCTCAGCCATGTCTTTCCCGTCAAAATGCATGAGAAGAACGGTCTCGTCGTCAACCGCACGACGGACGGAAGGGAGCTCCGCTCGGACAAAAATACAGCAGTCCAGGCCGGACACCACCGTCATCCAGGCAAGAATTGATCTCAGAATGCGCAGATTATGATTTTTCATAAAAATCCTCTCGTAGGGGCCTGCATCATGGATTGTTCACACGCCACCCGTCAGTCCGTCCTTGGAATCATTTTGCAAAAAGCGTTTCAACGGCATAAACATACCGTCCGAAATCCGCCTTGATCCCCCTTAGACGCCCAAACGTCTCGGGTTTGTCCCAACTGCATAAAGCGGGCAAGTGGCTCGACTCGCCATGCGGCTTCTCGATCCTCCCGAAACCCACCCGCCATTCGGCGCCAACCTTCGAATTTATTTCAAGGACTGAATAGGGAATGGCCGCTTCAACCATCCATGCGTTCTTTTCCATGGAACACCTGGCCTCCCATTCACAATCCCAAAGATTGTAGCTGGCCCAGGCATGCGAATACGCGCCGCCCGGTCGTTCGTGAAAACGAAGGTTGCACTGGGCGCCCAGCGGATTGACGGCAAATTGGTAATAAATCTCGTCATGGGGATGAGGATCCAAAAAAATCACGGCGCAGTCATTTCCCCAAAGACAGTTTCCCCTGCTGGCAAAGCTGGCGCTTATCCTGTCCATCTTGAATTCGATGCACTTAAGGCCAAAATAAATCCCTTTTTCGTCATACAAAATGCGCGCCGATGTCTGCTCCTTTGCCGTCTTTTTGTTCGAAAGGCCAAACCCCCCGTATTCGGACGCTTTTTCCCATGGCTGATCATCCAATTTCCCGTCAATCACCGGAGGAGCAATTACTTTGATCGCGGTAAAAACACCTTCTTCCGCCAAAATAAGGCTCTGCGCCAGGCAAAACGCTGAAACCAACATGAGAGATCCAGTCTTCATCATTCGCTCCGGATAAAATCCTTCAATTCACATCGCCCTTTCCCGCAAGCTCGGCGTTGTATTTCTCCGTGCCATACCATCCGGCATGGCCGTCGGAAAAAACGATGTTGATTCCCTCATTGTGGCGCCGGCAGGGAATGCTCGTGAAGGGAATCGCCAGAAGCGACACAGCATGGTAATAAATCTCGTCGCTCACGCTTCCGGCCTCGGCGTCAAACACCAGGGCGTCAAGATGGGGAGTTCTGAGATCCGCAAGCTTCTTTTGCGGATAAACCTCGGCCCCGCCGGCGTTGACATAGCCCGTGGCCTTGTTCCAACAAACCCCGGTGTTCTTGTACCGCCCCCACCAGTACCCCTGATAATGCACAAATCTCGTCCTGGTCTTGTCGCTTGGGCAATCCAGGCAACCCTGCTCAATCCCCCTGGTCAGATACGAACAGTCGACGCCCAAAGTGTTCCATGCGCTCCTCAGATTGATGGCTTTTGTGTCATTCAATGCCATCGGAAGATAATCCTCGTAATCCGCCGCATAGCTGATTGCGGCCAGTCCAATCTGCCTTAGATTCAAAAGACAGCTTGCCTGCCGGGCTCTTTCACGCGCCTTGGCCAGGGCTGGCGACAGCAAGGCCGCCATGAGCGAGATGACAGTGATGGTCACCAGCAATTCCAAAAGCGTAAAACCGTTCTCATGCCCTTTCATGCTTCCCCTTCCGAGACTGTTGTCGTTCGCCCCCTGCCTGCCGTCCGGATTTTCCCCAGAATCCTGACAGGCAGATCGGACAAATCCTCATGGCGCATCCGCCTCCATAAAATGTCGAGCAACGCGCGGGCTATTCCCCTTGGTGAATATTCATAGCGCGCCACCGGCATCCCATATGGATGCTCGATTCCCTCATTGGCCACGGTCGCCACAAACAACCGCCGCACGTCTTCATTGCGGCTTGCGACAAGCGCGCGGGTCAAACCGCGCGTGGCAATATCGTCCGACACCAAAAGGGCATCGGGCATCCGGCGCCGATCCTTGCAAGACTCCCACTGTCCAATCATCTGCAAGGTTTTCTCATATGTCACGCTTTCCAACTGCCCCCCGTTGAGCCATCCCCCCTGCATCTGGCAAATCTCAATGGGAGGAAGATTCAACGCCCGCACCCTGTCTTCAATCCCGTCGAGATCCCAGACATGATGTGAAAGGTTTTTTTCTGTCCTCACATAAATAATCTTCTTCAACCCTTTTTCCGCAATAAAACTGACGCATTGCCTCCCAAAATCAAAGGTATCCAGAAGAACATCGGATTTTTTCGGATGCGAACCGGCCCGGACCAAGGGCAAACCGGACGGCAATCTCAAAATTTCCTCCTCTTTTAGCCCCCCATAAAGATCAATCACCCCCCTGAAGGAATAATTTTTAAGGTCGTTGCTGAAATGCCGGTAAACGGCGGAGTTTTCATAATCTTCTCTCGTTTTCAATTCAATCAACCCATCGTACACATGACACAACCAATCCTCCCCCTTTGTTTCCATCAACTCCAACCGGATGAATTTCAGGATGGCACGATATAAATAAGCGTCTTCTTCCGTCAAACTTGGCCCAATCATCACACCAAGCACGGCCCTTTCATTTGCAGACTTCACAAAAGTGCCGCGCTTGCGCCGCCGTTCGACAAAACCTTCCGCGGCAAGATGAGCCATCGCCTTCTGAACCTCTTTTCGGTCAATCCGCCATTTTTGCGCCAATTCATCGGTGGTCGGCAATTGATCCATCACATTCAATTGCCCTGTCTGAATGCAATGACGGACAAATCGCTCAATCTGCACATGTGCGGGTTCAACGCGCTGAATGTCAAACTCAAGATTCATTAATTCCCTATAATGTGATAGAATAACAATAACAGGACTTAATCAAAAAGTCAAATTTCCATATAAATTTTTCACTCAGCCCACCAAAGACAAGGGACGATCATTGGATCACCCAGCGTTTTTTCTTGATTCTGTCAGGACATCGGCCAGTCTCTTTCCCATTGAAAGGCTTCCCATGCTCCACCGGGTCGAGCCGTAGCGCAGTTTGGTAGCGCGTCTGCCTTGGGCGCAGAAGGTCGCGAGTTCAAATCTCGCCGGCTCGACCCGCTGGAGAGGGGCTCTGTTCAGGCGCCAAGGCACTGGGGCACTGAGGAGAAAAGCTTGAATTTCCGATCTCGTGGAACCCCGACAGCAAACCAACTCGATGAGAATTTTCATGCAACCTTGTAACCTCAGTGCCTGAGTGCCCCAGTGCCTCAGTGCCTTAGTGCCTTAGTGCCTTCCCCATCTCTCATGTCTCTCGTCCCCCGCCATTCCTTCATCCGCCTGCTTTCAACCTGCGGCGGCATTGGTTTTCTGCCCTTCGCCCCCGGCACATTCGGAACCCTCCCGGGCGTGCTGCTGGCCTGGATTCTCAGCCCCCTGCCTTGGTTCATCCAACTCTCCACATGCCTCGCCCTTCTTGCCCTGGCCGTCCCCATCGCCAGCGCCGCTGAAAAAATTTTCCAACGCCACGATCCGCCCTGCGTGGTCATCGACGAGGCCGCCGCCTTTCCCCTGGCCGTTTTTCTCCTCCCCCCCACATGGCAGACCTTCCTCGCGGCCTTTATCCTCTTCCGCCTCATCGACATTTTCAAACCCTGGCCCTGCTCCCACCTCCAACGCCTCCCTTCCGGCTATGGCATCGTCGCCGATGACACGGCAGCCGCCCTCCTCGCCTGCCTTTTCGTCCATCTGCTGCGACTTTTTTCTCAGTGGCAATGATTCAACGAATCCACAGCCGGCTGGCAAAAAAGGAGATAAACGCACACGAAAAGCGCTATTGCGAAAAATATCTGGCCACGGGACTGCCCATCACATTGATCGGCGCCGCATTCGATCCGCAAACCAGAAATCTGGAGCAATGGCTGACGGAAGACACGCCGTCAACGCCTGGATGAAATCCCTGCCCTGCAATTGGCTGTTCAGATGATTCGGGCTTCGCGTTGGGACTGATCTTTTGGAATCGAACGGTCAAATGCCATGTTTGAATTCAATGACCGTTTTGAGTTGTTTCTCGATATCCCCCCATTTCATCAGCCCCCGGCGGTACCGCCTGCTGCAACAGCGCATCGTGCAACCTTAAAACGGTTGATTTTATCCCGGATTTTGCATCAAAATTACAGCCATCCCATGATTTTCAGAAATAATAACCGGGACCGCATCCATATTTGCGATCTGCGCCTGCGAACCTTCATCGGAATCCATCCCCGTGAGCGGCAAAAGAAACAACCGATCCTGGTCAACATTGTTCTGCATGCCGGTTTGCGCAAAGCCGGAAAATCAGACGATTTCCGTGATGCGGTGGATTATCAGGCGGTGGCCGCACGCATCCGTCAAATCGTCGAAAAATTCCGTTTTAACCTGCTCGAAGCCCTGGCGGAACGCATCGCTGAAACCTGCCTGGAATTCGAAGACGTCCGGCAGGCGGATGTGCGGGTGGACAAACCCGGCGCATTGCGCCACGCCCGGTCGGCAGGCGTGAAGATAAGCCGCCGCCCGGCAAAATTAACATTGCGGCGCCGAAGATAAAAAAGCATCATTCCATTCCCCTCATGAATCTCCAACCTCCCCTCCTCCACTGTCATCCCCTGCCGTCGTTTGACAACAGCCGGCTGGAATCCATCCAACAAGCTTTTGCGTCAGCCCAGGTTTGCCGCATGCAGCAGGCGTGGCAACCGCAACCCGACTCCGACCTGAACATCGCCGAGGTCCGCGCCGGATGGCAGGGGGATTCGCTTCTTGTCCATGCAACCCTGCCGGATCGGGACATTTACAACAACACCACTGATCTCAACCAGGAAACCTGGCGGCTGGGAGACGTTTTTGAAATTTTCCTGCGTCCCAAACCTCAACAATCCTACATGGAAATGCATGTGACTCCGCACAACCACCGGCTGCAACTGCGTTTTCCGGAACCTGTCGCAAATCTGGGCGTCGGCAAAACCCGCCCCCTTTCCGACTTCTTCCTGACCGGGCCGGAGGTCATGGAAAGCCGCACATGGATTTTCCCTGACCAACAGGTCTGGCATGTTTATGCGGAAATTCCCTCCCACACCGCATGTGAACAACCGTGCCCCCTCCCCGGAACGGAATGGTTTTTTTCCTTCAGCCGCTACGATTACATCCACGGACGGGAAAAACCCATCTATTCCTCCACCTCGCCCCATGCCGTTCTCAATTATCACCGCCAGGAGGAATGGGGAACCCTGCGTTTCGAACAGGAATAAAACAAGGCTCTTGCCCATCTCAAAAAAACGCCATGAAAATTTCCGCGCTTGTTCTATTATTTTTTTCGTCCCTCACCCTGTGGGCGCGCCTGGGCGAAACCGAAAGCCAGATCGAGGAACGTTACGGCAAGGGAACCGTTGTCAAGAACCCAAAGGAAACAGGACTGGCCAAACAATACACCGCCAGCGGATATGCCGTCCGGGTGGTGTTCATTGACGGAAAAAGCGCCTACGAAGCCTTCAAACACACCAACGACAGTCCTCTCACATTGGACGAAATCAACCGGCTCCTGGATATCAACAAAAGCGGATCGGTCTGGATTGAAAAAGACGACTCCATCACCACAACCATCATCAGTTGGGTGCGTTTGGACGACATGGCCAAGGCTTGGACTTTCGACAAGCCCCCCACTCTGATCATTGCAGCCAGGATCTACGCGGAAACTCAATTAAGCACCCTTCGCCAGACCGAGCAAAAGCAGAAGGAAGAAATGCAGAAAAGACTGCAGATCTTTTGATGGCTCTTTCAACCGTTTTTGCGAAAGCCGAATTTTCGTCCCAAGGCGCGGGCCTTCCTCAAGGCGGCAATTGAATCCGAGGCGGTTTCGCTGGCCAGCGATGCCGCGGCCACACACGCGCCGTCCTCCAGAATTTGCTCCATGGGGGCATCCTCGTGAATGGCCAGAAGCGCGCCAGCGGCAAAGGCATCCCCGGCGCCAACCGTGCCCTTGATGTATCCCTTGGGCAACCGCACCGATGGCTGCAACATCTCGCGTCCATCCGCCGTCCGGGCATATCCTCCCTCGGGAAAATGCACCACCACCAAATCTTTCACCCCCAGCCGGAACAGGGTTTCGCCGGAACGCCGCAAGGCTTTCTCATCCAGGGAACCGTCGCGCCGGCGCAATTCATATCCGGTTGTCCGCCCCACCTCCACCTCATTCAAAATCGCGTAGTTCACATGCCGCAAAGCGGGACGCACCACTTTTGCGTATCGCCGGCTGTCCTCGCTGACCACGTCGATGGAGGTCTTGATGCCCCGCTCCTGCAGCCGGGCAAGGAAACGGGTGGCCACCGTCCCATAACGTTCATCCGGCAGATCAAACCGGTCCAACAACAGCAAATAACCCAGGTGAAAAATCCGGCAGGTCAAACCATCGATCTTCACATCATCCGGACTCCACAATGCGTTGGCGCCTCGATTGTGGAAAAACGTCCTTCTTCCTCCCTCCGCCACCGTCATCACATCGGTGTAGGATGTCGGGGCCTTGCCGGTTCGCTTCACGCGGCTCATGTCAATGCCATGCGCCCGGCAATCCTTGACGATCCAATCCCCGGCGGCATCCTCGCCCACCATTCCCAAGCCTTGCAGGGGGAATGGGGCGCCCAGTTTGGCCAGATCCTTGAGGGTTGTGTAAGCGCACCCCCCATTGCCCTGCCTTTGGGAGAGAATGTTCGCCAGATGATCCTGCTCCGGATAGACATCCACCACCTTCACATAATCCAGCAGCCAGTTGCCGCCAATCGCAATGCCTTTTTTCATAAAGAACTCCTTCAACGGATTTTGGTGCACCGGGCAATATCCGGATCGGTAAAAATGTCCGCCTCATCCCGGCTGCGGGTGGAAAACTCCGATACGATCGCGCCTCTTGAACCGGCTTGAAACCAGTGCAACGTGTTCGGTTGCAGGGTGTATTGCTCTCCCGGCTTCAAAACCACCTCGTGCCAGACCGTAAAAAACGGCTTCCGATCAGCAGGCGCCCGCCCATGCGGGCGTCTGGCCTTCGGCCCGGGAACATATAAAAAAACGACTCCCTGCCGGCAACGAAAGGTTTCCTCCTTGCCTGGCTCCCCTCCAACCTTGGGATGACGATGCTCGGGGCAAATCTGCCAGGGCAAAAGCGCCAGTTCCTTGGCGCAGCACCGTTTCGTATTCACATAGGTCAACACGCCCAGCCCTATCTCCGCAAACCGGCTGAGTCCAAAATCCGCAACTTCAATGCGCCCGGCTTCTTTCGCCGTTGTCACAATTCCCGCGCGTTTCAAACCGCGCAACATTTCCCGCCGGGCTTTTTCATACTGGCTTTTGGTAATCATGGCGCCACCTTCTACCACTCCATGCGGACATCTTCAATACCCGACTGCTTGCCATGGTTCGCCAAGGGCTTGCGTAAAAATAACTTCACATTTTGGCAAAGGCGCTCCTCGACCATGCTCGGAACAAGCCGTGCAGTCAGATGCCATTCCCCGCAAGAGTTGGTGATCCATTGTGTCGAAAAACTTCTGGATGTCCAAATCCACCACCCAACCGCTTCCCATGTCCATGCTTTGTTCCCGGAGGTGCTCCAAGGCTTGATGGGCTCCTCGCCGGGGACGGAAACCCGTGGGAGAAGTCGTAAAACTCCTTCTCGCAGACGGGTTCAAGCAACATCGTCACGGCTCGTTGCATCACCTTGTCCTCGAATGGCGGAATCCCTATCGCCCAGGTTTGATTTCCCTCTTTGGATATCTCCACCGCTTGACCGGTGGCGCAAAGGCCGCAATTCGTCCGTCGGCCGGGAATGATTAAATGGTTGTTTCAGCGCTTGAAAGCGAATAGACTGCGCGGTTGTTTTCATTTCCAATGACCTCCATCCGCCGTGCCTCCATTATTGAGTTCCACACCTGAAAACCGGGGAAATCCCGCCGCCGAATTCCGACAGGCGGTGGAGCGGCGGCCTGAGCCCGGCGAAACCATCCTGGCATGGATGGAACCCGGCCGGGGCCCCGCCTTCTTTCTGATCGACAGCGAAGAATCGCTGCGCCGCGTGGGTCCTTTCACGGCGCTTTTCATCGACACCCATGGCGTCCGCTGCCTGATCCCCGACATCTGGAAGCTCCCCCGCTCAAGCCGCCGTCTCATGGAACAACACTGGTAAAGAGAATGTTCTCAACAAAATATCATGCTCATCAAAGCCTCATGGCTGGTTGACCGCCGGGGCGATTTGCATCGCCACGGTGAAATCGACACGGGAGGTTCCACCTCTCTCCTCGAACTGGCGGACATGATTCTCATGCCCGGACTGTTCGACGCCCATGTTCATCTCGATTACACCCACATGGCGGGACGCATCCCGCCTCCCCGTTCATTTACCGCATGGATCGAGCAAATCAACCGGATCAAACGAACATGGACCGACGCTGACTTCACCCGTTCCATTCTGGACGGCCTGACCCAAACCCTTGATCATGGGACAACGGCCATGATCAATTGGATCTGCCACCCCCGCATCATCCCCTCCCTCCTGCTTCATGACCAACGCATCTGGTGGTTATGGGAACAAATCTCGCTCCAACCGTCCCCGCTTCGCGCAAAGTGGGATGACTGGAACGAGGCCATCGCGCCGGCTGCGCCTCTCTGGCAGGGGGGGCTGGCTCCTCATGCGCTCTACAGCTGCCATCCCGACGTGCTCGGCGAAGCTCTTTCCTGGTGCTCCCTCCACCGCCGGACGTGGAGCATCCACCTCTCTGAATCGACAGAAGAACAGGATCTGTTCTTGAATCGAAAAGGCCCTCTCTTTGAATTCTGCGGACGCTTGGGCAGGAACATGGATGACACCGGCAGCCGCACACCACTGCAAATCCTGCTCCCCCTCATCGCCAGCGCCCGCTCCCCCGGTTTGCTGGTGCATGCAAACTGTCTTTCCGGCGCCGACATTGCCGCGCTGGCCGCCTTCCAAAAACGTCCTAACGCCCCATTCCTGTCCATCGCCCACTGTCCCCGATCCGCCCGTTATTTCCAGCATCCCCCTTTTCCGCTTCACCGTCTGAAGGATTCGGGAATCAATCTTTGTCTTGGCGCCGACAGTCCCGCATCCAACACGGATCTTTCGCTTTTTCAGGAAATGGCAGCCCTTCGCGCCGTTTATCCCAATCTGGAACCCTCCTTTGTCTTTCGCATGGCAACCCTCCATGCCGCAAAGGCGCTGGGTTTGGAAAACGAATGGGCGCAATGGCAGGACTGGATCGCCATTCCCTCAGGAAAACTCAAAACAAAGCAGGAAGTCTGGCAGGCAATAACCGGCTTTACCGGGAAACCCTCTTTTGTTATGGTGGACAACCGCATTGCAAGAAAACCGCAGGATTTGCGATAGCTCTCTTGCCCCTTTTGCAAAACTTATGAAAATCCCCCTCTTCATCATCCTCTTTGCCGGTCTTTGCGCGGCTTTTGCGGAAGCGCCCAAACCCGTTGTCCCGGAAGATCCTGAATTTGTGGAAGCCCGCCGGCTTTTCTGGTCCGGCCGCTATGAGGACGCCGGCAAACTCTTTGACATCTACCTGGCCGCGCACCCGAACCACAAACCCACCCGGAATTTTCTGCTCATGATCAACCAGGCCAGACGACATGCAAAAGCCGGCGTGGAAGGCTCAAAACAGGATGTGGCAGACACCAAGACGCGGCTCACATCCATTCCCGTGTCCAAACTCGAGATAAAGGACGCCGATTGGTTTTCCGTGAGCGATCACCTTCAAAACCTCGCCAATCCCCAAAAGGGCGGCAAGGCTCCCGAAAAATACATCAACTTCATCAACATGCTGCCAGGCAATTTCTCGCGCAAGGTCACCCTGGACATGCACGGCCTTGACCTCCTGCACGCCATCGAATACTGCTGCGCCCAGGCGGGCCTCCGTTGCGTCATCGACGCCTACGCTGTCATCATCGACCTTCCCGAGGGGAAGACGGCGAATTAGGGCCGATCGACTCAAACCCGCCGCCGCCGGCCGCTGCGGGGATGGGCATTGTCATAAACCTTCTTCATCTGCTCGGTGCTGATATGGGTGTAAATCTGGGTGGTGCCCAGGCGTTGATGCCCCAGCAACTGCTGAACACTGCGCAAATCAGCGCCGCGGTTGAGCAAATGGGTGGCAAAGGAATGACGCAATTTGTGGGGAGTCAGGGATGGAGAAAGCCCCGCGTGAATCAAACAGGGTTTCATCAGACGCTGCACACCTCTCACACTCAAGCCTGTCTGCCGGTCCCTGCCCACAAACAACGGAGATTCGGGCGGCGAATCGCCCAACTCCTGCAAGTATTGACGCAAAGCCGACACGGCATGCTGACCGATCGGCACCATCCGTTCCTTGCGCCCCTTGCCCATCACCCGGATCACCCCCTCCGTCAGATCAATCCATGATCGCCTCGCCCCCGTCAGCTCATGCACTCGCAAGCCGCATCCGTAAAGCAGCTCCATGATCGCCTTGTCCCTGAAACGCTGCCAATCCTCATAACGCGGCATCCTCATTTGAAGCGGCGCTTCCAGCAGGCGCAACATCTCGGTTTCCTGCAGAAAAGCAGGCAGCCGCCGCTGGCGTTTGAATGAGGACAAACCTCTCATCGGATTGCCGGCCACTCCCTTGCGCCGGGCTAAAAACCGGTAAAAGGATCGGAACGCCGAAAGATGCAGTGAAACACTGGCGCGTCCCAACGGCAACAGTCGCAATTCCGCCAGCCGCTCCCGCAATGGATCGCCCGCGGGCAAAGGCGCAAAACTGCGCATATAGTCCCGGAACACCGTTGTTGTCAGAGATCCCCATGCCACGCCGGGCGCATCCGCGGCAAAAGGGTCCGTCTCCCGCCGGCGCAACCAGATGACCAGCCGTCCCAAAGCCTGCCGGTAATTGCGCAAGGTGTAGCGGGAAACCCCCTTTTCCACCCGCAAATGGTCGAGAAAATCCAGCGCCAGCGGATCATGCAGGGGAAACAGCTCGGCCTTTTCAGTTTTCATACGGGATTCCCGCCTCCACGGGAACGACGGACGGTCATGTTTTCAGACGGATATGCGCCAGGTATTCCTGGTTCCCCGCCGGTCCCAGGATGGGGCTGGGCAGCACCCCCAGCCACGCCGCCTTCAATTCGGTTTCGGCAAATTGCCTGATCCGCTCCACCACAGCGGCGCGGACCGCCGGATCGCGAACCACGCCGCCTTTTTCCACCTTGTCCCGCCCCGCTTCAAACTGGGGCTTGATCAACACCACAAAATCAGCATCCGGCGCGGCGCAGGATTTTGCCGCCGGCAAAACCTTGGTCAGGGAAATAAAAGACACATCCGCCGTCACCAGACTGACAGGCTCCCCGATCGCGGACGGCGAAAGATAACGCGCATTGGTTTTTTCGATGACCACCACCCGGGAATCGTTTCGCAATTTCCAGGCGATGAGATTTCCCCCCACATCCACGGCATAAACCCGCTTCGCCCCGCGCTGCAACAGGCAATCGCAGAATCCACCGGTGGAAGCGCCAACGTCCAGACACACTCTGCCCGAACATTCCACCTTGAACCCCTCCAGCCCGGCCTCCAATTTGAACCCTCCCCTGCTGACAAATTTTTCCCCCTCCTCAACCTCAACCGTTTCCTCCTCCTTCACCTTGACGCTGGCCTTGTGGGCGGTTTCACCTTTCACCCGCACCTTGCCCGCCAGAATCAATCGTTGCGCCTTTTCCCGGGACTCCGTCAACCCCCGCTCCACCATGACCATATCGAGGCGTTTTCCGGAAGGCATGTTTCCTCACTCAACGGCGCTGGGATTCATCCTGCCTGGCCTTTTCCACCATTTTTGAGATCACCGGAAAAGTCTTCCGGCTCCATGACCCGACCAGGGACTCTGCGATCGGAACACCCGACGGAAGAATAAAAGACAGGTAGGTCATGAAAAAAACGGAAAAAACCATGCCAATGAAAAAACCGGGAACCACGGCAATCAAGCGATCCAAAGGATTTTTTTCCGTCCCTTTCTCATAAACTTTCAATCGCTGGGTGAACACCCAGGCGGGAACCAAAAGCGCCAACAACAAAGCGCTCAATCCAAAAAAAGCCGAAACGCTCATCGAAAACTGAATGTCCCTGTAAAACCAATCCACCACCGGTTCGAACCAATTGAAAACCAGATACATGATGCCCCAAAAACACACCGCCCTTAAAACACCCCATAAGGTTCCCACCTGCCGCGCTGCAGCAATCCCCAGAATAATCATCACCAGCGAAAAACCATCCGCCCAATTCAACGAACCTGAACGAAGTTCCCCAATCGGGCCTGCGGACGTTGACGAAAGACCCAAAGCCTTTGCCGTTTCGTCCACCCCGTCCCCCCCTGTCCCTCCGGCTGCAGGCGGCTTGACTCCGGGTGGGGCAACCACCACCGCCGTCCCGCCTGTTGCGCCGGTTTGCGCCGGCTGTTCCACCCCACCCGTTTCATTGGTCGCCGATCCATCCGTTCCTGTCCCATGAGATGTGCCAGGAGCGCCATCGGGGGTCTTGGAAGGCGGCTTCACCGGCGCCACGGGAACGGCGGCGGCTCTGGGATCCTTTCCGCCATGCGTTCCGGCAGGCTGGCGGATGAAAATCCATCCCAGCAAAAGCAGGAGCGCAAAAACTCCGGCAGCAGCCGGACGCGCCCATCCCGGCAAACCTGCCATGCCGCCGGTCTTTGCCCCTTCCTCAACCCCCGAGTCGCGGCGTTTCAGTTTGATCCGCGCGCTGATCGCCGTCTCTCCACGTTCAACCCTCTCAATCGCCTCGGCCACCTCCTCCATGGTCTGGAAACGGTTGGACTGCTCCTTTTGCATCATCTTCTCGATGACCGAACTGACTCCATCGCCAAGGGCATGATTAAGCCGCTGGGGATTCACCAGCGTCTTGTTCATATGGTTGGCCATGACCTCGGCGGCCGAATTGCCTTCGAACGGCACCTGCCCCGTGACCAAATGATAAAATGTCGCCCCCAATGAGTAAATATCGCTGCGCGCATCGACCCGTTTGGCATCCCGCGCCTGCTCCGGGCTGATATAGTACGGAGTGCCAATCACCGTGCCCGACATGGTCATCGACATCTCCTCGTCAGTTCCAAGATTCTTCGAAAGCCCCAAGTCGGCGATTTTAACCTCCCCCTCCTTGGTGATCATGATATTTTCGGGCTTCAGATCCCGGTGAACAATCCCGTGCTGGTGGGCATAGCCCAAAGCCCGGGCGCTCTGTTTGAGCCACGGCAAGGTCTGGGATTCCTTGAGTTTATCCTGCACCTTGAGGTAGTATCCCAAATCCTTGCCATCAACATACTCCATGACCATGTAGTAGGTGCCCCCCTCCTCACCCACGTCAAAAACCCGGATGATATTCGGATGATCCAAAGACGAACAGGCTTGGGCTTCGTTTTTAAAGCGAATGACAAACTCATCCTTTGTCGCAAATTCACCGGCAAGAAACTTGACCGCGACATCCTGACCCGTTTCACTATCCTGAGCCAGGTACACCATGCCCATGGCGCCCCGGCCGATAATGCGCCGGAGAACATATTTTCCGATGGTCTGCCCAACAAGTGGATCGTATTCGTCGCCCATGGTAGTACTGGAATGGCTTGTTGCGATCCGCCAAAACTGGCATGTTCGCTGCCTTCACCATGACAGATTCCCAAAAAATGTGCAATCATGAGCCGCAACAATGGCTAAATTGCGCCATGGGTCTGTCCTTGCCCTGCATTATATTTTTTCTTCTTGCCTTTTACACAGAAACGCGAGCCGCAGATCCGCCCGCCCCCCCCAGCCGCGTAGTCCAAGCCACAGCCCCCTCCATTGTGCAATACTACACCTGTGATCCAGTCCACACCCGGCAGCTTCTGGAAAAAGCCATTCAAAAACTGACCGGATGCAGTGATCCCATTTCTTCCTGGAAAAAATTGATTCAACCAAACGACCGGGTGGGCATCCTCATTTATACCGGAAGCGGCGCCATCATGACTTCCCGCCCCCCCTTGCTGGAAGCAATCATTGACAATCTCGCGGCAGCCGGTGTGTCACGAAATAAAATCATCCTTTTCGACCGTTACGCCGCAAACATGGCCAATGCCGGCCTTCAACTGGGCAGGCGCGCGGATGGGGTGATGGTCACCGCAACCATTCCCAATGCCGGATTTGATCCACAAGCTTTTGTTGATTGCGGCGTGCCTGGAAAATTGATCTGGGGCGACCTGGAATTCAAGCAAACCGATCTGGATGTCGAGGATCGACTGAGCACAAAATCCCACTTTTCCCGAATCCTCACACAGCAGGTGGACAAGATCATCAATGTGCCCGTGCTGGCTCCCGACGCGAGCTATGGCATCTATGGATGCACAATTCAAAGCGTCATTTCCATGGTGGACAACAATCGCCGTTTCACCCGTCTGAACGCTCTTCGGGATGATTCCCTGGTCAAGCTTATCACCGGAAACACAAACCGGAAAAAATGCGTTCTCCACATCATGGACGCCCTGCTGGCCCAATACGCCGGCGGCTCCACTTTTGAACCCGCTTACTGTCTGCCCCTGCAAACCCTTTACCTCAGCCAGGACCCCGTGGCGATCGACAGCCTGGCCGTCCGTTGGATCAACGAACAACGTCCGCGCGCCCAACTGCCTCCGCTCGGACCGATTGTCAACTACCTGGAAACCGCTGCGGATGCCCATCTGGGCGCCAACGACCCTGAAAAAATGGAAATCCTAAGGGTTCAACCGTGAAGATTCATCCCTTGCGACGTCTCCCCCCCTGTCTTTCCCATACTTCACATTCAATACCACACAACCGCCCTCTCCCGCCTTCAAGCGAACCGGTATTCCGTCAACCTCCGCGCCCAGATCAAGTCCGATGGTTTGATCAAGCTTGATGGTCATGCTTTCGACCCCGTTTTCCCTGCCTGCCCGGATCAAGTCAATGACGGCATTTTTTTGCGCCGCAATGGTTTTGAGATTTTTTCTTGAAAGATACTTCCATGCTTTTCGCATCAGCCAATACTGTGGCACAGCGATCCAGGCAGGATCCAGGGGGGGATGGCTTCGCCCCGGCGAGGATTGAGATCGATGATGGGAACATGACCCAGTTGGCGCGAGAAAGCATGGATTTCTTTGGCGTCGCCTGCCGGGGCGAGGTCTCGCGGGAGCGGATAGGCCGAATCAGCCAAATCATAAAGGTTGGTGACCCTTTGGAAGGACATTT
>JAQUAF010000119.1 GCA_028687435.1 Verrucomicrobiia bacterium | reverse complement strand
AATGGCATTCTGAACTCATTCCCAGTGCAAAATAGTCTGCCCAACAAATTTTCAGACGTTGGAGACCCAATCGCCATGCCAAAATCCTGCCTTGTCACACCCTGAAAACTCGGTACTCTCAAGTTCATAGGGATTGAAGTTTGGCGTGTTGTTCGTCCGCGTGCAAGGCTCCTCCAAGGCTCAGGGCTTTATTTTTTCAAAACAGAGTAGAACTCGCTTTTCTCGCGCGCATGCCGGTCCAACCCGTTCATGATGGCCAGGCAACTCGCCTGCCACCGTTCGGGAGGCATGTCCTCGGTAATACCCATGATCAAGCCATTCGGGGTTTTCGCCTCGTCAAGCAGCCGGACCGTGGCGGCTTCCACCTCCTCATCGGAACGAAGATGAATCGACGACGGAAAATTCAGCCAGATCACTTGGTTGGGCCAGGCGGCTCGCGCATCGGCCAGGGTCATGTCCGTGTCCGGCGCCGGGGTGAATGCCTCGATATAATCCAGACCGGACCGGGCAATGGCCTTGGACAAAAGCCGGCAATCATCGTCAAAATGACAGCCGATCAATTTGCCATGGCGATGAAAAATCTCCGCCGCCTCCTGGTAATGGGGCAGGTAAAGCTCCTCGAAATTTTTCAAGCCAATGATATCCGGCACGACATTTCCCCCATAATTGGCATGGAGCGCCGGCGACCGGGCCACAAGGGGATAAATTTTGCGGCGGTTTTCCACTATCGCCTGATAAAGCTTCATGATTTCATCGCGATTGTCCATCCACTGCACGCAGAATTCCTCCATGCCCAGATAAACGCCGGTGATCAGGGCCTGCAACGGCTCGGAGCCAATGCCGGCGCGGAAAATCGCATCCTCGCCAAACTCCCGCTCCGCTTGGGCAAAAACCTCATAGCAAGGCTCATACCGCTCATCCTGGATCATGAACAGCAAGGTCCGGTAATCCTCCGGCGACTTGAACATCCTCTCATGCGTCCACGTCGTAAAACCCGAAGGCTCCCGCAGGGATGTCACCGTCCCCACCGGCGTCTCGTAATGGCTGCGGATGAATTTTTTTCCATTTTCCCAATACCCGTCTTCGGTGACCTTGACATTGGGAGTGTGAACGCGAAAGACCGGCGCATCGCGCTTCACAATGCACAAGCCCCGGTTGCGCATCTCCCGCTCGCTCGCGCATTGCGGAATCTTGGCCTCGTAAAGGGTGAAAGGCACGCGGCTGCCGCAGCCCCCTCTCAAGGCGCACTCAACGTTTTTTCTCGGTGTCATAATCCTGTTTCCTTGATGGCAACCACGCGGTTTTCCTCGCAGGATTTCTCCGCGGCCAGGGCGATCGCCACCGCGGTGCGTCCGATGCCGGGATTCGCAAAGGGTGTCTCCCCCTTGAGGATGCAATCGGCGAAATCCATGTAAATCCCCGTGTTGCCGCTCTGGTTGAACTTGGTGGGCAGGCATCCCGAGGTGGAAATGTCGAGGCGGGTGACGTTCCGGCTGTCGTTGTGGCGAATCTCAAGATTGGCCCCCAAATCAAATCCCTCCGTGCGGATCATCCCCTTCTCGCCCGCCACACCGATCTCCCTCATATGATGTCCCACCCCGCACTCATACTTGTAAGGCAAACCCATAAACATGCACAACTGCAGCATGGCCCGGACACCGTTGGCATAGTCCACGATCACATAGGCGTTGTCGCTGATGTTGGAATCCATTCCAAAGGGTTTCTTGAACACATCGGCCGCGCCGGAGGCAAAGACCGACACTGGCTCGGAATTCGCAAACCAGGTGAAAACATCAAAGTGATGGCAGCTTTTTTCCACCAACATGCCGCCGCTCTGTTCCTTGCGAAACGCCCACACCATGGTTTTCGGGAATGGATTCCGGAATTCCCGCAGCCATACCATGACCGGCTTGCCGATTTCGCCACCGGAGACCAGGGAACTCATCTTTTGAAGATGCGAATGATACCGCATCTGCTGGCCGACCATGAACACCTTCCCCGCCTTTTTCCCGGCCGCGATCATCCGGTCGCAGGATTTGACCGACAACGCCAGCGGTTTCTCACAATAAACATGCTTGCCCGCCTTGAAAGCCGCGACCGTGATTTCCTCGTGCAAAAACTGGGGCACGGTCACAAAGACAGCGTCGATATCGCGGTCGGCCAGGACTTTTTTGTAATCCGTCTCGAGCTTGATTCCGCCCTGGATTTTATTCCCGGCCTCGTCAAGCCGCTCCCGCCGCCTGTCGCAAACGGCCGCGATCCTGAAACTTTCATTTTTAAGAAGATGCTGGGCGATTCCCGATGCGCGAAAGCCATAGCCTATGATGGCAACATTGATGGAGGTTTTCATGTCTGATTTAGTTTGGGTTATTGATTGGTTATTTGGATTAAGCCGGGCCCAAGGTCCGGCAACTGCTCGACGCTCGATGCCAGACGCTCGATCCACCTTCGCTCTGCGAGCCTGCGCCTTCGCCAAAGCTTCGGCGTCACAAGCTGGCGAGACAAGCGCGCAACGCAGAAACTCAACAAGGCGGTGCGGGAGCCCCGCCCTCCTTTACCTTGCATAAAATGGAGGGCGGGGCTCCCGCACCGCCTTTTCCTGCAAGCATTGAAATTCCTCAACATTAAATTAAAAGTATTCAGCATGGTTCACGGTTATGAAGCAGACGTTTTGCCCTTTCACGAAATGTCAGTGTCCATCATTGCTGACTTTCTCATAATTTCCGCTCCCCAATCGCGGCCAGGGCCAGGGCGGCGAATGCACGCGCCCCTTTCTTCCGCATGGCGGCGGTGTTCAAGTCAAACCACGGAAACTCAAAACAAACCCCCGTGGCGTTAAATCGCTCGCGGCAGTAATCCTTCCAACTCTGGGATGACTTGGGCACGGATCTCTTGCGGTTCGCCCTCAGCCAGTCCTCCAGCGTCTCAATCCGCCACCCCTTGTGATGCTCGCCATCGTCAGGCATCAACCGGCGTATCCGGCCGGCCACATCCGTTTCGTTGCAAAGCAACCCATCCGTAAACTTGTCGGTCCAATTGTGGATGTTCATGAATACCGCGGGCCGCGCCTCATCCAGAACCTCTTTCAACACGGCGTGGGAGGCATCGGAAACCGTCACCACCCGGTTCATGTCGGCGCCCTGTTCCCACGTAAGGCGGCTCATGCCGTTGAACACCCCGTCCGGATTGGTCATGGGAACCATCCACACGTTGAATTTCTCGCGCAAATAACGGTTGAGCGGATCGTCCGAAAGCAGAAATCCGGCTATCCCCTCCGCGCAATAGGAACCGGCGGTTTCATATGCGTGGTCGCGCGCCTGGATAAAAAAATCGGCCGCCAGGGGGTTCGGGGAGGGAAATCTCAACAGCCAGATGTCACGCCCCTCGCGGCTCCACCCCGCAACCCGAACCTCCACCCTCCGGCGTTTCATCCCGTCAACAAAACGCCGGCATTGGCCGTGGGAATATTCGGGATACAGCCCCAACCGAGTGAGCCCAGGACGCAAATCGAACCGATAAACAACCCGTGTTTCCTTCCGCCGACCCGGAATCATGCGCCATTCGGCTTCCCGATCATGCCGGATATATCCATAATCATGATGCAAAACGCGGGCGGGCGATTCCCAGTCGGCAATCAGCGTGAACGGAATGGTTTTGGAACCGGCATTTCGAATGTTCACCGACAGGCGCGACCCCATGCCCGGCCCCTCCTCGGAATTCCCGGGACGCCGACGAAAGCCGGGACGGACCAGAAAAGTCTGGGCTTCCTGACGCTCCACCGCTTTCTCCGAATGCGGACAGGCGCCATCCTCGTCTGTGAGAATTTGAATGTCCCGGACGTTTTTCATGTGACTTTCCCCCTCAGTTTTTCGCCGCATGACTGCCTCACCACCAGTTGGCAGGGAATCCGGCGGACCGCATGCGAAGAAGATTGACCTCCGCGAATCGCCTCCAAAAGAGCGGCAACAGCCTCCCTGGCCATTTGTTCCGTCCCATGGGCCACGGTGGTCAACGGCGCCATGCCAAACGCGCCAACCGGCGAATCGTCATAACCGGCAAGGGCCATATCCTCGGGAACCCTCACCCCCGCCTCCCGGCAGGCGGTCATGGCCCCGATGGCCCACTCATCGTTGGTGCAAAGAACGATTTCCGGACGTTCGGAAAGGCGGAGAATTTTCTCCATCCCCCGTTTGCCGGGTTGGTAGGGAATATGATCCTCCTCCCGGATTTCCTCCAGAAACACCCCGGCTGAAAGGGACACTCCTGGATTTTCCGTTTCAAATTCCCGGACCGCCTGCTCAAAGCCAGCTTTTCTATCCATCATCATCCAACAAATGGCGGGGTCGCGACTGGCATCAGGCCACCGGGTCAAAAAAGTCAACCGCCGATAACCCATCTGCAAAACATGACGCGTGAGATCATGCATCCCCTGCTGAAAATCGCTGCGAAACTTGATCACTCCGGGCTGATGAACCCCATTGAGCGACACCAGGGGAATGCCGGATTGCCGCACCTGCCTGAAAACAGATGGCGGGGAAAAACTCGCCGACAGGTTCATGATCAGCCCCTCGACCCGGTTGTCCATCATCATGTTCCAGACATCCCTCATCCCATCGGGATGCCAGTTCACATCCGTGGCCAGCAAACGGTACCCCTGCCTGTGGATTTCACGGGCCACCATTTGGGCCAGTTGCGTCCCAAATTGCAAAAGGTTGGCGGCTTGCACCATGCCAATGAATCCGCTCTGCCGGGTCCGCATGGACTGGGCCTGGCGAAACGGACGATAGTTCATTTTCCGCGCCGTCTGCTCGATCAATTTCCGGCGCCCGGGACTGATCCGGATGCTGGCCGAATGCGCGTTGTTTCCCACCACGCTGGCCACCGCCTGCTGGGAAATCCCCAGCGCTTTTGCAATGTCCTTTTGAGTGCAAACCTTCATTGCGATAGTACATACTATCACAAACTTGGCATTTTGCAAGTTTTCGCGTCATTTTTTGCCGCGCCGCCAATACGCTTGCGTTTTTCATTCCACCGGTGAAGGATGACCGGCCATGAAAGTGGCATTGGTGCACGACTGGCTGACGGGGATGCGGGGCGGGGAAAAATGTCTCGAGGTTTTCTGCGAGATGTTCCCCAAGGCCGATCTCTACACGCTTTTGCATGTGCCGGGAACGGTGTCGGCAACCATCGAAAAGATGTCCATTCACACCTCCCCGCTTCAAAAGCTGCCGTTTGCGGCCCAAAAATACCGTTACTACCTGCCGCTCTTCCCATGGATCGTCAATCATTGGCGCCCAAAACGCGGCCGTTACGATCTGGTGCTGAGTTCCTGCCATTGCGTCGCCAAAGGATTGCGTTTCGCGCAGCCCCCCCGTTCCGTCTGCTATTGCTACACCCCCATGCGTTACATCTGGTGCCAGACCAAAAACTATTACGCAGGCGACTGGCGGCAACCGGCGCTCAATCTGGCCGCCCCCCGTTTGCGCGCCTGGGATCTGCGCTCCAACGAACAGGTGGACGAGTTCATCGGCATTTCCAGACACGTCTCGGAAAGAATCCGGCGTTTCTATGGCCGCGTGGCCGCCACCATCTATCCGCCGGTGGACGACCAATTTTACCATCTGCCCGAATCATCCGCCGAACGGGAGGATTTTCACCTGATCGTCGGCGCCCTTGAACCCTACAAACGGATTGATCTTGCCGTGGAGGCTTTCCGTCAATGGCAACGCCCCCTGAAAATTGTGGGCAAAGGCACCATGCTGGAATCCCTGCGCAGCCAGGCGCCGTCCAACATCGAATTCCTGGGCTGGCAATCCAATGAAACCATTCGATCCCTTTACCAGCGGGCACGGGCTCTTGTTTTCCCGGGGGAGGAAGACTTCGGCATCGTGCCGGTCGAGGCGCAGGCCTGCGGCTGCCCCGTCGTTGCTTACGGCGTGGGCGGAGCATGCGAGACCATCGAGGAAAACAAAACAGGCGTGTTTTTCCGCGATCCCACTGTGGACAGCCTGCTCGAAGCCCTGAAACGCTGCGATACGATATCGTGGGATCCCCGGTCATTGCGCTCACAGGCGGAAAAGTTCAGCCGCCGCCGTTTCCGCCAAGCCATGGAAGCCTACCTCTCCAGGCCGCGGTAAAGCGCGACACAAGGTTCAAGGGGCAAGGTTTAAGGTTCAAGAAGGAATTAATTTTCTCTTTAAATCGGCAAAACATTTTCCTCAACATTTCATCCCCGCTCCCGCCACAGCGCATGGGCGTAACCCAGGGTATCTGACCAAATTTATTGAACATCGATGAACAGGATATCCTTAATTCTGAAGGGGCGGTTTGAATTTGATCCTGTCCGTCCTGTCTATCGATGTGAATTACACCCGCCTCTCCATTCATCCCACATTTGTGACTCTTGAGCCTTTTTGCGGCCATTCCGCAAACGACCCGCAGACCTTGAATTTTCTGAACATCAAATTAGAATCACCCGCCATGAACCCAAAATCTGAAATTTCAAAAACCATCCTCTCCGGCGCAACCATTCATCTGCCGGCCAAAACACTCAAAACCGGCTCCGTGGTCATCACCAACGGATGCATCGCCGAAATCCACGAGGGCGCCCTGCCCAATCCAAAGAATGGCGCCATCTTCATTGATCTCACGGGAAAAATTCTCTCCGCCGGTTTCATCGATTTGCACATCCACGGCATGATGGGAATCGATGTGATGAATATCGGACCGGAAGGCTACGGACGCCTTTCCGCCGAAGCCGCCAAACGGGGAGTCACCGCCCTTGCCCCAACCACGGTGGCCTGTCCCGCCGAACAATTGAGGAAAATCATGGAAAGCATCCATGCCGCCCGCGAAGCTGGCGTACCGGGGGCAAAGCTGCTGGGGCTGCACCTGGAAAGCAATTTCATCAACGTGGATTTCAAGGGCGCCCAGCCGGGAGACCAGGTTTTCTCATGGGAAGACCCCCGCGCGGCCGCCATCCGCAAGCTGCTCGAACAATACGCCAGGGACACCTGCATTGTGACCCTGGCGCCCGAAATGCCCGGCGGCATCGAGTTGATTCGATGGCTGGTCAAACACGGCATCGCGGCCTCGATGGGACATTCCGGCGCAAAGTACGACCAAGCCATGGCAGGCATCGAGGCGGGCGCAACGCGCGCCACCCATCTTTTCAACGCCATGCCTCCCCTCCACCATCGCAATCCCGGCCTGCCCGGCGCAGTCTTATCCAGCCCAAAAGTTTTCGCCGAAATGGTCTGCGATGGCATCCATGTTCATCCCGCAGTCATCGCCACTACCATCGCCGCCAAGGGATGCGACCGTTTCATGCCCATTTCCGACGGACTCGAGGCGGCCGGCATGACATCGGGAGATTTTCTCCTGGGTGGACAGCATGTGACCGTGGTCAATAATGTGGCCAAATTGGACAACGGCACCATCGCCGGCAGCATCACCACCATGGACCGAATTGTCCGCCTGCTTGTCAATCAAACCGGATGCGACATTCACGACGCCCTTCGCATGGCCTCGGCGACGCCAGCCAAGGGCATTGGACGACAGGACATCGGACGCATTGTCCCGGGCGCCGCCGCCGATCTGGTCGTGCTCACACCCGATCTGGAAGTAGAAACCACTCTGGTGGATGGAAAAGTGGTGTTCAGCGTTGAATAGTGAATTGACACACCCCATCGAGGCCGGTAGCGTGCTGCCAAAGAAAAGGTAAACCATGCCAGAACTGCGTCAGGATCCTGTTGCCGGACGGTGGGTGATTGTCGCCACCGAGCGAACCCGTCGACCCAAAGATTTTTCGGGGCATCACGAACATTTTTCCGAACCGCCGGTCAATCCCTTTGCCGAAGGCAAGGAGGAGCTTACCCCGCCGGAAATCTACGCCATTCGCGAGCCCGGCTCGAAACCCAACGGCCCCGGATGGAAAGTGCGGGTGGTTCCCAACAAATACCCCGTCCTGCGAATCGAAGGCTCCCTTGAAAAAGAGGGCGATGGCCTTTATGACCACATCTCCGGCATTGGCGCCCACGAGGTGGTGATCGAGACCCCCAATTACAATGTCCAGCTTGAGGAACAACCGCTGGAAGGCGTGGCTTCGGTCGTGGAAACCTACCGCATCCGCATGACCGACCTGCTGAAAGACACCCGTTTTCGCTATATCATCGTCTTCAAAAATTTCGGAAGGGACGCCGGCGCAACGCTGGGCCATCCCCATTCGCAAATCATCGCCATGCCGGTGACGCCCAAAGCCGTCAAAACCAAACTCACCGGTGCCCTGCAGTATTACGAGCACAAGGAAAGAAACATCTTTTCCGACATTTTAAGGCAGGAACTCAAGGATTCCCGCCGGATCGTCTATCAAAACGGGGCTTTTGTTTGTTTTTGCCCCTATGCCTCGCGCTTTCCCTTTGAACTCTGCATCATGCCCCGGCGGCAACTTCCGGATTTTCACAAGATCGATTCCAGCGAAGTGCTCCAACTGGCGGATGTGATGAAGGTTTCGCTGATGAAATTACGCCGGGGCCTGAACCAGCCCCAGTACAATTATCTCATCCACACGGCGCCCGCCCGGTATCCCAAAAAAGACTACTGGTCCACCATCGAACAGGATTACCGATGGCACCTCGAAATCACCCCCCGCCTGACCCATATCGCGGGGTTCGAGGTCGGCACCGGTTTCTACGTCAACCCCGTCCCCCCCGAAGACGCCGCCCACTTCCTGCGGGATGTGGAGGTGTGAGTTAGGGCAAGGTTGATTAGGCTGAAGGGCAACGGTTTGCTTCCATCTGCTCCTTTTCAATGGGAGGGCGGCGCTCCCGCACCGCCTGTTGCCGCGAAAATAGCTTCAGCCTTCAGTCTTCAACCTTCAGCCTGACAATCAGTGATTCCCGACAAACCATCGGCAGGCGGATCCCGTCACATCAATGACCGTCCACGGCTGGCGTTTGGCGGTGCGTTCGATTCGGACAAAAAACAGGCACATTTCATTGGCCTTCATCATGTCCCAGTGCACCTGACAGACCTGATGGCAAAAATCAGTGGAAAGACGGTTGTGAACTGCCGCCGTGTATAAAAACGACTCATAAAACGGCTTGCCACGGGCAATCGTTTCGCGTCCCGTCAGCAAGGTCCTGCCGGCGCACGAAAAATCACGACAGGTCCGCTTCAGTTCGTCTTCAAACAAAAGATGATTGTCCTTGCCCAGTCCGCAGCCGACAAACTCCAACGCACCCCCCATTTTCAACCGGGGCATATACAATTTCAGAATGCGCTTGGTCACCTCCAGGCCATCCGGCCCTCCATGTCCCACAAACGGATAATAAAGCGCGGGCGGCACCGGCAACAGGGGCGGGTTGAAGGTGATCAGATCGTAATGATCGCGATTTTCCTTCGCAAAAGCCTCCAAGGGTTGGTTGACCACCTTGAGGGTTCCCTGCAAATTGTTCAGCCGGGCATTCAAACGCGCCAACCCGGCGGCGCGGGGATTGATCTCCACCGCCACCGACCGTTTCGCGTGCATGGCAGCCAGCATGGTTTGAATCCCCGTGCCGGCGCACAGGTCAAGCGTCAAACCTCCCGGAACCCGCGACTGGTACATCCCCAACGCCAGACTGTCGGTCCCGAAATAAACCCGGGGATTCGCCACATGCTGAAAAAATAACAACAGGGAATTAAACGACGCCAGAACCAGCTTGTCCGTGAAAACCTCGCCCTTGTCTTTCACCAACGCCCCGCCCTTCACCAATTCATCCAACAAGGCGCCTCCCAACAAACGCTTCACACGCGCCAGAGGAAGTTTTTCCTGCAACAAAAACAGCCGCACCAGGCTGCGCAACGGATCCTCCAACCTTGAAGCGTGCTGCTGCCACGATTCCATGAGAATATTGCCGTCGCCAAACGAAAGATAAAAATCAAGATAACCCGTTTGTGAAAGAAGCCTCCGCAGGGAATTCATAAGTTGCATGACTATAATGAAATCCCGAACTCGTCCAACCAGAAAAAACCGCTTGCCGCATGGCAACAGCGGTTCCGAATTAGGGATTTTTCGGGTTCGTCCGGCCAAAATCCGGCACGACGGTGGGTCCAGCCATCGCGCCAGACTTGATTGAGAGGCAAAACGCTCCCCTATGCGGGGAGGGTGCCTCCGG
>JAQUAF010000045.1:45721-47343 GCA_028687435.1 Verrucomicrobiia bacterium | reverse complement strand
CGCCAAACAGATTTCCATGCCCTCCCTCCACCTAAACTGATCACCTGCGCAGCCTCATGACCGGGGATCCCCTCACATCAGGTTAAAACCCACCCGAAAAACCCGACGGAGCTGCCATGCGCCCCATGGCGGATCATTCGCTCCAATCTTCAACCTCCCTTCGGTGAATACGGGATCAATTGAAGCCGTTCCGCCAAACACTCATCGGGCGTTGATCCCGCACCCCCGCGCCTCTTAGTTTTTCTCCATCAGAAAAAGAAATTCGCGATTCGGTTCCTCCGTATCCCTCAGCCATTCATTCGTCCATTTCATATTGGCCATGACATTCCGCTTGTGGTCGATCTCAATGGTCTCAAGGACGCTCCCGTTGGCGGAAAGAACGCGGCCCAGTTCTTCCGCTGTGGCCCTGCCTCCTGAACTGTAGGAAAGGATGATCCACCTTGCATTTGTTTTGCGAATGAGCCGATCCATTGCCTCCACAGCAATAAATCCTCCACTGTCGTTCCGTCGAAACTCTTCAAAGACAGAGCCGCCGATCTTATCCGAGGTGTCTGTCCGGCGTTTCGCCTTTCCAAACAAGGAAGGTTTGTCATTAAGGCAGATTGTGGTCCAAAGATGATAATAAGAAGCGTATCGGACTCTCGAGGGAGGCATTTTTTCATTGTTGGACCCATATGGCGGGTCGAAGTATGCCAGGTCGGACGAAACGGCGCCGGCAAGGTCGAAGATGTCACCACGGCGCACTTCATGGTTTTCTTCCGCAACAAAAACCTGCGGCACGCGAAGGACAAGCTCTTTATAGGAACGAGGCGACCAATCTTGGAGATAAGCCGCGAAGTGCCCCAGGGTGCTGTCGACACCATCAAGCGCAAGCATCAAGCTGGACAGGGCGACGGCTCTGTCCACGGGACTCAAGCCCAGGCGGTCGATCTCACCGCGGATGGCATCCAGTTTGCGGGTGTTGTGGACCTGCCACGGTTTCTTCAGGCCATCGGGTTGAACGGCGGTCCCATCATTGGGCAGTCCTCCATAGTGTTCAGTGAACCAGCCATCGACCGGCGGAACAGCGTTGAGATGGCGGATCAGTTCCCGATAATCCTGCGGTCGCTTTTTGTTCAACAGGTAACAGGCGCCAAAAACCTCCGACCATACCGCAATATCATTGGCAATGACGCGGCACCCCCTCTTCGCCAACGCCTGCGCCACCCTTGTGGTGCCGGAAAAACCATCCAAAACTGTATGAGCACCCACCTTGCTGGCAAGCTGCAATATATATGGAAGGAGTTTCAGTTTCGACCCCGCGTACTTGACTCCCTCGGTTGGAGGTGCGTCAGCAACAACGTCGGGAAACAATATTGGCGTTTGAATCATTTTGAGATCCCGGCCTGTGAACCGCAGACGTCTCCCGGACACTTCCCTCCATGAAAATTGGTTGCGGGGGCTGGATTTGAACCAGCGATCCCGCCACGGCGGGATTATGAGCCTGACTCGCATGACAATCCGGTGAGTTGATAGAAACCTCGCCCTCCTTTTTGTCGTTTAAGCTGGTTTTCCATTTTCCTGGCTTCGCTTAATGCGCATGGTTCGCTGCTCCAGACCAACCGCCATGGCCCTTTGCCTCG
>JAQUAF010000045.1:0-45621 GCA_028687435.1 Verrucomicrobiia bacterium | reverse complement strand
CTCAATCGTCCCTCCACATCCTCGCTTAACCCGATGTAATATCGGCCTGAACAATTTTGCAGCACATAGACCCGATACATCTTTCCTCCGCAAAAATTGGTTGCGGGGGCTGGATTTGAACCAGCGATCCCGCCACGGCGGGATTATGAGCCTGACTCGCATAACAATCCGGTGAGTTGATAGAAACCTCGCCCTCCTTTTTGTCGTTTAAGCTGGTTTTCCATTTTCCTGGCTTCGCTTAATGCGCATGGTTCGCTGCTCCAGACCAACCGCCATGGCCCTTTGCCTCGAGTCCATCGGGAAATTCCCTCATTATGCTGCCTCAATCGTCCCTCCACATCCTCGCTTAACCCGATGTAATATCGGCCTGAACAATTTTGCAGCACATAGACCCGATACATCTTTCCTCCGCAAAAATTGGTTGCGGGGGCTGGATTTGAACCAGCGACCTTCAGGTTATGAGCCTGACGAGCTACCAAGCTGCTCCACCCCGCGGAATGCACCAACTGTCCGTCAAACCTATGGCAAAGCGGCGGAAGCGTCAAACGAAAACTACATTTTCTCTTCACACCCTTCGGGAATGAGCGTGGCGGGCGGCGGCAAGCATGATCTGTGCGCAGGCATCGGCGTCCGAAAGCGCGTCATGATGCTTCAAACGCAGATTCAAAAAGGCGCAGACATCCGACAAACGGGTTGGCCGCAAATTCCAAATCTGCCGGGCAGCCGCCATGCTGCAAAGAAATGGCGCCCTGGGAACCGGCAGGTGAAATGACAAACAACAAGCCTGCAACACCGACCGGTCAAAAGAAGCATTGTGAGCCGCCAAAAATTCGGCTCCCCCCAACAATTCCCCGCACTCAGCCCATACCTGGTCAAACGACGGTGAATCCATCACATCCGCCAGCGTGATGCCATGGATGTGGGTAAATTCAAAAAAAGACTGCTTCGGCCGGATCAGCCAGCTTCGCCGCCCTGTCACCACCCCATCGTCAACCCTGACCATCCCCACCGCGCAGGCGCTGTCCCGATACCGGTTGGCAGTCTCAAAATCGATTGCCACAAAGGGAACATGCAAAAGTTCACCCGATAAAAATGGCAAGCTTTTTTTCTTTGGCGCAACCATCGGGTTAGTTTACGCCTTCAACCCGATTTGTCCACCTTTTCGCAGGATCAGGATTGTTTCTTCCCCTTCAACACGCTAGAAATGGGTCATGCAAGTTCTGGTTACAGGCGGAGCGGGATTCATCGGATCAAATCTCACCGATCAACTGTTGGCCGATGGCCATTCAGTTGTGGTGCTTGACGATTTCAACGATTACTACCAACCGGACTTCAAGCGGCAAAACGTTCTCCAAATGAAGAAAAACTCCAACTGCCGCATTGTGGAGGGCGACATCACCAGCCGCCAGACCGTCCGGGATCTCTTCGGCAGCCACCGTTTCGACATGGTCATCCATCTGGCCGCCCGCGCGGGAGTGAGGGCATCTCTCAAGGATCCCTTTCTTTACCAACGGGTAAACGTGGAAGGCACCCTGAACATCCTGGAAGCAATGAGGGAATTTGGCGTAAAAAAGCTGACCTTTGGTTCCACATCCTCGGTTTACGGATCCAACACCAAAATTCCCTTCAGCGAATCCGATCCCCTTTTCAACACCATCTCCCCTTATGCCGCAACCAAGCTGGCGGGAGAGGCGCTCTGCCGGTCCTACAGCCACCTTCACAAATTGGACATCGCCGTGGTGCGATTTTTCACCGTCTATGGCCCTCGAGGCAGGCCGGACATGGCGATGTATCTGTTCGCCAAACAACTCGCCAAAGGCCTGCCCATTCAGGTGTTCGGCGACGGATCATCCTCCAGGGATTATACCTACGTGGATGACATCGTGCAGGGAGTGGCCGCCACCATCCGGCGCGAATTCGGGTATGAAATTTTCAATCTGGGCGAGTCCGACACCATTCAAATGAGGGATCTCATCCAACTGCTGGAACAGACCATGGGCGTCAAAGCCCAAATCGAACGCCTCCCCGATCAGCCCGGGGATGTGCCCCACACGTTCGCGGACATTTCCAAGGCGCAACGAATCCTTGGCTACAATCCAAAAACAAAAGTCCGCGCGGGTGTTCCCAAACTCATTCAATGGCTGAAAGAAAATGGAAGAATATGAGCGAAGTCGTTGAATTGCTGCAGGAACTCATCCGCATTCCCAGCCTCAACCCCCAGGGTGACGCGGGATTTGCCCAAACCGGCGAGGATAAACTGGCGCGTTTCACCGGCGATTACCTGGAAAAACTCGGCATGGAAGTGGAATTCCAAAACGTCGAGGAAAACCGCCCAAACGTCATCGGACGCCTGCGTTCCAAAAAACCAAAACATCACATCATCCTCGGACCGCACCTCGACACCGTAAGCGTGCGCGGCATGACCATCGACCCCTTCGGCGGCGCAATCAAGGACGGACGGGTTTACGGACGCGGCGCCTGCGACACCAAGGGATCCATGGCCGCCATCATGGTTGCTCTCAATGAACTGGTTCGTTCCAAAAAACTTCCCTCCTCCACCGACATCTGGTTTACCGGTCTGATGGGGGAGGAAAGCGGCAATGACGGCATTGCCTTTCTGATGAGCTCGGATTTTTTTGCAAAAAAAGGTTTCAAACCGGATTTCGGCATTGCCGGCGAACCCACCGACCTGCGCATCGTCCACCGGCACAAAGGATCGCTCTGGTTCAAGGTCAAAACCCGGGGCCGTTCCTGTCACGCCTCCCGTCCGGACCTGGGGGAAAACGCCATCCTTAAAATGCAAAAGGCCATCGATTATCTGGCGGGTGGCCTGCCCAAGTCCTACGATCATCTCAAAGATCCTCTGCTGGGCAAATGCACTTTCAGCATCACCACCATCCGGGGCGGTTCCAAGATCAACATCATCCCGGAAACCTGCCGTGTGGAAATCGACCACCGTTCCCTTCCTCAAATGGATCACGCCGAAGTCATCGCCCGCATCCGGCAAGCCCTTCCCGATTGTGAACTGGAGGTGACTTCCGACCGCCCCGGTCTGGACACCCCTTCAAACAATCCATTCATTCAAAAATTGCTGGGAGTCCTCGCCAACCACAAACCCAGACTGCCCCAGAAAGATTTTCTCATTGGCGCCCCTTGGTTTGCCGATTGCTCGCTCATGGCCAAAGGGGGCATCCCCGCCATCGCATTCGGCCCAGGCTCCATCGAACAAGCCCACACCAAGGACGAATACATCTGCATCGACGAACTTGAAAAAGGCGCCGCCATCTTTGGCGAATTTTTCAAAACCCTCGACTAAACGACACACCCAAAAATACGCCGAACATCGGCCATGCGCATCCTCCACATCAATCACAGGGACATCAGGCATCCGAAAGCCGGCGGCCTCGAAACCCTGGTTCACGAATTCGGACGCCGTTGGGTCGCGCAGGGACATGAGATTCGCATCCTCTCATCCGGCTTCCAAGGTTGCGCCAAAGAGGAAACCATCGATGGCATTCAAATCCGCCGCATCGGACGCGAGGAATACTTCAACTTCATCGCCGGTCTCTGGGGGAAACACCACAACTGGCTGGACGCCGATCTGGTGATTGAACACCTTTCCAAGGTGGCCTGCTTCATCCCCCTTTTTCTTCGTGACCGCGCCTATCTCAGCGAAGTGCCCCACATCTTCGGCAAGGCCATATTCAAGGAAGTCCCCTGGCTGCTTGGGCAATATGTGTACTGGATGGAACGCGCCCTCCCCCTGGCTTACAAAAACCATCCAGCATGGGTCATCTCGCCCAGCACGGCAAACGAATTGAAGAACATGGGGTTCACGAACGTGAAGGTGCTTTATGCCGGAGTCGATGAGCGCCTTTTTGACCTGAAACCGCAACCAGCCAGCCAACCCACTGTCATCTACGTCGGGAGAATCCGCAAATACAAAGGCATCGTGGACCCCCTGCTCAAAGCCTGGCCCATCGTCATTCAGAAAATCCCATCCGCCCGCCTCATCCTCGTCGGCAAAGGCGATTACGAAAACCAAGTCCGGGAGGCCATTCACTCCTCCGATCTGGAAAAATCCGTCACCATGGCCGGATTTCTCGACGAACCCCAAAAGATGGATCTCCTCCGCACAGCATGGCTGCTGGTCTATCCTTCCACCAAGGAAGGATGGGGACTCCCCGTGATTGAGGCCGGCGCCATTGGCATCCCGACCGTTGCCAGCAACTCACCTGGCCTGCGGGATTCCGTGCAACATGAAAAAACCGGGCTCTTGACACCCCACGGAAATGTTGAATTCCTTGCCTCATCCATTCTTCAAATGCTCGAAAATCCATCCCTCCGCCAAAGCCTTGGCGCCGCCGCCCGACAATACAGCCAGCAATTTCACTGGGACACGGTGGCAAAAAAAGCGCTTGACTTTATCCTTGATCAGACCGCTAAATCGACCCGCTCCGAAGCGCAGTGAACACTCGGAATAGACCCAACCCGGTGAAGAAAGACCGCCCAACCGCCGGAATCGCAGCCATGAAGGTTGTGTCCCCCTCATCATTGTCAGGAGAGTGGCATAGGCTTCCAGCCTGCGAAAATTCTCCACGATTCCCATGGCAAACATTGAACGTCCCAAATATTAAACTTGAATCGCCCCCGTCCACACTTCACTAAAAGCTTATCGAAAATCATGGATTCAGCCCAAAAAGAAATTGTGGGGTATCTGGTGGGAAAGGAAGAACTTTCACAGGAACACCTGTCCATTCCCAAATGTGGCGCCATCATCGGGCGCGACGCGCATGTTGCCAACACCGTCATATCACACAGTCTGGTTTCCCGTTGCCACTTCAAGCTGGATATCAACGAAAAAGGACAGGTGGTGCTGACCGATCTGGAATCCACCAACGGCACATTTGTAAACGGACATCCGATCAGTTCCCCTGTGGTCCTCTCATCCGGCGATCACATCGGCTTTGATCGAAGCGGCAAGCTCATCATGGTTTTTGAACCGGCCGGCCAACATTCCAAAAAGCAGGAAAAAAAAGGCAGTGGATTTCACGCTGTCATGCCCAACCAAAACGCCATCCGCTACGACTGGACCGATCCCAAGGAATGGCTGACCTTGGCTTTTCAAGCTGAAAACCGCCCTGTTGATGAAGCTGAAAAAATCTCGCTTCCCCGCAACAGTTCACTCAAGGCGCAGGCAAAGGCCGACCTCGCCATCTACGATCAAGCCCTCAACATTTTCCAAAAACTGATCGACCAGGGCCATAAAAAACACGAAATCCAGGCGGCGGCGCTCTGCCTCGACAAGGCATTCATCCTTGAAACTCTCGATCAACATCCGGAAGCCGCAGCCGCCTACGACAGGGCCATCGACATCTACAACCGCCTGGTGGACAAGGAAGGACATCTTGAATTGGCCGCCGAACTGGCCACCATTTGCATCAACAAAGCCGGCTTGGTCTGGGCAATGGGCGATCACCGCGCCGCCCTCTCCCTCTGCGATAACGCGGTGGAAATCCGGGAATGGCTGGTCAACAACAATAAACGGCAGGATTTGCGCGGCGACCTGGCGCGGGCAAAATCCAAACGCGCAGTGGTCTTTCTCTGCCTCGACAACACCACCATGGCCGTCAAGGAAGGAAAGGAAGCCATCGACATGCTCAAGGAAGAGACCGCAAAAACCGCCCGTCCCGACCTGCAAGCCGATTTGGATTGGGCAACCAACGCCCTGAAGTGCATCCTGCATTAAAAACCGCCTCTTCAAAAAAAAGGCCGCGCGGCGCCCGCCACCACCGATCGGTTGATCGCAGGCCGGACGCGCGCCGGGATGAAGTCTTTGAAACCGTCATTCACGATGTGGCCTTCGGAGGCTCCGGCGTCGGAAAGCTGCCCGATGGCATGACTGTTTTCGTCCCCTTTGTCCTGACCGGCGAAACCGTGCGATTCCGGGTGATCCGCCGCAGCCGCAAACATGCCGAGGCCGAACTGATCGAAGTCCTGAACCCCTCACCCCACCGGATCCCCCCCCGTTGTCCGATCTTCGGACAATGCGGCGGTTGCGCCTATCAACACATCCAGTACGACGAACAGGTCCGGCTGAAAACAAAACAGATCGCCGACATCCTGCTCCGCATCGGCGGCTTCAACCAGATTCCCAAACTGCAGTCTTTCCCGGCTCCCGCCCCCTACGGGTACCGCAATAAAATCGTCGTCCACAGCAGCCGGACGGGCGAAATCGGTTTTCACGGTCAATGGGGACATCGCATTGTGGATGTGGCCGATTGCCCGCTTGCCTCCGCAAAAGTCAACGAGTCGCTTGCCATCCTGCGGAGAAGTTCCCGCCCCCCCCCGCACGCGATGCTCACCGATTCATCCGAACGCCGGAATCTGCCGTCCGGCGCGTTTCACCAAATCAACACCGCGATGGCCATCCAGCTCCAAAAATGGGTCGAAATCCAGACAGCCCCCCAAAAAAACGGCGTTCTTCTCGATCTGTATTGCGGCGCGGGCTTTTTCACCTTCCCCCTTTCCTCTCATTTCTGCGAAACATGGGCCATCGACCAGGATCATCAGGCCATCCATGCCGCCATCCAAACCGCCGAGAGGGAACATCGCCGCGACATTCATTTCATCGCCGGCGACGCAGCCCAACAGTCCGGCCAACTGATCGAAATTCTGCAGGCGCGCCCGCTCTGCGCAGTGCTGGATCCCCCGCGTGAAGGCGCCTCTCCGGAACTCATCCAATTTCTGAATCTCCTCCCCCGGCTGGAACAAATCATCTACATTTCCTGCAACCCGGCCACTCTCGCGCGGGATCTGCGGCGTCTGTTGTCCGGAGAAGACGGACGGCCTCCCTCCCCGCGGTTTTCCCTCTCTCAACTGGCGATGTTCGACATGTTCCCCCAGACGGCCCAGACGGAAATGGCCGCCATCCTTCAAACCGCCAACCTCGCATGATCTCCCGCCGGATTCTCTTCGCCTGCGGCATGATCGCCTCTGTCTGTCATGCCGGGAACCTCCTGGCGGCATCCAATCCCGTGCCCTTGGATGACCTGCGATCCGACGAAATTCAACGTTCAGCCCTGAGCCGGACGGCCCAGCAACTGCTTGCCCAGCCATCCATTGAGTGGAATCATGCCCAAAGCGAACATTTTGTTTACCACTTCACCCAAAAATGGATGGCTGAGCGCGCTGCGGCGGAGGCGGAAACCTACTACGGATGGACCAAAAAAGACCTCAAAATCGAGGAGGACCGATGGGAAATCAGGGCTCACATCTTCCTGGTCGAATCGAAACCGCTTTGGCAACAGTTCATTTCCCAGGTTGGCGTTGATCAGTGGAGCGGCGGTTTTTACGCCCGCAATGAGATTTTTCTTCTCTCCCCCCCCCAATCCAGCCCGTTCATCGGAAGTGTTCTTCCCCATGAACTCACCCACATGGTGCTTCATCGGTTCCTTCGGGGCGTGCTTCCCACCTGGCTGAACGAGGGCGTGTGCGAACAGCAAAGCCGGAAACACTACTACACCTACACCACTCCAAAAGGGTTCAAGTTCATTCCTCCTCCCACCTTGGTGGAACTCAAACACTACATTCCCCTCTCCGTTCTCACCAGCGCCAGCGACTACCCTTCCGACAACAGCAGAATCCACGACTATTACATCGAGTCCGCCCGCCTTGTTCAGTTTTTGCTCGAGGAACACCCCTCGGCGGATTTCATGGGTTTTCTCCAGGCCATGGCTGACGGGCTCAAATTTGACAACGCCCTTGAACGCGTCTATGGCGGATGGTATCGCGACATGGAAATTTTTGAAACCAAGTTCAAGAAAGCCGCAACCATCGCGCCGCGCCCATGACATCCGCTCATCAAACCACCCCCATTTTTGTCCTGCCCGGCCAGTCTGAAAATGCCCTCCGGGAGGCCGCTGCCGTCCTGAAAAACGGCGGGGTATTGCTCTTTCCCACGGAAAGCGTTTATGGCGTGGGAGTCCTCGCATGTCACGCCGCCGCCCAAAATCGTCTTCGAGATCTGAAAGGACGCCCTGACGGCAAGCCTTTCCAGTGGCTCACCCACAGCATCGAAAATATCCGCAACCTTTCCACCGGATGGAATGAAACCGCCGAACGCCTGGCCCGGGCCTTCTGGCCCGGTCCCATGACGCTGATTGTCAAAACCGGCAACCAGGCCGCCGGCTGGCGCATTCCGCGCCATCCCTGGCTGCTTCAACTTCTCGAAAACCTCGGACGCCCCCTGGCCTCCAGCAGCGCCAATCTCTCCGGAGAGCCCTCTCCCCAAAACTTCATCGACGCCCTGCGTCCCTTTCAAGGACGCATCGACCTGGCCATCGACGGAGGTCCCGCCGATTGCGGCATCGCCTCCACCGTGGTTTTGCTCGCCGGAGACACCCCGCTCCGCATCCTCCGCGAAGGCGCCATCCCCGCTGCAACCATCCTCCAAACCGCCACCCGCTGATTTTTCACAAAGGACCGGCTCCCCCTGTCGAACGCGCCAAATTGAAACGCCACGAAAGCCCCCCCTCCTTCACGCCCGTCAGTGACAAGCTTTTCTTGAAATCCGTTTTGTTTTGTTTATCCTCAGCTGTCACACATGAGTTATTTTCATTTTTTGGCGGGTGTCGCATTGATGCTTTACGGCATTCGCGTGCTTCGCAAGGGATCGGATCGTCTTTTCGGCTCAAAATTGCGTCAGATGATCCAATCCGCCACTCAGGGACGCATCCGGGCATTTCTGACCGGTTTTGTGGTTTCAATTCTCACCCCCAGCAGCACCGCCGTGGCCCTGCTTTCCATGGAAGCCATCAACGCCGGGTATGTCACTTTCCAGCAGGTTTTGGTCTTCATGCTTGGGGCCAACATTGGCTTCACTCTCACGGTCCAGCTCTTGGCATTCAAATTCTTCATCTACAATTCCATTTTCATCGCCTGCGGCATGCCGTTGTTCCTGTTCAGCCGGCAACGCCAGATCAAGGGATTGGGCCAGTTCCTTTTGGGAATCGGCTTTCTTCTGCTTTCCATCCAGATCCTCTCAGCCGCCGTGGCGCCCCTGAAGGAAAGCTCGGAAGTCCAACAGATCATGCGGGTGCTGGAACAGCATCCGGTCTGGATTGTCGTCTTCGCGATCCTGATCAAGACGATGTTGCAAAGCGCCACCGCCACCATCGGCATCGCCATCGCCCTCAACTCGCAAAACATCCTGCCCCTTAACGCCGCCATCGCGGTGGTCATCGGAACCAACATCGGCATCGGCGTCACCGCCCTGGCGGTGGGTTACGCCCGGGTTGACACCAAACGCATGGCTTTGGGCAACATCTTCTTCAAACTGGTCGGCGCCATCATCTTTCTCCCGCTCATTCCCTATCTGACCCATTGGCTTCGTCCCTTCAGCCTGGCCGGCGACACCCAGCTCATCGCCAACGCCCACTCGTTCTTCAACATCGCCCTGGCGGCCATCTTCCTTCCCCTGGCTTCAAAAATCGGGGACACTCTCGAAAAACTGGTGCCCGCCAAGGAGGAAACCCAAAAGACCTTCAAACCGCTCTATCTTGACCGATCCTCCCTCGACAGTCCTGTCGTGGCGCTTGGACAGGCCACCCGGGAGATCCTTCACATGACGGATCTGGTCGGTTCCATGCTGCGCGACATCCACAGCACCTTCAAGGAAAACAACGACACCATGTGCAAGAACATCCAGCAACGGGATGATCAAGTGGATCTGTTGAACACCGAAATCAAGCGTTTCCTCACCAAGCTGTCCGAACAGGGGTTGAGCCCCGACGATTCCAAACGGGAAGTGGCCCTCCTGGGATTCGCCAACGAATTGGAAAACATCGGGGACATCATCGATAAAAACCTGGCCGAACTGGCCGAAAAACGGATTACCTCCCAGGTGGAATTCTCAAGCGACGGCTGGGCGGAGTTGGACGAATTCTTCACCAAGGTTCAAAAGAACTTTGAACTGGCGGTGCTGGCCTTCACCGGACGCGACAAACTCCTGGCCGAACAACTGCTCTGGAACAAGCAATTCATCAATAAATGGGAACGCGAACTGCGCGCCAAACATTTCCAACGGCTCCACGAGGGGCTGGTCAAATCCCACGAATCCAGCGCCATCCATCTGGACGTGCTGACCAATCTCAAGCGCATCAACTCCCACCTCTCCGCCGTCGCCTATCCCATCCTGGAAAACGATATCTCTTGAAACGCGAGGGACCCTTTCCCGGCATGGTTCAGGAGTTCAATGGCTCACGGTTTAGCGGCTTAAAAAGAGCTCGATTCCTGACAGCCCAGGCGCCCGCCCCTCAGCACCAGTGATACACTTCGCGGAGAATCTGGAGCATGTAGGCGCCACCCCATCGAAAAGGCAGCAGTTTGCGCACTCCTCCAATGCGGGCAGGCTCCGGCCCGGCCACCTCGCCAATTTTCAAATGCCTTTTCGCCGCGCGAACGGAAAGAATGGGCTCACACCCCATCACACAACAGGTGAGTTTCTCCGTCACGTAGGTGTCTTCCCTGTCCAAATCCAATTCGTAAAAAAGATTGGTCCGGTAGATGCGATAAATGCCCATGGCATCCGTATAGCCGCCGCCGTGCAAAACATTGATGGTGGTGGTGAACAGCCAGTTGCCGAAGGCCGTCATGGGATCGTCATCCTCGCTCTTCATACCGCCAAAATAACGCGACCCCACCACCATGTCGTATCCTTCCTTCATCTTGTCGATCAGATTGGGAATCACCTCCGGCACGCAATTGCCGTCGGGACTGAATGTGATGACCACATCCCCCTTGATCATCGACCATGCCTCAAGATAGGCAAACCGGATGCCCGGACGGGTCTGGATATGCACATCGTACCCTTGTTGACGGGCAAAATCCACCGTCCCATCGGTGGATCCCCCGTCCACCACCAGAATTTGATCAACCCAGCCGGGTTGGATTTTCGGCATGATCACGCGCATGCCATCAATTTCATTCAGAGTCGGAATAAAAAGGGTAACCTTCATGGCCCGGAAAGCCTAACCTCCCATCCCCATTTTCGCGACAATTAAATTAGGCCGGGCCCAAGGCCCGGCAACTGCTCGATCCGCCTTCGTCCCGCCTCAGCGGAACTACGGCGAGACAAGCGCTCGATGATCAATGCTCGACACAGAGCCAACTGGATTCCCGCTTTCGCGGAAATGACAATGGCGAAATGGGCATGCTCCCCTCCGTCATTCCCGCGGATGCGGGAATCCAGAGACGGTCGAAATCTCATTTCCATCCGAAAACATTGAATTTCCTCAACATTAAATTAACCCGCGATTCCGGCCCCGCTCAAAAAAACGCTCCCATTTCCGGTAAAGGATCGGAAGCAGAACCAAAGTCAGGAAGGTCGAGGAAAGGATTCCCCCGATCACCACAGTCGCCAGCGGTCTTTGCACCTCGGCGCCCGCGCCCGTCGCGATCGCCATCGGAATAAATCCCAGGCTGGCCACCATCGCGGTCATGAGCACGGGACGCAGACGGATGAGCGCCCCCTCCCGAATGGATTCGTCCAACGAACGCCCCTGTTCCCGGAGCTGGTTGAAGCAGGTGATCAGCACCAGTCCGTTCAACACCGCCACGCCGCTCAAGGCGATGAAACCCACCGCGGCGGAAATGCTGAACGGCAGGCCGCGCAGGGCCATCGAAAAAATGCCGCCGGTCACCGCCAGGGGAATGCCGGTCAGAACCAGCAGCGCCTGATGCGCGCTTCCAAGCGCGCCAAGAATCAGGATGTAAATCATGACCATGGCAATCGGCACCACCACCATGAGCCGAAGCCGCGCCTCCCGCAGATTCTGGTACTGCCCGCCCCACTCGATGGAATAACCCTGCGGCATCGGAACTTCGGCCCGAATCCGCGCCTCCGCCTCGTGAACAAAACTCTCCACATCCCGTCCGCGAAGATTCACCAGAATCACCGCCAGCCGCTGGCCGGCCTCGTGGCCGATGGCCACCGGACGATCCTGCGCCCTCAGATGGGCCACCTGCCCAAGGGTGATAAGCCCCCCATGGTGGGTCCGGATCGGCAATTGGCCGTACGCCTCAAGATCATCCCGGCGGTCGTCCGGCAGGCGCACCACGATGTCAACCCGGCGATTGTTCTCCACCGCAAAGCCCGCTGTGCGCCCGGCCATGGCGGTCCCGACCAGATCATGGATTTCGGCGGCATGCACGCCGTAACGCGCCGCAGCCTCATGATCCGGCACAATGTCCAACATCGGCGTCTGTCCGATGGCGTCGTGCTCGACATCCGCCGCCCCGCGAATCTTCTCCACCACCCCGCGAACCTTGATGGCAAGCCTCTCAAGCTCGTCGTGCTCCACACCAAAGATTTTCACGGCAAGATCGGCGCGCGAACCTTCGAGAAGTTCGTCGAACCGCATTTTTACCGGCTGGGAAAGCATCACCGTCTGCGAGGGAATCCTTTCGGCAAGCAGGGACTTGATCGCGTCCGCCAGTTCGGCCTTGCGGCGCGGACGCCGGCTGCGGTCCGTCCACTCGGACGGGGACTTCAGCATGATATACGTATCCGCATTGTTCACCCCCGTCAGACAGGTGGCCACATCGGTGGTGCCGACCAGCGAAAAGACGGCCTTGATTTCCGGAATCTCCGCCAGCAACAGCCGTTCGCTCTCCTGCTGCTTCGCCAGCGAGGCATTCAACCCGACACTCGGCGCGCGCATGAGCATGCCCGCAAAAGACCCCTCGTCCAGTTGCGGAATGAACTCCGCCCCCAGCCGGGAATAAATCCAGATCCCCGCCGCGAAGAGAGCCAGTGACGCGGCAACCACCGTCCGGGCATGCCGGAGACTCCATTCAAGCAGCCGTCGATACCGCGCCTGGATGCGCGCAAACAGCGTGGCCCGCCTCCCATGCGCCTCGCCATCAAGCCAGAAAGAACATAGCACGGGAATAAGCGTCAGGGTGAGAACCAATGCCCCACTCAAGGCAAAGATCACGGTCAACGCCATCGGCCGGAACGTTTTCCCCTCGGTTCCCGTCAGCGCGAGAATCGGCAGATAGACCATGGTGATGATCGTCAGGCCAAAAACCATCGGGCGGCCCACCTCCTGGCACGCGCCCAGCACCGTCCGCATGCGCTCACCCGGGAAGAGCGTCCGCCCCAGAGCAATCCGCTGTTCGCCCAGCCGCCGCGCCACGCACTCGGTAATCACCACCGCGCCATCCACAATGAGGCCAAAATCGATGGCGCCAAGACTCATCAAGTTGCCAGACACATTCCATTCAACCATGCCCGTGAAAGCAAACAACATCGAGAGGGGGATGGCGGCCGCGACGATCAGGGCGGCCCGCCAGTTGCCCAGCATCCCGAAAAGAACCGCAATGACCAGGATCCCTCCCTCGAACAGGTTGGACGCAACCGTCGCGATCGTGCTATGCACCAGGTCGCTCCGGTTATATTCCGTGGTCAGTTGGATGCCTGGCGGCAATTTGGTCCGGATTTCCTTGATTTTCTCGTGTACGGCAAGGGCAACCGCGCGGCTGTTTTCGCCGGCCAGCATGAGCGCCGAACCAATCACCACTTCCTTCCCGTTGCGCGAGGCGGCGTTGCTCCGCAGGGCCGCCCCGAGTTTGACCACCGCCACATCCCCGACCAGCAGCGGCCGACCATCCGCGCGAAATTTCAACGGGATCGCCGCGATCTGCTCCGGCGTATTCAACCGGCCCATGGAACGGATGATCACCTGTTGCCCTTCGCGCTCCACCACATTCCCGGGCGCATTCTCGGTGTTTTCTCCGATGATTGCCGCCAGTTCCTTGAAGGTGATCCCCATCATCCGCAGCTTCTCCGGGTCGGCCAACACCTGGATCTGGCGTTCGTAGCCGCCGCTGCTGTTGACTTCCGTGACGCCCGTCACCGTCCGCAACTGCGGCTTGATCAGATAATCCTGAATGCTCCGCAGTTCCAGAAGCTGGGCCACGCGGTCGGACGGTTTGTTCGACGCATCCGGGGCATAGTCCAATGAGTAATAGTATATTTCACCGAGGCCGGTGATGATCGGCGCCAGCGTCGGCGACATGTTTTCCGGCAACCGCTCCCTGGCCGCCGGCAACCGTTCGGCCACCAATTGACGCGCCCGGAAGATGTCCGTTCCCTCATGGAAGGTCAGCGTGATCTGCGACAGCCCCACCCGGGAGCCGGAACGCGTCTCCAACAACCCCGGGATGCCGCCCATCTCCAGTTCGATGGGCAGGGTAACCAGGTGCTCGACTTCTTCCGGCGCCAGACCTTCCGCCCGCGTGTTGATCTGGACCTGAACGTTGGTGATGTCCGGCACCGCATCGATGGGCAGCCTCATGAACGCCCACATTCCCGCCACAACCAACGCGGCCGTGGCCGTCAGCACGAACACGCGCCGTTCCAGAACCATCCCGATAATTCGATTAATCATGCTCAGCACCCTTCGCAATCACAGGCGTACTCGGGTTTCTTGCATCCCTTGCAGGGGCTCATGATCAGGTCGAAGCGGAAGTTTTCGGGTTTGCCACCCGCCTTGACGGCAAGGATGGCTTTGGCGCCTTCGGGAATGGTCACCGGGCTTTTCGAGACAAACGCTCCGGCGCCCTTGTTGAATTCAACCTTCGTCTTCGCCCCGTCTTTCCCCTGCAAAATCAGGGTCACGGTCTGGTCCGCCGGCGCAACCGGTTTAAGTTGCTGATCGTACAGATAGACCTCCACGGTCTGATCCGCCTTGACAAGAAACTCCGCGCGCACAGCCGTACCACCCATCAGACGACCGCCATGCGGCGCCTTGTCTTTCGCGGGGTTTGGTTGATCTGCGGCGATAAGCGCCAGTGGAACAGCCAGCAGGGCCGCGCCGAGAATGTGTTTCAGGTGTGATGTCGTTTTCATGATGTCTCCATGGTTGAGGTTGGGGAGGCACTTGCCAAACTACGATACTTGGCGTTGCGACGGATATTTTTCGCTGGCAAGGCGTGGAGCTTGGCCAAAGTGTTTTATCGCGCCAAGCATCGTAGTTTTGCAAGAGCCTCCGGGGTTTAAAAATCATTGGCAGCCGCAGCCGCCGCCGCCCTGCGTGGCCCGCAGTTCGATGAGCCACAACTCATGGGCGCCGCGCGAAACCACCACATCACCCGGCAGCAATCCGTCGCGGATCTCCACCCATTGCGCATCCCCGGTCCCCGTTTTCACCGCGGTGCGCAAAAGGTTCTGGCTGTTTTGGACATAGACGCATGGGCCGCCCACCGGACGCAAGAGCGCCGAGCGCGGCACAACAATGACCGCCGCTCCTCCGGGGCGACTAAACTCCGCCATCAAAAAGGAACCGACGGTCAATCGCTTTTCCGCATCCGGAATGGCCAGCAACACTTCCGCCGATCCCATGGTTTTCCGCAACGCATCGTCCAGACGATGAATGCGGGCCTCTTGAGGGACGGCGGATGCCGCGTGGGAGCGAATCGTGACGGCCTGCCCGTCTTTCAAGCCTTGGATCTCATCGATGGGAACGGTTGCCGACGCATACGCGAATCCGGTCCGATACGTTCCATCGCGAGAACCCGGTTCGGCGGCGCCCCGGTAAACCTGCGCGGTTGCGGTGACGGTTGTGCCGATGGTCCGTTCCTCCACCTCGGTCATTTCGATCCCCAGCCTGTCTTTGAGCGCCTTTGAAAGCTGAAGCCCCTTGCCTGCATGGTAAATCTCCTCACTCTCCGAATGGCGGTGGCCCTGGGGCGCCGACGTCCGTCCGCAGGATGACAGCAGCAACACCAGTCCCAGCGCGATGATTGGTCGCAAAATGCTCATGGTTTGTCTCCGGCGGTTTGCGGCGGCAGAAGCGATGGATCCGCCGTAAGAAGTTGAATGTTCAAGCGATGCTCCTGGGCATCCCGTATCGCCCCCAGCAAACCGGCCGTCGCTTCCATGTATTGATCCTGCATCTCGATATAGGTGGGGACTTCCACTGTCCCAAGCCGGTACTGACGGTCGGCCAAATCGGCGCTTTCGCGAAGCCGCGTCAGCATTTCCAACGGAGTCTTCTCCAGTTGCCCCAATGCCAGCCGCCACGCGCCCAGTTCCCCGGCCAGGCGTTGCTGGACATCCCGGACCGCGCGAACCCGTTCCGCCTGGGCGCGAGCCAGGCTCTCGCGCGCGGCATCGGTTCGTCCGCGGCCCGAGTCCCAAAACGGCAGGGGCAGCGATACTCCGACACCCAGCACCCGCTCGCGGTCAACCGCCCTTTCCTCGCTGTAAAAGGGGCTGATCGTAAAGTCCGGCGCCGCTTCGATCCGGGCCCGGGAAAGCTCCTGCCGGGCCTTGCCGATCGCCTCGTCTCCCGAACGAAGCGCCAGGTTGGCATCGGACGCCTGCCGCCAGAGCATCTCCCATCCGGCATTCATTCCGGACGGATGCAGGGTCATCGCAACTTCCAATGCCTCGTCCGGTCGCCGTCCCCGCAGAATATTGAGCGCGATCCGGGCCGTTTCACGCGCCTCCTCGGCTTCCCGCGCGCGGGCAAGGATGTTCACCAGACTCGCCTCCACAATGCGCTGGTCCAGCAGAAATTGAACGCCGGCCGCCATGCGTTTCCCGAGCATTTGAACGAGCGCCTCGCTCCGATCCGCCACCTCGCGCGAGGCGCGCGCCTCCTGCTCGAAGGTCAGCCAGCGAACCGTCAGGAGACGCGCCTCGGCCGCAATTTCAAACCGCAACTGGTCCAGCGCCAGCCCGGCCAATCGTACATCGTGATCCGCAATCGCCTTGCGCAAACTGGCTTTGCCCGGAAACTCAAAGGTCTGGCTGAAGCTGAACATCTGGGCGCCACCCTTGCCGGCGAGTTCTCCGGTGCTCCGATCCGCCACCCGCTTCTCGCCATATTGCACGGTCACTTCGGGGTTTCGCCACTGGCCGGCCGCCCGGCGGTCGCCTTTGGCCGTGCCTACCACAGCCTGGGCCGCCTTCAAATCGGGATTGTCCCGCAAAGATTCGCCCACCAGTTGCTCGACGGAAAGGGATTTCACCGGCGCCTGCGCCCAGGCGCAGACCGTCAAAAGCAATTGAATCAGAATCAAATAAAAATTTTTCATTGTAATCATGTGCAAACTCGCCGTTCCGTTCTGATGGGGCGGTGCGGGAGCGGGCGTCTCGCCCGCCTGCGAGACGAAATGGAGTGGCAGCGGCGTCCCACCGCTGGTTTTCAAACCAGGCTAGGACGGCAAAGAAAGGCCAACTCAGGAAAAACGCGGCGGCTGAAACGGCTTGGAAACCACCGGAGACACGGCAAACCCCTCGACAATCGGGGGAAACGCGGCGGGAATAAACGAAGGATCGCTGACATCGGAAACCGGCTCCGGAAAAGCCAGGCTTACGGCGCAGACCAGACACGTAAGACATCCGGCGTCCTTCGCATCCGCACAGCAGGAGTCCTCATCCGGACAATGCACCGTGGGCGCCGCCAGAACAACGGCCAAAACCAAGGCAAAAAAGAATCCCGCCAAACGCATAAGTTGCGAAACCTAATCCGAACCGGGTTGGTTGTCAACCAGCGCCACTTGGAAATAAATCATCCGCCAATGAAAGGCATTTTCCCTTTTTGCCGGCGCCGTTTTTTTGAGTCACCGCCCGATTCCACTTCGCGCCTTCAAAACCCGGGGCTCAAAACGGATTTTAGCATTCCAAAAACCACTTATGCTGGAAAAATTACAAACCTCATGATACGTTTCGCATCCGGCATTCCGAACATCCGCCCAAAAGGCCAAAATACAACTCAAAGGAACCCCATGCAACTCAAAGGAACCCGGACAGAAGTCAACCTGATGAAAGCGTTTGCGGGCGAATCGCAGGCGCGCAACCGTTACACCTTTTTCGCGGGCCAGGCACGCAAGGACGGACTGATGCAAATCGCTGCCATTTTCGAGGAAACCGCAAACCAAGAAAAGGAACATGCCAAGCGGTTTTTCAGTTTCCTGCAAGGCGGAGAGGCGGAAATCACCGCTTCCTTTCCGGCGGGAGTGATCGGCTCCACCCTGGACAACCTGAAGGCGGCCGCCGCCGGCGAAGGCCACGAGTGGACGCAACTGTATCCGGAGTTTGCCAAGACGGCTCGCGGCGAAGGCTTTGAGATTGTCGCCAAAGTATTTGAGTTCATCTCGGTCGCTGAAAAACAGCATCAGAAACGGTATCAGAAACTGGCTGAAAACCTCGCCGCCGGGCGCGTTTTCAAACGGGATCAGAAAGTCGTGTGGCGCTGCCTGAATTGCGGTTACACCCACGAGGGCGAAGCCGCGCCCCAGGCATGTCCGGCCTGCGCTCATCCCCAAGCCTATTTCGAGTTGATCGGGGAAAATTGGTGATCAACTCAAGCCGCAACATTCGCGCCAGCTTGATCCGCCTTAGTACCCTGTTTCATAAATACGATAATGTATGGTGGGAGCGCCACAAGAGTCTGCGCGCGGCGCGGCTGGGATGCCAATCCCCTTCATGGGGCTTGGCTCCCAGCCGCAACAAAGCGTGGAGCTTGTGCCGCCCCACCCGCAGCGGGCTGGAGGCTTTTGGCGATGGCCAGCGTTAGGCGTGGGAGGGCAAGCCCGCGGGGATTGCCACTCCACGCCTGCCTTGCCCAATCGCCAACATCCTCTCAGCCATACGTTATCGTATTTATGAAACAGGGTACTTAGCCGGAACTTCGGCGGATCAAGCGCCCGGCGCCAAACCAGTTGAATTCCCTCTCTCATGGGGTGACGTCAAAAAACGGGGATCGGGAAACCACAATGTTGAAAATTTGAAGAAAATTGAATTTAAAATTTGCCTAACACGTGTTTGAATGCTAGACTGCATCTGTCGCTTCAGTTTTTCGCCCTTGGCACAACGATGCGGCATCCTTGCCGTTTCATGGAAATGCGATTAATTGCAATAACACCCCTCCTTTCTTATCATGACATGGATTGACTGGCTTATCATTTTGATCCCATTGGGAATCATCGGATCCGTGGCTTTTATAACCCAGCGGCATGTAAAGGGAGTGGCCGATTTCATGGCGGGCAGCCGTTGCGCGGGCCGTTATCTGATCGCCAACGCCCGGGGCGAAATGGGCATGGCGGTAATCAGCACGGTGGCCATGTTCGAGGTCTTTTACCAGGCGGGTTTCACCATGGGCTTTTGGGAATTCATCCGGATTCCCGTGGGCATGTTCATCGGTCTTCTGGGATTCGTGGTTTACCGTTATCGGGAAACCCGGGCCATGACCATGGCCCAATTTTTTGAGATTCGTTACAGCCGGAACTTCCGGGTTTTCGCCGGCCTCATGGCCTTCATTTCCGGCGTCATTAATTACGGGATATTTCCCGCAGTGGCGGCGCGCTTCTTCGTTTATTTCTGCGGTTTCCCCACCGAATTGCATCTCGCGGGATTAACCATGCCCACTTTTGCGGTGATCATGGCCGTTTACCTGGCTTTTTCGCTGACCATGACCCTGTCCGGCGGCCAGTTGACCATCATGGTCACCGACTGTCTGGAAGGCATTCTCTCCCTTTGGATGTATTGGGTGGTGATCATTACGCTGATGGTCATGTTCAGCTGGTCGGAGATTTATCAGGCCCTGTCCTCGGCGCCGTCTGGCAGGTCGCTCATGGATCCTTTCGACTGCAAGCATCACGCTGATTTTAATATCTGGTATGTCCTGATTGGATTGCTGACCAGCATCTATGGCACGATGGCCTGGCAAGGCGGACATGCATTCAACAGTTCGGCCGCCAACGCGCATGAAGCCAAGATGGCCGGCATCGTCGCTAACTGGCGGGGTTTCAGCAAAGGGCTGTTTTCCACCCTGTTAGGCTTGGCAGCCTACACGTTCCTTGTTCACCCGGACTTCGCCTCTCAAATGACCAAGGTGAACGAAATTCTGAATTCCATCGGCGATCCCCAGATTGTCAATCAGATGCGGATGCCAGTGGCGTTGGGGGTATTGCTGCCGGTGGGAGTCAAGGGATTGGTTTGTTCGCTATTCCTTCTGGGTTTGATCGCCTGCGACAGTTCTTATCTCCACTCTTGGGGCAGTATTTTTATTCAGGATGTGATGGTCCCCTTGCGCCGGACGCCCATGTCTCCAAAGGGCCATATTCTGGCCCTGCGTCTGGCGGTTTTTGGTGTGGCGCTCTTCGGCTTTCTCTTCAGCCTTCTTTTCCGTCAAACCGATTACATTCTGATGTTCTTCGCCCTCACCGGGGCGATTTACATCGGTGGCGCCGGCTCCGCGATCATCGGCGGTCTCTACTGGAAAAAAGGCACTGCCCCAGCGGCTTGGGCGGCCATGATCACCGGCGCCTCGTTTGCTTGCGCGGGCATTCTTTGCCAGCAAGGCTGGTCATGGATTCACCCCGAGTTGCTTGACTTTTTTGGAGACGGTTTAATTTATGATTATCTTGCTGGAAACGCCGCCAAGTTTCCCATCAACGGCATCTGGATGAACTTCTTCGCCATCCTTGCCTCCATCACCCTCTATGTGATCATCTCGCTGCTGACCAACAAAGAGGATTTCAACATGGATCACATGCTCCATCGCGGCGCCTACGCCATCGCCAGCGAACACATCAAGGAGGATCCCAAGGGGTTCCAATGGGGCAAGCTGATTGGCATCGACGCAAATTTCACCAAGGCCGACAAGGCCATCTCCATCTCGGTCTTCAGCTACAAGTTGTTCTGGTTTGTGGCCGGTTTCATCATGCTGATCTGGAACCTCACCTGGCGCTGGCCCCTGCAATGGTGGTCCGTTTACTGGTATATCCACTCCATCATCATCCCCTTGATCCTGGGTGCCATCACCACCGTCTGGTTCACATGGGGAGGCATCCGGGATTTGAAGCATCTATTCCAAACCCTCAAGGTCATCAAACGCGATGAACGCGACGATGGCACGGTTGTCAATCACCACAATCTCGACGAACCCTGACATTATCGGAAGCGGACACCCCCTCCCCTTTGCCCCAAAATCTGGTTGTCCATGCCATTCAATATACCTGTTGAAAGGAACGATCGTCCTGTAAACAAGGTATGTTTATGAGACATGCCTTGAGCGTTCACTTGCGCCAATGAAACACTTTCACTTCGCAAAAGGGATTTGTTTCAACAAAAGCCATGCCATATTCTCCTCCGCAATTCACTCCTGTGATAATTTGGCGAAAAATCATCCTTCGCCCAGGCCATTCCGAATGCTTTCCATTCCATTTTGAATGCTGGATATCATTTTTGAATTTACCTCATTCAAGGGACGATCGTCCCTTGAATGAGGTAAATTCAAACGCCTCATCCATTTCATTCAAAACCCAATCGACAACATTCCTTCCATCACTGTTCAGTCATTTTTTCCGCATCAAGCAAGCCCATTAAAAAACCGGCCATCCCCAACCCGCCCCGGCTTTCGGTCGTCACAACGCCGCATTCCTGGCGGCAGAAAAAAAACACCGGTTCAACCAAAGGCGGATTCCTGACTCCCGACATCCATCCATCCACAGCGCGACGGACATCAAGATAGCCCGAAAGAAAACTGCCGGAAGGAATTTTTCCCATTCCCTCCATGAAAACCGGATTGTCCATCAAAGTCTGATTCCCCCACGCCCCCCGATTACCGGCAGTGGCTGCATCCCAGCAAAGCCAGACCGATGTCCCCCGCTTCATCACATGACACTCCTGAAAAAAATGGGCGGACGGCAAACGGCGGCCCGCCAATTTGGAAAGCAGGGATTCAACCGAAACTGAATCCTTGAGTTGCAAAAGAAGCCGGCTGTCAAAAGGGGCGCCAGGTCCTGCGGCATCCAGCATCAACGCAATTTCTCCTCCCAAAGACTGGGTCAATTTTTCGAGCGTCACCGGGTCAAACATTTCCGTCATCTGCTCCACCCCCCGGACATGACGCTTCATTTCCGGCGGAAAAGGTTGAGCCAGCCGGGAAGCCAATTCCCTCCACTGCTTTGAACCAATCGTGGCGGAAAGATAAAAAACGGTGTTCGACGAGGTCGCCGCCAGGCTGTCGCAGCGGACAGCATCCGCCGGGGCGGCAAGAGAGGAAAGATTGCCGCCGTCAGGCAACACCATCCGGGCCGTGTCATGGAACCCCCCGTTTTCAATCCGCCCTGCAACATGAATGGAACGAAAAGGGATCCGGCTTTCCAACAATCCCCGAAGACCGGGTTGAAGAACCAACAGCGGCTTGAGCTGTTCCAAAAAAGCCGCCGGATTCAAAAAGAGCAACAGGTCCGGCGGCGAAGAAGTCTGCGTCTCCTGATAGGCTGGCAACCGCGCAAGCGTGCGGGAAATCCGCCCCTGCGAAACCAGAAAAGCCTTTTGCAACGGTTCCTCGCCATGGCTGAAAAGAATAAAATTGCCCAGTTCCGCAAATGCGACCGGATAGGAACGGACAGGACGCCAGACCCGGTAACGAAACGATTCGTATTCGCCATCATCCAATTTTGAGGTTGGAAATTCCACCTGCGCCAAGGTCTCCCACTCCCTCAAAGCCTGAAGCGCCTCCCTTCGACGGCTGCCCGGATCGAAACCGATCAGCCAATCTACATCCATCCGGGGACTCACGGAGAAACCGGTGCAGGCGACAAAGACCTCCCCCCTGGCTGCATGGAAAAACTTCAGGAACCGCCGGACCGCCAGCCAGACGGATTGTTTTTCCTCCATGGATTTCAACCGCCCCTCCCTGAGTTGGGAAAAAAGCTTTCTGGCTGCTGTTTTCTCAAAAGCGGCACGGCTGGCTTGAATATTCGGAAAATCAACAAACAGCCAAGTTTCAGCCCCAAGCAATTGATCCGCCCGGTAAACAGGCGAAGACGCAAGCTTCCACCAGCAAAAAACAACCGCCAGTCCAAGAAACATCCAACCGGCAATGAAAAACCACCGGTTGCCAACAGCGCGTTTCCTGTTATTCATCGATCTCATCGGTTGATCCGGTCAAACATATCCAGCGTCTTTTGTCTTTGAACTTCATGATTCACCACCGGCTCCGGAAAATCCAGCTTTGCCAGAGGCAGCCGTTTTTGCAGCCAAGGAGCATGAATTTCCGCCGCGCTTAACGGCACCAAACCGGGCAACCACTGCCGGATAAACACTCCCCCGGGATCAAACCGCCGGCTCTGCCGCGCAGGAGAGAAGATGCGGAAATAAGGCGCCGCATCCGTTCCCGTGCCCGCGCTCCACTGCCAGCCGCCATTATTGGAAGCCATATCTCCGTCCGCCAGTTTTTCCATGAAATACCGCTCCCCCCACCGCCAGTCGATCAGGAGATCCTTGGTCAAAAACATCGACGCCATCATGCGCAGCCGGTTGTGCATCCATCCGGTTTCCCGGAGTTGGCGCATGGCCGCGTCCACAAGCGGATAGCCGGTGCGCCCTTCGCGCCAAGCCAGAAACCAATCCTCGCGATTCCGCCATTTCAACCGGTCGTATTGCGGACGGAAACACCCCCTGCCCACAAACGGGAATTGCGCCAGCACCTGCGAGAAAAATTCCCTCCAAACCAGTTCTTTCAAATAAACCCCGCCCGCCCGCCGCGCCCTCGGCGTTCCCTTCGCGGCCGCCGCCAGCGCCGCATGATAAACCGAGCGAATGGAAACCGTGCCATGACACAAATGCGGCGACAACCGGGAGGTGCCATCCACAGCCGGAAAATCGCGCGTTTGATCGTATCCGGCCAGCCGTTCCCTCACAAATCGCCTGAGCAAATCCAAACCCGCCTTTTCCCCCGCTGCGGGAATCCGCAGCGCGGACGACATCCCCAACCGCCCCAAGGAAGGCAGCCGCATCGTCCGCAGTTTCTTCAAAATGGGCGGAACAGAACAACGAATGGCCTTCACCGGCCGTGCCTTGGTCAGAGTCTCCCATTTTTTCGCATAGGGCGTAAAAATCGTGTAAGCCGATCCGCTTCCGGTCCGAACCTCCCCCCCCTCGTGCAGCACGTAATCCTTGAATGTTCTGACCTCGATGCCCAAATGCCGTCCCAATCCGGCAACCTTCTGTTCCTGGTCAACCGAAGCCGGCTCATACAGACGATTGAAAAAGATCCCATTCGCGCCGGTCTCCGCCGCCAACCGCTCCATCTCCGCCAGGAGGGCGCCCTCCCTCAAAATCAACCGGCTTCCCTGCTTTTCAAGCTTCGCGGACAATTCCCGCAGGGATTCCAAATGAAATTGCCAGTACGCCGGACCATGTCCATCCATCCGTACCCGCTCCGGGTCCAAAACATAAAAAGGAACAACCGCCGCCTCGCGTCCGGCCGCCGCCAACGCCGTGTTGTCCGTCAATCGCAAATCTCTCCGAAACCAATGGATGAGGATTTTCAACCGATCCATCCAAACCAAAATTCCCTCCGCCCGCAACATCCAAAAACATCCGCCATCAAAAATCAATGACGCGCGACAGTCCAGGAATTTCGTTCTGGATTGAAAGCCGTTTGAAAACCATGTTCAATGGCCTTGTGATCATTCTCCTGCTGTTTTGTTTGTCCGGCGCAACGGCCCTGGTCTACGAGGTGGTCTGGTCACGATACATGATGCTTCTCTTTGGCAGCACCGTGCAGGCGCAAACCGTGGTGTTGGCGATTTTCATGGGGGGGATGGGACTGGGAAGCCTTCTCTTTGGACGTTGGACCCGCACCCTAAAAAATCCCGTCGTTGTTTACGGCTTGATAGAACTGGCCATCGGGCTTTACGGCTTCTGTTTTGAAATATTTCACGAGCAGGCGGATCTCTTTTTCATCAGGACTGGCCAATCCCTGCTGGAACACCCCCATTTACTCCTGTTTCTCAAGATGGGGATGAGCGCGGGACTTCTTCTGGCGCCAACGTTTCTCATGGGCGGAACCCTTCCCATGCTGGCCGCCTGGATTCAAAAAAAATTCGAAGACCCCGGCCGATGGGCTGCCCTATTTTATTCCGTCAACACCCTGGGCGCTGTCGGGGGGGCCAGTCTGGCCGGTTTTTTCCTGACTCCCATGCTTGGAATGTCCATGACTCTGTGGTTCACCGCATCTGTCAATCTGATTATCGGCATTGCCGCAATCCTTTTTGCTGGACAGGAATCCAACCGTTCTGAAACTGCAGGACCGCTCTCTGCCTCGCAACAGGAAGGGGTTTGTCCTCCGCCACTTCCTTCCGACAGCCGTTGCGGCCGGAGAAATTCCCCGTCCCATGCCATTCCACACATCAATCTCCTTCGCGGCTGTTTTCTGGTGGCCTTGACCGGGGGAATTTCCATGAGTCTGGAAGTGCTGGCATCCCGCTTTCTTTCCCTTCTCTTTGGCGCATCCCTGCCTTCCTTTGCCGCCATGCTGATGGCATTCATACTTGGCATCGGACTGGGAAGCGCCGCTGTCTCCTCTCCAAAGATCCGCCGTCCGCATGCCGAAGCCATCATCGCAACGCTCCTGCTGGCCACCTCTTTCCTTCTGGGAATTCTGATGCTGGGAATTGAAACCTGGGCAAAACTCTACTGCTTGGTCAACAGCGGTCTGGCTCACAACGAGATGGGGTATCGATATCATGTTTTATTGACCGTCCTAATTTCCCTGGCGGTTTTGGGATTGCCGGCGGGACTCTTGGGAGCAGTTTTGCCAGTCTGTATGCGCCAGACAGGGGACGATGTCTTCGGTCTGGGAAAACGGATCGGCCGGCTGCTGGCATGGAACACACTGGGCGCCGTGGCAGGAGCGATTTTCACCGGTTTTGTCCTCATGCCCAAAGCCGGATTGCGGGGGTCCATGGGATTTCTGGCCATTCTTCTTTCCTTCGCGCCACTTTTTCTCGCGTGGAAAAAACAATGGCTGCCCCTTTTCCCCATTCCCATCATCTTTTCCCTGGCGCTCGGGTTCCTCACCTTCACCGGCGGTGAAAGCTGGCGGCTGGTTGTGAGTTCGGGAATTTTCCGTCTGCACGACGCCACCACCGGCGTCGACTACCTGGCAAACCGCCGAAAAAACGCGAAAATCCTTTTTTACGAAGATGCCGCAGACGCAACCGTCTCCGTGGAAAAAGGATGCAACAAGAACAAGGAAGAACTTTCCCTGCGAATCAACGGCAAGCCGGATGCTTCAACCCAAGGGGATCTTTCCACTCAATACCTCCTTGCGCATCTGCCGATGCTGGGCCGTCCCGGGAGCAAGGACGCCTTTGTCCTTGGATTTGGAAGCGGCATCACCGCCGGCGCCCTGCTGGGGCATCCACTTGGCCGCATTGTCATCGCTGAAAACTGCGAACCGGTTTTGCGCGCCGGCCGTTTTTTTTCCACATGGAACCGCCAGGCGCCGGAGCAACCCCGGGTGCGGATTTATGTGGAAGACGCCCGCACGGTATTGAAGCTCAACCCGCAAAAGTACGACATCATCATCAGTGAACCTTCAAACCCATGGATGGCGGGCATCGGCAGCGTTTTTAGCCGCGAGTTTTATGAGTTGGCCGCCAGCCGTTTGAAAGAGGGCGGCATCATGGCTCAATGGTTTCACATCTACGAAATGAACGATGAGATCGCAGCCCTGATCCTGCGCACCTTTCGCTCCGTCTTCCCCCACATGGAAATCTGGGATTCCCAGGAAGGCGACATCATTCTCCTGGGTTCCAAAAAACCATGGGATTCCGGCCCGGCATTTTTCAAAAAAGTCTTCGAACGCCCCCTCCCCCGCCAGGATCTGCAATCCATCGGTCTCCACACTCCGGAATCCGTCTGGGCGCGCCAACTCGCCTCCCAACGCACCGCATTCGCCATCGTGGGAAGCGGCATGGTCCAGTCGGATGAACGTCCCATCCTCGAACAGAATGCGCCCAGGGCTTTTTACATCGGAACCCTCTCTCAATTTCTCACGCCATTCGACGAACGAACCCATCAATCAGAAATTGCCCCTCCATATAAACGCAAAACGCTCGCGGCATTGGATGATGCAACGCTGAAAAACATCTTCAGAAAGTCTTCCATCAACCCGGAAATCATGAATTATCTTTTTCGCCGCCTGGGGAGGCGTCCTCAGTTCCCAGCCGATTCCGTGGAGATTCCCTGCATTTTTGATCCATCCCTCCAAAAAAAACGCGTTCCCGAAACTCCGGAAGGATCCAACGATCTCTTGAAACGCCTCTTGCTGGCGGAAGACATGATCCGTTCCGATCCCTCCAAGGCTGCGGAGGGAATTCAAATCATCACAACCATTCTTCAAGAAGACATTTTATCTCAAAAAAACACCGATCTCGTCCCCTCCCCGGTCTACTTCGCCTCTGTCGCCATCCGCAACAGTTTGTGTCGAGGAGATGTCTTGCAGGCATCTCGACTTCTGAAGCTTGGTTTGAAACACAATCCATATTCCCCCCAACTGGCTTATTACGGCAGGATTTTGGAACGGGAATCCCGGCCCCAATGACGAAACAAAAACTCCCGCTCGGGACGAGTCCTGAGCTTGCCGAAGGGCTCGTCACTCGCGTCCCGCCGCGGCGCATTCGCGTCAACCTAAGGAATCAATGAAGCATATCTCTAATTTCAGCAAGCGTTTACGGCATTTCCGAAAAAGTGGCAGAGCCGTCCCGGCTCTGGTTTGAAGACCAGCGGCGGGACCATCCGGCCAAATCCCCTCCATCAGAATGTGAAGTAATTTTTGCGCGGCTCCTTACCGTCCGGCATCCTTCACCACCACCCGTGTTTCGGCGCTGTTGCAGCGGATTTCGGGAACATACATGGCGTGGCCCATCACGGGCAGGGCGTGGAATCGTCCCGGCGTCTCCGCGCGAAGCGTGTAACGGATTTCCCAAACCCCCTGCGCCAGCTTGTCGATGAAACACGCAACCTTGCGGTCGCGAAGCTCCTGGTGCACATAACGCTGCCGTCCCGTGTAATCCTGGTTCTCATCGGAATCGGCAGGGCGTTTTTTCCCAAAACGCCGCTCCACCGTTCCGGACTTCAACTCCCTCACGCGCGCATCCCCGCCACTCTGCAATTCCACCGCCTCGAATCCCGCGGGTTTCAAGTCCTCAAAAACCAGATATTCATAGTTGTTCTTGACCTCGATAGTGATCACGGTTTCCACCCGGTCCCCGCTTTGGACCTCATCCTGGTCGTTCAACGGCAACCGCTCGTAAACCTGTCCCTTCAACAAAGTGGAACGGCCGCTCAACTTGAAATACTGCCGCCGCGCAAAAATCTCGTTGCCGGACGGAGTGACGGGTTCTTCCAGACTGAAATACGCGGCTTGAACGGAAAAATAGATGGAGCCCGTCCCGCCGCGCCGCGTCAATCGAATCTCGTTCACCCCATCGCGGACATCCCTGTCTTCCACCACAAAGACACTTGGCGCGCCCAAGACATCCTCCAGCGAAAACTTGCGTTTTGCCAGGGTGCGGCCGTTGACCCGCAGTTCATATTCGCCCGTGCTGCCGGTTTCGCCGCTCTTTTTCAGATAATCGTTCAAGGCCAGCACCGCCATCGCCGTGTCGCGGGTGTTGCTCCACTGCGCGCCGCGGCGGTTTTTGACCAGCCAGTTCATGGCCGGCTCCACCAATTTGTGCTGCGGATCGATCGCCAGCAACGCCCGCAACACCCACGCCGTGCTCTCCACCCCGCCTTCCGACCAACGGTGAAAAACACCCTCCTCACCCCAATGCGCCGTCCCCATCACGGTTCCGGCGGATTCCTGTTTGCCATCCTGAATCACCGAAACATCGGGCTTGTCGTCGAGTTTCACCCCGTTCTCCAGATTCGCCGCCAAAATTTTCGCCTTGTCCTCATAACCGTAAGCCTGGGCGCTCAAGGCCAGCAAGGCACGGGCGTAGGCGTTCAACTGCTCGCGATTCGTCCACAGGTTCTCAAAAGCCCTGGTTTGGAAACGGCCCACCTCTTTCCTCTTTGCCGCGGCATGATCCACCGCCAGCGCATGCAACATCCAGGCCTGCATGTCGAGATTCGCCTCCTCCGACACCAATTCCCTGTCAAGATACCCGGCAGCCCGCGCCACCGCATCCTGCCGGATATCCACCCCCGCCGCCCTGGCCAAGGTCATTCCCCACACCACATAGGCTGTCATGAAACGATCGCTGTCACCCCCCTTCCACCAGCCCCAACCGCCATCGGCATGTTGAAAATCATAAAGCCGGGCCAGCCCTTTCTTCGTCATGTCATCCAACTGCGCGAGATTCTTTTTGCCCTTCGGCTGGGTCTTGACCGCATGTTGCGCCTCAATGCCCCCGAAAACCCGCCCCATCACATCCTCCGGGTCCAGCTTCATGTCCCGCAGCGTATTGGACACGATCACCACGGGCAGGAAACGGCTCATGGTCTGCTCCGTGCAGCCATATGGATAATCCACCAGATAAGGAAGCGCATCCAGCATCGTCACCGCCAGGCTGGGGGAAATCTGCACCTGCAAACGGGTTGTCTCCTTCCGTCGTTCCCTGGGAATTTCCAGTTTGATCAAGGCGCTCTCACCCCGGACCTTTCCGGCCTTGACCGCGAATTTCTCGATCCCATGCTCATGAATCTCGTAACTTTTTTCCATCGCGTCGGCGCAAGCATCCGCGCGGGCGGTCACCTTCAGTTTTGCCACTCCTGCCCGGCTGGGTTTCAAAATCCAGTCCACCCGCGCCTCCCCGTTGGCCGGCGCTTTCACCGTCGCGGCCCGGGCATCCGCCGGCGGCGCCATCCCCGTCACATCCAACTGCGGCCGCACGGTCAATTCCCTGTCCGTATTGTTGTTGATCACCGCCGACACGGTCACCGTATCGCCCGCCACAAAAAACCTCGGTGCCTGCAACCGCACAATCAACGGCTGTTTGGTCCGGCTGCTCCCCTGTCCCATGCCAAACTGGTTGCCCGCAGTCGCCGCCCGGGCAATGGCTTTCCATGTCGTCATGGAATCCGGATATTTCACCTTCACCGTCGCAGTTCCGTCCTTGTCCGTCATCACATCCGGCTGCCAGAAAACCGTGGCCCGAAAATCGCTGCGCACCTGGACGGCGGGTTCCTGAACGTTTTCCCCGCCCTTTTCTCCCTGTTTTTTATTGTATTCCTCCGCCACAGCAAAACCATCCATATCCATTCTGCCACCTGCCGCAAAAGAAGCAGACACGGGCGCCGCCGCCATCACGCCGGAAGTAACAACTCTCGGCTTGTTATACGAAAATCCCTTTTGATACAAAGCCACCTCCTCTATTTTTTCGCAAAAAAGTTGATCCTTGAATCCCATTTCCTTGGAACGCCTTGCAATATACCCGCCTCCCATTCCATCAACCTCGCCCTCCGCCGGCGGCGTCACCCACCGCCGGCATCTCCGGCTGTTAAACGTGCTTTGGGTCTGGACGAGATGCGGGCGGCTGCCGCCATAGAAAAACTGGCGGGGATCGCCAGCCAGATCCTGCTGGATGTAATAGACCGATTCATCCGCCAATCCCATGGCCACCTCGGCGGCAACCGGTTTGTCATCGCAATCCTTCACCGTCACCCGCAAAGTTCCCTCCTCCCGGGGCCGGTATTGCCCGCGATCCGGCTTCACCTCCACTTTCAGAAAATGATCCACCGGCGGCACGACCACCGGCTTGGCGTCGGCATACATCTGATCGCCGCTGACCATCACCGCGGACAGCAAAACGTTCGGCACATGCTTCTCTTCCACCGGAACCTCCAGCAGTTTTGTGGTCCCGCTCATCCTCACCAACTGATGGTTGTACAGGTCCTGCCCTTCCACACTGAACAACACATAACGCCCGCCCGCCCTGGCATTGATCATCACCGGCGCCTTCTGTCCTACGCGGAAAGTGTCCTTGTCCACAATGATCTCCACCCCCTGGTGACGATAATCCAGTTCCGCGCAATCCCGATGGGTCACCCACACCGCGGTATCGCCCCGGATCGGCGCGCCGTCCTTGTCACGGCTCATCCAGCAAACCCGGTAATACCCCACCCGGTCCGGCTCAAACGTCCACTCCAACTCCCCTTTCTCGTCCGTCTTCACCTTTCGCGTCACGATTTCCTCGGATTCATACCCGGACTTTTTCAACCGCCAATTCTTCACTCCCGGCTGATAAGGCGGAGGAAACACCGACTGCTTCTCCCTCAATCCGCGGATTTCGTCACCTTTCACCTCCCGTCCTTCCGGATCAATCCAGACCTCATTCCAGGCATTGCGCACCACCCGGATGGTTCCCTCGGTCTGCACCGGCTGCTCGTTTGCGTCCATCGCCTTCACATGGATCTTCACCTGATCCTTCGGCCGGTAAATGTTATGCTCCGGTTGCGGATAAACATAATAACGTTGCCGGGTCACCCGCACTGTTCCCCGGCCCGTGATTTCCCGGCGGGAAGAATCCGTCATCCGCGCCTCCACGGCATATTCATAATCCTGGTTGGTATTGCGATGGCTGTCGAAAACGAACACCGCCTTGCCCGTGGCGTCAGTCCTGACCACCTCCCGCTTCATCACTCCCCCCTCCCCGTAATACCGCCGCCGTTGCCAGCTTTCATTCATCCCCTGGTAAAACCAGGGATACTCCCGCGCGGGCGTGTATCCATGATAAAAAGGCTTCTGCTTGACGATCACCTCCACCGAGGCATTGGCCACCGGCCCGCCAAAATAATAATCCGCCTGGATATTGACCTCCACCCTGTCCCCGGAACGAAAAGTTTTCTTTTTTCCATTCTCCTCCGGCATCTGAACACTGACCTTGAACTCCGGCAGTTTGTACTCCTCCAACCGGAAAAGCGCCGCGCTGCCAATATAATCATTTTTCCTTCCTTCCCGGAACTCGATCTTGTATTCCCCGAGCGGCAGGGTTTCCGGCAACTCCAATGTCCCCCAAGCGCTGCCAAAGGCATTCAACTTCGCATTGCCCTCTTTCAACTTGCCGCCGCGCGGATCGCGAATCTCATACAACACGGTTTGATCGGCGGGAGTCGAATAGACCGACCCATCGTACCGGCGAACCACCATCTTCCATTTCACCTCTTCCTTTGGACGATAAGCCGGGCGATCCGTGAAAACGTAAATCCGCCATTGCGCATCCCTGCCGCCACAATGGTTGCCATGTCCCTCCGCAAACGCCTGCCGGTCATTCAATCCCGCCATGGCCAGCACCTGTGCGCCGGAATGACCGCTTTTGAGATCGAAAACCGCCAAGCCATCGTCATTGGTTTTGCCTGTCAGCTTGTGCCATTGCCAATCCTTGTCATAAGACCTCTCCCATACCGCCACCTCCGCGCCCGCCATCGGCGCGCCATCCTCCGAACGGCAAAAATAAACCAAGGCTTGTTTGCCCGTGGTCTTCAACACCAGTGCCGCATCCGTCACCATCACCAATGCACGCGACACCTGCCCGCCCGCTCTGGCCTCCAGAAGATAAGATCCCGGTTGCAGTTTTCCATCCATCCGAGACTCTTCCCGTCCGGGTTTATGGTCCCCCCTGTCATCCGTGGCCTTCGACCAACTCTTCACCGCCTCGCCAACCGCGGCTTTCTGAATCCATTGTTGAAAACCTTCCTCCTTCCCTGAAAAAGTCACGTCCCTGGTCAAATCGGTCTTGTAAAGGCTGAAGTCGATCTTTTTGACATTCCTCCAGTTCAACAGGAAAGACACCTCGCAATCGGGAATGAAATATTCGCTCACCTGAACCTGCACCATGGGTTTGGTGATTTCGTCAATCGCCTGCTTCGCCTGATCAAAATAGGAGGTTTCCCCCTTTTTGAATTCCGTCACCAACCGCCGGTAAAGCTCCAGAGCCCGCGCATAGTCCGGCTCCATCGTCATTCCGCCATTTTCCTGAAAGACCACCCGTCCCTGCCGGTGCAAAAATTCCGCGTAATGATACAGGGCGTCATCATACCAGTCATTGCCCTTGCCCGGTTTGATCGCCGCCTCGAATTCCTCCGCCACACGCCGGCGCAACAACCAGTCGCCCCCCTGCCGCGACAGCGTGGTTCCCATCAAATAATGCGCCCAAGCCAGATCCCCCTCTTTTTTGGCGATCCTCAACACATTCTCCAACACCGGCAGGGGAACCATCTGCCCATACCAACTGTACGGACGTTCGCGCCGTGTCATCCGCCAGACAATGCCCAGATAACGGTCGCGCGCCATCTCGATGTCCCGCGCCCCGGCCCACCAATCCAGCGCCCTTTCGTAACACGGCCACGCCGTCCCCCAATCGTTCACGTTGCGCCGTTTCCAAAAATAATCCCCCAGCGATTCGCAAACCTCGGCGTAAACCCGGTCCTTTTCCTCCTCGCGCCGCACATCCCGCACCATCGCCTCCAATTGCTGCCGCGCCTTCACGATCACGGTATCATCCCCTCCCGCCTGAGTCCCCGCCTGCGCCCGCCATGCCGCATCCGCCTGGCGGAATTTCACCCACCGCCGCTCCTCCGGCGCCAGCCCGCCCATGTCCATCCCGGCATAGATCGCCGCGGCCTGGGCGTAGGATTTTTCGGCAAAAAGTTTTTCCGCCTCCTCCTTTCGTTTTTCGTAATCCCCCGGCGCCGCCGGCAAGATTTGAACCAGACATGCCAATCCCATCAGGAAAAAAAAGATGCGTTTCATAAAAATCATCCTTCGCAGGTTAAAGATTGGACGGACAATCCCCATTCTTGCTCCATCCCCCTTGCGCCTCAAACACAAAATGAATCACTCATGCCGGGTTCCGATCCTTGCGATCACCCCAAGCGGCGCAGGAGCGCCGCCCTCCTTTTATCATCCATGGAGGGCGGACCTCCCGGGCCGCCTATTCCATCCGGCAGGTGGATTTTTTAAACATCATTTTCACCGGACATGTAATGTTTGGGGCGCCTGGGAAATTTGAAGTTCCGATAAATACTCAATGCCTGAATAAATTTACTCAATCATTGAGTATTCTTGCCAACCGGAGGCGAAGGCATCCCCCTTGAGGAATTCCTTGGCGCCAATCCACAGCGGTTCCTGTCATAAAGAAGGTTCCTCCCCTCAAGAAAAAGGGCTGTACAAAAGCCCTTTCCCGGGTGATTCTACCGTTGAAATGAAAAAATTGCTCTTTTCCTTTTTGGCCTTCGCCACCACCGTCATGGCCGCGCCGGGCGGGAATCCCGCGCCCGTGACCACCAACCTCACCCTTTGGGAAATGCTGGTCCACGCCGGCTGGGTCATGTACCCTCTGGCCCTTGTCTCCTTCCTCGTGGTGGTCCTGATCATTTACTACTCCTTCACGTTGCGCGCCTCCCGCATCACCACCCATGCCTTCGCCGCTTCGGCCGAGGCGGCGATTCAGGAGGGAAACTTCGCCAAACTGCTCGAAACCGCCCAATCTAGCCCCCAAGTCGTGGCGCGGGTGGTGGAAGCCGCGGCAACTTTCATCCAGGCAAATCCCGGCGCCGATCTTGCGGCCGTGCGCGAGGTGGCCCAGGCGGAAGGCAACCGGCAGGCGGCGGCGCTGCATCAGGAAGTCATTTATCTCATGGACCTCGGAGTGCTGGCGCCCATGCTCGGTCTCTTCGGCACCGTGGTCGGAATCCTGCGCTCGTTCGGATCCATTGCCAGTGAAGCCACCCCCATGCGCACCATGCTGCTCGCGGGCGGCGTCTCCCAGGCCCTCATCGCCACGGCCGCCGGACTGATCATCGGCATCACCGCCATGTTCTTCTACTCCATCTTCCGCGGCCGGTCCCAATCGCTCATCTCCCAGCTCGAAAATGCCTCCACCAACCTCATCGCCCGCCTTGGGCTCAAGTTGAAAAACGTTGTTCAGCCTTCGGCCGTTAGTCCATCAGCCTGAAAACGCCATGAACTTCCGTTCCAACCTTCGCAACGAACCCATCGCGCTGCAGCTCGCGCCGATGATCGATGTGATCCTCTTCCTGCTCACGTTTTTCCTGCTCACCTGGAACATCGCCCGCTATGAAACGGAACTCGACGTGCGGGTGCCCACCGCAAAAAAAGGCGAGGCGCCCAAACGGCTCCCCGGCGAAATCGTCCTCAACGTCAAACAGGACGGCCGGGTCATCCTCAACCGCCGGCAGGTCGAGGGCGAGGAACTCCTCGGCATCCTCAAGCAGATCGTCGGCCAGTTTCCGGACCAGGCGGTGATCCTGCGCGCCGATGAAAACGCGGAATACAAATACGTCATCGCCGTGCTCGACATCTGTCGAGCCGCCGACATCTGGAACATCGCCTTTTCCACCGCGCCCACGGAAACCGCAACGCCCTGAGCCCATGCCCCACGCCGCGGCGTTTCGAGTTTTTTCCTTTCCGCTTCTGATCCTTGTCCTCGCGGCGGCATCCCCGGCCCAATCCCCCGCCCTCCCCGGCGCCGCCACCAACGCGCCCGCTCCCGCCGCTCCACCCGAACAATTCGAGCAAACGCAGTTCGACCTGGCCAACGGCCTCTTCCTGCGCAACGCATTCGATCTGGCCATCATTGAATATCGGAAATACCTCACCTGGTTCCCCAACGGCGCCAACACCGAGGAAGTCCTCTACCGCATCGCCGAATGCCTTCGCAACCAGGGGAATACCAATGACGCCCGCGCCCAGTTCCTCGCCATTCTGAACACCTTTCCCAAAGGCGCATTTTTTGCCAGGACCTGTTTCCGGCTTGGCGAAATGGAAACCGACAACGGCCATCCCGAGGAATCCCTGCTCCATTATCAACAGGCTTCCGAACGCGCCGAAAGCCCCGAAACCCGCCTGGCCGCCCTCTTTTATCAAGCCCGCACCCTCCTGCAACTCCAGCGTTCCAAGGAAGCCCTGCCCGTCCTGAAGGAACTGGCCCGCGTCGAAAAACAAAATCCTTACCGTGGATTTGCCCTTCTCGAAACAGCCCGGATCAAGGAGGCCGCAAATGAATTGGATGAAGCCCGCATCTTTTACACCAAAGCCTTTGAAACCGATTCCAGCGCACTCCTCCGCGCCGAGGCCGGCATGAAGGCCGGTCAATTGGAAATGAACGCCGGACATTGGCCCCCGGCCGTCAATCTTTTCGAACAACTTTCGCAGATGGATCCCGGGGGCGAATGGGTTCCCTATTCCAATCTCCAGCTCATCCGGTGCGCCTATCGCGGCGACCAGTTCGCCCTGGTCGTGCGCCTGGCCAACGACGTCAAACGGCTTTTTCCCCAGGACGCCGCCACGGAGGTGGATCTTCTGAACGCCCACGCCCTTCGCGCGCTGCGCAAATACAACGAGGCCGCCGCCGCCTACCAGCAATTCATCCAGCGATATCCCAAAAATCCCGCCGTGGAAAACGCAACCGCGGAACGCCTGATCTGCCTCTTTGCCGTGGACGGCAAAAATTGGGAAGCCGAGGCGCACCTTTTTCTCGAACGCTGGCCGAAATCCGAAAGCCGTCCAACCATCCTCTGCCTCATGGGCGACCGCAGTTTTTTGCGCAAGGATTACCAGGGCGCGGCCGGCGTTTATGCATGCGTCCCGCTGGACAAAATCCCCGCCAGCCGCGCCGCCGAAACGGTTTTCCGCCATGGATTCAGCCTCCTGCAAATGGGCCAATACAAGCAGTCCGTCGAAGTTTTCAATCATTTCCTCAAACGTTTTCCCGGCCATGAATGGAGCGCCAATGTTCTCCTCCTGCGCGGGGAGGCCGAACAGCAAGGCGGACGTCTGGCCGCCGCTGCCGGAACTTTTTCCCAATATGTCGAACGTTATCCCAGGGCCGCCGACCGCGAAAACGTCCTCTACCGCGCCGCCCTGCTCAACGGCGGCCTCAAACGCTACTCCGCCATGCGCGCCGCCTTCCATCAATTGCTCAGGGATTATCCCCAAACCCGCTTTGCCTCCGAAGCCGTCTACTGGACCGGCTGGAGCTTTTTTGAGGAAAAAAAATACACCGATGCCATCCCCTTTTTGACGCAAGCCCGGCAGGCCAATTCCAAGCAATACGGCGCCCAGACCACCTCGCGTCTCATCATCTGCCATTATCAACTGGGACAACGGGTGAAGCTCCTGAAGGAAGTGGATGCCCTGCCTCCGGATTCAACCCCGCAAGCGCCGGAAATCTACGAATATCTCGCCCGCCAAAGCGCGCAGGATGGCGATCCGGTTGCCGCCGAACGCAACTACCGCCGATTGCTGGCCCATCCCGGCGCTGGAACTTTCCGGCAATCCGCCCGGTGGGGCCTCGCCAAGTCGCTCGCCGCCCAAAACAAGTGGAAGAACGCCATCGACGCCTGGGAATCGTATCAAACCGATTACCCCGACCTGGGCGCGAGCATCCCCGCCAAGCTCGAACTCATCCCGGCCTATGCCGCCGCCGGCAACCTGGCCAAAGCCCAGGAAACAGCGGAAGACGTCATGCGCCTCCAACCGGAAGGCGTCAACAACGCCCAGGCCCGCTTTCGACTGGGCGAAGCGTTCGCCGAACAAAAGAAATTTGCGGACGCCGGCAAGTACTACATCAGCGTCGGACTTCTCTACAACGATCCGGACCTCGCGCCCCGCTCCCTGGCCAAAGCCATCCGGTGCTTTGAAAACACAGGCGACACCAATCAAGTCGCCCGCCTCCGGCAGGAACTCAAGGCCAAATACCCCGATTTCAGGCCATGATTTTTTCCTGCGCCCGCGGCCGGATTGGAAGATAAAACATTAAATCATCACATCCTTGAAACGCCTGCCTGATGAAGAAAAGATTGATGCCGCCCCGCCGGACGCCATCGGCCTGAATTTTGCCCGCCGGAGCAATGACCCCTTGGGCGCCCAGGCATTGGGTTTTCTGGGGGTGGGCGGTTTCTTTCTGGCATGGTGGATTTCGCTCCGTTGGGCGGTTCAAAAACCGCCCGCCCAACTGATCCTTTTCGTGCTGCTGACTGCGGCGCCCATGGCCATCCTGAGCGTGCTGGTCAACCGCGTCCATTTGCGGCCAGACAGCGGACTGGCGCCTGTTGCCAGGCCTTTTGACCCGCGCCGCTGCGCCATCAAACTCCTCGGCCTGCTGTTGACCCTTTCGACGCTGGCCCTGGCCTACTGGCTTTTCCCCTTGTACGCCCGGGATTTTTACCAGCCGGTCTGGGAAGCGGCGCGTTTGGTGTTTTGGCCCGCCCTTCTGCTGATGGCGGCTTATTTTTTCTGGATTGACCGGCGCATGGCGCAGCCCAAGGACGGTTATTGGCACATGGGGCTGCTGCTCACCCATTTTTTGCTCCTGCCGCTTGAGTTGATCCGAAATCGGGCGGACAGTCCTGGGCGAAACCGAAGGACTGTTCATGACGGCCAAATCGACTGGCAGGAAATCCGCGGCCATGTTGCAGGCTGGATCATCAAGGGATTTTATCTGCCGCTGATGCTGGCGGGCGCCGTTCCCTTGCTGGAAAAATTGATTTCCAATGGCGTGGATTTCAAAACCTTCGGCGGGCTTTACACCACTTCGTTGAATCTCATTTTTGCCTTGGACGTCGTTTTTGGCGCAGCGGGTTACCTTTTCACCCTGCGGCTGCTCGACACGCAAATCCGCTCCTCCGAATCAACAGGACTCGGCTGGGCAAGCGCCATCTGTTGCTACGAACCCTTCGCCTCGTTTATGTACAGCGCGTTTCTCAGCTACAAAGGCCCGGTGCGCTGGAACGACTGGTTGCAGGAACAACCCATGACCTATATCTCCTGGGGGTTTGCCATCCTCCTGCTGCATGTCATCTACGTTTGGGCCACCGTTTCATTCGGATGCCGTTTCTCCAACCTGACCAACCGCGGCATCCTGGTGGATGGGCCTTACCGGTTTGTGCGCCACCCGGCCTATGTGGCCAAAAATCTGGCGTGGTGGATGATGTCCGTTCCTTTCGTGGCCCATGCCGCATGGGACGACGCCTTGCGGGCGTGTCTGTGCCTGGCCCTGACCAATGGCATCTATGTCTTGCGCGCAAAAACAGAGGAGAGGCATCTGTCCCGCGATCCCGCCTACGTCGCTTATTGCCGGTGGATCGACCGGCATGGATTGCTGGCGCAAATCCGCGCTCTTTTCAGAAGAAGGTCATGAGGCAGCAACATCATGGTCTTTTGCGGCATGGGTTGTTGATCTTTATCCTTGCGGGAACCGGACTGCGCCTGCTTCTGCCGTTTTTCGACAGCCCCATGGATCATCTCTTTTCCGATCCCCAAAGGCATTGGGACAACGCGGGCCGTTTCCTGCATCCCCTGCTCATGAACGGCTGCGATCCGCTGGGATATCAGGTTTTTCTTTTTCTGACCCGCAAGCTCTCCTTCGACAACCGTTTTGTCCTGAACTTGTTCACCGGGATTCTTTCCGCCGCAATGCCATGGCTCTATTATCGGGCGGCGCGCAGCCTGGGCTTGGAGCAAAAACCCGCGGCCATGTTTTGGTCTTTCATGCTCTGGATGCCGTCGTTTCTTGTCATCTACAGCTTTTTCATGGTTGAAACGCTCCTGCTGCCCCTGATGGGGCTGGGGCTTTGGATGACAGGCCGCGCGCTTCGCCGCAAGGATCTGCCCTCGTTCCTGCTCATGACTGTTTGCTGGACTCTTGCCGCCCTGACCAAAGCCCAGGCCCTTCTTCCCTTGATCCTCTGCTGCGGTTATGCGCTTTGGCAAATGCCCCGCAGGATTCCGGCCCTGATCGCAGCCCTTGCGTTGACGGCCTTGATGCTCATTCCCAACACCCTGCGCACCCGCTCCATTCTGGGTTTCCCCTCCCCCTTTGGCAACAGTTGCCTGGCCCGCATCATGCATGCGGGCGGAACCAAACATACGCAATTTTATTGGGAAAATGGCCGCCGGGAAACCCTGATCTACAGTTCGCCCAGTTGCTATATCCACCCTTTGGAACCGCTCAACGAATGGCGGATCGGGCGGGGGGATGGAGAAAACACCATGGAAGTGGTCATCCACCGGAAAAACGGGAGGAACGATTGGACTGCAGCCCTGGCCGGCGTCCGACGTTCCGCTTCCGTCTGGCTCCAACATCTCGGGGAAAATGTCGTATTGTTTCTTTTTGCCCCCTCTTGGCCGGAAACCAGCCATGAAGGTTTCCCTGGCGCGATCAGCCGCTGGCAGCGCTGGCTTTGGGCGCCGTTGATTTTTCAGGTGTTGATCGGCAATGCGGCTTTTTTGATCCGCCGCCCGATTCCCCTCCTGCCGTTGCTGACCTCCGCGATGCTTCTTGTCCTCTGTTTTCAAAACAGCGTGACCATGGAAGGACGCTACCGCAAACCCCTGGAACCCCTGTTGCTGCTGAATTTCATCTGGCTTTGCTCAAAATCCGGCGCCGCAGGCGGAGGCACTCCCAAAGAATCCGGCCTATGACGCGGGGGCGCGCCCCTGTCGCAGCCCCATATCGGCGCGGGAAATGCCGCACCGGCGCTTCAACGCAACGCCATCCCTCCGCCGCCGCCAGCGCCAGCAGTTCCGCATTGATGAATCCGCCCTCCGAACGCAAGTCGAGAGCCTGCAGCCTGTCGCGTCTGACAAGCTTGAACGCGCAGTTGATGTCCCGCGCCCGGATGCCAAGCATCCATCGGGCAAGAAAATTCCCAATCCGGGCGGCCAGGATGCGGAACCACGGATCATGTCGCGGAGCGCGATAGCCCATGATCAGGTCATGACGCTCAAGATGTGGAAGCAGCCCGCTGATGTCATCGAACCGAAACTGTCTGTCCGCGTCCATGAAAAAAATCCACTCCTTGGTTGCGGCGGCAAAACCGCTGCGAAGGGCCGCGCCATAACCGCGATTGGAGGAATGATGAATCGCGCGCACGCAGGGTGATTCCGCCGCCAGTTCCCCGCAAATCGAGGCGGTCCGGTCGTCGCTGCCGTCGTTGACCAGGATCAGTTCATAATCGGCAAAAAAAACGGGCGCCACGGCCAGAATCTCCCGCGCGGCCCCGGGCAGACTGGCTTCCTCGTTGAAAATCGGAAGAATGACGGAAACCGGAGTTGAATTAAGTCCCGCCTGCGCCGGGGCGGCTCGATGCTCGATGTTTGACGCTCGATGCGGAAAACCGGCAAGGCGATGCGGGAGCCCCGCCTGCGTGGCCAAAGCCACTTCCGCCTTCGCACGAGTGCCTCGGCGAGACAGGCCAGCGTGACGACGGCCCGCCCTCCATTCATTTTGCAACAAAGGGATGGCGGGGCGCCTGCACCGCTTTTTCCAGCAAACTCTGAATTTTCCAAACCTTGAAACAAAATGAGGCATGAGGGGTTTCCCGATGAAAAAGTTCAATATTGTCAAATGATGTTGACAGCTATTCATTAATGCATAGACTCGCCTTTTCACAAACAAGAAAGAGGCTTCCGATGAAAAATATCAAGATTCTGTTTGGATTGCTGGTTTGCGCCGCTGTTTTGTGGGTTGTCACGCTGGTCACGTTCGCCGCGCAGGTCAGGCGGGACGGCAACACGATCCGGCCCACCCAGTCGCAGGGCACCTCCTGCTCATCCTCCAGTTCGTCCAGTGGAGGGGAATGATAAGAGGCTGCCCGCCACGGCGGCTGTTACAACTCAAGACCGAAGGAATGAAGCGTCTCAACGCATCAAAGAAATGGCAAGAGTTTTTTCCATAAACAACCATTTGCGCGCTCTTCTTGCGGCGGCATGTCTGCTGGTTTCCGTCCAGCCGGGTCGGAGTTGCGGATTGTCCTGGGGAGTTCCCCGCTCGTTTTTCGATCATGTGGACTTCCAAGGCCATGTTTTGCATGTGGAAACCGTTGGCAGCCTGGATCTCGACAAAATCCAGGCGCCTCTCTATGTTTTCTTCAATTCCAGCCTGAACATCCCTTCCCCCTATCTTGGGGGCGGTCAGGCGGGCTCCTGGTGCGTGCCGTTGCTTGAGGCAAAGATGTACCAGGTGGATGACAACAATTATAAGCTGGAGCAGCCCGACGGATGGTTCCGCGTCTTTCAGATCGACAAAAAAAATCCCTCGATCTTGCACGGCCAGGGAGGTTGGAAAGCCGAGAAAAACGGGCCCAGCTTGTTTGTTTATGCCACTTGCGACACCAAGATGGTTTTCAACCAGGGCAGAATCGCCCAGTTTCAGACCAAGGACAAAAAACTGGATTATCTTTACATGAACAACAGGGTGTCGGAGATCCGGGAGGGCGGCACCCCCATCCTGCGGGTGGAAACCGCGCCCATGACCGGGGAAGTGACAGGTTTCCTTCTGCGCAACAACCAGCGGATTGCCATCGAAAAAATCAAGCTCCCCTCTTTGACCCCGGGCCTCAAGGAAGAGTCCTGCCTCGCCAGGGTGGTCAAGGCGGACGGAACGTCGTCCAGCTTCGAGTACGGAACCGACGACCAGAAAAATCCCACGCTCAAACTGAACGGCGCCCGGCTGCTGGCGTGGGACGCCAAAACCCGGCAGGTTCTCAAGGATGGATCTTGGACCTATGAAGTTCAACCCTCCAAGGGAATTTTCGAAAATGCGGCCATTGGCCGAGTCAACGATCAGAAACAGCGAGAATTCTGGCATTATCAGGGCAATCTCGGACGCGAGGAAACCCTTTCACTTGAGGGGGTAAAAACGGTCAAGACCTGGTTCGTTTCGGGAAAAATGTCGGGATTGCTGAGAAAAATCGAACAAACCACCATCAAGGACGGCAAAAACAGCAAGCCCACGGTGACCTATCAGGCAACCTACAATGAAAACGCGCAAAAAATCCGCGAGGTCAACGAAAAAGGCGAAGTCACCACCTTCAAGTACGATCAAGCCGGAAACCAAATTGCCGCAGTCCGGGATGGAAAAACACTTTGGGAGAAAGGATACGATTCAGCGGGCCGCCTCACTTATGATCGGCGGGAGAGCGGCCTGCGCATTTATCGTGAGTACACAGGAACCAATTCATTCATCAGGACCTACCAGGAGTTAAACGGAACCAAAGTCATTGAGGTAGTGGTGGGCGATAAAGTTCAACAGAAGACCTACCCTAACGGGAAAACCTGCAAATTTTCCTACCACAAAGACACTGGAGCCCTGCGTGAAAGGGTCGAGGCGGATGGAACTCGATGGGTTTATGAGTATGATTATCAAGCAGGTGATTTCTCTAAAATATTCAAAAACGGCTTGATTTTTCAACAAACGGTGGCAGATCCAGAGAATCCGCAGCGTCGGATCGTAATCACCTACAAGTCGGATGGCACAGTAGATGGCGCCTATGATCGCGTTTCACTTGAAGCGCTAAAGTCTGAGGAGGTTGCACGCCTCGTGTCATCTCTAAAAAAATCCTGACAACATCCAAATATCTATGCAAGACAATGATTATCAATTCTTTCGCTGGCGCCTGATGAATCTACGATCTGGCGCAAACATGAAGTTGTTTTGCTTGACGACAGCAATCATCCTGCTGTGTGGAGTTTTTGCACACGCCGATTCAGTAGGCACTCCACCAACATTGAGTCCCCTTGGAACCGGAACGCCGGGGAAGGTTTTTATTGAAGCAGCACCAAGCGCCACTCAAGGTTTTGATGCCGATGGAGGGGAGGCGCGCACACCATCAGATCCCGCCCCCTGCGGCGAATGGAAAAAAGACGGCAACCCAACGTATGTGTGGATGTATAGCGGATTAACAGGAACGCCGGCATCGGGGAGCGAAGGCGGGAATCATTTGGACCTGACTTGCGATACGCCCTGCAAGACATCTGTAAAGGTTCATTTGGTTCAAAAATGGAAGGACGAATCTCCGTCTCCCGTTACCACCACAACCAATAGCCCATATTCAAACGATGTTATTCTGTACGTTTTCAAATTGGAACTTATCACCCCCGCGGGAAATCCTGTAAATGCCGCGGTTCAGTCCGGGGACGGTCAAAACGAGTTCACTTTTTCATCAGCAAATCCTGGAGTGCTAACTATGAATCTCAAAGCCAAAGCGGAACCAAGCGGGGTGGCCACTGAGATCAAAGATCGGGTGTATTTTATAGTTGATGGCATCGGCAATTCGACAAAGGCATGGGATGCAGCAAATCCGGGTGGAAGATCGACTCCCAGCGGCGACAACCTGATCGCAACAGTTAGATTCACAGGCTTGCCTGCTAACAATTCCGACTTTGGAAGCAAGAAATGCTCATTATATTTTGACAGCGGCAAGGTGAGCGAAAAATCTTATGAAGTGTTTTTTTCAAAAAGCGCAACGAATCATCCGGGGGGAGGTAGCCCAAACTGGTTTTATTATTGGGGGCAAGCAATAGGATCTGATGGCATTATTTACTCAACCGGAAATATGTTATACGGTGAGTGCCCTAGCATGTTACGTTGGAGTTATTTGTCGTCACAAAACAAAGATATTGTAATTATTTACGATTTAGCAGCCACTAGCGACTCTGGCGAAGCCAATGCAGATCATGGCAAGAAGGCAACCACCGGCATTGACACTTTTGAAGATACATACCAGCACGAACGCCACCACAGGGTTCAGATTGGCCAAGCTGATAATGTTGTTGGCATTACTGCCAAGACTCCATGGAGGCATGGCTGGTCTTGGAATGCAGCAAATCACAATCATTGGGCAAAAGGTCCGGATGCACAGCCTGGCGCTGCGGGCATCGATGACGATGGAAATGGAAAGACTGACGATCTTATCGTCTCCGGTCCCGGTGAACTTGGAAAAGGAGATGATGTTCTGCTTGATCTCGGATTTGACTGGCCAATAGCCTTCGGCCCATTGCCTCCCGTTCCTTGGGCTGGGGGCGGCCCCATCGAGGACCAAGCTTATAATCACGAACCCGACAATGAAAATCATCGTGCGTCAGTTGACTGGGGCGATCCCGGAAAACAACATAAGACCTTAAACAAATACGATGATTAACAAGCAAACGCCCCCAGCCTAAAAGCGGGGGGTTTACCCGCCCAAACAAGAGACTCTAAATCTCGAAAGGAAGTTACCTATGAAAAATATTCTTTTAATCATCGGCTTATTTCTGCTTGCTCCGCAAATCCACGCAATGAAGTTCAGGACCTATTCCTTGGCGGAGCTTGTGGAAAGCGCGGACGCAATTGTAATTGCCAGGATCAATGTCCGTGATGGCGCTATTCGCGCCAATATTCACCGCTCTTTAAAAGGCCATGCTGGAACAGATGTTGTCGTCGACAGTTTTTCCGTCCGCACCGAAGATAAAGCTTCCTTCAACAATGGCGAAACAGCCATTCTTTTCCTGCAGAAGGAAGAAAATGGCCGGCGTTTGCTTGTAGGGTATGGTGAGCAAGGAAAATGGCCAAAAACCATTGACAAATGGCCCTATTCTGCCGTTCATGTTGTGACGATTAAAAAAGTTGAAGAGGCTATTGAAATGCTCCTAAAACTCAACTCAAAGACACTGGATGAAAAAGTTGAAAAGATTAAATCATTACTGTCATCAAAAGATATGTTTGACCAGTCGTGCGCATTGGAATATCTCGATGCCTGTCAGGATCAAAAGCTGAAAGATTCCGTCCTGTCAGAAGTGAATGCTCTGAGAGGCTCATCAAAAAATCAGTACCTGCATGCCCTTTGCGATTCTGTGAATCAAACGAATCGTCATTCACATTTTCCTTGAAAGACCGTAAGCGTCAAGCGGTGAGCATCTAGCCTTCGCCCGATCCGCGGCGTAGATTCCGTGCATGGAAAACAAACCAGTTGAGGAAACGGCTGTTCGTCCTGGAAGGCGACATTTCAGCGCGGAACAG
>JAQUAF010000118.1 GCA_028687435.1 Verrucomicrobiia bacterium | reverse complement strand
GCGCCGAGACTTGCTCCCCTCGGCTTTGAGAGTCCGCCGCAAGCGGATTTCTCTGCATGGTGTTTGTATTCATCGTTGTTGGGTGTAGCTCTTTCCGGGCTCACCCAACAATCACCATGTCATCTCTTCCTTCAGCACATGTTATCCAAGATGCGCGCTCCCAGGGACGGAGGAAGCCGTCTCGCCATCGTTTTCAACGGCTCGCCCCTTTTCACCGGCGACGCGGGCGGCGGCGAAAGCGAAATCCGCCGTTGGATCATCGAAAACGACTGGTTGGAAGCCATCGTCGCCCTGCCCGAACAACTGTTCTACAACACCGGCATCTCCACCTACCTCTGGGTGCTCAGCAACCGGAAGGAAAAAACGCGCAAGGGCAAGGTGCAGCTCATCGATGCCCGCCAGTTTTGGGTGCAAATGGGAAAAAGCCTCGGCAACAAGCGCCGCCGTATCGGCGACCCGTCCGACAAGGAGAAAGACCCCGACCACATCGGCGACCTCACCAAAATCTTCGGCAACTTCCGCGACGGCGAGACGCGCGCTTTCACCGAGGAAGACCCCATCACCCACCAGCCCGTTCAGCGAAAACGGGTGGTCAGCAGGATTTTTGACAACGAAGACTTTGGCTACCGCAAGATCACCGTCGAACGCCCTCTCCGGCTGAACTTCCAGGCCAGCGCCGGGCGCATTGCCCGGCTCGACGACGAAAACGGATTCAAAAATCTCGCCGCCAGCCAGAAAAAAGATCCCGCCGTCCGCCAGCGGGAAATCGAGGCCGGACGGCAACGGCAGGAGGAAATCCGCAAATTCCTGCGCGCTTTGGGTGGCAAGCTCCACAAAGACCGCGAAGCCTTCCTCTCCCATCTGCGGAAATCGGCAAAATCCTCGGATATCCGCCTCTCTCCCCCGGAACTCAAAGCCGTGCTGGCCGCCCTTGGCGAACGCGACGAAACCGCCGAAATCTGCCGCGACCGCGACGGCCAGCCCGAGGCGGACGCCGGCCTGCGCGACACCGAGACCGTGCCGCTCAAGGAAAACATCGAGGAATATTTCAAGCGCGAGGTGCTCCCCCATGTGCCCGACGCGTGGATCGATGCCACCAAAACCAAGATTGGCTACGAAATCCCGCTCAACCGCCATTTCTACCGCTACGAACCGCCCCGCCCGCTGGAAACCATCGAGAAGGACATCAAGAAACTGGAAAGTGACATTCTCGATCTGCTCAAGGAGGTGACGGCGTGAATTCCCCGGCATCTAAAATAATGGTGGTTTTTGGATTTGACTATTTTGGAATAACGAGGAATGTATTAGGCAACAATACCCGCCAAGCCTATGCCTGCGTGCCTTGCATGCGGATATGCTCAAATCGGCGGGTTACTCATTTAGGGGGGAAATGATGAATTTCTCCAAATCCCCCAAGTCGCACAGGGAACAGTTGGATATTCTTAAGAGTCGGGGATTGACGGTTTTGGATGAGTCTTTTGCTCTGCATTGCCTGGAACATCATAATTACTACCGTCTTTCAGCCTATCGGTTTCCCCTGTCTGTTGAGAAAAATTCGGACCAGTTTTTGCCCGGGACCACCTTCGACCAATTATGGGGACTGTATTGTTTTGACCGGCAACTTCGTCTGTTGGTCATGGAAGCCGTCAAACGCCTGGAAGTATCCGTTCGGTCGCATTGGGCTTACGTGTTGGCTCATGCCCATGGCATTCAAGCTTATGAGAATCCCCAGGTTTTTCACAATCCCCAGCGTCACCACAATGCCCTTGCCAGACTTGATGAGGAGTTGGAGCGAAGCGAAGAAGTTTTTGTCGCCCATCATCGAAAAAAATATGGAATGAACCGGCCTCCGATTTGGGCCGCTTGTGAGATTATGTCCTTCGGGCTTCTCAGTCGTTTTTACGAGAATATCCGGCGGGATCGCGACCGGAAGGAAATCGCCCGAGCGTTTGGCCTTTTCCAGGAAAATCTCAAATCCTTGCTCGAACACGCGGTCTACGTTCGAAACCTGTGCGCCCACCATGCGCGGCTCTGGAACCGCCGGTTCACCGTCACCGTGAGCCTGCCCTCGCATCAACCGGCTGCGGCAGTTGCCAGCTTGCACCCAAAAGAAGATCGTCTCATCTACAATACGTTGGTTCTGCTGGCCCACATAGTGGACGTGGTTGAACCCCGGAATCATTGGGCGCATCGTCTTCTCGCCCTCTTGCGGGCACAGATATTCCCCGTCACTCGACACATGGGATTTCCTGATGATTGGCAGTCCCGCCCAATATGGTCCCGTCACAGCCACCACTCCGCCAAAAGCAATGTGCCATGAAATATCCCGCCTACCCACGCTATAAACCCAGCGGCGTCGAATGGCTCGGCGAGGTGCCGGAACATTGGGAGGTAAAACGGTTGAAATACTCCGCGACCATCAACGATGAAATCCTTCCCGAAACCACGTCTCCCGACTTCGAGTTCAAGTATGTGGACATCAGCAGCGTGAACGGCGTCAATGGAATCACCTCGACAGAACAGCTTGTTTTTGAAAACGCTCCTTCTCGTGCCCGACGCAAGGTTCGGCATGGTGACACCATTATCTCCACTGTCCGCACCTACCTCCGCGCAATCGCACCAATCAAAGATTCTCCGCAAAACCTCATCGTTTCCACTGGATTTGCCGTTCTTCGCCCCCGCAAATTGGATTCGTCATTTCTAGCCTATGCACTACGTGAGTCCTCGTTCGTTGAATCCGTCGTATCGCGCTCAGTTGGCGTCAGCTACCCGGCGGTGAACGCGTCGGAAATCGGAGGAATTCATATTCCTCATCCTCCTCTCCCCGAACAAACCACCATCGCCGCATTTTTGGACCGGGAGACAGGGCGGATCGACCGGTTGGTGGCGAAGAAGCGGGAGTTGATTGAGCGGCTGAAGGAGAAACGCACCGCGCTCATCTCCCGCGCAGTCACCCGCGGCCTGCCACCCGCCGCTGCGGCAAAGGCGGGTTTGCCGGCAAACCCCGCCCTCAAACCCTCCGGCGTCGACTGGCTTGGCGATATTCCGGAGCATTGGGAAGTTCGGAAGTTTTCACGAGAAGTTGCAATCGCCGAGGGCCAGGTCAATCCAGAAAAAGAGCCTTATGCTTCGATGCTGCTAATTGGGCCAGAACACGTCGAATCAAACACTGGAAACTTGCTCCAACGAGCAACCGCCGCGGAGCAAAGCGCTGAAAGCGGAAAGTATTTCAGCCGTAAAGGAGATGTAATTTACTCAAAGATTCGCCCGGCACTCAGAAAATTGGTTATCGCCCCTGAAGATTGCCTGTGCAGTGCTGACATGTATCCGCTCCGCGCTCGCAAGAAATTAGTTAACCGATTCATCTTTTGGTTTTTTCTATCGGAGCAATTCTCCGGATGGTCTATTTTGGAATCCGACCGAGTAGCGATGCCCAAAATTAATCGAGACACTTTGAATGAATTAAGGATACTTGTCCCCCCCCTCCCCGAGCAAGCCGCCATCGCGGCGTATCTGGACGCGGAAACGGCAAAGCTGGACGCGCTGGCGGCAAAGATAGAGGAGGCGGTGGATCGGTTGAAAGAATATCGAACCGCCTTGATTACCACTGCAGTCACAGGCAAGATCGATGTAAGAAAGGAGTGTCATGCCTAAGAAATACCGAGGAACCATCGAAGAACTGAAAGCCTTAATCCATGGCGCCGGAATCTATGGCGACTGGGATAATGGTGAGAAGGGTAAATACTCCTTTCGCAGCAAGGAAGCGGGCATCCTCAACTGGTGGACGTCAACAGGCACAGTGAATCTGCAAGGTCCGACCGACGCCAAGGCCCAACTGGAAGCAGCGTTAGCTGCCCCGAATGACGGACAAACTCCCGGTGCAATTGCGTCATCTCAACCTGTAGCCCGAAAACTCAAACACATCTTCATCGTCCACGGTCATGATTCCAATGCACGAGATCAACTCGAGCTCGCATTGCACCGGCTGGGCCTCCAGCCCTTTATCTTGATGAATAACAGCGGCGGTGGAAAAACCATTATCGAAGCACTCGAAGGCAAAATCGGCCGTGACTTCACATCGGATTTCGGCATCGTGCTGATGACTCCAGACGATTTCGGCTATTCCAAGAAAGATGGTAAAGACAAAACCGAACCTCGCACCCGCCAGAACGTCATTCTCGAAGCGGGGATGTTATTATCATCTCTGACTCGTTCACGAATGGCAATCATTGTTAAAGGACATCTCGAAATGCCATCGGATCTCCAAGGAATCATTCATCTCGCCTATAATGAACATGTAAAGGAGATCGTTCCAAAATTATGCCAGCGCTTGAAAGAGGCAGGCTTCGATCTCGAACCGGACCAAATCGCTGCCGCAACTCAATAGTCTCCTATGCCATTCCACCAATACAGTCCACAGCAAGCCCTTGAAGTTCTAATGAAGAAGCTCTGGAATCGGAACGAATCTCTTGCCACCCAGATTCAAACGGCCATTGATGTCGGCAAAGACGTATCCGAAACTGAACCCCCAACTGATCGACGGAAGAACGCACGCGCCTACCGAAAAGCCGTCCCCCTTTCCCATGAGGAGGCACTCCAAATCGCATTGAATGCGCTACAAGCGTATTATGTCGAGCAGCCCCTATTTGCATCTTCCGCGGCAGACAATATTTCCAAAGCCGCCATAGGCAAACCATTGCAAAAAGAATTTACGTGGCAGAAGGATTACAAAGAATCAGAACCAATCTCACTTGATGAAGAAGGCGCGGAAAAGGAGATTGAGATTGAATTGCAAACAGAAACACAAATTTCAAAAACCGAGGAAGAAACACTTCCACTCAAACGGATGCCGAAGGAAGTAATTGATGAACAGCAGGCACACATCATTTACCTCCGCAAACTCATAAACTTTATGGAGGAATAGACATGGCCACTCTGCAAGATCTCGAAAACGCCATTGATCGACTATTGGATCATCCTTTTGGGGGTAGACAGTATCAGATTATCCGTCGTGTTGAAGAAAAAGCTTATGAAGCCTATATCTTTGGTCTTTGCCTAAGGGCCGTGCGCGAACTCGGCGTCACACCAGTCTTGCGTGGAATCAACGGCCCCCCGACGCCATTTGTGTTTCGCGGCGCACCGGGACAAATTCATTCACGTGCGCGCAACTATGGGTACGCCCAATTTTCCATGAATGAGCACGAGTTCGAAATTCATGCCGGGGTCGAGTTTCGGGGAACAAGTGGCATGACCCACGAACTGGATGTTTGCCTCATGCGTGCTGCTGACGCGCGGGCCTGCCGAAATCCAGATTCGTTCGATGATCCGCAAGCAGCAAGCCTTGTTGCCGGTTGGGAGTGTAAGTTCTATGCAGGCAATCTTCAGAAGGGGCTGGGACGCGCCTTCGTTGGTTTAGTTGACGATATGGGATCAAATCTTCGATTGTGCGGTCTGTGTTCGAACTCATTCCATCCACAACTTCGAGATTATTTTCGACCGCAACGCCGTCCTCATCCTCACTTTTGTCTAACGCCACTTGAACCATCCAATGAAAATATTTTTGTCAATCTGATCAAAGGCGAACTAAAGAAGATGACCGCATCCTAAAAAACAACCATTCCCGGCAGAATTACGACATCTCCCATAATATAACCTTGATAAAATCCCGCTAAAAGAAGCAAGGGGAATTTAACAGCAACGTGAAGGCACTGGAAAAACAACAAGCAACAACGCATTGAAGTCCGAAAAAGAGGCTGGAATGACTTCCCTTCATTTTACTAGAATGCGCGCATGAATCGCGTCGAAATCAATCCGAAACTTCTGCGCTGGGCGTGTGAACGCGCCGGATTCGATATTGCCGGGCTGTCCAACCGGTTTCCCCTTCTTGGCGCGTGGGAGCGCGGAGAAGAACAGCCGACGCTCAAGCAGATCGAGCGTTTCGCCAAAGCCACTTTCACCCCCATCGGCTACCTTTTCCTCCAGGAACCACCCGTCGAGAAAATCCCGATCCCCGATTTTCGCACCGTGGCCAACGAACATGTCGGACACCCGACACCTGACCTGCTCGACACGGTTTATATCTGCCAGCAGCGTCAGGAGTGGTATCGTGATTTTGCCCGTTCCATGGGCGAGGAACCGCTGGCTTTCGTCGGCTCCGCCAATGTTAAGGGCGACATTGTGACAACGGCGGCAACCATTCGGTCATCGCTCGGCTTTGATGTGGATGCGCGCCGGCAGATACCCACCTGGACTGAAGCGCTGCGGCACTTTATCGACCAGGCGGATATGTTGGGAATCCTCATCATGTGCAACGGGGTGGTCCACAACAACAACCACCGCCATCTCGATCCGGAAGAGTTTCGCGGTTTTGCCATGGCGGACGATCTGGCACCCCTGGTGTTCATCAACGGCGCGGATACCAAGGCGGCGCAAATGTTTACCCTGGCGCACGAACTGGCCCATATCTGGCTCGGGGAATCCGCCGTTTCCGACTCACAAGCCGCCTCGGCGCCGGAACACTCCGTCGAACGATGGTGCAATCAAGTCGCGGCCGAGTTGCTGGCGCCACTCGCCATTTTGCGGGAGGAGTTCGACGAGACCGCCGAATTGAAGGATGAAGTCCGCCGGCTGGCGCGATATTTCAAGGTCAGCACCCTCGTCATTTTACGCCGCATTCATGATCTGGGAAGGCTCCCGAATGAAGATTTCCGGCAGGCTTACGCGGAAGAACTCAAACATCTGCGCGCGATTCCCAAAAGAAGCGGCGGCAACTTTTATCTGACCCAGGCCGCGCGGGTCAGCAAACGCTTTGCCGCCGCGCTCGTGACGAGCACCTTGGAAGGGCAAACGCTCCACCGCGACGCTTTTCGGATGCTCGGCTTTTCGAAATTGGCAACCTTTCAAGAACTTGGGCGCAGCCTGGGGGTGGGTGTCTAATGGCGTACCTATTGGATGCCAACGTCTTCATTCAGGCCAAGAATCTCCATTACGGCCTCGATTTCTGTCCGGCGTTCTGGAGTTGGCTCATTGCGCACAATGCTGGCGGCCTGGTTTTCAGCACCGAAAAAGTCGGTGATGAGATTAATGCCGGCGACGATGAACTCGCCGACTGGGCCGCCAGCCGTGGAGATGGTTTTTTCGTCAAACCTGACGCCACCATATTCCCAGCCCTCGGCAAAGTCAGCGCTTGGGCCACAAGCCAGAAATACGAACCGGCGGCTGTAAACACGTTTCTTCAGGTCGCCGACTACTACCTCGTAGCCCACGCGCTTGCCTTGGGACACACGGTCGTGACGCACGAAAAAGCCTCCCCTTCAACAAAGAGAATCAAAATCCCCAACGCCTGCATCGGTCTCAACATCAAATGCATGACGCCGTTCGAAATGCTGCGCCATGAGCGCGCCAGATTTATTCTGGGACCCCATCCATGAGCCAAACCAACGAAAAATCCTTCGAAACCTACATCGAGGAAATCCTGCTGACGCGTGGCGGCTGGCGATCCGGCAGCAACGCGGAGTGGGACAAGGAGCGAGCCTTATTCCCGGCGCAGGTGTTTGCATTCATCCAAGACACACAACCGAAGCTGTGGGCCGGGATGAAGACCCTGCATGGCGCGGGATTGGAGGCATTGCTCATCTCCGCGCTGGTCAAGGAATTGGACTCCAAGGGGGCGCTGCATGTGCTGCGGCATGGGTTCAAGTTTTACGGCAAGACCTTCCGTCTCGCCTATTTCAAGCCGGCGCATGGGGCAAACAATGAGGCGCTGGACTTGTTTAACAAGAACCGGTTGACGATAACCCGCCAAACACCGTGCCACCCGGGCGACAACCGGACGCTCGACATGATGCTGGCGCTCAATGGTCTGCCGGTGGCCACTGTCGAATTGAAGAATCCCGGCACCGGCCAGAACTGGCGGCACGCCATACGGCAATACCTGGAGGATCGCGACCCGCGCGCTCCGTTGTTTGTTTTCAAAAAGCGGGCGCTGGTTCATTTCGCCGCCGACCCGGACGAAATCCACATGACCACCCGGCTCGCGGGAGAGAAAACCCTTTTCCTCCCATTCAACCGGGGCAGTCATCCTGGAAAAATCGTTTGCGGCGCGGGCAATCCACAGCATGAATCCGGTTACCGCACCGGCTACTTTTGGGAGGAGGTTCTCCAGTTCGAAAACTTTCTCGACATCCTCGGCCACTTCATGTTCCTCGAAAAAAAGGAGGAGAAGGTGGACGACCCGCTTTCGCCAAATGAACCGCGGCGGACAGGCGGCAAAGGCGGCCAGCGCATGGTTGCCAGGGAAACGATGATTTTTCCGCGATATCACCAGATCGACGCCGTCCGCACGCTGGTGAACACGGCAAAACTCGAAGGAGCGGGACATCATTATCTCATCCAGCATTCGGCGGGAAGCGGAAAGACCAACAGCATTTCGTGGCTTTCGCACCGTCTTGCCAGCTTGCACGACAAGAATGACGCAAAAATCTTCGACTGTGTGGTGGTGATCACCGACCGGCAGGTTCTGGACCGGCAATTGCAGGACGCGATTTACCAAATCGAACACGCCCAGGGCGTGGTCAAGGCGATTGACCAGGATTCGAAACAACTGGCGGCGGCGCTGATTGACGGCACCAAGATTGTCGTCACCACATTGCAAAAGTTCCCGTTTGTGCTGCGGGGGCTGCTCCATGCGGCCGGCGCGGAGAGCCAGGAACAAGCCACCGAGGAAGAACGGCGGCAGGCCAAGTCATGGCAGGAGGAGATCGCCAGGCGGCGGTATGCCATCATCGTGGACGAAGCGCATTCCAGCCAGACCGGCGAAACCGCGCGGGAATTGAAGGCGATTCTCGGCGCGGCAGCCAGGACGGAGAACAGCGAAAATGAGCCGGATTGGGAGGATCGGCTGAACCAGGTGATGCAATCGCGGGGCCGTCAGCCCAACCTGAGTTTCTTCGCCTTCACCGCCACCCCCAAGGGCAAAACGCTGGAGCTGTTTGGACGCAAAGGCGCAGGCGGACAGCCGGAAGCAAGCCATCTTTACTCGATGAGACAGGCCATTGAGGAGGGATTCATTCTGGACGTGGTGAAAAACTACACCACCTACGACACCTACTTCCGATTGATAAAGGCCACCGAAGAGGATCCAAACCTGCCGAAAAAGAAGGCTGCGCGGGCATTGGCCAAGTTCATAAGCCTGCACCCGCACAACCTCGAACAAAGGACCGAACTGATGGTGGAGCATTTCCGGCAAAAAGTGCGAAGCCATCTCGGCGGACGCGCCAAGGCCATGGTCGTCACGTCCTCGCGCCTCCATGCCGTGCGCTACATGCAGGCGTTCGAGCGCTATATTGCGGAAAACAAATATACCGATATCCGCCCCCTGGCCGCCTTCAGCGGCACAGTCAAAGATCCGGACACGGGCATCGAATACACCGAACCGGGAATGAACACGGATTGCGTGAGCGGAAAACCGATCAGCGAAAAACAACTGCCGGAGCGGTTCGCCTCGCCGGATTACCAGGTGTTGCTTGTGGCGAACAAATACCAGACCGGATTCGACCAGCCGTTGCTGTGCGCCATGTATGTGGACAAGCGTTTGGACGGCGTGCAGGCCGTGCAAACCCTGTCGCGGCTCAATCGCAAGATTCCCGGCAAGGAAAACCCGTTTGTCCTGGATTTCGTCAACAAGGCCGGGGACATCTACCGGGCATTCAAGCCCTACTACGACGCAACGAGTTTGCAGGAGGGGTCAGACCCGCAACAGTTGGAGAACCTCAAACACGAACTGGACGCGGCACAGATCTATTTTTGGAGCGAAGTCGAGGCATTCAGCCGCGTTTTTTACAAGCCCGCGGCCATGCAAAACGCGCAGGACCATGCGGAAATGCAACTTCACCTGCAACCGGCCGTGGATCGTTTCAATGCGCTGGAAGACGATGCCAAGCGCAACGAATTTCGCGAAAAATTGAGCGGTTACGCCAACATCTACTCCTTCATGAGCCAGATCATCCCCTATGGCGATCCCGCATTGGAGATGCTTTACAGTTTCGGACGATTCCTCCTGCCGCATCTGCCCATCGACCGCGACCCCTCGCGGGTAAAGATCGGCGACGAAGTCGGCTTGCAATACTACCGCCTGCAACGGATTTACGCGGGCGAAATCGCTTTGCGCGTTGGCGAGCCTGAAGGCGTAAAAAGCCCCACCGATGTCGGCACAGGCAAGGCGAAAGAGGAAAAAGCGCCGTTATCCGAGATCATCAAGACGCTCAACGAACGTTTTGGGACAAACTTCACCGACGAAGACCGTTTCTTCTTTGAACAAATCCGGGAAAAGGCCGCCGGCAACAAACAGGTGATCCAACTGCGGCAGGCAAATCCGTTCGACAAATTTCAACTCGGCCTTCGACAACTCATCGAGGAACTCATGGTCCAGCGAATGGCGGATAACGACAAGATCGTGACCCGCTATATGGACGACAGGGAATTCGGGAGCGCCGCTTTCGCCGTTCTGTCGAAAGCCATCTACGATTCCATACCGTCCACCAACGAACGCGGCGCGAACACTTGAAATCACAAGGCGCAAAGCCCCGTCTTTCGCCATATTGAAGCCCGTGGGCGCATGGCAGTTCCGTCGGGTTTTTTGGGTGGGTTTTAGCCTAGAGGGTCAGGAAATTTTAGATTTAGGGCTACGCTGGCTTGCCGAACATCTCAGGGGCGGTTTTATTTTCCCTTTGGATT
>JAQUAF010000117.1 GCA_028687435.1 Verrucomicrobiia bacterium | reverse complement strand
CATTCGAGTTTCTGGGATTTACCCACTATTGGGGAATCTCGCGGAAGGGGAGAAAGGTCATCCAACGCAAGACGGCGCGCAAGCGAATCGTGCGAACACTTAAGGGGATGTCGGCATGGTGTCGGGACTGGAGTCGAAGTCCGTAGGACGCATAGTTCATCTTTTGGTGAAACATGCGGGTTAGGGAATCCTCAATAGAATCGGTAGTTTCGTGCGGCTTCGTAGATGGCGACAATGTTTTCTGGGGGCGTGTCGCCTTGAACTTGATGGCTTGGGGAGACGATAAAGCCTCCGTTTTGTCCGAGAAGATCAATTATTCGGGTCGTTTCCGCATAAATCTCTGTGGCGGTGGCATGGGGCAGAAGATTGACTTCGTCAATGGCGCCGTGAAACGATAATCGTTCGCCAAATCTGGGAAACAGTTCTTCGGGGCTCATTCCTTTGGCAGTCACCTGGATAGGGTCGAGAAAGTCCAGACCGCATTCAATGAGATCGTCGATGACGGGAACCAGGGATCCGCATGAATGATAGAATGTTTTCAAGCCCAAGTCCTTGAAGGTTTGAATGAGCCGGCCTGTATAGGGTTTAATCTGCTCACGCCATGTTGCAGGGGATAACATCATGCCTCGCTGGGCGCCGATATCGCCCCCGGAGCCGATGAGATCGATTTTACCGTGCCCATATTCCAAGACTTTCAAGGCTCGTGTCCGATAGAAAGATTCGACGCGGCAGCAAATGGCATTGGCGATGCCGGTGTTTTCGTGCAAATCCATCATAAATGACTCCATCCCACGGAGATACCAAGGGGTTTCAAACGCTCCACCGGCGAAAAATAGAATGGCCCGGCGATCCGTCTGACATTGTTCTTCAATGGCTTCTTGCACTTTGCTGTAATCGAACCAATCCAGGCTCGGCCAATCGTACGCCTCGACTTCCGCGACAGAGGTTGCGTGGGCTAGAGGATGATAATCAAACTCGAGATAGGTATTGAAAACGTTAGCCGCTTTTCGTGTATGACATCCCCAGAAATCCGTCCCCTCTGTTGCGAGCGGGATGGCGGATTTTTGAGGCGGGCCCATAAAGGGGATCGTGATCCAGCGCAGGTCAATGTCCAGTGCATCCAGCACCGCCGTGTTTGTTTTTACTCCCAGATATGCGCGCAACGAAGCCCATGCCTCAGGGGTGCATCGCAGACTGGTGGGAGGGCGATCCGGACGTCTTCGGGTCGCCGCAGAGATGACTCTTTCTTGGGATGTCATGAGGTCCTCCGTTTCATGGGGTCTTCGGCATGGTCAAAGTAGGGGGGCACTGCTGACAGCGTCCGGCTTCCAGACGGCATGTGCTGCGGCCTTGCTCCAAATTGAACATGTCGGTTCTTTAGCCCGGATATTTCATCAAATTTACAATTTGTGAAATATCCATCAGCGTTGTTCCGCCTGACGGAACAACGCTGACTTCGACGCGGTGTCGAAGACACCTTGCTCAGGATTAACCTTGAGCGGAAGTTCCGCTTGTCGGGACTGGAGTCGAAGTCCGTAGGACGCATAGTTCATCTTTTGATGAAATAGGCGGGTTCGTGGTTCGTAATGTTGCTGTTTTTCCTGAGTTTTGGGGTTAACCTAATCGAAATCCGTTTTTTTTCCATAGTGGATTTGTGATTAATTAATTTGAACACCAGTTGGATTTATGGCCTATGTTTCACGAATGAAAAAAAATCCGCGATCAACCGGTTTGTTGTTTAAGAAAAAGTCCCTGGCTGAACAGATTGCGGATCAGCTACGGCTCGCGATTCGGAGCGGGACATGGAAATATTATCTTCCGCCGGAACGTGCTCTTGTCAAGTTGGTCGAGTGCAGTTTGCCGGTATTGGGGCAGGCGTTGCATTTGCTTCAGGCTGAGAGACTGGTCAAGATGACCCATGGACATCCAACACGGATATTGGTTCCGCGTCCGGGAAGAGCAGAAGTATTTCGCCGCAAAAAGGTTGCCTTGTTGTTGAGCCAACCCGTGCAAGGGTTTGGAACGTGGATTATTTTGATTATCGATGAACTTCGGCGGATTGTTTATGAGCGAGGGTGGAATTTTGAGATTATTGTGGATTTGCGTTTGCACCGAAAAAGGATCGGTCCAGTGTTGCGGACATTGGTGCATCAACATGAGGTTGACCATTGGATTCTGGCATCCGTTCCGTTGGCGGTTCAAAAATGGTTCCACGAGCGAAAGCTTGCTGCCGTGGTGGCCGGGCATGTTTTTCCTGGCGTGGCATTTCCCTCGGTGGATCATGATCTGCGGGCCATTGCGCGGCATGCGGGCGGGATATTGTTTGGGTTGGGGCATCGTCGGCTCGTCTATTTGCTGCGCAGGCAGGGAGCAGCTGGCGAAGTGGCAATGGAAACGGGTTTTAACGAAGCGCTTCGTTCGCACCCGGAAGCCGTCGTTCGTATCGTGAGGCATTCCGGAGATGTGACGGAAATCGGTGTTCAACTGAGGAAAGTTTTCAGCGTTCCTCAGAAACCGACCGCAATTTTGATTTCACATCCCATGGATGCCTTGACAACGATGACTTGGCTGCTGGCACGCGGGGTTCGCGTGCCAGAAGAGGTTTCTTTGATTTCACAATTTTCCCAGGATTTTTTGGAGCGAGTTTTACCCGCTCCAGCCCGATACGAAGTCGATCCCATTCAGTATGCGCGGTATGTTTGCCGCTTGATCAACCAGCCTTCTTTCAAGGATGGAAAAATTCGGTTGATCCCCCCATTTTTTCGCGGCGCCACCCTGGCGGATCTGCGTCATAGAGAGTAAGATTTTTTTTCGAGAAAGAGGATGGATGCGAAGACCCAATTTCCGATCCCAATCTTTAGGGCAGGACAACTTCGATGTTGTTGCGGCGGAAGGCGTCGAGGAGGTCGGGGGGAACCGGTTGATCGGTGACCACGGTGTCGATGCGGTCCAGTTCACAGAGAAACGAGACGGCCTTGTGATTGAGCTTGGTGTGGTCGAAACAGAAAATCACCTTTTGCGCGGATTGGATCATGGCCTGCTGAATCTCGATGAGCAGGGCGTGGGAATTGAAAACCCCTTCGGGGGTAATGCCGTTGGCGCTCATGATGGCCACGTCCGCGTGCATCTTGGCAAAGGTTTCCGCCGCCAGAGGGCCGACCAGCACACCCAGCCGAGGGTAAATCACCCCGCCGGAAAGAATGATTTCCACCAAGTGGTCGGAAGCGTAGAGATTGGCAATCGGCAGGGAATTGGTGACAATCTGGGGTTTCTTGTCCTGCAGATAACGCGCCACATGGTAGATGGTGGACCCGGCGTCCATAATCACGCTTTGTCCGGGCTGAACCAATGCCGCGCAGGCTTTTCCGATGGCTTCCTTTTCCACCACCTGCTGGGAATCCCGGGTGGTGAAGGTAAATTCGTCGGAACGGGGAGTCAGGATGCGCGCGCCGCCATGGGTCCGCCGGCATTTGCCCTGTGTTTCCAAGGCGCTGACATCCCGGCGCACGGTCGAAACCGACGCATTGACCTGTCTGGCCAGTTCATCCAGGGAAGAAAACTCCGCCTTTTGCAGGTATTCTTCAATGCGGAGTTGGCGTTCTTCGGCTTGCATGAATGATCTGGTTTTGGTGGAGAAGCTTGGGTGTCTTTGTGCTCAGTTCTTTTTCCGGAAAGTCGGCAGTGCGGGAGCCCCGCTCTCCATGATCCATGTGGCAAATTGAATGGAGGAAGGGGCTCCTGCACCAATCACAAAGACAATATGGAAGAATTTGGAAGATTTTGCAAGAAAACTTTTGACACTTTTCCAAAATCTTGCAATAGTACCATATAAACAGCTATGGCTTCAGCTTCCATACCTCATCGGGCAGTCATTGAACATCTGGTTCGGCAGGCGGTTTATCAGCGCCTTGGCAAGCCCATGCCAAAATCCGCTTCGGCGCCCAATCCCTTGGTGGTGAATGTGAGCGCGAGGCATTGTCATCTGACCCGGGAAGCGGTGGAGGCTTTGTTTGGCAAGGGGCATCAACTGACTCCTTTCAAGTCGCTTTATCAGGAGGGACAATTTGCCGCCAAAGAGATGGTGACGTTGATCGGGCCTCGCAGCCGTGTGATATCCAATCTGCGGATCTTGGGTCCATGCCGGACGCTGAACCAGGTGGAACTGGCTTATACCGACGCGATTGCCCTTGGTTTTGACATCCCCCTGCGCAGTTCCGGAGACATCAAGGATACTCCGGGTTGCATGCTCATGGGGCCGGCGGGTTTTTTTGAAATGCCGAACGGCGTCATTCGCGCATTGCGGCATGTGCACATGCATCCGTCGGACGCGGAGTTTTACGGCGTGAAGAATGGAGAGAACATGCGGTTGAAGATAGGCGGAGATTGCGCGTTGAGCCTCGAAAAGGTTCTGGTGCGCGTGGACAAAAGTTTTAAACTCGAAATGCACATCGACACGGATGAGGGCAATGCCTGCAATTTGCGGCCCAACACCGTGTGCGATCTGGCCAAGTGAAGGCTTTCAGTCTTCAACCTATCAACCTTTAAAAAACCCCAACAAGGAGAAGCAACATGAGTGAAGCGATCGGAATGGTCGAAACCAAGGGATACACGGGCAGCGTGGAAGCCAGTGATGCCATGGTCAAGGCCGCAAACGTCAGTTTGATGAAAACCATCCCCATTGGCGGCGGTATGATCACCGTGCTGGTCAAGGGCGATGTGGGCAGCGTGAAGGCCGCGGTTGACGCCGGGGCCAAGGCGGCCAGCAAGGTGGGAGAGTTGATCAGTTCCCACGTGATGGCCCGTCCGCACGAGGATTTGTTGAAAGCGTTCATCAAGTAACCGGAGTAAAAATTTATGGCTCAACAAGCGATTGGCATGATTGAAACAAAGGGCCTTTGCGCCTTGCTCGAGGCGAGCGATGCGGCGTTGAAGGCGGCGAATGTGACCATGGTCGGCTGGGAAAAGGTCGGCAGCGGTCTGGTGACGGCCTTTTTCCGCGGCGATGTGGCGGCGGTGAAGGCGGCCACGGACGCCGGCGCGGCTTCCGCCGCCCAGGTCGGCGAAGTGGTCAGCGTGCATGTGATTCCGCGTCCGCACGAGGATCTTTCGGGCCTGCTCAAGCACATGGCCTGAGACGTTTTTTTGGAAACGACTGAACCATCCCGATGAAAATCCTGGTCGCCAACCTGGGATCCACCTCCCTGAAATACCGCCTGTTTGATTTCGAAGGCGGCGGGGAACGGCAACTGGCCAAGGGCGGTTTCGAGCGCGTGGAGGATCATTCCTCGGCCATCGATTCCTGTCTTGCCGGGTTGAAGCAGGGTGGTTTTGTCCGGTCGGCGTCCGATGTGGCGGCGGTGGGGTTCAAGACGATTCTGGCCCGGGGCGTGAATGGTTGCGTCCGGCTGGATGAATCGGTGCTGGCGGCGATGGAGGCTTGTTATGGCCTTGCCCCCGCGCACAACCCGCCTTATGTCCAGGGGATCCGGTCGTTTGCGAAGAAAATGCCGGGAACGCCGCTGGTCGCCCTGTTTGAAACCTCTTTTTACCAATGGGCGCCGCCCGCCGCATTGCGGTATGCGGTTCCCGGGGAATGGCACGAATGGGGGGTGCGCCGATGGGGGTTCCATGGCGCCAGCCACAAGTACATCGCGGAACGTTCCGCGGAAATGCTCGGACGCCAGGATGTGGCGGAGAGGGTGCGGCAGCTTTATGTGAGCGGTCCCGGTTCCGAGCCTGCCAAGCCGGATTTGAGGGTGATCTCCTGTCATCTTGGCGGAAGTTCATCGATCACCGGCATCCTGAACGGCCTGGCGATTGGCAACAGCATGGGGATGAGCCCCCAGTCGGGCCTGCCGCAGAACAACCGCGTGGGTGATCTGGATTCGTCTGCGGTTCCGTATCTGATCCGCGAAAAGGGAATGACGGTGGAGCAGGTGGAGAAAATTCTCAGCAAGGAATCCGGCCTCAAGGGGGTATCGGGCGGATTCAACGATGTGAGGGATCTTCAGGAGCAGGCTGCCAGGGGCAACGGACAGGCGCGGCTGGCCATGGATGTTTTGATCCATTCGGCGCGCCATTGGATCGGATCGTATGCATGGCAGATGAACGGCTTGGACGCCCTGGTGTTCACCGGCGGGATTGGCGAGAATGACGGGGCGATCCGCCGGGGCATCTGCGCCAACCTGGAAAATTTTGGCCTGTTGCTGGACGATGCCGCCAATGATCGGACGCGGCGGGAGGAAGCTGTGATCAGCCGCTCCGATTCAAAGATCAAGATCATGATCATTCCCGCCAACGAAGAGTTGGTGGTGGCCCGCGAAGTGAAACGGCATTTGCAAGCAAAGCGGGGGAAATGATGTTCGCCGCAGAAGGACTTAATTTGAACTGTGAAGCTTAACCCTTGAACCTTGAACCTCTGCCGCGCTCCGGCTCGGCCTAATTTACATAAACCCAAAGGAGAAAGTATGTCTCATCAAGCGATTGGAATGTTGGAAACCCGGGGCCTGGTGGCCCTGGTGGAAGGAACGGACGCCATGCTCAAGGCGGCCAATGTGGAACTGGCCGGCCCGATGCAGCAGGTGGGCAGCGCCCTTGTCACCGCCGTGGTGGTGGGGGATGTGGCCGCGGTCAAGGCCGCGACCGAAGCCGGCGCGGCAGCCGCCAAGGCCATCGGCGGCGATGTCGTGAGCGTGCATGTCATCGCCCGTCCGCACTCGGACGTCGATGCCGTTCTGCCCCGCAAAACCGCGGCCAAATAACCCGGCGCCCCTATGTTTTTGGCCAAGGTTGAAGGTTCGGTGGTGGCCACCAAAAAGGAGGCGTCCATGGGCGGACGCAAGATGCTCCTTTTGCGGCCCCAGTACATTGACGAAAAAGACCCGTCCAAGTTCAAGCCGGCGGCCAATACCGTGGTGGCCCTCGACAGCCTGGGCGCCGGGGTCGGCGAACTGGTCCTCTTTTGCCAGGGCAGCTCGGCCCGCCTCGCGCCGGGCATGAAGGATGTGCCGGTGGATGCCGTGATCATCGGCATCGTGGACGCGGTGGATGTCTTGGGAAAGGAAATCTTTAACGCCCGCACTAAATAGGTTGTCAGGCTGAAGACTGAAGGTGCAACAAACGAGTAACAGTATGAATGAAGCTTTGATTCGTAGTGTGGTGGATGAGGTGCTGGGCCGCCTGGGGCAGTCCCAGGCCGGCCTGGCGCCTCAGAAAATCGCGCCGCCGGTGACGGTGGGCGCCCATTCTTCCGTGACCGTCAAATCCTCCTCCGGCGCACGTCCGCTGGGGGTTTTTCAGGATGCCGGCCAGGCTTGCGAGGCGGCTGCGATGGCTTTCAAACAGTTGCAGCAAAAAGGGGTGGCGGCGCGCCGCCGGATCATCGAGATCATCAAGGAGATGTGTTTCGCCAACGCGAAGGAGTGGGGACGCGTCGAATTGGAGGAAACCAGGATCGGACGGCTTGATCATAAAATCGGAAAGCTGACCGGCATCCGGTCCGTGCCCGGGGTTGAGTTCATCCATCCCAACGGATGGAGCGGCGATCATGGCATCATGCTGGAGGAATACACTCCGTTCGGCGTGATTGGCGCGGTGACGCCCTCGACCCATTCCATTCCGACCGTGGCCTGCAATGTGGTGAGCATGGTGGCGGGCGGCAACACAGTGGTTTTCAATCCCCATCCCAATGCGGCCCGTTGCGCGGCCATGGCCACCCGCGCGTTCAACGAGGCCATTGCCCGCGAAGTGGGCATCGAGAATGTTTTCTGTCTGATCGAGGCGCCGACGCTGGAATCCTTCAAGGCCATGTGTTCGCATCCGGAAGTCCGGTTGTTGTGCGTCACGGGCGGCCCCGGAGTGGTGAAGGCCGCCATGCAGACCGGCAAACGCGCGATCTGCGCCGGGCCAGGCAATCCGCCGGTGGTGGTGGACGAGACCGCCGATCTTGACCGTGCCGCAAGGTGCGTGATCATGGGCGCCGCATTCGACAACAATTTGCTGTGCATTGGCGAAAAGGAAGTGTTCGTGGTCGAAAAAGTTGCCGACGCTTTCATGAAGGCTTTGGAGAAAAACGGCGCGGCGAGGTTGAACGACTCGCAATTGGAACGTTTGTCCAAGGCGGCGTTTGTGTTCAAGGAAGGCCAGGGGGCCGGATGTCCGCATCCCGTGGTGAACCGCGATCTGGTGGGCCGCGACGCCGCGGTGCTCGCGCAGGCCGCGGGCGCCAATGTGCCCTCGGGCGTGGAAATGCTTTTTGCCGAAACCGAAGCCAAACACATTTTTGTGGACGAAGAGCAGATGATGCCCTTTGTGCCGGTGGTGCGGGTGAAGAACGTGGAGGAGGCCATTCAGGAGGCCAAGCGGGCCGAGCACAGTTACCGCCACACCTCCATCATCCATTCGCATGATGTGGAAAACATGACCGCGATGGCCCGGGCGCTGGACACCACGATTTTTGTGAAAAACGGTTCCTGCCTGGCCGGCTTGGGCAATGGGGGCGAGGGATATCCGAGCTTCTCGATTGCCACTCCGACGGGCGAGGGGATCACCAATCCCAAGACCTTCACAAGGGTCCGCCGTTGCGTGATGGTGGACAACCTGAGGATTTACTGATGTTTCTGGCCCGCATCGAAGGCCATGTGGTGGCCACCCGCAAGCATCCCAGCCTCCAAGGCTGGCGGCTGTTGCTTTGCCAGCCCGTCGACGGCGCCGGCAAAAGCGCCGGCGCGCCCGTGGTGGCCATCGACGCGCTTGGCGCCGGAATGCATCAAAAGGTGATTTATTCCACCGACGGCAGCGCCGCCCGCAACGCGGTGCATGACCAGATGAGCCCCGTTCGCAACATGATCGTGGGCATTGTGGATGAATCCAATGAAAAACTTTGAATAAACAAATCCTGTAAATTCTGTTAATCCTGTCAAAAAAACAATCGCAACTTTCTTAACATCAAAACATAACCCCCATGAGACTTGGCAAAGTGATCGGACGAGTGACTCTCAGCCAGCAGGTGCCTTCCGTCGCCGGCGGACGATGGCTGATCATTTCCCCGTTTACGCGCAAGTGTTTTCAGAACGGCAAGACCGCTCCAAAGGGATTGAGCGGCGATCCCACTCCGGTGGTGTACGACAATATTGGCGGCGGGCTGGGGGACACCATCGGTTTCATGGAAGGCCGCGAGGCGGCCGTGCCGTTCGAGCAACCCGCTCCCGTTGACGGTTATAATGCGGCGATTGTGGATGAGGTTTTTTACAAGCCGTTTGAATCCCAATCCGGCTAGAAAGATTTCACATGAAAAAGGTCATCAGCGCGAAAGATATTGAAGAGTTGATCCGCCGGGGCGGCGGTTTGGATTCCCTGCCCGCGGACGCGATCATCACCCCGGCGGCAAGGGACATGATCAACAGCATCCGCGGCGGCGAGATGCCCGCGCTCCGCAAACCGGCGGCCGCCGGCAAGGTTTCGGCGTTGGACAACGATTTCAATTCGCCCGGGATGATGAAGTTGAAGGAGGAGATTTGCGACATCGGACGCCGGTTGTGGCAGAGGGAATATGTGGACGCCAACGGGGGCAACATTTCCATCCGCGTGGGCGAAAACCTGGTGCTTTGCACTCCCACCTTGGTTTCCAAGGGTTTCATGAAACCCGCCGATCTTTGCCTGGTGGATTTGGATGGCAACCAAAAGGCGGGCGGCAAACCCCGCACCAGCGAAGTGTTGATGCATCTGGCCATCATGAAGGTCCAGCCCAAGGCCAGGGCGGTGGTTCATTGTCATCCGCCTTACGCGACCGCATTTGCCGTGTGCGGCATCCAGCCGCCCACCTGCATGGTGCCGGAATTCGAGGTGATGGTGGGGCTGGCGCCGGTGGCGCCTTACTTCACGCCCGGCACGGCCGAGATGGGCGCCGAGGTCGCCAAATTGGCGGACACCCATAACACCATTCTCATGGCCAACCATGGCGTGGTGGCTTGGGGCAGCGGGGTGGAGGATGCCTATTTCAAAATGGAAGTGCTCGAGGCCTACTGCCGCACCATCATGGTGACCGCCCAGCTTGGTGTGCAGCCCAGGACTTTTTCCCCGGCCCAGCTCAAGGACCTGCTCAAGATCAAGCAAAAGCTCGGCATACCCGACGCACGCGCCGGACTCAAGGAATGCGAATTGTGCGACAACGGCGAATGGCGTCCGGGCGTCACCTGCGCGGCGCCTCCGGAACAACCGGATGTCTCAACCACCGATCCGGATGCCGAGGCCGTGGTTCGCGCCGTGACCGACCAGCTTTTGGCCCGCCTGGGCGGAAAATAAACCGGGAACCGGTTTGAGCGGTTGCTGACGGTGAAACGCGAGGATGTTCAGACTCGCTGTTGCGCTTTTTGGGACATCAGCCGGGTTGACGATGTTTGATGATGGATGGTTTTTTCCGAGACAGGTGGAATGGGATAAAAATTTTATATTGTCATATAATCAAATCAAAATATGACGAACCATTTTTATTGACTTCTTTTTGAGAGTGGCCTAAAATTCATACTCCTATTTTTTCAAGGAGTGCCGATGAAAATTCATGAGGTTTTTTTCTCAATCTGTTCCAGGGTGTCTCGATGGGGCGGCAAGCTTTTGGGCGCGGGGTTGGTCTTGCTGGCATTGTTTGGTTTCCAGCGTTTGCAAAGCCAGGACAACGGCGACCGGGTTTTTCAAGGGCTGAATCACGCGGTCTGGCTGCGGGCCGACGGCACGGTGTGGTCTTGCGGGAGCGG
>JAQUAF010000116.1 GCA_028687435.1 Verrucomicrobiia bacterium | reverse complement strand
CCAGCTTAAGAACTTTTCCAGATTGTTTTTCAGACAACCCGCCGATAGTGTGAACTTGTTGGTTATTCATAGGGTAGCCAGTTTGGCCCGCTCGGGCGGGCCCTGGCTACCTTCATGTTTTCTAAACATCCAATTAACATGCAAACCATCTTTCCCAAAAAACATGACAGCCTGTACGATCCGCGCAATGAACGAGATAGTTGCGGCGTGGGATTTGTCGTTCGCATCAATGGACAACCCAGCCACATGGTTGTGGAACATGGCATTGAGGTTCTCAAGAACCTGTTGCATCGGGGCGGGGTGGGGGCTGATCCCAAGGCGGGCGATGGCGCTGGAATCACGCTCCAGGTGTCGGACAGTTTTTTCAGGCGCCGGTGCAACGAAGTGGCAAGCAAACTGCCGCCTGCCGGGAGCTATGGGGTTGGCATGATTTTCATGCCGAGGGAAGCCGATCAACAGAAGCGCTGCATTTCCAAATTCGAACAGGTTGTTGCCGGGGAAGGATTGGAATTCCTGGGATGGCGCAAGGTTCCGACCAACTCCTCGGTGTTGGGCGAGGACGCAAGGAAGACCCAGCCGGTCGTCATGCAATGTTTCATCGGCGGGCAGCGTCTCGATCCATCCGCTTTGGAAAGGAAACTTTATGTCGTGCGGAAGCAGGCTGAGCATCAAATGGCGGAATCAACGGATTCCTTTTACATTCCAAGCCTGTCGGGCCGCACCGTTGTGTACAAGGGGCTTCTGATGGGGGAACAGGTGCTGGCGTTTTACGAGGATCTGCAGGATTCCGAGATGAAAAGCGCGATTGCGGTGGTGCATCAGCGATACAGCACCAACACATTTCCCTCCTGGCCCCTGGCCCAGCCATTCCGCTGCCTGGCCCATAATGGCGAGATCAACTCTTTGCGCGGCAACATCAACCAGATGAGATCCCGCGAGCAACTTTTTGAAAGCCCCTTGTTTGGCGGGGACATCAAGAAACTCCTGCCGATCATCGATTCCGGTGGCAGCGACTCGGCATGCCTCGACAACGCGCTGGAGTTTCTCGTTGCGGCAGGGAGGGAGCTTCCCCATGCGATGATGATGCTGATTCCACAGGCTTGGGGGCCGAAATATCCCATCGGCCCGGATTTGAGGGGATTCTTCGAGTATCATTCGGCCCTCATGGAACCATGGGACGGTCCCGCAGCCGTTGCCTTTACGGACGGCGCTCTGGTTGGCGCCATGCTGGATCGGAACGGGCTGAGACCGGCCCGTTATACCATTACGAAAAACGGGCTCATGGTGCTGGCCTCCGAAACAGGCGTGCTCGATTTCAATCCTTCGGAAGTGATTGAAAAGGGCGCTTTGCGTCCGGGGCAGATGATCCTCGTCAACACCCTTCGCCGGCGGGTGATCAAGGATGGGGAAATTAAAACGGTTCATGCCCACCGGCTGCCCTACCGGCGCTGGGTGGATGAGAACAAGATCACCTTGCACGGACTGTTTAATGACATTGGCCCGATCATGCCGGACACCAAACAACTCCTTCAACGTCAGAAAATGTTTGGCTATACCCGGGAGGAACTGCAGTTGATCATCACTCCGATGGCCCTGACCGGCCAGGAACCCGTGGGATCGATGGGGTACGACGCCCCGCTTGCGGTGCTCAGCGAGCAGCCGCAATTGTTCTATCGATATTTCAAGCAGATGTTCGCCCAAGTGACCAATCCGCCCATCGACCCAATCCGGGAGGAACTGGTCACCTCGCTGATGACTTACATGGGCAATCCGGCCAACATCCTCGAGGATGATCCCCGCCATGCCCGGCTCATCAAATTGAGGCAGCCCATCCTGTCCAACGAGGATGTGGAACGGATCCGCCAGCTCCATCGCGAGGACTTTTCGTCAATCACCCTTTCCATGGATTTTCCCGCCGGCGGCAATGGCGACCATTTGGACCATGCGCTGGAAAGGCTTTGCGACTCAGCCGAAGCCGCGATCGGAGGCGCCAGGGCGTTGATTATCCTGAGTGATCGCAATCTGCCCGAAAATTCATCGCCCATTCCAGCCCTGCTTGCCGTCTCTGCCGTAAACCAGCGTTTGGTCAGCCGGAAGTTGCGGACCAGCGCAAGCCTGATTGTCGAAACGGGAGAAGCCAGGGATGTGCACCAGATTGCGCTGTTGCTCGGCTATGGCGCCACAGCCATCAATCCGTATCTGGCGTTTGAATCCGTGGCGGATCTGGCCATGCGCAATGTTTTTGGCCCCGATCTTGGCGTCATTCATGCCGTGGAAAATTACATCAAGGCCTTGTGCAAGGGATTGCTCAAAATCATGTCCCGGATGGGGATTTCCACACTGCGCAGTTACCGGGGCGCCCAGATTTTCGAGGCGATCGGCTTGAACGAGGAGTTTGCCGAACGGTATTTTCCCGGCACTCCCTCAAGAATCGGCGGGATTGGATTGGAAGCCATTGCGGCGGAGGTCAACGCCCGAACCCGGACCGCATCTGTCGAGGGGGGGGAGGAGGATTCATCCCCAATCCTTCCCAGCGGCGGAAGTTACCGGTTCCGGCGCGATGGCGAACGGCACCTTTGGACGCCCGAATCCATCACCAAACTCCAGCAGGCCACCCGGCGGAAGGATTACGGGTTGTATCGGGAATACACCCGCCTCATTGACGATCAGCACGAGAAACAGTCCACTTTGAGGGGGCTCTTCCGCTTTAAGAAGACCGGACCTGTTCCCATTGAAGAGGTTGAATCCGTGGACGAAATCGTCAAAAGGTTTGTCACTTCCGCCATGTCCTTTGGCTCGCTCAGCCAGGAAGCGCACGAGACTCTGGCCATCGCGATGAACCGCATGGGCGCCATGAGCAACAGCGGAGAGGGCGGGGAGGACCCCGAACGCTATCGTCTTCTTCCCAACAACGACAACCGTTGCAGCGCGGTCAAACAGGTGGCCAGCGGCAGGTTTGGGGTCACCATCGAATATCTGGTCAATGCCAGGGAATTGCAGATCAAGATTGCCCAAGGCGCCAAACCGGGCGAGGGCGGCCAGCTTCCCGGCCACAAGGTCAACCGGGAAATCGCCCGCGTGCGGCATTCCACTCCCGGAGTGACCCTGATCTCGCCGCCGCCGCATCACGACATTTATTCGATCGAGGACATCAAACAGTTGATCTTCGACCTGAAAAACGCCAACCCGGATGCCCGGATATCGGTGAAGCTGGTTTCCGAGGCCGGGGTGGGAACCATTGCGGCCGGCGTGGTCAAGGGCCATGCCGATGTGATCCTCATCAGCGGTTACGATGGCGGCACGGGCGCGTCTCCGCTTTCGTCAATCCAACACACGGGCGCTCCATGGGAATTGGGATTGGCTGAAACGCATCAGACACTCGTGTTGAACCGCTTGCGCGGACGGGTCCGCTTGCAGGTGGACGGCCAGATCAAAACAGGACGGGATGTCGTGATTGGTGCGCTGCTGGGAGCGGAGGAATTTGGTTTCGCAACAGCGCCGCTCGTGGTGTGCGGTTGCGTCATGATGCGCAAATGCCAGCAAAACACATGCCCCGTGGGCATCGCCACCCAGGATCCGGAGTTGCGAAAACGCTATGGCGGCCGCCCCGAATACGTCATCAACTTTTTCCAGATGATTGCCCAGGACGTGAGGGAACACATGGCCAGGCTCGGATTCAGGAAATTGGACGACATGATCGGACGGTCGGATCTCCTGGAAATGGACGATGCCGTGACATTCTGGAAAACACGCGATTTGAATCTTTCCCGGATCATGGCCGCCGCCCAGGGCGGCGATGGGAATCCCGTTCGATGCGTTCAAAAGCAGGATCACGAAATCGACGGCGTTCTGGACCGGAAACTCATCGAAGGGGCCAGGGAGGCGTTGAAAAAACAAAAACCGGTGAGAATGGATTTCCCCATTCGAAACACCGACCGGGCGGCCGGCGTCATGTTGTCCGGCCAGATTGCCAAACGGTATGGAGGAGAGGGCCTGCCCGACAACACCATCGCGTGCACTTTCCGGGGGGCAGCCGGACAGAGTTTTGGCGCGTTTGCGGCCCGCGGCCTGACCCTGACGCTGGTGGGCGAGTCCAATGACTACCTTGGAAAGGGGCTTTCGGGAGGCAGGATCATCGTAAAACCCTATCCCGACATCGGGTGCGATCCGTCGGAAAACAGCATTTGCGGAAATGTCCTTCTCTACGGCGCGACTTCCGGCGAGGTGTACATTTACGGACGCGTCGGAGAGCGTTTTGCGATCCGCAATAGCGGAGCTCTTGCCGTTGTCGAAGGGGTCGGGGATCACGGATGCGAATACATGACCGGAGGCCGGGTGGTGATTTTGGGCGAAACCGGCCTGAATTTTGCCGCGGGAATGAGCGGGGGGATTGCTTATGTGTATGATCCCGACCATCGGTTTGACGGACGATGCAATCTCGACATGGTCGATTTGGAACTGCTCGAGGATCCGGACGACATTGAGGAAGTCCAGACCATGATCCAGAAGCATTTGGATTACACCGGCAGCCGCAGGGCGCGGCAGATCCTCAATGGCTGGGAAACCTCCGTGCACGCTTTTGTGAAAGTGTTTCCAATGGAGTACCGCCGGGTGCTGGGACTGATGAGCAAGGAAGACGAATCCACGGAAAGGGAGGTTGTGGCCAATGACTGAAGCTGAAAAATGCGCAATGGGAGAGCGGGGCTTTATGAAATACCGCCGCCAGGAGGCGGAATATCGCGATCCCCGGACACGCGTGCGGGATTTCAACGCGGTTGAAATCCCCCTCAACGAAGCCGATCTCAGACGCCAGGCCGCGCGTTGCATGGAATGCGGAACGCCGTTCTGTCACGGCCATGGTTGTCCGCTGGGCAATATCATTCCCGAACTGAACCTGCTCGTCCATGGCGGCTGGTGGAACGAGGCGGTGGATTTGCTCAGATCCACCAATCCGTTTCCGGAATTCACTTCGAGGGTGTGTCCGGCCATTTGCGAGGCGTCATGTGTTTTGAATCTCAACGACCAACCGGTTGCGATCCGGCAGATTGAGATGGCCATCATCGAGCAGGGATTCAAAAGCGGTTATCTGGCCCCAATGCCTCCCAAAACCAGGCGAAGCGGAAAACTGGCGGTCATTGGTTCCGGTCCCGCGGGCCTGGCGGTGGCCGATGCCGTCAACCGGGCCGGTTACGGAGTCACCGTCTTTGAAAAAGACCGGCGCGGGGGGGGGATCCTCCGGTATGGCATTCCCGATTTCAAGTTGGAGAAATGGGTCCTGGATCGCCGGCTTCGTTTGATGGAAGCGGAAGGCATCGGATTCAAACTGGGCGTGACCGGCGGAGAGGAGGTTTCCGTGGATTTTCTGCGAAAACATTTTGACGCCATCTGTCTGACCGGCGGAGCGCGGGAACCGAGGGATTTGAAGACGCCGGGACGCGAACTGCGAGGCATCCGGTTTGCGATGGAATATCTGGTTCAGCAAAACCGGCTCCTGACCGGGGAGATCGAAAAAATTGATCCGGAACTGGACGCCAAGGGGAAGGAGGTGGTGATCATTGGGGGAGGGGATACCGGGGCGGACTGCCTGGGCACGGCGTTGCGCCAGGGCGCCAGCCGGGTTTTGCAGTTCGAAATCATGTCTCGCCCTCCCGACACCCGCCCGGCGAGCACCCCTTGGCCCATGTGGCCAAACATTCGCCGGGAATCCAGCAGCCATAAGGAGGGCGGGGAAAGACGCTGGAGCGTGAACACCCGGGAATTCATCGGACGGGATGGAGCGGTGTCGGGCCTGCGGGGAGTGGAGGTGGAATGGGCCGCCGGTCCGGATGGACGCCAGAAATTCCGCGAAATGCCGGGCACGGAATTCGAAGTGGAAGCCCGGTTGGTTCTCCTGGCCATGGGATTTGCCGGGCCGGGACGCAACCGGATGGCGGACGATCTGAAGCTGGAACTCGATGCCCGAGGCAATATCCGCGTGGATGACAACCACATGACCAGCCATGAAGGGATTTTTGCCGCGGGCGACATGGCGAGGGGACAATCCCTGGTGGTCCGGGCCATTGCCGATGGCCGGGACGCCGCCATGGGAATCACCGAATACCTCCGGCACAAAAAAACAATTCAAAATCGCTTGGGTTGACCATTCTCAAATAAGAAGATATGAATACCCGGCTTTAACAACAGGAGGCTCTTGTCTAGGTAGAGCCGTCAAGGATTCAACATGCCCAAACGAACGGATATCAAGAAAATCATGCTGATTGGGGCCGGGCCGATTGTCATCGGCCAAGCCTGCGAATTCGACTATTCCGGCGTCCAAGCCTGCAAGGCGTTGCGCGAGGAAGGCTACGAAATTGTGCTCGTCAACAGCAACCCGGCCACCATCATGACGGACCCGGAATTTGCCGACCACACTTATATTGAGCCGTTGGACGCGGATTTGCTGATGGAGGTCATCCGGCGGGAGCGGCCCGAGGCCATTCTTCCCACACTGGGCGGCCAGACCGCGCTCAATCTTTCATTGACGCTTCATGACCGTGGAATCCTTGAGCGCTATCAGGTTGAGATGATCGGCGCCAAGGCGGAAGTGATTCGAAAAGCCGAAGACCGTCTGCTGTTCAAGGAAGCCATGCAGAAAATCGGTTTGGATCTTCCGCACAGCGCAACCGCGCGGTCGCTGGATGACGCGCTCAAAATTGTCAAGACCCTGGGGGGATATCCCGCGGTGATTCGTCCCAGTTTCACCCTCGGAGGCGTCGGCGGGGGGATTGCCCGCAGCGAAAAGGAGTTTAATGAGGTGGTGGAGAGGGGGCTTTTCCTCAGCCCGGTGCATGAGGTGCTCATTGAGGAATCGGTCCTTGGTTGGAAGGAATTCGAGTTGGAAGTCATGCGGGACAACAAGGACAATTGCGTGATTGTCTGCTCGATCGAAAACATTGATCCCATGGGGGTCCATACCGGCGACAGCATCACCGTGGCGCCGGCCCAAACGCTGACCGACCGGGAATATCAGCGCATGCGCGATGCCGCGATCGCCGTAATGCGGGAGATCGGGGTGGATACAGGCGGTTCCAATGTGCAATTTGCGATCAAACCGGAAACCGGGCGCATGGTGATCATCGAGATGAATCCGCGCGTCTCGCGCTCGAGCGCGCTGGCATCCAAAGCCACCGGGTTTCCCATCGCCAAGATTGCCGCCAAACTCGCGGTGGGATACTCGCTGGACGAAATCCGCAACGACATCACCCGAAAAACCCCGGCCTGTTTTGAGCCTGCCATTGACTATGTCGTAACCAAGGTGCCCCGCTTTGCGTTCGAAAAATTCCCCGCGGCCGACGATACGCTGGGAACCCAGATGAAATCCGTGGGCGAAACCATGAGCATTGGCAAGACCTTCAAGCAGTCGCTCCAAAAGGCCCTCCGGTCGTTGGAAACCGGACGCGCCGGTTTCGGAGCGGACGGCAAGGATGCACGCTTCGATTCGTTGAGTGACAAGGATCTGGAAGCCCGTTTGGATCGTCCCACAGACGGACGCATCTTTGCGATCCGGGCGGCATTCAAAAGGGGATGGAGTGTTGAAAAAGTGTCGAAGCGCACAGGAATCGATCCGTGGTTCCTTCGTCACATGGAAGAACTGGCAGCGTACGAGGAGGAGATTCGCAGTGTCCGGACCGTGAAAGGGTTGAGCCAAAACCCGGCTTTGTTGAGGCAAGCCAAGGAGTTTGGGTATTCCGACCGGCAAATCGCCTGCATTTTGAATGATAAAGAGGAAAACGTGCGCCGGGTCCGATATCAAAAAAACATCCGACCGGTCTATGGCCTGGTGGACACCTGTGCTGCGGAATTCGTGGCCAGCACGCCCTATTTCTACTCGACTTACGGCGATGTCAACGAAAGCCGTCCGGATCAACGAAAAAAAGTGATGATTCTGGGTTGCGGCCCAAACCGGATAGGGCAGGGGATCGAGTTCGACTACTGCTGTGTGCACGCCTCGTTCGCCTTGCGGGAGGCTGGATTCTCCACAATCATGGTGAACAGCAATCCGGAAACAGTCAGCACGGATTACGACACCAGCGACCGCCTGTATTTTGAGCCGCTGACCGTGGAAGACGTGTTGCATATCTACGAAAACGAGAAATGCTGGGGGGCCATCGTCCAGTTTGGCGGGCAAACTCCGCTGAATCTGGCCAAAAAACTGGAAGCCAATGGGGTGAACATCATTGGGACCAAGCCAAGGGATATTGAGGTGGCCGAGGATCGGAAATTGTTCAATACGCTGGTACGCCGGTTGCGAATCCCCCAACCGGATGGCGGACTGGCAACCAAGATGGAACAGGCTGAAAAAATTGCGGCCCGGATCGGGTATCCCGTCCTTCTCCGCCCCTCCTTTGTGCTGGGCGGACGGGCCATGGTGATCGCCTACGACGGGCAGATGCTTCGCAAGTACATGACCGAGGCCATGGAAGTTTCCGAAAAACGGCCCGTGTTGATCGATCACTACCTGGAACAGGCGGTCGAGGTGGATGTGGATTGCGTGTCGGACGGACGGCAATCGGTCATTGGCGCAATCATGGAGCACGTGGAACTCGCCGGCATCCATTCGGGCGACAGCGCCTGCACAATCCCGGCGCCAACCCTCACCGAAGCGACCAAGGAGACCATCCGCCGATATACCCACGCATTGGCCCGGGAACTGAGGGTGTGCGGCCTGATGAATGTGCAATATGCCGTCCAGGACGGAAAGGTCTATGTGCTGGAGGTCAATCCACGCGCGTCCCGCACCGTGCCATTTGTCAGCAAAACCATCGGCGTGCCGCTGGCCAAGGTTGCGGCGCTTTGCATGGCGGGTCAGAAATTAGGCGATATCGGATTCACCAGGGAAGTCACGCCTCGTTACTATTCGGTCAAGGAGGCGGTTTTCCCGTTCGCGCGTTTTCCCGGAAGCGACATCGTCCTGACGCCGGAAATGAAATCGACCGGCGAAGTGATGGGCATCGACATGACCTCCGGCATGGCCTTCCTGAAAAGCCAGCTTGCCGTTGGCAACACCCTGCCAAAAGAGGGAAACATCTTCATCAGCGTGCGGGACCGCGACAAGGCCGATGTGATTCCCCTGGCAAAACGGCTGGTGGAACAGGGCTTCAAATTGTATGCCACGGGCGGAACCGGACGGATCCTGCGCGATAATGGCGTGCTGACCGAGGCGGTGTTCCGGATTGCCGATGGACGTCCGAATGTCTTGGACATGATTGAGGAAAAACGGGTTGCGTGGATTGTCAACACGCCTTCCACTGGCGCCCAACCGCAAACCGACGAGATGAAAATGCGGGCCCGCGCTGTAATCCGGGGAATTCCCACCACCACGACTGTGGACGGTCTGCGGGCGGCAATCAATGCGATCGAATCCTTGCGCAAGATGAAAAACATGGAGGTGTGCAGCTTGCAGGAATTCCACCGGCATGCCCCAAAATTGAAACGTGTTGGCTCAAAATCTGACAATTCCGTTGCCGCCGAAAAAAAGGTGTAACATATGGCCAAGCAAAAAAACAAAACAGCATCCAAACGTTGGAATTGGGCTGGACAGAGGGAAAAAACGGCTTTTCTGGCCTTGCAGGATGGCACCATCCTTCGCGGTTATTCCGCAGGCGCCATGGTGGATTCCGTGGGAGAAGTGGTGTTCAACACCGGCATGAGCGGATACCAGGAAATCCTGAGCGATCCATCCTACAGTGGCCAATTTGTCACGATGACCTATCCCGAAATCGGCAACTCGGGAATAAATCCCGAGGACATGGAAGCTGGACGGCTTTATGACAGCGGCTTCATCATCCACAACCTGAACGAACCCAGCAACTGGCGAAGCCGGGAATCCTTGACGGAAAGCCTGAAACGGCACGGAATTCCCGCCATTGCCGGCGTGGATACACGGGCTTTGACCATCAAATTGCGAGAGCAGGGCACCATGAAAGGCTTCCTGTCCGTGACCGGAAAGGTCGATACCGCAGAAGGCATCCGGAAAGCCCGGGAATGGGGCGGACTGGATGGGCAGGATTATGCGTCAAAAGTGACCTGCAAAAAAGCGCACCGATGGGACCCCGACGGAAGCCTGACAAACTCATGGGGCATGCAAGAAGGCCTGCCTTTGGATCTCAAAGTGGTGGCTTATGACTTTGGTATCAAATGGAATATTCTGCGCCGCCTGCGGCAAAGCGGCATGGACGTGACCTTGGTGCCGGCGACAACAACAGCCAAGGCTGTTCTGGCCATGAAACCGGACGGAGTCTTTCTTTCAAATGGTCCAGCCGATCCGATGGGCGTCAAATACGCAATCGATGCCGCGAGGCAGCTTTTGGGCAAGGTTCCCATCATGGGAATCTGTCTCGGCCACCAAATCCTCGGCCTGGCCACCGGCGCCAAAACCTACCGGCTGAAGTTTGGACATCACGGATGCAATCATCCGGTCAAGGATCTGAAAACCGGGAAGGTGGAGATCACCTCGCAGAACCACAATTTTGCCGTGGACACGGATACCATTGACCGCGCAAAGGTGGAAGTGACCCACATGAATCTGAACGACAACACCGTGGAAGGACTCCGACATCGGAAAGAGCCAATGTTTTGCGTCCAGTACCATCCCGAAGCCGCGCCAGGACCGCACGATCCTCAATATCTGTTCAAACGCTTCCGCGACCTGATCGTAAATGGGAAGGATTGATCAAAACCCATTCCAGCAGAGGACCTTCAACCGTTTGCGTCGCCGGTTTGGTACTCGTTGCATAAACGAACGTTAAAGGAACGGCGTTTTTTCGTCAATTCTTCAGAGGGCGAAAAAACGACCCTTTTTGGAACGATGTCTTTATGGCTGAAGAAAAATCGGGAGGAGGGAATCTCAAAAGGTTCCCTTAAAGA
>JAQUAF010000115.1 GCA_028687435.1 Verrucomicrobiia bacterium | reverse complement strand
ACGATCTGGTCATGGAGGTCGCCTGCGGGTTGCATAACTTTAGAATGGATGCCAGACATGCTCATGCCTGAGTAAGTGAAAAGTGAAACTTCATGCTCAAATTCCTATTCCAAATAAACTCTATTAAAATTAAATTATTGTTTGTTTTATTTGTGGTGGCTGGATTGTCAATGGTTGCCAACCCTTTGCTGGCGGGAGAGGTGTTTCTCACTTCAGGCGCTAAAATTGTGGAGTGGACTTCACCCTCGACGCCGGGCAACACGATGGTCACATTTAACTATGGCGGTGTCCAATTGAGTTTGCCTCGTGCCGCTAATTGGATTGAGAATCCAATGCTGTTGAGACCACAGCTTTTATTATTGCGTTGTGGGCCTCTGGAATCTCCCTCAACAGTCCACATGGAGTTGCTTGGCGACCAATCTCGGGCAGTGGATTCTGGCAAATATGTCCGCTTGGTCAATTCAAAGACCATGGCCGCCGCCTACCAACAAGGAGCAGGCATTGCCGTGATCAACCAACCCTTGGCTCCCCGCCTTACGGTTGGCAGTTTCCGCAAGGTTATTGCGGATGCCTCTTCGCCGGACAGAGCAAATCAAGTGCGCGAGGAAATCCACTTTTTGCAAGCAGGTGATATTGGCTTTCGGGTGCGAATGGTTCTCTCACCCAAGCTGGAGCCAAAGAATGAACAGGCCATCCGATACTCTTTGAGCCAACTGACGGTACGCTCAGGAAAAATTCAACAACAGGCAGCTCGGTCGGAAGATGCATTGCCTGTCAATACGATTACAGACGAACCATCAACCCGCGTTGTGGAAACAGGTGATGCTTCTTCGTCAACAGAGGTGGCACAAGCGGCACCGGGGGAGTTCTCTTCGACTGTTGCCAATCCGGAAAAGTCTGCGGAAGATATTCCCGCCCAGACGGATATGGTGCATTCCACAAAAAGTGGAATCCCACCTGTGGAGATCTTATTGGGTGTTCGCCAAAAGAAGCTGACTCAAGGGGGGAGAGGAGGCTTGAGCACTGAATGGGTGTTTGACTACGGCGGATTGGTGGTGACCCTGCCCAAACTGTCCAATTGGAAGGAAAACGCAATCATGATACGTCCCCAACTGCTTAGTTTGGTGCATGTCGGCGCGACATCCTCTTTTATAATCTTGGAAATGATTGGCAAGCCTTTGACTAAAAACGAAGTAACTGTGGCGATTGAACCCGAAGACCCAAAGCAGGCAATGGCCAAGTACTTGGAGACGGAGTGGAATGCCATTTCAAAATTATCATTGGATTCACAGTATGTTATGGCCGGTTACCGTAAGAATCCAGTGGCAGAATCTCCAACTGGCGAACGCGAGGAAGTTTATTTCTTGCGAGTTGAAAGGCTAACCTTTCGCTTGCGTATGGTGTTGAAAGGGGACTTGCCAGTCAAAGAAGAAAGCGCACTCCGCTCCGCCCTGAATAAGTTGACCCTGCGACTGGCAAAACCAGCAGCTGCTTGAGAGAAACTGAACATTTACAACACCCAATTCCACTTGGAGACAAAAATGACTATTCCTCGTGAAACCGACCTGTTGGTGGCCGTGCCGCAAAGCGAAAGCTATGAACCAGTGCCCCGGAGTGTTGTGATCCAACAACTGACCAACCGACAAATGAGATGGAGCCAGTTGATTTGGTGCCCCAATGAACAGCGCTGGAAACCGGCCCGTGAGTTTCATCAGTTGGTTGGTGTACAACCCACCTTTTCGCCTCCAATGATGGCACAAGATGCTGGTGTTGAAACTGTGGTTCCCGCCACGGCAGTTTCAGCAATAGAAGATTCTTCGATGGCTCCCCCAACCCAACTCTCTCACACAACAGAAGTTCTTCCCAGCGTGGTTCAAGTGAAACCTGTTGTGCGAAGCGTCAAAACAAAAGGAAAGACAGCGCGGTTGAAATCGGCAGTCCAGGCAGTGCCGGAGATTGGAAATCCTTGGGAAGGGTATCTGATAAAAATCTGGAGGAAACTGAGAATTCCTATTGTGGCGGCCATAGCCGTATTCGCTACAATTTACAACCTACCCCTGTCTGCGCGGGCGGCGCTGGTTGACCACGCCCAATCGCGACAGTGGGTTGGATGGAGCGCGTTGGAAAGTCTGATCTTTACGCCGGTTGAATCCATGACCCGAAAGATCAACCTGCAAGACTCCCTGGGTGAGAGCCTAACATTGAACCTCTCTCGTCCGTTACGGGTACAGGCAAGACTGATTTTTAGTGTGCCCATCGAAAAGCCGATCCAACTGCAGATACAGGGATGGTGCGGTACTGAAAGTAAAACTCTGCTTATGGATCAGACACTGGAAATTCCAACGGGAACTCAGATGGTGCGAGTGTTTTCGGTAGTAGCTCCCAAGGGAAATGCTTGCTTTACATGCAAGGGGCAGGAGGGAGCTTTGGATCAAACTGTTTTAGCTACCATGCTTATCAAAACCGATTATTGACCATGCAAATAAAAACTATTGACAATCAACCGGCGCTTAATTCCCCCCGAATTGGGGAGTTTTGCAAAAACCTCAAAGATGTCCCAAGAGAAGACAATAACCGTGCCGTCAGTGCAGATTCAGAAAGCACCGGTGGAAAGGCTTACCCAAGGAAATGGCCATTATTTCTTTGGCTATTATGATATGGCCGCATTTGACATTAACGGCAAATACCATCTTTATCACAAGGTTGATTTTATGGATCGGCTGCCGACCGCTAAGGACGTTGCGGAGTTGGGCATGATCGAAATCGCAAGCAGAAGAAGCATAAGAATCGCGGAAACAACCGCTTGGAATTTCCAGCAGGGGGCCATGTTCCAGTGGAACCCGGCGAGGCCGGATCAAGAGGTGGTTTATAACGTTCGTGACGGAAACTCCTATCGCGCGATCATCCATGACGTCAAAACCAGCCGGGAACGCAGGCTCGAAATGCCCGTTGCCGCCATTGATTCCCGAGGACGCTACGCCCTGAGCATTAATTTCTCACGCGTTTTTGATTTTCGTCCGGGATACGGCTATGCCGGCATGGCAGATATCAACAGGAACTGCAAATCACCTGAGGATGACGGAATCTTTCTAATTGACATGACAACCGGAAAAGGACGCCTGATCATGTCGCTTCAAAAGATCAATGAGTTGCTGTGGGATACACGTAGCATTGTAAAAAATGGGAGGTTGGTGATCAATCATATTTCCTTTAATACGGACGGCAGCCGTTTAATCGCTTTTGTTCGGAATATTCCAGTTCCCGGAAAACCGTGGGGTACGGCTTTGATAACAGCGGATGCGGACGGAGCTAACGTGTATGTCTTGAGCGATTACCGGATGTCATCGCACTATCACTGGCGCGATGAAACCCATCTTTTGATTTATGCGGAGCACCGACAAGACAACCAGCTTTACCTCCTGCGCGATAAAAGTCAGGATTGTGAGATTGTCGATCGGGAGTTTTTCAGGGCCGACGGTCATTGCAGTTATTCGCCTGACCGAAAACGTATTTTATATGACAGCTATCCGCAAAGCAATTATCGTCATTTGTATGTTTATGATTTAGAGGGACACACCGGCGCCGACCTGGCGTCTTTTTATTCAGATCCCGTGTCAACAGGTGATATTCGCTGCGATTTGCATCCACGCTGGCATCCGGATGGCCGAATGGTCAGTTTTGATTCGACTCATGAACGACGCCGTCATATCTACATGGCGCAAATTGCGTAGTTCACAATTTCGACGACCATAGAAAGCGAGCATAAATAAATGAGAGGACCCCAAGTTACAGTTATCGGCGCAGGCAGCCACTTTTTCGGCAAGCCGGTCGTCCACAAGATGGCTACCAGTCCGGTGATGGCCGGCGGAACGCTGGCTTTGGTGGACACGGATCCAAAGACGCTTTCGGTAATGATGAAAATCGCACGGCGGGTTTTTGCTGAGACGCGGTGTGGAGTTAAGATTAACCCACAAATCCTGCTATAGAACCAAAAAATGATGCCGACCCGAAAGATGCCGGATTCCGGCAACGTTCCGAAATCGCTGCGAAATCGCTGTCCGATTTGACAAATTCACAAACAATGATATGCTTTACCGGTAATGCACACAACAGGCGGATCGTGAAAAATTTTACCCTGAAGGATATTGCCGAGCGCTGCAACGTTTCGCGGATGTCGGTTTCCGCTGTATTACGCGATCCCCAAAACACGCGTTATTCAAAGTCAACACGCGTGCGCATTTTAGCCGTCGCCCGACGTCTGAACTATGTTCCCAATCGCATGGCGGTGGCCTTCAAAACACGGCGCCAACAACTGCTGTCTTTGATTGTTCCTTGGAATATCCCCGAACTCATGGACTACACGGAACGAATTGCGACAGATCATGGCTATGCGCTTTTGGCGCAATTCACGCCAGAACCGGATGAAAAGGTTGAACAGCGCGCCCTTTCTCTGGCTATTGAACACCGTGTGGATGGCATCCTCTGGATGCCATCGGCAAACCGGCCTTTCTACCCTAAGGTCACGGTGCAGATTCATCGCTTGGGAATTCCGCTGGTGCTGCTGGGGACACGACCGCCAAGCCTGTCAAAGATACCCGCCGTCATGCCGGACTATGCCGATGCTTTCGACAAGACCTTCGTCTATTTGAACCGCCAAGGATATTCACACGTGGTTCTCTTCCATGAATACACTCCGATCTATACCGATGAGAAAGAACGCGAACGCCTCTTTTGCCAGAAGTCATCTCAACATCATCTAACGGTGGAGATTGTGGAAACTCGCGCTTTTCCTGCTAGGCGGGATTACTTTAATAATTTGATTAGGAAGGAACATCGCCGGGTGGCCTTTTGTTGCGATTCCGATTGGAGCGGCTTGGAATGCCAGCGTGAAACTCTCCACAATCAATGGAATATTCCTCGCGAGGTCGGCATGGTTATCATGGGGGATCTTTTGATTGGCAATCGCTTTCGCATTGGTGAACTGACCTCGCCAACGTTGACCGCCATCGGCCAACCGTTTGCCGACATGTCAAGAATCGCTGTGAGGATGATGATGGAATGGCTCGGCAACGGCAAAATCCAAGGCCAAAAAACCAATTTTGTAAAAATGCCCTTCGTCGTCCGAGCGTCTACGGATGTCCGCCGCCAAACAACAGGCCGGCCAGCGCCGCAGTGTCAGCGCGGTCCAAACGAGCCGGATGCCAATGCTTCCTTCCGAGTCGGCGGCAGACGGCCTGACGCCTTTACCATTTTGGAATTGATTGTTGTCATAGCAATAATATCTATACTTACAATGCTGATTTCTCCCGCGCTGAAGTCGGCGCGTGACAAGGCGAAAGGTATCCAATGCATGAACAACCTGCGACAGTGCGGATTGGCGCTGATTCAATATGCGCAAGATTTTGAAGGTTATCTTCCATGTCCATGGAACGGACAGAAAGTCTGGGGGGAACTGCTTTATTCGAAAGGCTATGTAAAGGACTCAAACATTTACTTTTGCCCTTCCGCAAATGGATCGAAAACGTTTAACTCAACCTATGGAATGAATTATGGCTGGCCGGAAAATTATCTCACAACCCTGCATTTTCGGATCGACAGTCCCGGCGCAAGCACGGCCGCTTACGGATTTTCCTGGGCCGCCAGTCGTTCGCCAGCGCAATTTCCGTTGCTGGCCGACTCGGGAGTTCGTAGCGACGGCGTCAGTCAGCCCACAGACCAAGTTTACTGGTTCGGCTATCCCGGCGGGGTGATCCCGACAAGCACCAAACGCATCGTCCACTGCCGCCACAGCGGCTACGCCAATGTGTTGATGTTTGACGGTCACGTGGGAGCCTTTGACAAAGATTCTCTATCCTCGGAATTGGGCTTTGGTTATCAAACAACAGTTTATTGCTATCCTTGGTGAAAAAAATCATGAAGCCCCTATTGCTGGCCGGTTGCATGTTTGCTTTGATTGTTCCCCATATTAAAGGGAAAACTTTCGGAATCCATGAAATCAATGAGACAAAAATCGAATTCTGCACGGGAAATGAAACGTTTGAATTTAACCAGGGGGAACTGAAAATCGGCGGGACCATTAACTCAATTTTGATTCCCTGGTCGGTTGGCAAGGCAAAGACCAAACAACCCCAGCCATTGGTCGTTGATCTGCAAGCGGCGCAAAAGGGACTATCCGAAATGGAAGTGTTTTTGGACACAGCCGCAACCAAAGCGATCAGGGTCAGCCTGCCGCTTAAGTCCATGGCCTTCGAAAATTTGCGTTTAAAGGCGACATTTCAAATTTGGAAAGACATTTCCGCCGTCTCGACAGCGCTCAGCGTTGAAAACGGCACGGATAACGTGTGTTATTTTGAGCCTTTGTGGGTCATTAACAAGCTGCCTGAAACATGCGCCTTCACCACCGCCGTCAATGGCAAACCGACAACCGGCAGCGCGATGTCAATCGGCTGGCGCAACACTCCCCATGGGAACCTTCTCATGTTGCATTCCCGGGAAACAAAAAAGGGGATCGGCTTGATTGGCGCAAAGCAATTTCAGCTTATTTTAAACGCGCCGCATTGCGTCGACCTGTGCGCCGCGCGCAAAGCGGATCCGCGGCAGGAGACTTCCCCTTGGCAGATGATCTTTGTGTCGCTAAACGACGGCTATGCGCAACTGAATGAAATCGCCGACAATATCAACGCCATATCGGCGGCCGCCATGAACAGCATGTTGCAAAAAACAGCGGAGATGGAAATTCCATCCGCCAAAATTCATGTTGCGGAATGGCTTAAATCCCCGCCGACAATCGACGGCGATCTCAACGACTGGCAAGGCGTCACTCCGATTCCATTAAACCAAATACAAATTCAGGCGGTCCACCCATATGGCGGCGAGGAGGATCTCAGCGCCCGTCTTTATCTTGGCTATGACGATGAAAATCTCTACCTCGCCTGCGAAACCCGCGATAATGTCTTTCACCAGCCCTATTCCGGCGGCGAAATTTGGCAAGGAGATTGTCTTCAGTTCGTGATCCATAACGAAGCGGCAAAGGGAGTCCAGAATGATTATGCGTTTGCGCTGTTGCCATCAGGAAAACCCTATGTTCATTGTTTCAAGTCGGCAGTCCGATTTGCGGACTTGAAGGACATGGTCTTGGCCATCAAATACAAAGGAAAAGGAAAGCCTGTTACTGTCACCGACCAAGCGGCGTCGAATATCAAGGCGGATGACCACGGCTTGGTTTATGAAGCAAAAATTCCATTCAAATTTATCGCCCCGCTAAAATTGGCGGATGGCAGCCTTAAATTAAACGCGATTGTTTTGGACAATGATGGTTATGGATTGAAACAATATCTTGCTTGGCAGAAAGGAGAAAATCAACAATGGAAGCCGCCATCGGCCTGTGGGCGCGTCTTCCTGGGCAAGGATGCCTATGCGCAAGCGAAAGCGTTATCGACATACGCCATTTTCATCCCCAATGAAAAACCATACTATGTTGAAAAACTGGACTCCCCGCAGAAACTAATCATCTATTCCCCCCAGGATGCCAAGGCGGAATTGGCGGTTGCGCTGAATGGTCGGACGGAAAATAAAGAGATCTTCAACGGACGTTTTCCCCTGCAACTAAAGGAAGGGGTGAACTCCTATGCCATTAACTGGGACAGTCAGATCAAGGAGTGCAGGCAAGGCAACTATGATGCAGACTTTTTGCTGCATTCGCAAAAGAATAAAATCCTGGCGCATGAAATCAAGACCTTCCTTCTCCTAACCAAGCAGGGCATTGAAAAAAAAGTCGCCCTTTTAAAGGAACGACAGGCTGTCTTTCGCTCGCAACTTGAAAGAGCAGAGGCGCTGGGCCTTGACGTGAGTCTGTCCAAAGTGGCGTTGGCGACGATCAACGTTTTCCTCCCGACTTATTCTTATCCCGGCCGTCACGCCTTTGCCGAAGAGGAAACACGTTGGCTGGAGTCCGATCTCAAGGGAAACCGCCTGTTTCGCGCCAATCGAAGCGTTGATTTCCTATTGCGCATTTGCGAAGAAGGGAGTCGCGAAGTTTGCGAAATGATGGAAACCCCCAAGAAACAACCAACTGTTCTACGATACGATTTAAGAAACATCACCATTAAGAACGGATACTTTTACAGCGGAGAAACCCCCTGTTTTTTCTTTGGGCCGTGCAACTGGGGGGCGCCAGGCGACTTGATCAGCCAACAATTTATCGACTTGGGATATAATCTGGTGATGCCTTTCAATGGAATGTCCTATTCCCTGAAATCCATTTCAAAGGACGAGGAAACGGTCGAGATTCCGGACTTGACTTGTTTTGACAAGGCGTTGGAAATTGGGCTGGCGGTTGAGCCGTGGCCAACCCCCCGGGTATTACCTAATTGGCTGATAAAAAAATATCCGGAAGTCAAACAAGGCAAGTTTGGAGCCATCTCATTTTGCGTCGACCATCCCGCGGTCAGAAAAACGTTCGAAAAATGGCTTAAAACGATTGCGCCGATGCTAAAAAGCAAGCCGGCTTTTTTGGCATATGATTTTGGCCATGAAGAGACATATGACTGCCGCGCTCCAATCCATACCGAGGCTTTCCGCGGGCGCATGGCTGAAAAATACAAGGATTTGGCAAAGCTTAATGAACTTTGGAAAACAAACCTCAACAGTTTTGATGAGATATGGCCTCCGCCGGAGAACGCCGGCGAAGCAGATAGTTTTCCGCATTTTCAGGACTGGTGTTTGTTTGCGCAGCAAAAACTTTTTGAGTTTTATAATTTTCAAAAGCAGATTATTCGCGAGCATGATCTCAAACACCCCATGTATGGCACACCGCGTTATTGCAAGGATTCGTATTGGCAGGAGGCTTACCAAAGCGGCGGAGATTTCGAACTGTTATGCGAATTGAGCGATTATAACAGTTTTGATGGCGATCAATGGCCAGACCATGATCGCTACGCATGCGACTATTGGACGGCAAATTTTGCTTATGATTTGTTTCATTCGTTTGACCCAAATAAAACCCTTGGCGATGCTGAATGGCATGCGCCTGGCAGTTGGCACCGACAAGGCGAGGAGAAAACCGATGAGAAGGCTTTTTCCGACTTTCTCAGAACAGGAATGTGGATGGCGTTTGTGAGGGGCGTTGGAAATATTCACTTTTGGCATTATCATCCATTGGCCAAGCACTGCATCGATGTATCGGCCATGCCGTGGATATTGTACAGCATGGGGCGAAGCAGCTTGGAAATAAGAAGATTGGCCCATCATCTCGTCAAATTTTCTCAAGCCAAGGCGGAGGCGGCGCTCTTGTATTCGCATTATTCGACACCTGATATTCCAGAACATCGTTCTTTTCACGAAACGGATTTGCGAATTGTATATGAAGGGACGTCCTTTTTGGATGCCAAAACAACCTTTGTCACCGAAAGATTGGCAGCAAACGGCGGGTTGTCGCAATACAAATTGGTGATTATAGCTTCAGCCAAGCGGGTGACAGACACGACCTATCAAAAAATCGTCGAATATGTTGAAAATGGGGGCGCTGTTTTTATCATGGGAGAAGATTCCCTAGCTTTTGACGAATACGAATACCCCAGAAAGACAGTCGATTTGTTTTGTATCGCCGGGGCAAAAATTCGCATAAATGATATTTCAGTGTTTTTTAAACAACGCGGCAAAGGGCGGATCTATTATCTGCCAAGCGTTCCACAGCCTGAACAAGTTGGTCGGCTTTGTGACGGACTTTTTAATGAGATTGGCATTAAGCGAAATCTACGGCTTGTCAGTCCGACAGGAGAAAACGTTTGGGGAGTGGAAAGTCGTTCGGTGAAAACCGACAACAATAAATTTCTTATGTATTTCATCAACATAAACAAAGAAGCAATCCCCATAAAAATACAAGGCAATGGCAGAATCGAGACGCTTAAAGACCTGATTTATGAAACGGTGGAAAAAACGGGCGAAATGCGGCTTTTGCCGATGACTCCCTACCTGTTTGAAGTTGATATGTGCAAGTAATCAAATATCGACAAACGAATGGTGAGACCCCAATTGCTCAATTTGGTGCATGTGGGTGCGACAAGCTCTTTTAGAGCCTGTCCGTAATAGAAAATTCCAATGAAAACCGTTGAAAGCGTATGTGCCAGACAATGCGAAAAGAGAGATTGGGCTCAAAATCGATGTGTTATGAGCTATGAGATTCCGGTAGTTTTCAATGCCATCACACATAGGGGGCATCTGGCAACTCGCAAAAAATATTTCTTGCCTTGAACTCGATGGCCGTACGCTTGAGAAGTTGAACAATTCACAAAATATTTCATCAGCAAAATTTGTGGGTTTGAACAGGCTCTGGTAACTCTCCCAACGTATGATAGAGCTTGTCCGTAGTAGGAAATCCCAATGAAAACCGTTGAAAGCGTAGGTGCCAGACAATGTCACCGGTCGAATCAAATGCCGCCACTTGTGGTCGGTTCAAATGCCGCCACTTTGAGGGCTATGTTTTTGTAGTATGAGTGTGTGCGACGGTCAAGGCGAAGTTCTTGGCATGAGGCTTGCTGTTCTTCTGAATATCTCGTTGGGCGCGAGCATGATTATTGGTGTTCAAAGCCATCGGCGGCGTGCCGGCGTCCTCGCCGGATGGCCCGTTAGGGCAAGCCGCCTCTTGGCCCCTCGGCCAGAGAGTGCCAGAGGCCAAAAATTCTCTTGGCCCGCGCTTTAAGCGCGGCTGGTTTTTTGTTTCCGATGATGATTCCATTTTTTGCGGATGCGTTAATTTGAGGGGGGACAGGACAATTCCCCGTTGTCCGCAAGGGCGCCGGGGGGTGGTGGACTGGCGGGGGCGCTATCTTGTGTTGGGGTTTTGGCTTGCGGGGGGCGTGGAGCACGACCGCTGAGCCGGAAACTGCGTCCCTTGAACTGGATGAGTTGGGCATGTTTGAGGAAGCGATCAAGGATGGCTGTGGCTGCCGGCACATCGGCAATGAGTTTGCCCCACTCT